>NZ_RAZS01000002.1:0-898078 GCF_003626545.1 Micromonospora musae
GGCCACGAGGTCTCCGGTATGAAGTTCTTGCTTGGTCGCAGAACCAGATACCGGAGGCCTCTTCAGTTGTCGATCACCGCCACGCCGGGACCTTCATCGACCACCACGACTTCTGAAACACGCCTTAAAGCAACATGTACGGTGCTTCTCGTGCAGCTTCGGTACAACTTCCGCGTGTATCCGACGCCCGGCCAGCAGATCGGCTTGGCTCGGGCGTTCGGGTGTGCGCGGGTGGTGTTCAACGATGGGCTGCGTCTGCGTCAGCAGGCACGCGAGGCAGGCGAGAAGTACGTGTCGGACGCCGAGTTGTCCAAGCGGCTCATCACACAGGCCAAGCTGACTCCGCAGCGGGCGTGGCTTTCCGAGGTGTCGGCCGTGGTGTTGCAGCAGGCACTCGCGGACCTGAACACCGCGTACCGCAACTTCTTCGCCTCGATGTCGGGCAAGCGCAAGGGCCGCAAGGTCGCCGCGCCTCGGTTCCGGTCCCGCAAGGACAACCGGCAGGCCATCCGGTTCACCAAGAACTCCCGGTTCACAGTTCTCGACAATGGCCGCCTGCGACTGCCGAAGATCGGCGACTTGGATGTGCGCTGGTCGCGATCTTTGCCATCGGACCCGTCGTCGGTGGCGATCATCAAGGACGCGGCGGGGCGGTACTTCGCCTCGTTCGTCGTGCAGACCGCCGAGGACGAGACGTTGCCGCCGGTCGAGTCCGAGGTGGGCATCGACCTGGGGCTGACGCACTTCGCGGTGCTCTCGGACGGCACGAAAGTGGCCGCGCCGAAGTTCCTGCGCCGCGCGGCGCGCAAGCTCAAGCGGCTGCAACAGGCCCTCTCCCGCAAGCAGAAGGGCTCGAACAGGCGCAAGAAGGCCGTCGTCAAGGTCGCCCGCGCCCACGCGCGGGTGGCCGACACCCGGCGCGACTGGCAGCACAAACTGTCCACGACCATCGTTCGCGAGAACCAAGCGATCTATGTCGAGGATCTGTGCGTGACCGGTCTCGGCCGGACCCGGCTGGCCAAGTCCGTGCACGACGCCGGATGGGCGTCGTTCACAGGCATGTTGGAGTACAAGGCCGCGCGGTACGGCCGCACATTCGCCCGGGTGGACCGGTTCTTACCGTCCACCCGCACGTGTTCCGACTGCGGACGGATCGGCGAGAAGATGGCGCTCAACGTCCGAGCGTGGGACTGCCCGTGCGGCAGTCACCACGACCGCGACGTCAACGCCGCCAAGAACATCAGGGCCGCTGGACAGGCGGACCTCAACGACCGTGGAGCGCAGGTCAGACCACCAGCGATGGCGGCACCGCGCAGCGAAGCGGTAACCCACCCAGACGCCGCGCGGACCACGCGCAGCGTGGAGGGAATCTCCGTCCTCTAGGGCGGAGGGATGTCAAGCCGACACCTACGCGACCTGGAGGCGTACGCGAAGGTGCGGGGTCGCTGGTGGCCCGCCTTGCCCCGACACCGGCCAGGATCGGGTCGAAGGGGTTCAGCGACAACCACACCGAGGGCGTGCCGACCACGCCGACCGGGGTCTACTCGATCGGCCCCACCATGTCGGCATCGCCGCGAACCCCGGCGTCCGCTACCCGTACCACCGGCTGTTCAGCGGCGACTGGTGGAACGAGAACCCGACCTCCCCGCGCTACAACACCTTCCAGCAAACCGCCACCAACCCGGGAGGGAACAGTGAGGCGCTGTGGCAGGAGGTGCCCGCGTACACCCACTTCGCCGTGATCACGTACAACATGGCGCCCAACGTGCCGACGCCGGTGCCGTACGCGGGCAGCGGGATCTTCCTGCACGAGTTCAGCCGCAGCGGCGGCAACGCCACCGCCGGATGCGTGGCCGTCTCGCACACCCATCTGGTCACCGTGCTGCGCTGGCTGAACCCGGCGCTCTCCCCGCGCATCGTGCTCAGCCCCTTCCCGAACCTCGGCCGCTACTGACGCCCCTCGTGGCTCGGCTGCACAAGTTGTCGACCAGCCGCCGTGACCGTGCGCGTCGTCGTCGCGGCGGATCGAGGCGACGGTAACTCGACGAGAGTCCCGTCGTTGGTCGCGATGAGCCGCGAGTCTGCGGCCGCCAGGTGAGCGGGCCTCACCTCGGGAAACGCGACGACCTCGACGTGAACAGGTCAGCGGAGGCAGCGGGGCGGCTGATCGATGACGAGCACGGAGGCCTCCGGGGTACGACGTGACCCCAGGTCGTTCAAACGGGCGACGCTGCTGGAGCTCTTCTTCGACGTCTTCTACGTCGCCATGTTCGCGCAGTTGTCGATGCGGTTCGCCGCGGACCCGAGCTGGGGTGGATTGGGGCAGAGCCTCATCCTGCTGCTGGCCGCCTGGTGGACGTGGTCGGTCACCGCGCTCGCCACCGAGTTCTACGATCCCCGGCTACGGGTGATCCAGATCGTGATAGCCAGCACGGTCTTCGGCGTGGTGCTGATGGCCTGCGCCGTACCGGGTGCCTATGGCGATCGTGGTCTGCTCTTCGCCGGCGCGTACGTCGGCCTGCACCTCGTACGTGGGATCCTGCTCGTCGCCGCGCTGCGTCGGCGCTCCGCGCACGCCCGGGCCCAGCGGTTCCTCTTCTGGTTCTGCGTCTCCGGCTCGCTCTGGCTCGTGGGCGGGTTCGTCGATCCGGCCTGGCGCGCTCCGCTCTGGGCCGGTGCGCTCGTCATTGACTACCTGGCCGCCGCGCTGCGCTACCCAACGCCCCTGCGGGGGCGGGTGCCACTCGACCAGTACGACCAGCTGAGCGTCCACTTCGGCGAGCGGTACCAGCAGATCGCCATCCTGGTCCTCGGCGAGCTGGGGTTGATGGCCACACTGCAATTCGGCGGCGTGGAATACTCTCCCGCCCGGACAGTCGCCTTCCTCGCGGCGATCGCCATCGCCCTGCTCTTCTGGCAGATCTACGTGCTGCAGACCGACAAGTTCGTCGACCGATCGGCACACCGCAATCCGCGAGGTGCGGCGCGCCTCGCGTCGTACGTCTACGCGGTTCTGGTCACCGGGGTGATCGCCACGTCGGCCGGGGTGGAGCTGGTCATCCACCAACCCCTCGGAACCACCCCGGCGACCTGGCTCGTCCTTCTCGTCGGGGGACCGGTGCTCTTCGTGCTCGGGCGGATGGGCTCCGAGTACGTGCTCCTCCGCCTGCTCTCCCGGTCCCGGCTGGGCTGGCTGGCCCTGCTGGTCGTCCTGACTCCGGTGCTGAGCGCGCTGGCCCCGATCTTCGTCACCGTCGTCACCATGGGCGTCCTCGTCGGTATCACGCTCACCGACATGTGGCGCACCCGACGCGAAGCCACGGCACAGTAGCCCGAACGCCGGCCGCCAACCCCGGACCGGGCTCGTGTTATTCACCACGACAGGCAGGTCAGCCCCGGTCCGAGCTACGGTAACGTGAGTCGACTTCCATGGAGTTCCTGTCCCACACAGGCTCGGGGTTCACCGGCGCGCCATTGGGATGTTCGATGGTGGAGAAGCGAAGAACCATGGTGATGACCGGCCCGGCGACGCTGATAGGCGCTTTCCTGCGGGCATCTGTGCAGAATCAGAAGGCGGAGCGGGACGAACTGCGCGCCAGCCTCATTGCGACGAGATGGTGCGATGCGGGCGGGGTCATCGATGAGGCATTTGCGGGAGCACTGCGAGAAAAATTCGGCGAGCAGCCCTCGCTGCATCAGATCAGGAAGTTCACCCTCCGGTTCTTCTGGACCTACAAGAGCGCGAAGCGCATCTGCACGCCGGAGCAGGTGGAGCTGACGCTGAGATGGGGGGTGGGTGAGAAGGTCTCGTTGGATCAGATCGACGGCAGGGTGCTGGAGGCGGTCAAGATGCTGGCGCTGGCCGCCGTCGTAGCAGATCTCGAACTGTCCCCGTCCGAGCTGGACGAACTGTTGGCGCAGGCGGAGCGGCGGGCCTACGTCACCGGCTACCGCGCCACGCTACGAGATCAACCACTGCTGTCGACCTGACGACGCCGGCTGCGGCCGGACACTTCGCATGAGGAGCTGCGCGCGGCGTAACCCGACGCGTATGCGCCCGAACGCGAGCCCGTGTACTCGCCGTTCTGGCTGGCAGGACGCGTGCATGTTCCCGGACGACGGTGGTCAGACGGCGGTGCCGCGGACGATCGCCACGGCGACCCGGCAGAACTCGTCCATGTCCGGGTTGAAGCCGGCCGCGATGTCCGGGTGCAGGCCGGCTCGCGTCTCGTCGAGCAGCCGTTGGCAGACCTGTTCGACCGGCTCGCCGGCGTAGCCGGCGCGGATCCGTTCGGTGGCTGCCTGGAGCGCCGAGGTCAGCTGATCCTCCAGCGGGCCGCGCAGCGCCTTCACCACGGCGATGTCCGCTACCACACCGGACGGTGGGGCCAGGGCCGGGGAGTTGCGGACCCGCCTCTGACCCGCACAGCGGTCCCGGGCCTCTGCTGGACAGGAACTCAGGCTTAAGGGGACATCATGAACATTCTTCGTATGTCACTATGTTCGATATGAAGCGGAGAACATTCGTGCTCGGCGCCGCCGCTGGCGTGGCGGCTCCGGCCCTCGTCGGTTCGACAGCCGCAGCCGCCGCGGGGACGCGGGACAGCACCTGGTGGACGGCGACCGGCGTGGCGTCCTCGACGAACAAGCGGGGGAACGTGACGCCGCCCAGCAACAGGGCTGCGCAGCTGAAGACCCTGCCGTCGCAGACCCAACAGGTCATCATCGTCGGCGGGAGTAGTTACTCCACCACCTACGCGACCCTCGAGACGTACGCGAAGGAGCGGGGCCGCTGGTGGCCGGTCTCCGCGCCGGTGCCAGCTCGCATCGGGTCGAAGGGATTCAGCGACAACCACACGGAGGGCGTGGCCACCACGCCGACCGGGGTCTACTCGATCGGGCCCACCATGTACGGCAACGCCGCCAACCCTGGAGTCCGGTACCCGTACCACCGGCTGGTCAGCGGTGACTGGTGGAACGAGAACCCGGCATCCTCGCTCTACAACTCCTTCCAGCACAGCGCCACCAATCCCGGCGGATACAGCGAGGCGCTGTGGCAGGAGGTGCCGGCGTACACGCACTTCGCCGTGATCACGTACAACATGGCGCCCAACGTGCCGACACCGGTGCCGAACGCGGGCAGCGGGATCTTCCTGCACGAGTTCAGCACCAGCAGCGGCAACGCCACCGCCGGGTGCGTGGCCGTCTCGCACACCAACCTGGTGGCAATTCTGCGCTGGCTGAACCCGGCGCTGTCGCCGCGCATCGTGATCAGCCCGTACGCGAACCTCAACCGCTACTGACGCTCACCGTCGTCACCCGGAGGCCGTCCCGCTCATCCCGAGCGGGGCGGCCCCTGTCCCGTCCCCACCCCGCTGCGGCGCTCGGTCCGCGCCTGCGCTATCGCGCCGCGATCGCCGGACGATAGCTGCGCGTGTATGTCGTTCTCCTAGCTTCTACCCGACGTATCAGCCCTTGACCGGAGGGTAACGGGTGAGAAGGAACCTGAGAGGGCCGCTGATCGCGGCCCTGGTGATGGCGTTGGCCGCCACCGTGGGCGGGACGGCTGTCCTGTCCGACCAGAGACCAGAGGGCAGCGCGAGCGCCCACGACGACGGAACGGGTCTGTTCGACCGGCTGGGCGACGCTGCCCGGGGCCTGGTCGGTGACGGACCGGGCCGGCCGAGGCCGGAGGTGATCAGCGCCGGCCTGTCGGTGCACGAGAAGGCTCCGGCGGCGAAGGTGTGGCCACCGCAGAAGCGGGTCAAGGAGTTGACCGGCAAGCGGACGGCGAACAGTAAGACGTATCAGCTGTCCGACGGGCGGACGCAGGCGGAGATCTCCGCGGCGCCGGTGCACTACAAGGACTCCAAGGGCCGTTACCAGGCGATCGACACGACGGTGCGGCCGACGAACGAGAAGGGTTACGTCCAGGGCAACCGGACGAATTCGTTCACCAGCCTGTTCGGGGACAGCTCCGAGGAGCTGGCGCGGTTCGAGCGGGACGGCCGGAGCATCGAGTTGGGTCTGTCGGGTGCCGCGAAGGCGGTCATGCCGAAGGTGTCGGGCTCGACGGTGACCTACGCCGGCGTGGCGGGCGGCGCGGACGTGGTCTACGACGTCACGCCGACCGCGCTGAAGGAGGAGATCGTCCTGCGCGAGGTGCCGGCCGGGCCGGTGTCGTGGACGTTCACGCTGGGCACCGCGGGGCTGACGGCGCAGCAGCGCGAGGACGGGTCGATCGCGTTCGTGCGCGCGGGCGGCGGTGAGCCGGTGTTCGTGATGCCGCCGCCGTTCATGTACGACGACAAGGACGACAAGAACTCGCCGCACGGGAAGGTGTGGTCGGAGAAGGTCACCCAGAAGGTGGCGCTGGCCGGTGGCCGGTCGACGATCACGGTCACCCCGGATGCGGGCTGGCTGGCCGATCCGGCGCGGGTGTACCCGGTGGTGGTCGACCCGACCATCAAGATTCAGCCGGTTCCGGACGACGCCCAGGACGTGCAGATCTACAAGGGCAACCCGGGGCACGCGTACGGGCAGGATCCGACGACTTGGCCCTTGAAGGTGGGCAAGGGTTACAAATCGGGAGGAGGCGTATTGCCGGTGGGTGGACGAGGTGCTCAGGCTGCGACACGCACGGTAGATGTAGGCGGGAGCTCTATAGGCTATCGAGTCGTGCAGACGGGACCAAATTCGGTGAATGTCGGGACCTACTGGCTGAACTAGTTAGGACGGCTGTGAGAAACCTATTGGAACTGGGGCGGCTGCTCTCTTCGATCAACTGGGGTAAGGGTCGGGCGGACCTCGGGAAAGTCGAACTGGAGTTTCTCGAAGCGGTAACGTTCGCTCCAGCGGATGACATCATCCGTATGCTCGAAACGGTCCTCGACGAGGACTACGCTGGCCTTCCAATTTGGGCCCGCAACCTTGCCTATCGCTTGGCCTGCCTGCAGCGACCCAATGACTCGTCTCTGCTGCGGGAAGCGGCGGCTGACCTCTTCAACCACGGCCCAGACTGGGACCGCATAGCGGCGGAGTTGCGAAAGCGGGCTGACGCTGCGGAGGAATAGGGTCGAGTTGATGGTGCCTGTCGTCGTACTGGCGGCAGGCACCGCTCCGCTTAAGGCCAGTGAAGGAGCGGCAGCTACGGCTACAACCCGCGCACCGACGTCGAGACGCTGACCGACAAGACCGGTGACACCAAGGCCACCTACGGCTACAGCGCGTACGGCAATAACGACGACGCCCAGTTCACGGGCATCGACAAGCCGGACACGGCAGACCCGACCAAGGAGCCCTACAACGCCTACCGGTTCAACGCCAAGCGGTGGGACCAGTCCTCCGGCAACTACGACATGGGCTTCCGCGACTACAGCCCAGGTCTCAACAGGTTCCTGTCCCGCAACAGCTACAACGGTGCTCTGGCCGACATGAGCCTCGGCCTCAGCCCTTTCACCGGCAACCGGTACGCCTTCGGCGGCGGCGACCCCATCAGCGCCATCGAGATCGACGGACACTGCTGGGACTGGGCCCAGGACGTCTGCGACGCCGCGGAAAGCGCGGCAGAATGGGTCGACCACAATTCGGATGCCCTCACTGACCTCGCCGTGGACACCGCCGAAATCATCCTCGGTAGCGCGGCGATCGGTGGCGGCATCACGATGGTGGCTGGGGGCATCTCGGCATGCGTCGCGAGTGTGCCGGCGCTCGTGGGAGTGGTCACCGCTCCCATCACCGGTGCGGCCTGTGCTGGTGGGGCCGCCGCCGCGTTGGGTGGCGGAGCCCTGGCCGTCGGTGGCGTCGCGATGGTCGCTCACGGAGCATCGAACTGGTGGGACGATCTGAAGCGATTCGAGTCCCCGCGTGATGGCGACAGCGTAGGAAGCTGGGAGACGCCCAAGCCTGACAACCCGACGAGGCGCGACGACCGGTGGCTCAAGCGAAACGGGGTCGACCCGCACACGGTCAAGGACGGCTCGCCTGGTCAGGAATCACACTTCGATCTCTACGTCGACAAGAACGACAACATCTTCGCCGTCCGGAAGGGTACGGATCCGAACGAGGGATTGTATGTTGGGAACATGTCGGAATACAAGTGACTAGGCGCGGATTGGAGGGATGGTTCCATGGATGAGGGTCAAGGTTCGGAGGCTGGCTACCCAGGCTTTATGGTGATGCGACCGCCTCGTCTCCTAAAGAACATTGGCACACTCAAGCGCGTCGCGGTGGCCAAACTGGCTGGCATCCGAATGATTAGCGCCTCATTTTCCGGGGAACGCCTGCTGTTTCAGCCTTGGCTGACGGTCATGGTTGACGAGGGTCCTTGTGTTTCTGTCACGGGGGTCTACCGGACCGACACGTCGCTGAGAAACGAGCCGGAGGAGGAGGGTCCGGTCTTCTGCCTGAGAAAGTCCACCTGGCTGTCTGCCGCCGACCTCGCCTTGGTGAAAGGGGCATATGACTTCAGGTCGCATCTGCGGGGCGGCGAGCAGGTCGTTGACTCCTTCGCGTTCGTCAACCGAAGCGCCGGCCGCGAGGCGATCGGTATAACGGAAGAATTCGTCACCTCGATGAACACTTCTGAGTTGACGCTGCGTGCCGCCGACCGCGCCAGTTCTCAATTTCAGTTCATCAAAATAGAGGTAGGGGGCGAGATTCGTGCCTTCAATATCGGATACTCGCCGGTGACGACCTCCATCGACCTGGTGGAGTCGGCACTCCCTGAGTGGTTGGCGTCGGTCGATCGGGCTGTCAATGTTCCGGGATTTCAGCCGGACGGTCCGCTGACCATCAGCATCGACCGATCGGTGCCGGAGCTCATAGGTTAGGCGGGCAACCGCATAGTTAGGAAACGAGGAAGGGTGGGCCCGCCGCTGCGCGGTGGGCCCACCCTAACCGGCGCGACCGTCGCCCCCGCGCCGGCCTCGACCACGCCACCCACCACGTCGGGTTGTCTTCGTCGACCTCGGCTACCGGCCGTCGGTGACCCCCGCCGAGGTGCTGGCCCGGGTGCTGCGTGCGCTCGGCGTGCCGGCCGCCGAGGTGCCGTGTGGGATCGACGAGCTGGCCGGCTGGGTGCGGTCCCGGGTCGCCGGACGGCGCCTCCTGCTCGTGGTGGACGGGGTCACCGGTGCCGAGCAGGTACGGCCGTTGATTCCGGCCGGCCCCGGGCCCGCGCTGATCGTCGCCGGGCAGCGGCACCTGCGCAGCCTCGACGGCGTCCGTCGGATCGACCTCGACCCGCTCAGTGTCGCGGAGGCGAGGCCGCTGCTCGCCAGGTTCGCCGGCACCGACCGGCTGAACGCGGACCCGGCCGCGGTGGCCGAGCTGGTGCGGCTCTGCGCCGGCTCGGTGCTGGCGCTGCGGATCGCCGGGTCACGGTTGGCAAGCCGTCCCGACCTGCCGGTGGCCACCCTGGTCGCGCAGCTGCTCGACGGCCACGACCGGTTGGACCTGCTGGCTTACGAGGACCTCTCGGTGCGTGCCCGTGTCGCGACGGCGGTCGCCGCCGTGCGGTTCGCCGACGAGGTGGCCGGCCGGCTGTTGGAGCAGCTCGGCGAGGCGCCGGACGCCCCGGTTCTGCCGGAGCGGAGCGCGGCCCGGCTGGGGGTCAGCGTGCACCGGGTGTGGCAGGCGCTGGAGGAACTCGCCGACGCGCACCTGCTGCGCCGCGACGACCCGGCCGGCTACCGGCTGCCGGCGCTGGTGCGCGACTATGCGGCGGAGTTGGCGAAGGTTTCCGCGCCGACGCTGACCGGCTGGCGGATCGACCCGGTCGCCGCCTGAGCGCCTCCGGGCCGGGTAGTGGTCAGACGGCGGTGCCTCGGACGATCGCCACGGCGACCCGGCAGAACTCGTCCATGTCCGGGTTGAAGCCGGCCGCGATGTCCGGGTGCAGGCCGGCTCGCGTCTCGTCGAGCAGCCGTTGGCAGACCTGTTCGACCGGCTCGCCGGCGTAGCCGGCGCGGATCCGTTCGGTGGCTGCCTGGAGCGCCGAGGTCAGCTGATCCTCCAGCGGGCCGCGCAGCTTCCGCTGCACCGGGTCCAGCCCGCGCGGGTCGAGCGTGACATGTGGCTCCGACATCGGCGCTCCCTTCGTCGGCGTCCGCGGTACCCCACCGCGGACGTCGGTCAAACCACGTTCGGTACGGCGGCCACCCGCACCTGGTACGAGAAGTCCTCCGCCGGCTTTTCGATGTACGACAGCCGGCGGATCTGCCGGTCGTCGGAGTAGAGCGCGACGTCCACGAGGACGCCGAGGTGGGCGAGGCCGATGTTGGCCACCCGCTTCTTGTCCTGGAGCACCGCGCACACCCCGCCGAGCAGGGTGCTCGCGTCGGAGGTGCGGTGCCCCGGCGGGCAGCGCAGCACGAGGTCCACCTCGATCGGCCCGGTGAGCGGGGTCCAGCCGGTGTGCTGGGCCGCCGTCAGGGCCGCTTCGAGGAGGGCGCGGACCCTCGTCGCCTGCCGGTGCCCGGCGGCGAAGATGGACAGCGCCTCGGTCTTGACCGGTGGCAGGCCGCTCACCTCGAACGTCAGGGCGAGAGCGCGGGTGTCCTGCACGACGGCACCTCCTCGTTGCGGACGATCCTGCCCAACCGGTGGATCGGCGGTGGGTGTTCCGTGGAGAACCAACCGATCGGGCGGGGTGGGGTCGGCCGGAGGCGTATCGACGTCGGCGGCGTACGCGCTGGCAGTGGAGCTAGGAAAAAGCTAATGCACCGGGCGGGCGCTGGGTAGCGTGGTCGCTCATTGGGTGGGACGCGGCGCGAAGGCGCAGAACTCGTTCCCCTCCGGATCGGCCATGATCCACCAGTCGATCCTGTCGTCCCGCTCCCGCAGCAGCGTCGCGCCCGCCTCGATCAGGGCGGTCGGCTCCGGCTCGGTAAGCCCGACGTCCCAGTGCATCCGGTTCTTGACCGTCTTGCGCTCCGGCACGGGCATGAAGATCCAGTAGTCCCAGGGGAAGCCGGCGGCGCCGACCAGGCGCGCGTACCCCTCGTCGCTGGTCTCGATCGTGCCACCGACGACCCGGGCCCACCAGGTGGTCTGCGCGACCGGGTCGGCCGCGTCGACGACCAGCGCCACCGGCCCGGGTCGCGAGCCCTCCTCGGGTGGGAAGGCGCAGAAGACGTTGCCGTCCGGGTCGGCCAGCACCCACCAGCCGAGCTCGGCGTCCGGCTCGCGGACCAGCGTCGCCCCGGCTGCCAGCAGCGCCGTCGGTTCGGCGTCGGCCATCCGCAGGTCGAGGTGGACGCGGGTCTTGCCGGTACGGGGTTCGGGCACCGTGTTCACCCAGATCGACTCGGCGTCGGAGCGGGCGGCCCGTGGGTCGACGCGGGTGTCGCCGTCGCCGAGGTCGACCAGCTTCGCGTCGAGGATGCCGGCCCAGAAGGCGCCGAGCCGGTGGGCGTCGGCCGCGTCGAGGCAGAGGTCCTTGAAGTGCGCGATCACCGTGCCATTCTGCGGGAGCGATGTGACGTTTCCGCGAACCGTTTCCGCTCTCGCCCGCCCTCGTGGGCATCAGCTCCGCGCAACTTCCCCGAAGTTGTCGTGTCGGATGTGTCGGAGGCGACAACTTCCCTGATGTTGCACGAACTGCCCGGCCACCGCGGGGTTGATCGCGTGAGGTTTCGTGGCTCCGCAGGTCGGGCAGTGTTGGGGCCACGAAACGTCCGGGGATCGATCATCGCTGGTCGCGGCCCCGACCGTCTCGCCGTGCGCCGGGGCACGGTGGCCTCCCCGGCACGTGGCCGAGCAGAGGGGGGAGGGGTGATGAACGAGCCCGACGAGGCCGTACGTCGACGCCGACCACGGGTGCGTGCGGTGGCGGCGGCCGCCGCGGTGGCGCTGGCGGCGCCGTTGACGGCCTGCGGTTCCGGTGGGGACGGCGGCACACCCACGATCAACCTGTACTACCCGCCGGAGCAGAACCTGCAGAAGGTGGTCGACACCTGCAACACCGCGGCCGGCGGCCGTTACAAGATCGTCTACCGGGTGTTGCCCCGGCAGGCCGACGACCAGCGGGTGCAGCTGGTCCGCCGGCTCGCCGCCGAGGACAGCGGCATGGACGTGCTGGGCCTGGACGTCACCTGGACCCAGGAGTTCGCCAGCGCCGACTGGATCCTGGAGTGGACCGGGCAGGACAAGGTCGAGGTGGAGCAGGGCACACTCGCCGGCCCGCTGGAGACCGCCCGCTACGAGGACCGGCTCTACGGGGCGCCGAAGAACACCAACGTGCAGCTGCTCTGGTACCGCAAGGACCTGGTGCCCGAGCCGCCGAAGAGCTGGGACCAGATGATCTCCGCCGCACAGGAGCTGAAGCAGCAGGGCAAGCCGCACCAGATCCTCACCATGGGCGCGCAGTACGAGGGCCTGGTCGTCCTCTACAACACCCTGGCGGAGAGCGCCGGCGGCCGGATCCTCAGCGACGACGGCGGCAAGGCGGTGATGGACGAGGGCACCGTACGGGCGCTGGAGCAGCTGCGGAAGCTGGCCACGTCGGGCGTGACCTCGCCGTCGTTCAGCAACGCCACCGAGGACCCGGTGCGGCTGGAGTTCCAGTCCGGCGCGGGCGCGTTCCAGGTGAACTGGCCGTTCGTCTACCCGGCGATGCAGGAGGCCAACCCGGAGCTCGCCAAGCAGGTCGGCTGGGCTCGGGTGCCGGGCATCGACGAGAACACCCCGAGCAAGGTCACCATCGGCGGGGTCAACCTCGCGGTCAGCCGCTACTCGAAGCACCCTGAGCTCTCCTTCGAGGTGGCCAAGTGCCTCCGGAACGAGCAGAACCAGAAGTTCTCCGCCATCAACGACGGCGTGCCGCCGACCATCGAGAAGGTCTACGCCGACCCGGAGATGGCCGAGGCGTACCCGATGCGGGACACCATCGTCGAGGAGCTGAAGGAGCCGGCGGTGCGCCCGCTGACGCCCGCCTACCAGAGCATCTCGACGGTGATGTCGGCGGTGCTCTCGCCGCCGTCGCAGATCCGGCCGCAGCAGACCGCGGACGAGCTGCGCGAGGCCATCGCCGACGCGCTCGAGTCGAAGGGGGTGCTGCCATGAGCGAGCGCAGCGAGCGAATCAGGCAGGTCAGTGCGGTGGAGTCTCATGGTGTCGTCGACCGAAGGGAGGCGACGGCATGAGCGAGAACAGCGAGCGAATCGAGCGGGTCAGTGCGGTGGAGCCTCATGGCGTTGCCGACCGAAGGGAGGCGACGGCATGAGCGAGCAGAGCGAGCAGACCGCCGTCCGGGGCGACGGGCGGCACGCGGCCGTGCCGACCCAACGGTCCCGACCCCGCCGGGCGCCGTTGAGCGAGAACAAGAAGTCCGAACGCAGACTCGGCTGGCTGCTCTGCGCGCCGGCCGCGCTGGTGATGCTCGCCGTGACGGCGTACCCGATCATCTACTCGGTCTGGCTCTCCCTGCAGCGCTTCGACCTGCGCTTCCCCGACGAGCGGGCGTTCGTGGGGCTGGAGAACTACGTCACGGTGCTCAGCAACGAGTTCTGGTGGACGGCGTTCGGCGTGACCGCCCTGATCACCGTGGTCACCGTCGCGGTCGAGCTGGTGCTCGGCATGGGACTCGCCCTGATCATGCACCGGACGCTGGTCGGCCGGGGCATCGTGCGGACCGCCGCGCTGATCCCGTACGGCATCGTGACGGTCGTCGCGGCCTTCTCCTGGCGGTACGCGTGGACGCCCGGCACCGGCTACCTGGCCAATCTGTTCAGCGACGGGGCGCCGCTCACCGAGCGGGCCAGCTCGCTGGCGATCATCATGCTCGCCGAGATCTGGAAGACCACCCCGTTCATGGCGCTGCTGCTGATGGCCGGTCTGGCGCTGGTGCCCGAGGATCTGCTCAAGGCGGCCTCCACCGACGGGGCGACCTCCTGGCAGCGGTTCACGAAGGTGATGTTGCCGGTGATGAAGCCGGCGATCCTGGTCGCGCTGCTCTTCCGCACGCTGGACGCGTTCCGGGTCTTCGACAACATCTTCGTGCTCACGGCAGGCGGCAACGAGACCTCGTCGGTGTCGATGCTTGCCTACAACAACCTGATCCGGGGCTTGAACCTCGGCATCGGCTCGACCATGTCCGTGCTGATCTTCATCGCGGTGGCGATCATCGCGTTCGTCTTCGTGAAGCTCTTCGGCACCGCTGCCCCCGGCAGCTCGGACGACGAGAGGCGTTGAGATGGCTACCGAAACCACCACGCGCGCCAGACTGCGGTGGGGCCTGCTGGACGCCGTCGTGGTCGTCTTCGCGCTGATCCCCGTGCTGTGGATCGCGTCGCTGTCGTTCAAGACCCCGGCCACGCTGACGGACGGGAAGTTCATCCCACGCGAGTGGACGCTGGAGAACTACCGGACGATCTTCGCCACCGACCAGTTCGTCCGGGCCCTGGTCAACTCGATAGGCATCGCGCTGATCGCCACCCTGATCGCGGTGGTGCTCGGCGCGATGGCCGCGTACGCGATCGCCCGGCTGGACTTCCCCGGCAAGAAGCTGCTGGTCGGGGTCTCCCTGCTGATCGCGATGTTCCCGCAGGTGTCGCTGGTCTCCCCGCTCTTCGAGATCGAGCGGCAGGTCGGTCTCTTCGACACCTGGCCGGGGCTGATCCTGCCGTACATCACCTTCGCGCTGCCGCTGGCGATCTACACGTTGTCGGCGTTCTTCAAGCAGATCCCGTGGGACCTGGAGAAGGCGGCGAAGATGGACGGCGCCACCCAGGGGCAGGCGTTCCGGCGGGTCATCGCCCCGCTGGCCGCGCCCGGACTCTTCACCACGGCGATCCTGGTCTTCATCTTCTGCTGGAACGACTTCCTCTTCGCCATCACGCTCACCTCGACCGAGCGGGCCCGTACGGTGCCGGTGGCGTTGTCGTTCTTCACCGGCGCGTCCCAGTTCGAGGACCCCACCGGCGCGATCTGCGCCGCCGCCGTGGTGATCACGGTTCCGATCATTCTGTTCGTGCTCTTCTTCCAGCGCCGCATCGTCTCCGGCCTGACCTCCGGCGCAGTCAAGGGATAGGTGGTAAACGTGCGTAGCCAAGGGATCAGGTGGTAACAGTGGCTGAGATCGTGCTCGACAAGGTGAGCAAGCGGTTCCCGGACGGGACCGACGCGGTGCGGGACGTCGACCTGGAGATCGCCGACGGTGAGTTTGTGATCCTGGTCGGCCCCTCCGGCTGCGGTAAGTCGACCACGCTGAACATGATCGCCGGGTTGGAGGACATCAGCTCCGGTGAGCTGCGCATCGGTGGTCAGCGGGTGAACGACAAGGCACCCCGGGACCGCGACATCGCCATGGTCTTCCAGTCCTACGCGCTCTACCCGAACATGACGGTCCGGGAGAACATGGCCTTCCCGCTGCGCCTGCAGAAGCTGGATCGGGAGACCATCAACTCCAAGGTCGAGGAGGCGGCGAAGGTCCTGGAGTTGACCCCACTGCTGGACCGCAGGCCGGCCAATCTCTCCGGCGGTCAGCGGCAGCGGGTGGCGATGGGCCGGGCGATCGTACGCCAGCCGAAGGCCTTCCTGATGGACGAACCGCTCTCCAACCTGGACGCGAAGCTGCGGGTGCAGATGCGGACGGTGGTGTCCCGGCTGCAGAAGCAGCTCGGCACCACCACCGTCTACGTCACGCACGACCAGACCGAGGCGATGACCCTCGGCGACCGGGTCGTGATCATGCGGGGCGGTCAGGTGCAGCAGGTCGGCCCGCCGCAGGAGCTGTACGACCATCCGCGCAACCTCTTCGTGGCGGGCTTCATCGGCTCGCCGTCGATGAACTTCCTGCACGCCGCCGTCGAGGAGGGCAAGCTGCGGACCGCGCTCGGCGACGTGCCGATCGGCGACCGGCTCCGCCGGGAGCTGGAGGCGGCCGACGCGCCCCGGGAGCTGATCCTCGGGGTACGGCCGGAGCACTTCGAGGACGCCGAGCTGGTCGACGCGGAGACCAGACAGCGCGGCCTGGAGTTCGAGGCGCCGGTGGAGATCGTCGAGTCGATGGGTTCGGACAAGTACGTCTACCTCATGGTGGAGGGGGAGCGGGCGAGCGCCGCCGAGCTGGAGGAGCTGGCCGCGGACGCGGGCGCGGCCGACCTCACCGGCGGTGGGGCGAACCTGGTCACCCGGCTCTCGGCGGAGTCGTCGGTCACCGAGGGGGAGAACCGGCGGGTCTGGTTCAACCTGGAGAAGATCCACCTCTTCGATCCGGCCAACGGTCGGAACCTGACCCTGCACGAGGGGCGGGCCGCCGGAGCGCTGGCGAGCTGAGCGCGGTCACGGAAACGGGCCGGCGGGAATATCCACCGCCGGCCCACGCGACAGCCGCTCGGCGGCGGGAGACTCCGGCGAACACCGCCGCCGACCCGAGCACGGCCTGCCGGGTGCCGGGCCTAGACAGTGTCGGCCCAGCTCACCTCGAGCGGCAGGCCGAGGAACTCGGCGTAGCGGGCGAGGGCGTGTTCCGTCCGGGAACGGTCCAGCTCCGCCAGCGGCGTCACCCCGACCTTGACCCGGGTCTTGCCGATCGTTCGCCGCCAGGTGCCCACCACCCGCCCGCCGGAGACGATCGTGGGTTGGAAGATGCCGTTGTTGCCGGGAATGATCGCGTCGCGGTGGGCCGGATCGAGCATCAGCGAACGGTCCTTGTAGCCCAGCAGGTACTCGTCGAAGCCGGGCAGCACCCGCACGTCGTCGACCGGCACCGGGGCGGCGTCCAGCAGCGCGCCGTCGACCAGCATCTCCTCCCCGTCGACCGTCACGGCGGCCAGGGTGTCACCGGCCGCCGCGAACCCGCGCCGGGCGTCGGTGAGGGTCAGCCCCGTCCAGCCCGCGAACTCGCGGGCGGTCACCGGGCCGTGTGAGCGGACGTAGCGGCGGGCGAGGAGCGCGAGCGCCTCGTCCCGCTCGGGGCGCAGCGGGTTGGGCGCCCACTCGTCCAGCAGCGCGAAGGTCTGCTCCGTGCCGATGTTCGGCGCGACGCAGGTCACGCCGCGCACGCTCGCGTACCAAAGCAGGTGGTAGCCGCGCTGGCCGTCGGTGCCGATGCCGGCGGCGTTCAACGTCTCCAGGCAGCGGGCCCGGGTGAGCCGCCCTCCGGCCAGCGCGCTGCCGAGCACCTCCACCGCACGGTCGGCGTCGGCCTCGTCGAGGCCGAGGGCGGCCCGCCGGGTCGCCGCGGCCGGCAACGAACGGACGCCGGTGAGCTCCAGCATCCAGCGGGCGTCGCGGGCCGGAACGAGGTGGACGGTGCCCCGCATCGGCCAGGTGCGCAGCGCCTCCCGCCGTTCCAGCGCGGACTGCACGTCGGTGAGGGTGAACGCGGGCAGCCGGGCGCCGAGCGACCAGATCCCGCTGGCCACATCCTGCGCTTGCATCGCCCCGAACCACTCGACCACCTCGGCCACCGTGCGCGGATGCGGGACGGGCCGGGGGCCCAGCAGGAGACTGCTCATCCGCAGGGCGAGCGCCTCGCTCGCGGTCAGCCGCATGGGATCCCCCTCCACCGGTCGCGCGTCAGCCTAGGCGTGGCCACCGACAGCTTCGGGTCCCCGCGACGGACAGGCATAACGGCACGGCGAGGGGGGATGCGACGGCGTAAGTACGCGCACCGCGCGTGCGGAAGGGAGAGCCATGACTGCGTCCAGCGAGCCGATGCGGGGCGGCGCGCCGGCCCGGTCCCGGGCCGATCGCACCCCAGCCAAGACCAGCACCGCCGCGACCTTCGCGCTGGTGTTCGGCGTGTCCGCCCTGGTGTGCACGCTGACGGCCATCCTCGCGTGGGCCGGGATCATTCTCGGCATCATCGGGATCATCGTCGGCGTCTTCGGGCTCCGGATGGCCAAGCGGCCGGGCGTGACCGGTCGGGGTGTGACCATCGGCGGCCTCACGCTCAGCATCATCGCGTTGATCCTCGGTCTGGTGTTCATCGCGGGGGTCGCGACGTTCCTCAACAACCAGGGAGCGGCGGACCGACTGCAGGAGCAGGTGGACGACCTGCGTAACCGGGTCTCGTGATCCGGAACGGGGAGGGGCGGGCGGCCGGTACTGCCGTGCGGTGACGCCCGGCGACCGGCCGACCGCCCCTCCCCGCGCCGCGCCGGCCCTCGCGTCGGCCCTCGCGCCGGCGGAGCGCGGTCGTGGACGTCGCCGGGGTTGCCGGCCGCGGCGACCTGAGGCACCCGTGCGGGCACCGAGTCGCCGTCGGCGACATCCCGGCGGACCAGCGCCGTCCGGGGACGTTTGTGGCAGAAGGTGACGGGTAGTCGCCGGAGCTGACACAGGAAGGGGACGTTCCGATGGCTGACCGGGTCAAGGTAGCGGTGATCTACTACAGCGCCACCGGCACCACCTATCAGATGGCGCAGGCCGCCTGCGAGGCCGCCGGCGACGCGGGCGCGGAGGTGCGGCTGCGCAAGGTGCGCGAACTCGCGCCCGACGAGGCGATCCGCTCGAACTCCGGCTGGCACGCCCACCACCTCGAGACCCAGGACGTCCCCGAGGCGATGCTCGACGACCTCTCCTGGGCCGACGTGTTGATCTTCGGGTCGCCGACCCGGTACGGGGTGGTCGCCGCCCAGCTCAAACAGTTCATCGACACCACCGGCCCGCTCTGGAGCCAGGGCGCCCTGGTCAACAAGGTCTGCTCGGCGTTCTGCACGACGGCGACCAGTCACGGCGGCCAGGAGACCACGCTGACGTCGCTCTTCTCGGTCTTCTACCACTGGGGCGGGATCGTGGTGACCCCCGGTTACACCGACACCAGCCAGTTCATCGCCGGAAACCCGTACGGCGCCTCGCACACCAGCAACAACGGCGAGACGGCACCGGACGACATCGCCCTGACCGCCACCGCGCTCACCGCCCGGCGCGCGGTCCAGATCGGCGCCGCCGTGAAGAAGGGCCTCGCCGGTTGAGCCACCGGTGACCGGCGGCCGGGCGGAGGCCTCGCGCCCCGCCCGGCCGCCGTCCCGTCCGGCTAGGCCCGCTCGGCCGTGGATCCGGTCGCGCCCGTCGACTCGAACCGACCGGCGGTCGGCGGCAGCAGCGCCGGCAGCAGCTCGGCCAGGACCTCCAGCCCGTCCGGGCTGAGCACCGACTCCGGGTGGAACTGCACCCCGGCGAAGCCCGGCCCGCGCAGCGCGTGCACCGCGCCGTCGACGCCGTCGCGCGCCAACTCCACCCGGCCGTACGGGGTGTCCAGACCGTCGGCCTCGGCGCGGGCGGTGAAGGTGGCGTAGAAACCCACCCGGCGGGGCGTGCCGAAGAGGTCGACCTCCCGCTGCAACCCCTGATACGGGGCGATTCGCTGGTGCAGCGGCAGCCCCAGCAGGCCGGCCAGCAACTGGTGCCCCAGGCAGACCGTGAGGGTCGGCCGTCCGGCGGCCAGCAGCCCGGCCAGCAGCGCGCGCAGGGCCAGCATCTTCGGATCGGTCATGCTGCCCGGATCACCCGGGCCCGGGCCGACCACCACCAGGTCGTACCCGTCCAGCGGGCCGGGCGCGTGCCACGGCCGCACGGTCACGGCCAGGCCGAGCCCCCGCAGCTGGTGGGTGAGCATGCCGGTGAAGGTGTCCTCACCGTCGACGACCAGCGCCGAGCGCCCGACCAACACCGGAAGCACGCAGGCGCCCGGTGCCCGCTGGTCCAGCCAGAACCGGGCCAGCGGCGCGTTGCGCGCGGCGAGCGCGGCGCGCACCTCCGGGTCGTCGGCGAGCCGCGGCGCCGGCTCCCCGGCGGACCGGGCCGCCTGCGGACCGAGCCCGAGCGCGGCCAGCACGCCCGCGGCCTTCGCGTGGGTCTCCGCCACCTCGCCGGACGCGGAGGAGTGCCGGACGAGGGTGGCCCCGACCGACACCCGCAGCGCCCCGGCGGGGGAGATCTCGGCGGTGCGGATCAGGATCGGCGCGTCCAGGGTCTGCCGGCCGGCGTCGTCGTGGCCGAGCAGGGCCAGCACCCCGCCGTAGTAGCGCCGCCCGGTGCGCTCGTGCCGGGCGATCACCCGGCAGGCGTTCTCCATCGGGCTGCCGGTGACCGTCGGCGCGAACATCGTCTCGCGCAGCACCTCCCGGACGTCGCGGGTGCCCCGGCCGGCGAGCAGGTACTCGGTGTGCGCCAGATGGGACATCTCCTTCAGGTACGGGCCGACCACCTGCCCGCCCTCCTCGGCGACGGCGGCCATCATCTTCAGCTCCTCGTCGAGGACCATGTAGAGCTCCTCGATCTCCTTGCGGTCGGCGAGGAAGCCCAGCAGCGCGGCGCGCTCCGGGCCGGTGTCGCCGTGCCGGAAGGTGCCGCTGATCGGGTTCATCATCACCAGGCCGTCGTCGACGCTGACGTGCCGTTCCGGGCTCGCGCCCACCAGCACCCGGCTGCCGGTGTGGACCACGAAGGTCCAGTACGCGCCCCGCTCGGCCAGCAGCAGCCGGCGCAGCGCCGCGAACGCGGCCACCAGCGGCGGGTCCTGCACGGTGGCGGTCAGCGTGCGGTGGATGACGAAGTTGGCGCCCTCGCCCCGACCGATCTCCTCGGTGAGCACCCGCTCGACAGCGGCGGCGTACTCCTCGTCGGTGACGTCGAAGGCCGCGCCGCTGGTGCGCACCGGGCGGTCGGGGAGCGCCGCGAGCGCCTCGGTCAGCTCGATCCGCTCGTACCGCTCGACCTGCAGGCACTCCAACGGCATCCCGTCGTCGACGCAGGCGAAGCCGCGCTCGGTGATCTGCCGGTAGGGCACCAGCGCCAGGGTGCGCGGGCCGGGTGCGCCCTCGGGCAGCGGGATGTCGGCGAGCCGGTCGACCGTGCGGACCGGACCGGCGAAGAGCTCCAACCCGTCGGCGTCGGCCCGGCGGATCAGGGCGAACGGGCCCGGGTCGGCGCCGGCGGAGACGGCGGCGAGCAGATCGCTCAGGTGGGTCATCGGATTCTCCTGGAGTCGGGCGTCGCCCGGTGCGGGCGGCCTGGGTGCTCTGGGAGATCCGGCGACCGCCTCGACAGGCGGCCGCGTGTGGAAGCTACGCGCGGAGGATGGCCGCCGGGTCGGCGGGCCACCAGCAGGTGAGGTGCGCGGGCATGCGCCCACCCTACGGGTACGCGGGCCCGCGCGGAAGCCGATCCGCGTACGCCGTACCCGACCGATGCCTGCGCCGGACGTACAGCGGGTAACTTGACCGACGATGAACATTCTCGCGCTCGACCTGGGCACCTCGTCGGTTCGCGGGCTGGTGCTGGACGAGGACACGCAGCCCCTGCCCGGCGCCCTGGCGCGGCGCAAGGTCAGCCTGGCCGTCGGCGACGACGGCACCGGGACGTTGGAGGCCCCGGACTACGTCGCCTGTCTGGTCGACTGCCTGGACGAGCTCTCCGAGGCGGGGCACCTGCGCGACGTCGAGCTGGTCGCGGTCTCCGGGCAGTGGCACTCGGTGCTCCCGCTGGACGCCGCCCGCGAACCGCTCGGGCCGGCGCTCACCTGGCTCGACACCCGGCCGGTGGCGTCGGCGTCGATGACGGGCCCGGCCGACCCCGACGACTACCACCAGCGCACCGGCACCTGGTGGCACCGTGGCTACTGGTCGTTGCGGCTGCCGTGGCTGCGCGAGCGGACCGGCAGCCGGGTGACGAGCTTCGCCGGGCTTGTCGAGTACGTGCTGGGCCAGCTGCTCGAAGAGGTGCCGATGTCGATCTCCCAGGCCTCCGGCACCGGCCTGCTCGACCTGCGGACGCTCACCTGGGACGACGAGGCGCTCGGGCTGGCCGGCGCGCGCCCCGGCGAACTGCCGGAGCTCGCCCCGATGCGGTGGCGCGGGCGGCTGCGACCCGAGCAGGCGAAGCGGTGGCCGGAGCTGGCCGGGGTGGGCTGGACGGCCGTGGTCGGCGACGGCGGCGCGTCGAACGTCGGCTCGGGCTGCGTCGAACCGAGCCGGGCGGCGGTGACCGTCGGCACCTCGGCGGCGGTGCGGTTGATGCAACGGGTGCCGGCCGGGCAGGAGCTGCCCCGGCTGCCCGAGCGGCTGTGGCGCTACCGCGTCGACCATGACCACGTGGTGACCGGGGCCGCGTACTCCTGCGGTGGGAACCTCTTCGCCTGGGCCAATCGGGAGCTGAAGCTGCCCGGCGGCGCCGAGCTGGACGCGGCGCTGGCACTGATCCCGCCCGGTGGTGGCCGCCCGGCCGACCCCCGCTACGGCGGAGACCGGCCGCCGGGCCTGGCGCCGGCCGGCAGCGGCGAGCTGCGCGGGCTGAGCTTCGGCACCACGGCGGTGGACATCCTCGCCGGCCTCATGCAGGGCCTCTGCGACCTGGTGGCGCGGGACCTCGAGGTGCTGGAGTCCACTGTCGAGCAGCAGGTGGCGGTGGTGCTGGGCGGCGGGGCGATGGCCGCGTCGGTCTGGTGGCGGCAGGCGTTCGCCGCGGCGCTCAGCCCGCGCGCCGTGTCGCACCAGCGGAATCCGGAGATCGGTGCGACCGGCGCGGCGCTTGTCGCATTGGGACGGTTCGAGGTGGCCGTCGAGTTGGCCGACATCGGCCGGACGGATGAATTGATCTCACCGACCGCGACAGGTCGATCCCGCTCACCGTATTCTTCCTGAGCCTCGGTGGCGCTCGAGCCGTTGACACCGCTCCCTCGCCTGGTTGGATGGATTCCGCTCCCCGGTCGCGGTGGACGCGAGGGGAGGAGGAGGCAGCGTGCGCGTAGGTGCGGGCCCGGCACTCGGCTCGATGGCCGGTCAGCACCGCCGGCGCTTCGACGAACGGGTCGTGCCGCACCGGCGCCGCTCGCCGATGCGGCTGCGCGACTGGCGCCTGCGGACCAAGCTCGCCACCGTCCTGGTGGTGCCGTCGGTGGCGTTCCTGGTCCTGGCCGGCGTGCAGACCAGCTCCCTGGTCGGGCAGACCACCGTGCTCAGCGACTTCGCCGAGCAGGTCGGGATCGGTCGGGAGATCACCACGGCGGTGCACCGCATCCAGCAGGAGCGGGACCGAACGGCGGGGGAGCTCGCCGAGCTTCGCCGGGCGGCGGGCTCGGCCGACCGTAACGCCGCGATCGAGGAGTTGGAGCCGTTGCGGGCGGCCACCGACCAGGCCATCGCGGACCTGCGGCGGGCGGCGGACCCCCTGGCGGACGCGGACGCGTCCTGGCGGGTGGCGTTCTCCGAGGTGCTGGAGGCGTACGACCGGATCGTCTACATCCGCCCTGCCGTGCCGCCCGCGGTGCTCAGCAGCGACACCATCCTGAGCAACTACCACCGGGCGGTCGGTGCGCTGCTCGACCTGCTGGCCGAGCCGAACCCGGGTCAGGACCGTCCGGCACTGAGCGACGCCGTGCTGCGTTACGTGCAGTTCGCGCGGGTCAAGGAGCTCGCTTCCCGGATCCGCGCCGAGCTCTACGCGGCGGCCCGGGCCGGCCGGTACGGCTCGGAGGACCAGGTCGTCCTCTCCGACCTTCGCGCGCAGCAGCTCACCGCGCTCGGCGCGTTCCGGGTCGCCGCCACCACCGAGCAGGTCCGCCGGTACGACCAGATGTCGGTCGACCCGGCGTTCGCCGCCGCCGCCGAGCTGGAGGAGCGCAGCCTGCCCACGACCGGGGTGACGCCCGCGGTGCTGCCCGCGACGCAGTGGTGGGCGGCGAGCGAGCGGCGGCAGGAGCTGCTGGGGCAGGCCGAGGAGAGTGTGCTGACCGACGCGGTCCGGCAGGCCGACGACGCCGCGACCGGGCAGCTGCGGACGACGCTGCTGGTCGCCGGTGGGATCGTCGCGGTGCTCCTGGTCGCGGTGCTCATCTCGCTGCTCATCGGCCGGTCGCTCGCCAGGTCCATGCGTCTGCTGCGGAGCCAGGCCCTACGGATCGCGCAGGTGGAGCTGCCGGACGCCCTGGACCGGCTGCGAACCGTCAGCGGCGGCGTACCGCACATCGACGTCGCGCCGGCTGTGGTCCGGTCGCTGGACGAGATCGGGGAGCTCGCGGAGGCCTTCGTGGCGGTGCACCGCAGCGCGGTGAGCGTCGCCGTCGAGCAGGCCTCGATGCGGCGCAACGTCAACGCCATGTTCGTGAACCTGGCCCGGCGCAGCCAGGTGCTGGTGGAGCGGCAGCTCGAACTCCTCGACGATCTGGAGCGCGAGGAGAACGACCCGGACCAGCTGGAGAACCTGTTCAAGCTGGACCATCTGGCCGCGCGCATGCGGCGTAACGACGAGAGCCTGCTGGTGCTCGCCGGCACCGAGTCCACCCGACGGTGGCAGCGGCCCGTCGGGCTCGGCGCCGTCCTGCTCGCCGCCGCCGCGGAGATCGAGCAGTACCAGCGGGTCCGGCACGAGTCGGTGGCCGACCTGCACATCGTCGGTCACGCCGTCGGGGAGCTGGTGCACCTGCTCGCCGAGCTGCTGGAGAACGCCACCGCCTTCTCCCGGCCCGACACCGTGGTCTCGGTGACCGCCCGCGCCGACGCAGCGGACGCCGTCATCGAGATCACCGACCGGGGGCTGGGGATGAGCCCGGCCGCGCTGGCCGAGGCGAACACCGTGCTCGCCACGCCGCCGGCCGCCGACGTCGCGACGGTCGAGCGGATGGGTCTCTTCGTGGTCAGCCACCTGGCGGCCCGGCTCGGCGTCCGGGTGCGGCTGCACGGTGGGCAGGGGGGCCTGGTCGCTGTGCTCCAGCTGCCGGGCGTGCTGCTCGCGCCGGCGCCGGCGGAGCCGCTCGACGCGGCGATCCCGGCGCGGATGTTGACGACCGGGTACGTTGCGGCCCCGTCGGCCGGTGCGATCGACCTGCCGGTGGCGGGACGCCGGCCGGTCGCGGTGCCGCGCCAGCGCCGACCGCTGCCGGTACGCGCCGAGGACGTGCTCGCTCCCCCCACCGTCGACGGGGGCGGCAGCTGGTGGTCCCGGCAGGGGCCGCCGGCGCCGAAGGCCCCGGGACCGGTCGCCTCGGCCGCGACCCCGGTCACCGGGGGTGTGAACGCGCGCGGGCTGCCGACGCGGGTGCCGATGGCGCAGCTCGCCGCGATGCACGGTTCGGTACGACCCCAGCCGGGGCCGAACGCGCACGACCCGGATCCGGACGCGGTCGGCGGAATGCTCTCCCGCCTCTACAGCGGAGTACGGCGGGCCGAGGCGGAGGACACCACCGAGATACCTGTGCCGCCGACCGGCGGGCACGGCGAAGGAGGACGACAGTGACGACGTTGAGTCAGGAGGCGCGTGACCTCAGCTGGCTGGTCAGTGGCTTCGCCGAGCGGGTGCCGGGTGTCGCACACGCGGCGGTGGTCTCCTCGGACGGGCTGTTGGTGGCGATCTCCGACCACCTGCCCCGCGACAACGCGGACAAGCTCGCGGCGGTGACCTCCGGGCTGATGAGCATCACCTCGGGCGCGGCGCAGATGTTCGACGGGGACGTGGTCAAGCAGACGGTCGTCGAGATGGGCCGTGGCTACTTCCTGGTCATGCAGGTGCGGGACGGCTCGATCCTCGCCACCCTGGCGGCCTCCGACGCCGACATCGGCGTGGTGGGCTACGAGATGGCCCGGCTCGCCAAGCAGGCGGGGGAGATGCTCACCCCGGCGTTGCGGGCCGAGCTGCAGCAGGCGTTGCCGCGCTGAGCGACGCCGCGGGCCCGAGCGGTCGGCTGTCCTCAGGGCGTGTGTCGAAGTCCCTGGCCGGCCTGCGGCGGGCCCAGACGACGACCGGCGGCGTCGGCGCTTCGTTCGGATACGACACCGGTATCCGAACGAATCCCCGCCTTGCCGGACCGCCGCCTGGACTCCGCCTCGGCTCGACCGACGACTTTGACACACGCCCTGAGCCCGGCGCCCCGGGCTCGGGGCGCCGAGTCCGGGGTTCAGATGCCGTTGTCGGCGATGACCGTGCGGTACCAGTGGGCGCTGCGCTTGAGGATGCGCCGCTGGGTGGCATAGTCCACGTACACCAGGCCCCAGCGCTGGTCGTACCCCTCGGCCCACTCGAAGTTGTCGAGCAGGGACCAGACGTGGAAGCTCTCCAGCGGCACCCCGTCGGTGAGCGCCCGGTGCGCGGCGGCCAGGTGGTCGCGGAGGAACGCGACGCGTCCCGCGTCGTCGACGGTGCCGTCGGTGCCCACGGTGTCCGGGGTGGGCAGTCCGTTCTCCGTCACGGTGATCGGGATCGGGCCGTAGTCGCGGGTGACCCGGGTGAGGATGTCGTACATGCCCTCGGGGTGGATCTGCTGCCACTCGGCTTCCGAGGTCGGATGGCGTCGGGCGGTGCCGCCCTGGGCGGTGACGTAGATCGGGGTGTAGTACTGCACGGCGAGGATGTCGATGGGCGCGGAGATGACCTCCAGGTCGCCGTCGGCGATGCCCTGAACCATTCGGCTCTGCGCCCCGAGGTCCGCCAGCACGTCGTGCGGGTAGCGGCCGGTGAGGACGGGGTCGAGGTAGAGGCGGTTCTCGTACCCGTCGTAGAGCCGGGCGGCGGCCGCCGCTTCGGGGGAGTCGTCGGCCGGGTAGCAGGGGTGCAGGTTGAGCGCCGGGCCGATGCGGCCGGGGCCGGTGGCGCGCAGCGCCCGTACGGCCAGACCGTGCGCGAGTTGCAGGTGGTGGGCGACCAGGTAGGCGGCCTCCGGGTCCTGGCGGCCGGGTGCGTGGTGCCCGGAGAGGTAGCCGTTCTGCACGACCGTCTTCGGTTCGTTGACGGTGAGCCAGGTCGGTACCCGGTCGCCGAGCGCGCGGAACATCGTCTCGGCGTACTCGGCGAAGCGGTACGCGGTGTCCCGCGACTCCCAGCCGCCGGCGTCCTGGAGCGCCTGCGGTAGGTCCCAATGGAACAGGGTCGCCATCGGGGTGATCCCGCGTTCGTGCAGGCCGTCGAGGAGGCGGCGGTAGAAGTCGAGGCCGCGTTGGTTGGGCGCGCCGGTGCCGTCGGGCTGGATTCGCGGCCACGCGATGGAGAACCGGTAGCTGCGCAGCCCGAGGTCGCGCATGAGGTCGAGGTCGTCGCGGTACCGGTGGTAGTGGTCGGCGGCGACGTCGCCGGTGTCGCCGTTGCGGACGCGTCCCGGGGTCCGGCTGAAGGTGTCCCAGATCGACTCGCCCCGGCCGTCGTCCTTCGTGGCCCCCTCGATCTGGTAGGCGGAGGTGGACGCGCCCCAGCCGAAGCCGGCCGGGAACCGCAGCGGGGCTCGCCGTGGGGTGGGCATCGACATCTGTTCTCCTCGTGCGCCGGGCGCCCACGATGCGGGAGCGCTCCCACAATTATCGCAGGTAGGCCTGTCGGCACCTGCCGGCGACCGTCCGGTGACCGGCCGGGGGACGAAGCGCGAAAAAAGAGGCCGACGCGGGATCACGCGTGGGACCTCGACGGAGTAACGTACGTCACTGGAGAGGCCGCTCCCCCCGTGGCGGCCTCTCTCCTTCTTTGTGGAGCCGCCGGTTCCCGCCGCCGACGCCTCAGCGCTCCACCGGTTCGACCGGATGGCGCAGCCCGGGGTGACCGGCCGGCAGCGACCGGCGCACCACCAGCCAGCTCACCGCCAACGCCGCCGCCACCAGCGGCCAGGTGAGCGCGACCCGCGCCGCCACCAGCGCCACCACCTGCCCGCCGAGATAGAGCGGAACGAAGACGGCGACCCGCAGCACGTAGGTGGCGGTCCAGACCCAACTGCCCCGCCCGTACGCCCGCACCAGCGCCGCGTCCCGCCGCCACCGGGTGCGTTGGCCGAGCGCGGCGCCGACCACCACACCCAACAGCGGCCAGCGCAGCAGGATGCTGACCGCCCAGGCCAACGTGCTAGCCGCATTGGAGAGCAGTTGGAGCAGGAAGAAATCCTCGGCGCGACCGGTGCGCAGCGCGATCAACGCGGCCACGCAGACCGCCAGCAACCCGATGAGCACCGAACGCGGCCGGTCACCCCGGCGCAGTCGCCAGACCGCCACCCCGGCGCCGGTCACCAGCGCGGCGCCCACCCCGACCCAGATCGACTCGCCGCCCAACAGCCAGCCCACGGCGAACGCCACCGGCGGCAGGGTCGCGTCGATCGCACCCGCGCGGCCGCCGAGCAGATCGGCGAGGGACTCCGGACGTCCCCGATCAGCGGCCTCGGCGTCTCCGGGGCGCTGCGGCGCGCCGCCCGAAGGCGGGACCTCGTGCTGCGGTCCTCCCGCCACCGTCACCTCCTGACCTCGGGACAAACCTAACCGTAGGAAGGAGTCGGCCCACCCGTCGCCCGCATCGAAGCGCTCGCTAACGTTGGCACGTGCGGGCGACGGCGAGGGGTTGGACGGCGGTCTGGCTGGTCCTGTTCGTTCTGGTGCAGGTGGCCGCGTTCCTCGTGGCCTGGCGGGTGGCCGTACACACCGGGCTCGGCCAGTGGGTCGACACAGTGGCGCTCACCGGCAACCGGATCGGGCAAGATCGCATCGACGAGCCGGTCGACCGGATCCTGAACGCCATGTCGGTGGTCTCGTTGCTGGCCGCGACCATCGTGATCGGGTTCATCGCGCTGATGCGGGGCCGGATCGCGCTGGCGATCACCGCGACCCTGCTGATCGCCGGCGCCAACGTGACCACCCAGCTGCTCAAGTACGGGCTGACCCGCCCCGACCTCGGCATCGACCTCGAACGCATCTACGCCGGCAACAGCCTGCCGAGCGGGCACACCGCGGTGGCCGCGTCGGTCGCGGTGGCGCTGGTGCTCGTCCTCCCGGCCAAGGCGCGGCCGCTCGGCGCGTTCGTCGGCGCCGGCTACGCGGCCGCAGCCGGGGTGGCGACCCTCTCCGCCGGCTGGCACCGGCCCAGCGACGCGTTGACCGCGTTCCTCGTGGTGGGGGTCTGGGCGGCGCTCGCCGGGCTGGTCCTGCTGGTGACCCAGCGCGAGCAGGCGCAGGTCTCCACCGCCGACGCGCACCGGGTCGCCGCCATGGTGCTCGGCGTCGGCGGGGTGATCGCCCTGGTGATCTCCGGGCTGGCGCTGGGCTGGTTGACGGATCTGCGCGGCGTCTCGCCGCAGGCGCTCTCCCGGCGGGCGCTCTTCGTCGCGTACGCCGGAAGCGCGGCCGGCATCGCCGGAACGATGGCGGTGGTGATGGCGCTCGTCCTCGCCGTGGTGCACCGGCTGGTGCCGCGCCACCAAGGTTGACGCGGCACCGGCCGGGTGAGCGACCGTCGCGTCGATCAGCCGTTGGGGCGCGACTCGATCGCCTGCAGGGACCACGAGTTCCCGTCGGGATCACGGAAGTAGACGAAGTTGCCCCACGCCTGCGCATCGACC
The DNA here is from genome assembly GCF_003626545.1 of Micromonospora musae. NCBI lineage: Bacteria > Bacillati > Actinomycetota > Actinomycetes > Micromonosporales > Micromonosporaceae > Micromonospora > Micromonospora musae. The sequence goes on from NZ_RAZS01000002.1 coordinate 29,246, forward strand.
TCGCTCGCCTCGACGCCCGCGTCGAGCAGCTGCTTGCGTGCCGCCTCGGCGTCGGCGACCACCACCTGGATCTCCTGCGTGCCAGGGGTCTTCTCGGTGATGCCGTCGCCGATCACGATGGAGCACGCCGAGCCGGGCGGGGTCAGCTGAACGAACCGCAGGCTCTCGTGCACCCGGTGGTCGTGGTCGGCGTTGAAGCCGACCTTCTGGTAGAACGCCTTGGCCCGGTCGACATCGGTCACCGGTACGGGGATGAGCTCGATCTTCCAGTCCATCGGACCACCGTAGGGCGTGGATACGACAATTCCCGGTCGCAGCGCGGGTGCCCGCCCGTCGAGTCCCGGGACGGCCGGCCGGACAGGCCGCGTGAGAGGGTACCGGCGGCGGACGGAGCAGCTGTGCAGACGGTACGAGCGGCATTCCGGGACGAGTGCGCCCGGCTGGGCGAGGCGCTGCACGGCCTCTCCGAGGCGGACCTGGACCGGCCGACCGACTGCCGACCCTGGACCGTACGCGAGCTGCTCGCCCACGTCCGCAGCGGCGCGGGCCGACTCGCCGACATGCTCGCCGCGCCCGCCCCGCCGCGGGCGGAGGTGGACGCCGCCGGGTACTTCGGGGCGCCGAAATTCACCCCTGAGGTGGACGCCGCCCGCATCGACAGCGGTCGGCGGGAGGCCCGCGAACTCGACGGCCCGGCGCTGGTGGCGGACTTCGACCGGGCGTGGCGGGCCACCGACGTCGCGGTCGCGTCCGCGCCCGCCGACCGGGTGGTGCGGACCCGGCACGGCGACGCGATGAGCCTCACCGAGTTTCTACGTACCCGAGTGGTCGAGGTCGGTGTGCACGGCCTGGACCTGGCCGCCGCGCTCGCCCGCGAGCCGTGGCTCACCCCGACCGCCGCGCAGGTGATCGCCGAGCTGCTCGCCGGTGGGCGGCCGGTCCCGGCCGAACTGGGCTGGGACCCGTTGACCCTGATCCGTAAGGCCACCGGACGCGCCCGGCTCGACGACCGGGAGCGGGCGGTCGTCGCCGCGGCCGGTCTCCGCTGGCTCTCCTTCGGCGGCTGACCCGCCGGCTCACCCCGGCTTGTCGGAACGCCCCCTCCCGGTGACGGCGTCGCGATCCGGTCACCCGCTGCGGTTGCCGACGTTAACCTCGGCGCGTCGGAATGATGGGCGTTGCGGAGGCGGGCCGGTGGTGAACCTTGCGGAGCAGGCGGCCGGCGATCAGCCGTCGTCCACGGTCACCCGGCCACGCGACCGGGCCGCGCCCGCCGGCTGACGGCCGCTGATGCGACCCGGACCATCCGACAAGGGGGTGAGCTGGGAGGAACTCTTCTTCGACCTCGCCTTCGTCTTCGCCCTCACCCAGTTCTCGCAGCTGCTGCACGAGGACCACGGCTGGGCGGGGATCGGCCGGGTGCTGATCCTCTTCGTCCCCGTCTACTGGGCCTGGGGTGGGGTCACCCTCTACATCAACCAGCGCGACACCGATGCTGTGGTGGACCGCGTCGGCGTCTTCACGCTCGGCTTCGCCAGCCTCCTGATGGCCCTGACCATTCCCGGCGCGTACGAGGACCACGGGCTGCTCTTCGTCGGGGTCTACATCGCCAGCCGGGCGCTGTTGGCCGTCCTCGCCCTCCGCAAGCGCCTCTCCTGGCGGAACCTCCTCGTCGGTCCGTACGTCTTCTTCCTGCTCGTGGGGCCGCTCCTGGTCGCCGGCGCGCTCATGGACGGCGCGCCACGGATCGCCTTCTGGGCCGTCGCCGCGACCGTCGACCTGCTGAGCCCCTGGGTGGTGCGTCATCTGACCACCCAGCCCAGGGCGCAGCCCGTGCACTACACCCACCGGTACGGTCTTCTGATCATCCTGGTGCTCGGCGAGTCGGTGATCGAGGTCGGCGCGGTCTCCGTCGACGGTGAGCTGAACCCGGTCCGGCTCACCGCGATCGGCGCCGCCTACGCGATGGTCGGCGTCCTCGCGTGGCTGTACTTCGGTTTCGGCCTGCCGGACTTCCGCCAGGCCCTGGAGCGTGCCGCGGACCAGGTGGACCTCCGTCGCGCGATCCTGGTCTACGGGCACCTGCTCTTCAGCTTCGGGATCATCGCCATCGCTGTGGGCCTGGCCGACACGGTTCCCGCGCCGCTCGACCCGCTGCCGATCCGCGAGGCGATGCTCCTCTTCGGCGGCTGCGCGCTCTTCCTGGGCGCCTTCGCGTACGCCCACTGGCGGATCCACCGGACGATCGCCTGGCGCCGGATCGGTGGCACCGTGGCCTGCCTGCTTCTCGTGCCACCGGCCATGGTGATGCCGGCCCTGGCGGGTGTCGTGTGCCTGATCCTGGTGGTCGCCCTGGTGGCCGCCGCGGAGCAGCTGGCCGTCCGCCGCCAGGGCGGCGACGCGGCCGGCGGCTCGGCCGGGTACCGGCCGTTCAGCGACGAGGACCCGGATTCGGGGCCGGCGACCGCGGGCGTGTGACCACCGCCCGCCGCCGGTCGCGCCGTGTTCGTGGCCGCCACCCCGGGTCCGCTTGACTATCGTCGACGGGGTCCGGCCACTGGAGACGACAGCGAGGAGCCCGTCCGTGATCACTCTGGCTGACCTCCGGGGCTACGCGACGGCGCTGCCCGACGTCGTGGAGCAACCCCACTTCCGGCTGCCCGGCTTCCGCGTCGCCGACCGGCTCCTCGCGCACCTGGAGAAGGGCGACGCGCACGCGATCGTGTGTGTCGGGCAGGCGGAAGCCGGCGCGGCGGCCGCCGATCAGCCGGACGTCTACCAGGAGGTGTGGCGCAACGGCCGAATCTTCGTCGGTCTCCGCGTCGACCTGGCCAGGGTCACCGAGGAGCGCATGCGGGAGCTGGTCGAGCAGGCGTGGCGCAACCGGGCGCCGAAACGCCTGGTTGCCGAGTACGACGGCCGCTGACGCCGGCCACCGGCGCGGTGGCCGGGTTCGCGCCGGGGAGCTGCCCGGACGTCGCCGGGGAGCCGGTGGTCAGCGGCGCGCGGCGGTCACGGGCGCCGTCGATCGGGACCGCGCCGGGTCCGCGAGCAGCCAGCGGGCGGCGCCGGCGACGCCGAGGGTGACGAAGACGGCGAAGCCGAGCAGCGCCACCTGCGGGCTCACGTGACGCAGCGCGATCCCGACGCCGATCACCGGCACGGACATGCCCAGGTAACCGGCGAGGAGGATGTCGGCGAGCGCCTCGGCCCGTCCCTCCGGGTGGAGATGGCGGCGGTGGTGCCGAGCACGCCCCGGAGCATCGCGCCGGCGCTGGCGCCGGCTCCGCTGAGTACCGCACCGATGACGAAGAGGGTGAGGCTCGGCGTGCCGAGCCAGGCGGCGACGACGGCGAGACCGATGCCGGACACCAGCAGCGCCGTGCCGACCGCGAGGCTGCGGCGCAGCGACCAGCCCGGTGCGGTGATCTGCACGAGCACCCCGGCCGCGCAGCGGCGGAACCATCGATACAGCGTTTGCCGCGGGGCGTAGTTCGCGGGTACGTCAGGCCATGACGTACCGGTGCGTATGCCGTCGATGATCTGTCGTCTGGTCTACGTGCACGGTCTTCCCCGCGAGTATTCCGTAGGCAGCAACGGGTACAGGGATGGTAGGCCCGACGCTGTCCGTAGCGGCCCGATGTCTACGAGAAGCGAAAGGTTCAAGCACATCTATCGATGTATGCTGCGCGGGAAGTCACCATTGTGGAGGGAGACCGATGACCACGCGACGAATGAGTGCTCGGCTGGCAGCTACCGTGCTGCTCGCGGCGGCGGTGACCTACGTTGTGCCCGCGACACCGGCGTCGGCGGCTTGCGGGCAGGGCTGGTCGGACCGGAGCAGCCGTACAGCCGTGGTGACGGCAGACGGTGTCCGTTACCGCACCGGGCCGCACACGTCCTGCACCGCCTATGGCCAGGTGAATCGCGGCGTGACGGCGTACCTGGACTGCGCCACGCGCGGCGACACGGTCAACGGCATCGCCGTCTGGTGGCACGCACGCTTCAGCACCGGTGGGTCCGGCTTCATCAGCGGGGCGTACCTCAACCCGTGGGTCCAGTACACCACCGAGAACTGCTGATCGGCCGATCGGCCGGGGCCAGGGCTCGTACTCGGGGACGAACGACCGAGTCCCGGCCGATCGACGGTTCGACGTGGGTCCGATCTGCGCGGCCCGGCAGGTTCTCGCCGCTAGCCCCGCTCCGGCGGGAGCGCGTGTCCTGCTTCGATCGGTGCGCGACGGATGCGCTACCGCGTCTCGGTGAGAAGCACCCGGCGTGGCTCGGCGCGCCGCTCCAACCAGTAGCCGCCGAGGGCGAGCGCGATCAGGGCGTCCTGGGTGAGCAGCGAGGTCGGCAGCCCGAGCAGCCGGATCGGCGGCCCCCCTCCTCGTCGGGTGACGTCCCGGGTATGGCGAGGGTCGGATTGAAGGGGCCGTACCGCAGCAGCGGCAGCAGCGCCGCCACGGCGGTCGCCATCCGCCGGTCGCGCCGTACGCCGCGGATGATCAGCCACAGCATTACGTGGCCGGTGCAGCTGGCGCCGACCATCTCCGAGGTGCCGTGCCAGCGGGCGTGTGGCCCGTACCCGGGCCCCGAAGGTGTGACGCCGGTTCCAGTCGGCGAGCCAGGGCACCACCGTTATGGCTGCGGCGCTGGCGAGGAGCAGTCTCCGGCCCCACCTCGACCGCATGGTGTTCCTCCTCATGCCCGCTCCTCGAACGACCCCGTTCCGGCGCCTGCTTCGATCCCGCGCGCGCCACGTAGCGCGCCATGCACGTCACGTCACATTTCGAGCCGGGGTTCAGCCGGGGCGGGTAGCCTCGCTGCGGTGAGCGCTACACCGAGGACCACCGCCGCCCGCGAGGCCGGAGAGACCCCGTGAGCTGCAGCGTGCTGGGCCGGCACTCGGACGTCGAAGGCTCCGGTCCCGCCCCGCGACCGCAGCGGCCGATTCGGCCGGCGGTGGCCTCCCCACGACAGCAGTGGGCGGTGGAGACGATGGCCGTCGCCCCCGACGACCAGGTGTTGGAGATCGGCTGCGGTCGGGGAACCGCCGTCTCCCTCGTCGCGAGCCGGCTCACGTCCGGGCGGATCGTCGCCGTCGACCGCTCGGCAGCGATGGCCCGGCTCGCGGCCGAACGCAACGAGATCCATGTCGACTCCGGCCGCGCTGAGATCAGGTGTGCGGAGTTCGAACCGGCCGACTACCGGCCCGGCCACTTCGACAAGATCTTCGCGGTCAACGTGAGCCTGTTCTGGCTCGGTGCCACGACCGCACAGATCGAGCGGATGCGTGACCTGCTGGCCCCGGGCGGCCGGCTCTACGTGTTCGGCGAGCGGCCGACCTCCGTGCACGCCACGGCGAACGCCGCCGCCACCGAACGACTGCTCACGAGGCACGGCTACACCACGACCACCTCGCTCGCGACCCGCGGTCAGGGCCGGGTGCTCACCTGCGTCACCGGCACCCCGGCCCGCTGAGTTCGCCGGCCGGCGGCGAGGTACCCGCCGGACGACGGCGGGCACCTCGGTCCCCGATGTGCCGTCCGGCTTCGGCTCGGCGTCGGCCTCACGCGAGGGTTGACCGGGCGGCTCAGGCGCCGGTGCGCGGGGCGGGCACGTGCGGCGCGGCGCGGCGCAGATGCTCCAGCACCACCGGGTCGATGCGCCCCGGGACCAGCCGCTCCTCCAGGTTCTCCATCCCGGCCCAGGAGGCCAGCGTCTCCTCCGGGCCGGCCGGGTCGACCGGGTGGCCGAGCGCGGCGAGTAACGTGCCGACCTCGGTGGCCACCGCGCCGCTGAGGTCGAGCAGGGTCGCCGGGTCGGGCCGGCTGAAGAGCAGCGTGTGCACGGCGAGTAGCCGGTCCAGCTCGGTGACCGGGTCGGGGTGGTCGTCGACGCGCAGGTCCACCACGACGTCGCTGTTGCCGCCGTAGCCGCCGCCGGCCCGCACCACGAGCAGCCCGGCGCTCTGCCGGCCCCGCCGGTCACCTCCGGCCGCGTCACCCGCCCGCAACGCGGCGAGCAGCCGCTGTGGGAACCCGAGCGCCGAACCGCCCAGCCAGCTGTCCCGCATCGCGTCGATGACCTGCGGACCGGCGAGGATGTTGCCCTGCGCGGCCCACCCGTCGCCGGCCTGGCCGCCGGCCCAGTCGTGGCACTTCGCGCCCGTGAACGTGGCGCCCGGGCCGGTGGCGGCGACCACGCCGAGCTGCCGGTGGTCCCGCTCGGCGTCTGCGGCGACCAGGCCGGCGACCACGTCGGCGGCGGCCACCCCGGTGCGGAGCATGGTCAGCCCCTGCGGGCGGTAGGCGAGGTTGGCGCTCGCCTGGGTGGCCAGCGCGCCGGCGTCGGCCTCGGCGGCCGGAACGAGCGCACCGGCGGCGAGGAACTTGCTGGCCACGGCGACGCCGTGCAGCTTGCCGTCATCGGAACGGGCGACGATCGAGAAGGTCACTCGCAGAGACTAACCCGCGCGCCGGCCCATCAACGCCCGTGGATGATCAGAACGGCGGGGCGGCCGGCTCCGGTGGATGTCCGCGCGCCCGGCGGGCGTCCGCCACCGCGACCGCCGCCAGCACCCCAACCGCCGTGGCGCTGGCGGCGAGCGCCGGCGCGCGCACCAGCAGCGGCGCCGACGCGAGGAGCGCCAGCACCCCGATCCACCGCGACGGCGACACCCGCCCGAAGACCTCGTACTCGAATCGGGACCGCCCGGCCAGGAAGAGCGCCGGCCCACCCAGCACCACCGCCACCCACGCCCAGGGCGGTGCCTCCGTCGGATGGTCGACGACCAGCTCGTAGCCGACCGCCACGGCGGAGAGGCCGATCACCATCACCAGGTGCGTGTCCGCCGCGGACCGGCCGATGCTCGCCGGATGCCGGGACTTGGTCACCGCCTCCGCGAGGATCTGCCCGGCCCGCTGGATGTAGATGCGCCACAGCACGACCGTGGTCGCCAACGCCAGCGCGAAGGCGGCCGCGTGCGTGACCCCGTACGGTCCCTTGCTGTACGCGACCCGGCCACCAGAATCGTCTCGCCGAGCGCGACGAGGAAAAACTGCTGGTAGCGGTCGGCCAGGTGCTCCCCGGCGATGTCCCAGCGGGAGATGGTGGACCGGCCAAGCCCGGGCACCGGCCAGCCGAAGCGGGCGGCAAGGTACTCGACGATCAGCGCGGCCGTCCAGAGCGACACCCGCCAGTTCACCGGCAGCAGCGCGCCGACGATCCAGAGCACGCCGGTGGCCGCGAAGGTGAGCGTCATCCGCAGCTTGAGTCGCCGGTACTTGTGCGGGCCGAGCGCGATGAGCAGGGTCAGCGGCCGGGACAGCTGGGCGACCACGTACGCGACGGCGAACATCAGGCCGGTCATGGTGAACGCGCGCGGGATGGCGACCCCCATCACCATGCTCGCCACCAGCGCCGTGATCACGATCCCCTGCACCCACGCGTGCTGCGGGTCGTACCGGCTGGTGGTCCAGGCGGTGCCCTGCCAGACCGACCAGAGCGCGAGGAGCAGCAGCAGGGTCTTCCCGCCGCCGGTGACCGCACTCCACCCGTGCGCGCCCCCGCCGGGCTCGGTGAGGTCCTCGAAGGCGCGGGCCGAGATCCGGGTCAGTGCGAAGACGTAGACGATGTCGAAGAAGAGCTCCAGGAACGTGGCCCGGCCCGGGTCCCGGACCGTGGGCATCAGGTGGTTCTTCCTCCCGATGGCCATGTCAGCGCCCGTCCGCGATCCAGTCCACCCGGCAGTCGTAACACCTCCGGCGGCCCGGCCCGTCGGCAACCGGGAAACCGCCCCGCCGGCCGTGCTTGCCCGACCCGCTTAGGTCAGGCTGTCCAGCGGCAGGGAGAGCGTGGCGGTCTCGGAGAGGAGGTAGAGGCTCGGGTCGACCAGGTGCAGGCGCATGGCGGCCGGTTGCGGCTCGATCGTGGGCAGCCGCTCGCCGTCCGGGGCGCGGAACCGCCAGAGGCCGCCCTCCTTCGTCTGGGAGTCGCTGCGGGGGACGAGGATCGTGTTCCGGGCGATGACCGGTGTCGCGGGACCGAACTGGTCGGGGTGGCGGGCGTGCCACCGCAGCGCTCCGGTGGCCCGGTCCAGGACGAAGAGACCCGTCGCGCCGGAGACGCACACGACACCGTCGCCGACGGCGAAGATGGTGGAGTTCAGGCCGAGCAACTCGGCGGTCTCCCCCTGGGTGCGGTAGGTCCAGCGTGGGCGGCCGGAGGAGAGCTCGAACGCCTTGATCTCGGTGGGCGCGTCGAAGGGCTGCTGGTGGCTGACGTAGAGGGTGTCCTCGTCGGCGTGGTGCTGGTCGAGCCGGGCCGTGAGGAAGGACCAGCGCAACTCGCCGCTGCCGGGGTCGAACGCCACGATCTCGTTACGGAACGGATCGCCCGTTCCGGTCGGGCGGCTCCGCGACCGGTGCCGGCACGTGACGGCGAGGCCCTGCCCGGTGGTGATCAGCCAGGCGAGCCGCATGGGTGAGCGCGGCCAGTCGGTGGTCTCGCCGGGGGCGCGCGGCAGCCAGCGGGCGGCGCCGACGTCCACGTGCCAGCGCTCGGCGCCGGTCTCCGGGTCCCGGCAGGTCAGGACGCCGGTCAGGTCGCGGTCCACGGCCTCGACGAGGATGCGGTCGTTGCCGGCGGTCGGCCACATGAGGCCCAGGGAGCTGTCGGGGATGTCGACCGCCCACCGGATCCGTCCGGTGGCCGCGTCGACGAGGTAGAGGGTCTCCTTCACCTCGGCGGCGACGATGCCGCCCCGGGTGAGGCCGGTGGAGAGGCCGATGTTGCGCAGCATCGTCTGCCGCCACACCTCCCGCCCCTGCGGGTCCACGGCGACCAGCAGACCGTGCTGGGTGTTGTCGTCGTACCCGCCCGCGATCAGCAGCCCGTCAGTCTGAAGCAGCGAGCCGTTGGAGGTGACGCCGGTCGTGACGCGCCAGCGGATCGCCCCGGTGGCGCGGTCGAGGGCGGTCAGCGTGCCGAACCCGTCGAGCACGAACAGGGTTGTGGCATCGTGCCGGGGCTCGATGCCGTACGTGCCGACGGCGGACCGCCACCGGTCGCTCGACGGGGAGTCGACGGGGGCCGGATCGGTGAACGGGCCGCCGGGGGCTGCGCCGGGCGCGGCGGTACGCGAACGCCAGGCCCACGCCGCCGCTCCGACGGCGCCACCTGCGGCGGCGGCGAGCAGCAGGGTCCGCCGCCTCATCGCACCGCGAGCGTGCGGTAGGCGCCGAGCAGCGCGGTGAACCCGGGATGCGTCACCGCGTCGGGTCCGGCGGCCTCGGCGAGCCGGCGCAGCCGCTGCTCGGCGTCGGCGGCGCAGGCACGGATCTCCTCCCCGCCGCCCGGATTCCTCGGCTTCGGCCAGACATAGTCGGTGTAGGCGTCCTCGTCGGTCGTGGCGAACTCGGTGGCCACCCCGTCGGCCCAGTGCACCTCCCGGCCGCCCTTGGACACCCCGTGGACCGAGAAGCGCCACACGGTCAGGACGTCGGCGGTCAACTCCGGGCCCATCGACACGGCGAGGGCGTCGACGTCGCGCGGTGCCACCGCGAAGTTCTGCGGATTGGTCTGGCTCCACGGGCCGGGCAGCTTCGCCGGGAAGCGGAACGAGTAGTTGACGCTGGCGGCGATGCCGCCGCCACTGGGCCGGCCGCAGACCGGCGCCTGCAGCGTCTCGTGCACGACCAGCTTCACGCCGGTGAGCACCGCGGTCTCCTCCGTGGGGTTGCGTAACGTGACCAGCAGGCGCAGGGTCGGCAGGCTCGGTGCGTCGGCGCCCGCCGACGCCTCCGGGTACGGCGACACGCTCGGTCGACCGTCGGTCGGAACATCTTCCAACACGGTGACGGCGGTGGACTCCCCGGCGAACTCCGCCTCGACCAGTTCGAGGCGCTCGTCGGCGGGCGCCGCCGCCTCCGGGGAGTCCGCAGTGGTCAGCTGCAGCACGCTGAAGACGATGGTGGCGACGAGGCCGACGACGGCGGTCACACCGGCGACGGCCTCCCAGGAGACCTTCCGGCCTCCGGCCGGGCGACGCGGCTGAGGGGGCGGCACGAGAGCACCTCGGCTTCCGGCAGCGGCTGTACGGACACCCTACGAAAGGCGAACCTGCCGCCGGCAGCTCTGTCGCGAGCACGACATGCGCCGATGGATCCCCACCGCCGGCCGGTGCCCGATCCCGCCGAACACGGATCTTGCTCCGGTACCCGGTTACCGGGCAGTATCGACCGATGACGAAGCGATGGGGCATGACGGTGCCGCTGACCGCAGTTCCGCTCGCCGACCACGCCGCGGTCTACGCCGCCCTCGACCGGGCCGGGTTCACCGACGTCTGGTCCTCCGAGGTGGCGGGGACCGACGCGTTCACCCCGCTGACGCTCGCCGCCGTCTGGCAGCCGCGCCTGCGGCTGGGTACCGCCGTGGTGCCCGCCTTCACCCGGGGGCCTGGGCTGCTCGCGATGAGCGCCGCCGCGCTGGCCGAGATCGCACCCGACCGCTTCACCCTCGGCGTCGGGTCCTCGTCACCCGTCGTCGTGCAGGACTGGAACGCGGTGCCGTTCACCGAGCCGTACCGGCGGACCCGGGACGTGCTGCGCTTCCTACGTGCCGCGCTGGCCGGCGAGACCGTGGACGGCGACTTCGACACCTTCACCGTGCGCCGGTTCGCGCTGGAGCGTCCGCCCGCCGTACCGCCGCGGCTGGTCCTCGCCGCGCTGCGCCCCGGCATGCTCCGGCTGGCCGGTGCCGAGGCCGACGGGGTCATCCTCAACTGGTTGGCCGCCGACGACGTGCCCCGCGCGCTGGCCGAGCTGGGCGCGCCGGGGCCGGGCTTTGAGGTCACCGCCCGGATCTTCGTCTGCCCCACCGAGGACGCGGCGCACGCCCGGAAGCTGGGCCGCCGGCTGATCACCAGTTACCTCACCGTCCCCGCGTACGCGGCGTTCCACCGCTGGCTCGGCCGGGAGGACGTACTCGGACCAATGTGGAAGGCGTGGGCGGACGGCGACCGGCGCGCGGCCCTCGCCGCCGTGCCGGACGACCTGGTCGACGCGCTCGTGCTGCACGGCTCGCCCGAGCAGCTGCGGCCGCAGGTGCAGCGCTACGTCGACGCGGGCGTCGAGGTGCCCGTACTCGCGGTGCTGCCGACCCCCGAGCTGGCCCCCGGCGGACCGGCGGCGCTGGCCGACCTCATCGCCCGGCTCGGCCCGGCGGCGGTGGCCCCCTCGGCCTCCGGTGCGACGGCGGTGTCGGCTTCGACGTTCGGCTCGGGCTCGCTGCCCGGCCCGGGAGAGGAGAGCTAGGTGAACCTGACCGACCGGGTCGTGGTGATCACCGGTGGGGCGGGCGGCATCGGCGCCGCGCTGGCCCGCCGGTTCAGCGCCGAGGGGGCCGCCGCCGTTGTCGTGGCCGATGTGGACGCCGAGGCCGCCCGCGCGGTCGCCGACGGCATCGGCCCGCTCGCGCACCCCGCGGCCGTCGACGTCACCGACGAGGAGCAGGTCCGCGCCCTCGTCGCCGACACCGAGCAGCGGTACGGCCGCATCGACCTGTTCTGCGCGAACGCGGGCGTCACCACCGGCGGTGGGGTCGAGGTGGACGACGCGGGATGGGACCGCGCCTGGCGGGTGAACGTGCTCGCGCACGTCTACTCGGCCCGGGCGGTGCTGCCGGGGATGCTCGCCCGCGGCGGCGGTCACCTGCTGCACACCTGCTCGGCGGCGGGCGTGCTCACGGCGGTCGGGGACGCGCCGTACACGGCGACGAAGCACGCCGCGCTCGGCTTCGCCGAGTGGCTCTCGGTCACCTACCGGGACCGCGGGATCCGGGTGAGCGCGCTCTGCCCGCAGGGCGTCGACACCCCGATGCTCGCCGACGGGCTGGCCGCCGGTCACCTCGGGGCGCGGGTCGTCGCCGCCTCCGGCGCGGTGCTCACCCCCGACCAGGTCGCCGACGTTGCCGTGGCCGGGCTGGCCGAGGAGCGCTTCCTGATCCTTCCGCACCCGGAGGTCGCCGGGTACGCCCGCCGCCGCGCCGAGGACCCGGACGGCTGGCAGGCCGGCCTGCGCAAGCTCGTCCGCCGCCTCACCACCTGAGAGCCACCTCGACCGATACCCGTCGGGTATCAGTGCTTGCCAAATCGATCATTGTTCCCGCAGCTCCCGCGAGGTGCACTGGCGAAGCGGGCGGTCAACAGGCCGCCGTTCACAGCAGCTATCACGGGAGATCGAACATGGGTCAGCTCGACGGCAGGGTCGCGGTGGTGACGGGGGCCAGCGAGGGCATCGGCTTCGCCAGCGCGCTTCGCTTCGCCGAGGAGGGCGCGTACGTCTACGTCACCGGACGGCGCAAGCCGGAACTCGACGCCGCGGTGACGCGCATCGGTGCGGCGCGCGCCAGCGGAGTGCAGGGTGATGTGACGGATCTGGCCGACCTCGACCGGCTCTTCGCCACCATCGGCGCCGAGGGGCGCCGGATCGACGTCCTCTACGCCAACGCCGGTGGGACACCGATGTCTCCGCTGGCCCAGGTGACCGAGGAGGACTACGAGAACGCCACCCAGCTCAATCTGCGCAGCGCGCTCTTCACCGTGCAGAAGGCCCTGCCGCTGCTCAACGACAACGCCTCGGTCATCCTCTGCTCGTCCACCACGGCCGGCCGTGGGGCGGCCGGCGTCGGGCTCTACGCCGCGGCCAAGGCCGGGGTCCGGTCGTTGACGCGCACCTGGGCGAACGAGCTGAAGGAGCGGGGGATCCGGGTCAACGCGCTCGCGCCGCACACCACGGAGACGCCGATGCTGCGCGGGAACGCTCCCGCCGGTACCAGCCCGGACGAGTTCCTCGCGATGCTGGCCGCGGGGGTGCCGCTGGGGCGGGTCGCCGACCCGGCCGAACAGGCCGCTGCGGCGCTCTTCCTCGCCTCCGACCAGAGCAGCTACATCACCGGTATCGAACTGCTCGTCGACGGCGGCGTCAACCAGATCTGACCGCGGGTGCCGGGCCGGCGCCGGGGCGCCGGCCCGGTCAGCCGTCAGCTCCGCGACGCGACCGCGACCGCGGTACGAACGAGTTGGTCACGCGGAGCCGACCTGGTGGCGCGCGGCCAGGCCAGCACGATCTGGTTGCTCGGCACGCCGAGCACCGGAACGGCGACGACGGAGGAACCGAGCCGGCCGGTCGCGCTCGCCCCGAGTACGACCACGAACTCGCCGAGCGCGATCCGGTCGAGGAGTTCGTCGAGGCCCACCGGCGGCGGCTGCGCCCGGAAGCGCTCATCGCTCTCCAGGTCTTCGACGGTCAGGCTGTCGCGCACGGCGAGCGGGTGCCCCGCCGGAAGGAGCGCCACCGGAGTCTCGGCGAGGAGATCGACCGCGTCCAGCCCGTCGAACTCGTCGGTGCTGCACATGAACGCCGCGTCGGCCGTACCGGAGCGCAGGGCGGCGCCCATGTCGGTGGTGAAGAGAACCTCCACCGGTACCGGATCCGGGCCGCGCCGGTAGGCGTCCAGCGTCTCGGCGAGCAGGCCCACGCCGGTGCCGGCCGGAGCGGCGAGCACCAACCGGCGCGACCGGGCGGCCTGCTGGGTACGCCGTACCCCGCTGTCGAGCGCGCCGAGGATCTTGCCGCTCTCCCGAAGGAACACCTCACCGGCCGGGGTGAGGTCGACCCGCCGGCTGGTGCGATCGAAGAGGCGGACGCCCAGCCGGCGCTCCAGCCTGCTGATCGCCCGGGACAGCGGCGGCTGGGCCATGCCCAGCTCTTCGGCGGCGCGGCCGAAGTGCCGGTGCTCGGCCACCGCGACGAAGTAGACGAGGTCCCGAACCTCCGGTCGATCCATACCCCCAGGGTACCGATCGTGACCGTGGCGATACCTTGCCCGCGGCCGCGACCTGCCCGTTTCGGGCCGGGCCACGCCGTGCCGCAGATCAGATCACCCACCCGTCGTTGAAGGTGATCAGGTACCGCTCCACCGCGATCTGCAGCGTCGAGGCGGTCGACGGCGAGCCCGTCTTCAGCGAAGGCCCGTACGTCGAGACCAAGGAGCACCTCGGCGGCTTCGCCGTCGTGGACGTGCCCGACGACGAAACGGCGCGGTACTGGGCGGGCAGGCTCGCGACCGCGCTCGACTGGCCGCAGGAGGTGCACCGGTTCCGGGGTCCCGGGGCACGCCCGGCGTGACGGCTCCGGGGAGTTCAGCGCGGTGACCGGTTCCACCGCCGAGCAGGCGATCACCCGTCCTCGGCGCGCGGGTCGTCGCCGCCTCCGACGCGGTGCTCACCCCCGACCAGGTCGCCGACGCCGCCGTGGCCGGGCTGGCCGAGGAGCGCTTCCCGATCCTTCCGCACCCGGAGGTCGCCGGGTACGCCCGCCGCCGCGTCGAGGACCCGGACGGTTGGCAGGCGGGCCTGCGCAAGCTCGTCCGCCGCCTCACGCCCTTACCTGCCCGCGCGGTCCGACTCCGCGACACGTCGCTCTCGTGCCGGATACGGTGCGCGGCTTCCCATGGGCGCAGGTCATAGTGGTCCGGCATGGATCCGGTCCGGGTCTCAGTCGCGCGGTCGGCCCGCCGACGGTATTGAGCGCTGGATCCGCAGCACTGCCGCGCCGGCCAGGTAGGCGATCAGCGCGGCCAGCGGCAGACCGATCAGGTAGCTGCCGGTGCGCGGGGCGGTGTTGTTGCTGAAGAGGCCGACCACGGCGGCGGCGAAGCCGACGACGGTGAGCAGTAGCCGGGGGAGCGGGCGCCTCAACAGGTCGGCGACGCCGGCGGGCAGCCACGCCGGTCGGATCCGCGGCCGCCGCTCGCGGCGCAGCTCGATCCGCCCGAAGATGGCGACCAGCGCGGCTAGGACCACGGCCAGCATGATCAGCCAGGGGATCCGGAAGAGCCACCAGGCGGCGCTGCCCACCGCGGGGGAGGGGAGTGCGTTCACGGCATCGAGCAGCCCGGCGAGCAGGATCACCGCGGTCAGGTGCCAGAGGAAGAGGGTCAGCACGACGGCATTGAGCCCGACCACCACCGTCCATGGGCGCAGCCGGCGCAGCCAGCGCTCCGCCCGGTCGCGCAGCAGCATGATCAGCCCGAGCTGGGCGGTGGCCAGCGAGAGCAGGGCCAAGCTCGGTGGCGACATGTTCTGCAGCCGCTCGCCGGGCACATTGATCATGCTGGTCGGGTACGGGCCGACCACCGTCAGCAGGATCAGCGCGAGCAACCCGGCCACCAGCAGCGGTACCCCCAGCCGCGGCCGGATCGGCAGGTCGCCGGTGCGCCAGGCGAACCCGACCTGGTGCATCGCCAGCCAACCGAAGAGGAAGTTGCCGTACCCGAGTTCCTTCGCGCCGAGGACTCGCGCGATGTCACCGAAGAGGAGGAGCACCAGCAACGCGGCCGGTACGGCCAGCCCGAAGCGTTCGTGCAGCGGGTACGTCACCGGGGTCAGCAGCACCACGAACAGATAGGCGGAGAGGAACCAGAGCGGGATAGTGGCGTACCAGGTCACCATCCGGACCTGGGACGGCTCGGCGCCGACCAGCCGGGCCACCAGGCCGGCCACGGCGAGGGTCACCAGCAGCACGGTGGTCGGCCGCATCAGCCGGCCGCTGCGATCCTGGAGCCAGGCCACCGCGTCGTCGCCGCGTCGCCGGTGACTGGTTAGCGACGCGGCGTTGGCGTACCCGCCGACCAGGAAGAAGACCGGCATCACCTGGAACAGCCAGGTGCCGGGCCGAGCGTCCACCAGGTCCTCGAGTGCGGAGCGCCCGACCAGCTGGCCGGCCGCGTCGTGACCGATCGAGCTGATGAGCCAGTGGCCGATCACCACCGCGATGATCGCGAACGCACGGAGCAGGTCGACATAGCGTTCCCGCTCGGCCGGGGTGTTCCGGGCGAGCTGGCTCAACCGGCCCCGCATGTGGCCAGGCTAGTGCCGCGTCAGGCAACGTTTGCCCTGTTGTGATGGGACGCGCCCTGTCCGATGCCGTGCCGGGCGGCACGGGGCCGTCACCGTGTACCGGCGCGCCGCACGTGACTGAGACGTCGCTGAAGCGGGGAAGCACTCCGGCCGGACCAGCCCGGACGCTTCAGACCTGATCGACTTTGCGGAATGGTGTCGTATCGAGGCATCGCCGTTCGTGGAACCTGTGTACGGCAGCCGGCTGGGCCGCCGAACACGAGGAGCCGGGAAGGCCCTCGCCCCGGGACTGAGAGGAGACGCGCATGACGGAGTACCTGATCACCTTCAACGACGAGTGGGTGGCCGAGCACACGGCGGAGGAGTTGCGTCAGAAGAGCACGGCCAGCTGGGCCGTGATGAAGGAGATGCAGGCCGACGGGATCCTGCTGTTCAGCAACGGCGGGCTCGACCGCTCCACCGCGATCTGCAGCGTCGAGGCGGTCGACGGCGAGCCCGTCTTCAGCGACGGCCCGTACGTCGAGACCAAGGAGCACCTCGGCGGCTTCGCCGTCGTGGACGTGCCCGACGACGAAGCGGCGCGGTACTGGGCGGGCAGGCTCGCGACCGCGCTCGACTGGCCGCAGGAGGTGCACCGGTTCCGGGGTCCCGGTGCACGCCCGGCTTGACGGCTCCGGGGAGTCGAGCGCGGTGACCGGTTTCACCGTCGAGCAGGCGATCACCCGTCTCCACCAGGAGGAGTGGGGGCGGATGGTCGCCGGGCTCGCGCGTCGCTTCGGCGACCTCGACGTCGCCGAGGAAGCGACCGCCGAGGCGTTCGTCGCGGCCGCGGAGCGGTGGCCGCGCGAGGGCGTACCACCGAATCCCGGCGGTTGGCTCGCCACCACCGCTGCCCGTAAGGCGATCGACCGGCTCCGCCGCGAGTCGCAGCGCGACGCCAAACAACGGGAGGCCCGGATCGTGTACGACGACACCCCGCCCGAGCCGACCGGCCCGGTCGAGGACGACCGGCTCAGACTCATCTTCACCTGCTGTCACCCCGCGCTCGCGATGGAGGCGCGGGTGGCGCTCACCCTCCGCCTGCTCGGCGGCCTCACCGTCGCCGAGATCGCCCGCGCCTTTCTCGTGCAGGAGGCCACGATGGCGCGCCGCATCACCCGCGCCAAGGCGAAGATCAGCGCGGCGCGCATCCCCTACCGGGTGCCCTCGGCCGACGACCTCCGCGAGCGAATCGCCGGCGTGCTCGCGGTCGTCTACCTCGTCTTCAACGAGGGCTATCTCGCCGGTGCGGGGGACGAGCCGGTACGCGTCGACCTCACCGACGAGGCGATCCGCCTCGGCCGCCTGCTCCGGGCCCTCCTGCCGGAGCACGGCGAGGTGGCCGGCCTGCTCGCCCTGATGCTCCTCATCGATGCCCGGCGGGCGGCGCGGGTCTCCCGCACCGGAGAGCTGGTGACGCTCGACGAGCAGGACCGCGGCGCCTGGGACCGCACACTTCTCGCGGAGGGCAACGCCCTGCTCCGCGAGCGGATCGAGGCGGTGGCGACGGGCGGTGACCCACCGGGGCGCTACCAGCTGTTGGCCGCGATCAACGCCGTCCACACCGGCGTCCCCTCCGCCCGGGACACCGACTGGTCCACCATCGCCGCCCTCTACGGCCGCCTGGTGCTGCTCGACCCCTCACCGATCGTGCGGCTCAACCGGGCGGTCGCGGTCGCCGAGGTCGACGGGCCCGGGGTCGGGCTCGCCGAGATCGACCGGCTCGCGGGGGCCCTCGACGGCTACCACGCCTTCCACGCCGCGCGCGCCGACCTGCTGCGGCGGCTCGGGCGCGGCGGGGAGTCGCGGGCCGCGTACGACCGGGCCATCGGGCTCGCCGGCAACTCCGCGGAGCGCGCCTACCTCACCCGCCGCCGAGACCAGCTCGTCGGGTGACCGACACGTACGGCTGATCCGGCAGCGTCAGCGGGAGATGCGGATGCGACGGTCGGAAGAGAGTTGACAGGCTCGCGTCGGCTGCGGCAATCTGGCAGCCGCCCACGCGACCCGGCGTAGGCACTCTGCATGAGGGAATGACGCCTGTGATCCAGGTAGGCCGAGCGGCCGCCTGAGTGTCGAGCACGTGACGACTGATCGTCGCGCAGCTCCAGCTCGGTTCAGCGGTCCCACGTTTCTTCCGCCGACCGCAGCTTCTCTCCTGCATCGAGGTTCACGTTGAGCATGGATCTTCGTATCCAGCAGTCCGTCGTCGCCAACCTCTCCCAGCGGCCCGCGCCCGTCGAGGTGGGGCCGTTCGTGATCGGGATGGATCCGACGACGACCAGTCCCCACATCAACTACGCGACGCCGCGCCCCGGAACCACCATCACCGCGGCCGACGTCACCGCCCTGGTCGCCGCCTTCCGCGCGGCTGATCGCCGACCGCGCCTGGAGTACGTCACCAGTTGCGCTCCGGAGCTGGAGGCGCTTCTGGTCGCCGCCGGCTTCAGCGTGGAGGCCCGGCACACCTACCTGATCTGTGTGCCCGGCGCACTGCGTAAACCTGCCACGCTCGACCGGCTCTCGCTGTGCGAGCCGGCCACCGACGGTCAGCGCGCCGCGTTGATCAGCGCGCAGAACGAAGCCTTCGGCGGCGACCCGGTCGCCTCCGAGGCCGACGTGGCGCGGCTCCGGCGGATGCAGAGCGCCGGCGGGGTGGCGGTCATGGCCGTCACCGACGACGGCACCTGCGTGGGTGGGGGAGGGGCGTCCCCGCCCGTCGGTGCGGTGAGCGAGGTGGCTGGCATCGCCGTTCGCCTGCCCTACCGCCGCCGTGGACTGGCGGGCGCGATCACCGCCGGAACCACCCGGCGGCTCTTCGCCGCGGGCGTGGAGCTCGCCTGGCTGGAGTCCTCCGGTGAGGAATCGGGACGGGTGTACGAGCGCGTCGGCTACCGACCCGCTGGTCAACGGCTCTACATCGCCGTGGAGTGAGGGCCGCAGCCCGGGCCGCGGTCACCGACCGAGGCCCGGGCCGCCTCCGCGGCTGTCCCGCGGGTCGTGAATGGACGCGCGGGACAGCCGCCCCGGTTGCCGGGTCATCCGGAGTCGCGGTGATCCCTGAGCGGGCGTGGCACACCCCAGGGCTGTTCAGTGTGGATACGCGCGGGGGATGCGGGCGTGCAGGAGTTCGTCGCGGAACGCCTGGATGCGCGCGATGACCTGTCGCCTGCCGATGGTGTTCTCGATGCGGTCGAGGTAGAGGCACCGCGCGGCGAGTTTGTCGAGGTCGACGGTGAAGTAGATGGCCATCAGCGGGTTGACGAAGAGGTCGCCGCCGGTGGTGCGCCGGCTGAACCGGACGTCTCCGAACGCGCCGCTGGTCGCGGCGGCGATCTGCCCCTGGACGATGCTCGGCCGGTCCGGGGTGGCGGCCTGGGCGTCCGCGACGGCATCGCGGTACAGTGCCGCCTCCCGGCTGGGGCCGGGGATGGAGAGTGCGCCGAGGTAGCCGCCGTCGCGGTCGAGTGCGGCGAGGTTCTCCAGCACCTCGACGTGGTTGACGCCGTCGTAGGCGTCGATGCCGAAGCCGAGACTGGTCACCAACTTGACCGGCACGTCCAGCTCGGCCACGGCGGCCAGGCTGGTGATGTCCTCCACCGGGGTGCCGAGATCGCTCTCGTCGCCGCGCAGCAGGATGTCGGTGCCGCCGTCGACCAGCACCACCGCGTCGAGGTCGAGGCGTTCGACCAGGTGCCGGTACGCCGCCCGGAGCGTCTGGACGCCGAGCGGCGGAATGGCGTACACGGTCGACGGCAGCTCCTGCGCCGCCAGCCACCGGGCGAGGGTCCGTTCGGGGAAGTACCAGTCCGGGCTGGTGGTGTCGGGCCGCACCGCCGCTACGTGCTCCGCCACCCATGATTCCCGGTCGATCAGTTCGAGCTCGGAGAAGGAGAGGCTGGCCAGGTGCACCTGCGCGCCGCGGTTCCGGAGGGCGAACGCCAGGGGCAGGCCGGCGTAGACGTCGAATCCCCCGCCCGCTCCGGCGATGAGGATGTTCCGCGCCGGAGCCAGCGCGGCGAAGAGCGGCGGAACGGCCAACGAGAACGCGCCGGATTCGGCCGGCAGCACGGAGCGGTTCGTCACCGCCCAATGATCATCCACGCCCGCTCGCTGACTCCTGGCGGTCCACGGGCCGGACCCCGAGCCGCTGTGCCGGCGCGGACGCGCTCGCCGATCAGCCGGGCGTTGCCGGTGGGGTGGGCGGCGGCAGGAACCGCCCGCGCGCCACGGCCACGACCGACCGTACGGCGATACCGCCGATCAGGATCGTGATGGCGGCCAGCAGGAGGTACGCGTAGATGCGATGACCGGGCGGTTTGCCGTCGCTGATCCAGTGCAGGGCGACCGTCGCCACCGCGGCCCAGGAGAAGGTGAACGACCAGAAGCCCGGGCCGAAGTGCAGCCGCAGGTAGAGCGGGAGCAGGCGGATCTGCGCGAGGACCAGGAGCAGCCCGTACCCGGAGATCAGCATCACCCAGACGTCGATCTCGCCGCCGTTGCGGGCGAAGAGCGCGATCCCGGCCACGGCGGCGGGGGCGATCTCGATCGCGAGCGTCGGTACGAGCGGCGCCGGGAGCCGCGGCCGGGTGAAGAGGCGGTTCATGATCAGCGAGCCGAGCACCAGCCAGCAGATGAGCGCGAGCCCGAACATGACGTCCGCCAGGGTGTGCTGACCGACGATGTGCGCGGCGGTCGCGGCGATGAAGCCGCCAGCCACGGTGGGCAGGAAGTAGCCGGGGTGGATCTGGTCGATGTCGAGCCGGCCGTAGATCCACTGCCCGGTTATCCAGCCGCCGTAGAGCAGGGTGAGGACCAGGAAGATGTCGACGAGGATCCGTCCGACGCTGCGGTTGTGCGGAGCGACGCCCTGCGCGGCGAGCAGCAGCGGGGTGATGACGGCGAGCGAGACGAACGCGCCGGTGACCGGGTCCACCATGTCGTGGACGAAGGTTCTGGGCCGGGGCAGTGCGTACGCCGCGTACGCCACCAGCACGACGATCCAGGTCAGCGCGGCGAGCGCCAGCAGGGCGTTGCCGATCTCCGCCGGTACGTGGCCGTCGCGTCCGGCCACGACCCAGGCGTTGCCCAGGCCGGCGAGGCCGAAGGGGATGCCGAAGAAGTTCGGCGGAATCCGGACGGCCATCTGACACCTTCCCTGGCGGGCGGTCCCGATCGGGCGTTTCCGGTCTCCATCCTGCCCGCAGCCCGATCCGCCGCGCGGTCGATTCGGCCAATCGCGGGGGCGGCCGGGTCGGTGGGTGCCCGCCGCCCGGATGATCATCGGATTTCGGTGTCCCGCGCGCCCGCCGGTGGCGGATTCCCGCCGGTTTCCGTCGGCGAATGGCAACGTGGTAGCCCATGGACAGGGAACACGTTGCCGGCTGGATCGCCGCCTACGAGCGGGCGTGGCGTACGCCGGGCACGAACGCGCTGGTCACGCTCTTCACCGAGGACGCGAGTTACCGGCAGGGGCCGTACTGGACGCCCGTCGCCGGTCTGCCGGCCATCGGCCGGATGTGGGAGAAACAGCGCAAAGGCCCCGACGAGGTGTTCCGGATGACCAGTGAGATCGTCGCGGTCGACGGTGACACCGCGGTGGCACGGCTGGAGGTCCGCTACGGCGACCCGGTCGACCAGGAGTACCGCGATCTGTGGATCATGCGTTTCGCCCAGGACGGACGTTGCCGCCTCTTCGAGGAGTGGCCGTTCTGGCCGGGGCAGCAGCCGGAGAACCCGCCGCAGTGAACTCCGGCCCGAGGAGCCGATCACGGCAGGAGACAGGGTTGAGGAATATCGGAACGAAACCGGCGCTAAGCCGTTGCAGGGTTTGAGAGCGCTTTGACCTGGGGCTCGGCGGGGGCGGAGCCTTCGGCAGTCGTGTTGATCACTGACTGCCTGGAGGTCCGGGGTGTCGAGCAGTTGGGCGTCGCGGACGCGTCGGCGTTGAAGGCGTACGGCGAGCGGGACCGGTTGCGGCGCGGCCCGGTGCGGGTCTCCGGGCCGCAGATGAAGTGGGCGCTTGAGCGGGCGGCGGAGATCGACGCGTTCGGTATGGGTGAGCTGGACGTGTCCGGGATAACGCCGCGGCGGCTGGCGGAGCTGTCGCGGTACGGCGTGGACGGCAAGGCGTCCCTGCTGCGGCGCCACGGCGACTCCCGTCGCCTGGCCACCCTGCTGGCCACCGCGGTTGCCGCCGATCGACTCGGACGCGGATGCGGCGGACGGGTTCGACGTCCGCGACGAGGACGTCGCCCGCCTCGCCCCGTTCGTACGGCACCACATCAACATGCACGGGCGGTACTCGTTCCAGCTGCCGGACATGCCCGGCCGGCTGCGCCCGCTGCGCGACAAGGACGCCACCGACGAGTGATGCGCCGCGTTGGGCGGGGATAGCTCTCCCTGCCCAGCCCATGGGCTGGTTTGCCTGCGGAGAGGTCGCTGTGCGAGCCTCTTACCTCATCTCTCTGAAAGGGCTGGTCGTGACGCTCGGCATGGTTCTCGGCGACTACTCCTCTCGCGCTTCGACGCGGGAGCGGTAGCCCTACCTGCCCTGACACACGCGCCCGTGCTGCAGCACGGGCCGTTTGCCCTGCTCCTCGTCGAAGTGCTCTTCGTGCCCCTGCACGTTCGATCACGAGGAGTACGCGGTGTCCACGATCCACTGGACCGAGACGAACACCCCCCGTTCCGCCCGCTGGCATTCCGAGAGCGCGACACCGCCTCCCAGCCGGATCATCGGAGCGGACGACCGTATGAGAGCCGACGCTGCTTACCGTCTGGCCTGTGACGGCACCGCCTTGCTGTGGCAGGGCGACTTCCACAACGCACGTCAACTACTGCAAGCGATGGGCCGCCGCATCGACCGGAAACCTTCCTGGCAAGGCGGCAGCCCAGCAGAGTCCTTCCACCTGCACCGCAGGGCGCGCGGCCGCCGGGCCCGCGTGCTCGGCAGGCTCATCGTCCGGCTGGAAGACAACTACTGCCTGAACCTGCGCAGAGCCCCCGATGTGCGCCAGGCATGCACCGAGGCGTACGGTCCACCGTCCGAGCCGATGGCCGTCTCGCTCACAGAACTACTGGGCGTGATCGGAGCGCACCAGTGGCGCACAAAGGGCGTGGAGGTACCCGCCCTCGACGCTCGCATTCACCCTCACTACGGCGTGTTCTCCCCAGTCAGGGGCGAATACGTCGACCTCGTCGCACATGCACCGCTCCCCGCACTGGCGGCCCACCGCGCAGGTCGCCGTACCGCATTCGACCTCGGGACGGGGACGGGAGTCCTCGCCGCCGTCCTGGCCCGCCGGGGAATCGATCACGTTGTGGCCACCGACATCAGCCCGCGTGCCCTGTCCTGCGCCCGCGAGAACGTCCGCCGACTGCACCTCACCGGGCACGTCGACATCGTGGGCCCCAGCCTGTTTCCCGAAGGGCGCGCGGACCTCATCGTCTGCAACCCACCCTGGATTCCAGCCCGGCCCACCTCCGCGCTGGAGCAAGGTGTCTACGACCTGGGCAGCAGCATGCTCCGCAGCTTCCTGGACGGACTCACCGCGCATCTCGAACCGGGAGGTGAAGGGTGGCTCATCCTGTCGGATTTGGCCGAGCGCCTCGGACTCAGGACGCGCAGCGAACTTCTGGCCGACATCAAGGCAGCGGGCCTGCATGTGGTGGACAGGACTGATACTCGGCCGCGGCATCCACGAGCGAGGGACACCACTGATCCCCTCCACGCCGCCCGAGCCACGGAAGTCACTTCGCTTTGGCGCCTCGCCAGCACTTGACGATCAGCGCCGGCTGTCGCCGGGGGCGAGCAGGCTGGTGATCTCGGCGATCGCCTCCGGGGAGGGGTGGATGTACTTCCGCACGTTCTCCGGCTTCTTGTGCCGCGACTTCGCCATCAGCATGAGCAGGCTCGCCTCGACCTCGCCGAGGTGGGTCAGGCTCGAATGCCGCCACTCGTGCAGGTCCCACCCGGTGCCGGGCGTGCCGCCGACTGAGGTGTGCTCGTCCAGCAGGGCGCGGGCCTGCCCGTACGACAGCCGGGCGAACCCGGTGTCCGGGCAAACGTCGCGCAAGCTGACGACCTTGCCCGGACCCGGGCGGCGGTGAGTGACGAACACCGTTCCCGCGTACGGCCCTTGAGCAGCCGGGGGCAGAAGGCGGGCGGTGCCGGCGTCCCAGGGCGCCAACACGAAGTCCTCGCGGACCTGACCGCGGCGGCGGGTGCGTGGGCGGGCGCCCTTGGCCTTGACCGGGCAGCGGCGGCCGGCGAGGTCCAGGTCCTCGATGTTGACGTTGAGGATCTCCTCCGCCCGCGCGCAGGTCTCATACAGCATGCGCCACAGCGTCTTCTCCCGCAGATGCACCTCGCGCCGCGCGATCAGCCTGTCGATCGCCATCTTCGAGCGGGCCGGGGTCTCCGAGTCCGGCGGAGTCATCCGCTTCGCCCAGGCCGGGACCGACGGGCCTTCGTACCCGCGCTCGCCGCACCAGCCGAGTATTCCTCAACCCCCGAGACCGCCCCGGACTGTGATGGTCCATACGTTGGACTGTCAAGAAATTTGACTAATATGGCTGACGTCGAATCGCAGAGCAGGAGACGTCATGACCGAGACCCAGTTCGCCGAGTCCACCGAAACCACCGTCGCTGCGGCCGTCGCCGAGTTCGAAGCCGCCTGGAACGATCCGCGTACCACCTCCATCGAGCTGCCGCCGGTCGACGTCAACCGGACCCTCGCCGAGCGGTACGAGGCCGATCCGCCGACCCGGATGACCGGCGCGCAGGTGTGGGACATGGAGGTCAGGAAGGCGTGGGATCCGCTGACCTACATCCCGTACGTGGTCAGCGAGGGTGAGTCGTGGGCGACCACCGACCTCCCGGACGGCCGCCGGCACCTGCGCTCCTCGATCCAGCGGGCCTGGCTGAGCGAGGAGCGCGGCCGAGTCCTCGAGGACGTCTTCACCGACCTCGCCGCCCGGCGGGTGATCTTCCTCGGCCGGCCGCGGTTGGCCGGCCCGCAGGGTGAGACCCTGCTCGCCGACCCGTACCAGCCGCTGTTCCACGTCGAGCACGCTGTGGGCGGCACCGAGGACGAGCCGGTCAACCTGTGGCGGATCGTCGTGCTGACCGAGTCGGTCGACCCGCGCTACGCGGCTGAGTTCGCGAAGGCCGGCGCGGCGGGCGGGCTGCCCGGCTTCCTCGAGATCTACCTCGCCCGCGACCTCGGCGTCACGCTGCGCCGGCGCTGACGCGGCGACCCGGCCGGTCGACGTCCGCACCGACGTCGACCGGCCGGCGGAGATGGGAGCGCCGGTCGCCGACGCTGCCGCGTCGAGGCGTTCGAGGTCGCGCGGTGCCCGTCAGAGGCGCTTCTCGAAGCAGAGCTGGTTGTACGGCGAGGCGCTGTAGACGTCGATCTCGCGGTAGCCGCTGCTGCGGTAGAGCGCGATGGCCTCGGCGAGCGAGCTGTGGGTTCCCAGCCGGAGCGTGCGTACGCCGTGCGCGGCGGCGTCGGTCTCCAGTTGGTCCAGGAGGCGTCGGCCGAGGCCGAGGCCACGAGCCGCCGTGTCGGTCCACAGGTGACGGATCTCCGCGATACCGGGGGAGAGCCGGACCCACACCCCGCAGCCGGCGGGCCGGTCGCGCTCGCAGGCGAGCAGGAGCGCCCCGTCCAGCTCCTCGGGCCGGGTCAACGTCGCGTCGTCGTACCCCTCCGGGAAGCGTTCGGCCAGCTCGGTCGCGTACCGGCGCAGGCACTGCCACGCCCGTGGGTCATCTGCCGCGACCGGGGTGATGGTGACGGTCGCCAGCCGTAACAGCCGCCGGACCTGCTGCTGAGCGGTCACCAGCTCGTCCTGCTCGGCCGGACCGAGCCGGCCGAGCAGGGCGACGACCCCGGCCCGGGATCTCCGGTCGAGGAGGCCGCGTTCGGCCCGGCCGGCGTCGGTGAGCTCGGCGATCCTGGCTCGACCGTCGGCGGGGTGCGGGACGACGCGGACCAAGCCCTGGTCTTCGAGGGTCCGTAGCAGTCGGCTGAGATATCCGGAGTCCAGACCGAGGCGGTCGCGCAGCTCACGAACGGGGGTGCGGTCGCCGATCTCCCAGAGCAGTCGAGCCGGCCCGAGCGGGCGATCGAGGTCGAGGTAGTGATCGGTGAGCAGGCCCAGACGTTCGGTGTAGAAGCGGTTGAAGTCGCGTACCTGCTCGACGAGGTCACTCTCCATCCCGCCGAGATTAGCTGACCGAGGTCAGACAAACCGTCGGCGAACCGGCCCGGATGGTCCGTGACCGCCGGCCGAGGCCGGTAGGTGGGCTCGTGCGTCCGCCTCAGGCGTGCCGGGTCGGGTCGTCGACCCCGGACGGAGGCGTCCGAGCCGGCGGTGCCGGAGAGCGATCCCGGCCGATACCGGTGATGCCGGTCGCCTGTTCATGGGCCCGGTTCAGGATCGTCTCCGCCTCGTGCCGGGCGGCGGTCACGATCCGCTCGGCTTCGCGCCGCGCCTCGGCGCGGTGATCGTCGGCCTGCTCCTCGGCGAGTTCGAGGATCTGCTCCACCCGGGTACCGAGGCCGCTCAGGGTGGGGCGTTGCCCGTCCCGCCGACGTCGCTCCGCGGCGCCCCCTCGTCCCGTGGTCGTCCGGTCGCCGGCCTCCCCGGCGTCCTCGTCGCGGGGGACCGGACCGTCGGGCACGAGGTCGGATTCCGTCGTACCGATGAGGGAGAGCGTGACCCCGAGCGCGGCGACCGCGATGCCCGACCAGAGGGCGGCCGGTCCGAGGGACGGACCGAACGCGGCGCCGACACCGAGCCCGAAGAGGACTGCGGCGGTCTTGGCAGGCTTCCGCATGGATGCTCCTCGGACGTGCGGGAAGGTTTCGTGTTCCAGCATGGCGAGCGAGTCAACGGGCTCGATCACCGACGGAACCTCCGCTGCCCCGGGACTGGTGCCCGGCCCCACGCGCTACCGGTACGCCCTCGCCGTGCGCCACGAACGACGCGGCCGCCGGTCCGGACTCGGGTCCGGGCCGGCGGCCGCCAAGGTTCGATCGGTGGTTACCGTACGGCGACGTCCGGTGCGCCGTGGTCGGGCGTGCGCGGGCCGGCGATGTTCGCTGCCGCCGCCTCGCCGCG
This sequence comes from Micromonospora musae, assembly GCF_003626545.1. Taxonomy (NCBI): domain Bacteria; kingdom Bacillati; phylum Actinomycetota; class Actinomycetes; order Micromonosporales; family Micromonosporaceae; genus Micromonospora; species Micromonospora musae. The sequence continues at coordinate 56,343 of NZ_RAZS01000002.1, forward strand.
CTTCTCGTCGGCGTAGACCATCAGGGTGGACCCGACGATGGCGAGGACGATGCCGATCGTGGCGTAGACCGACGGCACCTTCTGGTAGACGGCCAGCGAGAGGATCACGGTCAGCACAGGTGCCAGGGCGTTGGTCGTGGGGGCCACGATCGAGGCCTTGCCCCGGCTGAACGCCATCACCAGGAAGAGCGCGCCGACGGCGTTGAGCAGCTGGGTGACCGCCGCGAGGGTCGGCGCCTGCCAGGGCGCGTCGAGCGCCAGGCCGCCGGCCATCCAGATGGCGACCGGCACCAGCAGCAGACCACTGATCGTCATCCAGGTGAAGGTGGTGGCGTCGTTGACGCCGACGGTGGCCGCCTTCCGCATGAAGTAGGCCTGCACACCCCAGGCGACGCAGATCAGAATGGCGAGGAGCAGCCACAGTCCACCGGTGGCGGAGCCGTCGCCGTCGCTGACGCTGAACAGCACGACCGCGACCAGCGCGGCGACCACACCGAGCACGGCGAGCCGCGGGATGCGTTCCCGCAGCAGCGCCGTGGCCATCAGCACGGTGATCGCGGGGGAGAGCGCGATCAGCGGGAAGATCAGGTAGGCCGGGCCGATGGTGAGCGCCTTGAACAGCAGCAGCTGGCCACCGGCGCCGGTCAGGCCGACGAGCAGGCCGTACACGGCCGCGATCGGGCGGCGGTCCAGCCGGTTGCCGCGCAGCGCGGCGACGGCCGGGATGATCATGGTGAGGGACCAGACGACGTAGACCATGCCGTCGGGGTAGCCGTAGTCGCTGGTCGGGACGGCGGAGAAGGCTCCCCAGACGCCCCAGAAGAGCACGAGCAGCCCGGCGTACGGGATCCAACTGCGGCTGATGCGGGAGATGGATGTTGTCATCTGCGCCTCCTCAGGGGGCGGTGGCGGTGGGGGTGGGGGTGGAGGTGTTCCTGAGATGCTCGAGCGCGTCGGTGTTCAGTGGGCTGCCGGCCTGCTTCGCCGCGTAGAGCGCCGCGCCGACGACCGGTGAGTAGACGGGCTGACGAAGGTCGTACCCGCCGTGCAGCGCGTGCAGGTGCGCGCGGAAAGCCTCGCGTACCTGTGGCGCGTTGAAGGTGCCGCCGGAGTAGGAGACCAGCACCTGCTCTTCGACGGGGTAGCCGAGCCGGCCGCGGGTGGTCTCCACCAGTAGGGCGAGTTCCCGGCCGGCCTCGGCGAGGATCGCGGCGGCCGCCTCGTCGCCCTGGTCGGCGGCGCGGGTGACCAGGGGGCTCAGCGCCGCGATCTCGCCGCGGTCGCCGTGCCACCGGTTCAGCACGACGTCGATCAGGTCCAGGTCCGCGGCGAGCCCCAGGTGGTCGCGGAGAATGTCCAAAAGCGGGCCGGCGGGCTGCCGACCGTCGCTCATCCGGGAGAACGCCTGCAGGCCACGGATGGCGATCCAGTACGCGGAGCCCTCGTCGCCGAAGAGTTCGCTCCACCCGCCGACGCGCAGGCCGTGACCGGCGCGTTCGCCGTAGGTCATCGATCCGGTTCCGCTGATCACGTTGATGCCGTCCGCGGCGCCCAGCGAGCCGGACCAGCCACAGAGCATGTCGTTGTCCACCCGGTACCGGTCGTGGCCGAGTACCTCCCGGGGCGTCGCGTCGAGGGCCGCGACGTCCTCGCTCACCTCGCCGTAGGTGGGGAGCCCGAAGAAGGCGAAGTCGATCTCGGCCGGGGTGATGCCGGCCTCCGCGCAGACGGCGTCGACGCCCTCCTTGAGGACCCGGGCCACCAGGTCGATGCCTTCGCTGAAGTAGTAGCTGCTCGCGGTGGTGGCCTGGGCCGCTACCGTGCCGTCAGTCCGTAGTAGGCAGAAGGCGGTCTTGGTGCCGCCGCCGTCGACGCCGAGGAACATTCGTCTCACCTCCGGCTGGCGCCACTGTTGACGTCAGCTCTCTCGCTCGTTCGGGCCGGGAGGGCCCTGAGCTGGACCTGTTGCCGGCCTTGCCACGGGCTTACGGGCAGGGGGTGCATGATCGCGCCTTGGACGACCCGGTTGACCTCTCCGCCGGGGAAGGGGTTGTCGGGGGTGAGTCCGAGCGCCAGGGAGAAGTGCAGACCGATCAGCTGCGCGCAGATCACGGCGGGCAGCACCAGCGCGGCGTCGTCCACGTCCTCGACGTCCGGCAGGGTCCAGGTGTTGTCCCGGGCCGGCTGCCCGGGCCGGCTGCTGACCGTGACCAGGTTCCGCTCCGGGACGACCCGTAGCAGCTCGGCGACCATGTCGCGGTCGTACCGGCTGGTGTACGGGTCGTTGGACTCGTAGCTGACGACCAGGGTCTCGTCGTTGAGCACGGATTTCGGTCCGTGCCGGAAGGCCAGCGCGGACTCGGCCAGGGCCACCACCCGGCCGGCGGTCAGCTCCATGACCTTCAGGGCGGATTCCCGGGCCACGCCGTGCAGGGTGCCGCTGCCGAGATAGACGATCCGGGAGTAGCCGCGTGCGGCGAGGTCGGCCGCCGCGGCCGGCCGGGTGGCCAGGATCTGCTCGGCCGCGGTGGCGAGCCGCTCCGCCAGGCCGTCGTCGGGGCCGCCGAGGGCCAGCAGGCCGGCCAGCACCATGCCCGTGAAGCTGGACGTCATGGCGAAGCCCCGGTCGTTGGCCGCCTCGGGCAGCAGCAGCACCTGCCCGGTGGCCGTGTCGGCGTGCCGGGCGGCGAGCCGACCGTTCGCGTTGCAGGTCACCACCAGGTGCCAGCACTCGGTCAGCACCTGGCTGGCCAGCTCGGTGGCGGTGACGCTCTCCGGGCTGTCGCCGGAGCGGGCGAACGACACCAGCAGCGTCGGGACGTCCTCGGCGAAGCAGGCCAGCGGGTCGGCCACGATGTCGGTGGTGGCGACGGCGTCCACCCGCCGGCCCAGCGACGGGCGCAGCGACGAGGCCAGCACCTCGCCGACGTACGCGGAGGTGCCCGCCCCGGTGAGGACGATGCGCAGGTCGGGTCGTTCGAGCAGCGGCTTCAGGAAGGCGGCGTTCGATGCCGCCGACTCCGCCGCCAGTCGTCCGATCTGGCGCCACACGGCCGGCTGCTGGGCGATCTCGCGGCTGGTGTCGAGGGCGCCGCGCCGGCGCAGGTGCTCGACGTCGTGTCCGAGGAGGGTGCTCATGCGGCGCGCCGCCCTTCTGCGGGGGAGGCCGCGCGGCGGTAGCCGCGCAGGACGTCGCGGACGCGGTCGAGGACCAGCTCGACCGGATGGTTGTCGAGGGTGCCGTCGCGGACCCGTTGGTACTGGTCGGGCAGGTACTGGCTGAGCAGCGGCAGCGGGATGGTCCGCTCGGTCAGGTTGCCCAGCAGTCGCTGCTCGGCGGCCTGGATCTCCGGGTCCGGCCAGTAGTAGCGCATCCGGTCGCTGTAGCTGTACCGCCGGGCCAGGCGCTGTTCGGCGGCGGCGCCGGTGTAGTACTTCGCCCAGTGCCCGGGCTCGGCGAGCATCCGCTGCTCGACCACCTCCGGCAGGCGCGAGCGGTCGGGCTCGGGGACGAGTTCGGTCTCGATCGCGGCCAGCGCGAACAGGGCCTCCCGCAGCGCGAAGGTCAGGCCGGGTCCGACCTTGAGCACCGCCCAGTGATCCTCGACCAGGGCGACGAGGCGCGGGACGGTCTGGTAGTCCGTGGAGTGGGCCTCGAAGACCATAGTCGGTTCGTCGTCCAGGATCTGCTGGAGTTCCTTGCTGCGCTCCCGGTCGTAGTCGACGACCCGGAGGTGGTCGAACTCCACGCCCGGCTGGACGACCAGGGCCATCACCTGCGGCCATACGTGATCGAGGCCCTGCTCGGCGAAGGCGATGCGGTGCCGGTCCAGGGTGCTGCGGGCCGAGTCGGCGGTGGTGGGTCGCAGCTCCTCGATCGTCTCCTCGGCGCCGCCGGGGACCGGGACCTCGGTGCCGATGACGTACCGCAGTTGCCCCGCCCGCCCCATCGTGGCGGCGGTCTTCTCGGCGACGGCGAGCATGCGGGCGGCGCGGGCCGCCATCACCTCGTCGCTCAGCGGGGTGTGGTCGTCGGCGCAGGGGTAGCTGCAGTCAAGGTGGATCTTGGTGAAGCCGGCCTCGACGTACGCCGCCACGAGCACGTCGACGCGCGCCATGGCCTCCTCCGCCGGCAACGAGCGCCACCGGTTCGGACCCAGGTGGTCGCCGCCGAGCACGACCCGCTCGCGGGGGAGTCCGGCTCGGTCGGCGGCCTCGTGCACCAGATCGCGGAAGTCCGCGGGTCGCATACCGGTGTAGCCACCGTCCTGGTCGACCTGGTTCGAGGTCGCCTCGATCAACACCAGGTCGCCGTCTTCCCTGGCCTGGACCATCGCGGCCTGCAGGACCAGTGGATGGGCGGAGCAGATCGAGGTGATGCCGACCGATCTTCCCCTTTTGTGCAGGGCGATGACGGTGTCGAGCGGGTTACTCACGGGGCGGTTCCTCCTCCTCGCCGTTGCGAAGCTGGTAACGGACCCTACTGGTATTCCCCGTGGTCGGCTACTGTCTAGCTGGTATGTAAATTGGTCTGCTCCGGGATGGTTCAGAGGTCAGGCGGCGTCCCCGCTCCACAGTGGAGGCCCGCGCGAGCCCGGCGCGGCCCTGCCCGGGAGCCGGGCGGGTGGCGGCCAGGATGCCGACGCCGGAGGGTCGAGGCGCGGATGCGCGCTCGCTCAACGCGCTGGTCGTGGTGCGGAGAAGAGCCAGTCGCCGCCGGCCCCTGCCGAGCCTCGGCGAGAGCGGCTGCACCACCGACGCGTCATACGCCCGCTGTGCGCCGACGACCCGCTGCGCGCGGAAGGCGGGCGAGGCCCGAGCATCTCCGGACACGACGGTGCGCCCACCCGCTCGTTCTGCGAACTCCTTCGGGAGGCCGGCCTGCGGCAGGTTCGGCTGCATGGCCTCCGGGGCGCCGCCGGTCCGCGTCCTCCTCGCCAGGAGCACCACCAGCAACGACAAGCAAAAGGCCTAGGTCATGATCGGCGATCTAGCCGATGACCTGGGCCTTTCAGTGGAGCCGCCTGACGGAATCGAACCGTCGACCTACCAACCGACCTCTTCGTCCCGAAGGAATGATCAGCCGCCGATGAGCTGGCAGGCAGCCAGAGTGATCTGCCGAAACAGTCCGCCATCGTCCATGGGCGTCTGGCCCCGGCCGCCCCGGTGGTCACCCACTCGGTCACTCACCCCCGACCGCCCGCCGTGTGCGATCAGCGAGACTCGGATCTGTGCGGGATGCTGAGCCCACTGCCGAGGAGAGCGCCTTCTTCGCCGAACTCGCGAGGCAGGTACCGGATATCCAGGACTGGTACCACCAGGACGACGGCGGCGCCCTCTGGATGACTGCGTCGTACGACTTCGCCCAGGGCAACCAGATCTACGAGACCCTGCGGCTTGACTATGACGGTAAGAGCCTCCGTGGCGGCTGGAGCCCCTCGTGTCTCAACTGGGACGACGGCGTACGAGCCGACGACGCCTTGATCGACACCACGGGTCCCGATGGACTGCGACTCGATTGTGTTGACCCAACGACCGATGCTGCTGCGGCGGCGGCATGGTTCCGACGGCATATCGACCGCTAGCAGGCCCAACCACGCTGAGAAGCTACGCGGCACTATCAGCTTGCGAATCAGGTTGATCTACACGGAAAGTGACCGATACCAAGGGGGGATAACACAGAGCGTTGATGCAGCGTGCAGCGCGGCTACTGCTGATGCCTGGTGTTGACCGCTGCGTTGGGCACGGAACGGGCACGAAGAACGTTGGGAGGGAACATGGAGGTCACTTCTGGCGGTACCCCCGGGCCGCGTCTTGCCGACCATCTAGCCGTGCGCGGCAACAACGTCTATGGCCGTCTCCCCCATGCCCCGAGGGTGAAGGTCTTGGCCGAGATGTTCGTGCGTGCAGGCTGGCGTGCCCGTGCAAGCTTGTGGACTGAGTATGAGGTCGAGCAACAGTGGGTGTGCATCGAACTGGTCGAGCGGTCGCCTGATGAACGCCTTTTCAGCGGCGTCGTTGATCCGTCCCCTGCAGACGAACTCGGTGCCGTCCTCGCGGGTTTGGGCCTGCGCTACTCGATCGAACTGTGGAGCGACGACGGAACAAGCCTCCTGCGAGAACTCACCGGATGACTCGTTCGGTGTGAAAGAATGATCGGCTGTCGATGAGCTGGGCGAGCAGCAGGTCTTACCTGCGCGAACGGGTCCACCGTCGTCCATGGGCATCCGGCACCGGTCGCGTCCGTCGTCACCCAATTGGTCACTCGGCCCAACCATCGGTGTTGAAGCGGTCACGACTCTGCCGGCAGCACCCCTCGCTGCCGCAACCAGGCTTCGAGTTCCTCAGCGGTCCCGTTCAACGGCGGCTGGTCGTCGGTGAAGTACGAGTAGGGTGCGATGCCCACCCCCTCAACGATGTGACGCGGATCGTCTTCCGGCGCATCCGGGTCCAATTCGTGCGCAGACAGCGACGCCATGGAGAAGATCGCGAATCCGGCTTGCAGGTCAAACCCGATGTCGGATGGAGTGCCGAGGTGCCCTTTGGCGGCCAGGTCGGTCATCACCTCGTCCATGAACCGGTAGGTCAGCTGGACTCCGTCGAAGAAGACCTGGTCGTGTACGCCATAGCCGACTTCGACGAGTTCAATGGCGTCGTCTTGGTCGTATGTGACGACGAGCATCGGGTCCACCGAGTTATAGACGGCCCTGGTATGAGTGCCGGCGTGGACTGGCGGCCCGAGCTTCTGCTCAACTACCCCGCGTGGGTCACCGATCTTCACCGCTTCAACGCCGACCCCAGGAATGATCTCCATCCCCGGATTATGGGCCAACGCCTGCTGGCCGCACAGTCAAGCGAGGGTTGACGCCGCGCGTCGCGATGAGGCCGTGGTGGGGATGCGGCGCGCGCATCACGGGCAGGCCCCTGGCCTGCCGGCGACTGCCGGCCCGAGGGGTCGCAGAGGCAGCCGGGTCAAGGGCGGCCCGCAGGGCCGTCGCGCAGCGACGCGAAGCGCCCTTGACCCTGGAGGGGCGGCCCCGCACACTCCGCGCCGCATCCCCACCACGGCCGGCCGTGACTCGCCCTACGGCGCGGCGGTGCGACGGCCGCCGCGCCTCGGCCGGCTGCCGGCCCACCAGTTCCCCGGTCGACGGTCTGTCGTTCTGCGGCGGCCCACCGGGCTTCCCCGCTCTCCGCGCCAGCCGCCGGGCATCAGGCGCGACGGCCGCAGAGCGACAGCGGCAGCGGCCGGCGCGCGCCCATGCGGCGGCGCGTGCGGCCCGCCAAGGGCCGCCTTGATAGACGTAAGGACAGTCCTCACACACGGCCGGCAGCCGGCTTTGTCCCGTCACGGGACATGCCTGACACTCGCGTCCCACCACATGCTTGACACCACTGGCTGAGAGCGTGTGAAGTCGGCCCGGCTTGTCAGTGCGACCCGGAGGTGACGCGTGGATCCCGGCCGGCTGGAGACCTGGCGCGAGGATCTGCGTAAAGCAGTCGCCTCCGCGGTGCAAGATTTCGAAGACCGCTACGGGTACCCGCCGGACGAGAACGTCGTCAGCGAGCCGGACACGATCGCTGCTGAACAACTCGCTGTCGTCCGTCCCGCCATCCCTGACGACCTCGTAAACCTGTACGCGGCGGTCGGTGTCGTCGACCTACCGGACATCGGTAACGGGTTCTTCCTGCACACGGCCTCCCACGTGGCCCACGCCCAGGAGGCACGGAACCTCTGGCACGTACGCGGCCGACACGACGCCGACGTTGTCGTATTCGCCAGCGATGGCGGCGGCACCCAGTACGCGCTAGCCACGCCTCCCGGATCAGCCGTCTACCGACTCCCACCGGACCTCGTCCTCGACGGCATCTACACCTCAGAAGACCCGCGCTTCGACGTGGCCGCCCCGGACCTGTCTACCTTCCTCGACCGCTTGCTCCAGGCCGTGAAGACGTTCGCTGCATCGAGCACGCCGGCGAGCTTGTGATCGATCGTCTAGCCCCGCTATGGCACACCGATCGAGCCACGCAACTTCCAGCGCTCCTGGCAGACAAGGTGAGACAAGGCGGGCGTCAAACCGATCACCGTCCACGACGCCAGGTGAGCTACCCCCGCTTTCGTGGAGCTTCTTGATCATGGTCTGATGGCCGTGGGGAGGAAGTCGTCCGTGGCAGCACCGAAGAAGTACCCCGATGAGCTACGTCAGCGCGCTGTGCGTTTGTACCGCGAGTCGGACCCGAAGCCGGTGATCCGGCGTCTGGCTGAGCAGCTTGGCGTGCATCACGAGGCGCTCAGAAACTGGATCCGGCAGGCTGAAGCTGACATGGGTGAGCGTCACGACCGGCCGACCAGCGAGATGGCGGAGGAGAACCGCCGTCTGCGCAGGGAGGTCGCCGAGTTGCGGCGGGCGAACGAGATCCTGAAGGCCGCGAGCGCGTATTTCGCGGCGGAGCTCGACCCGACCCGGCGACGGTCATGAGGTTCGTCCACGAACAGCGTGACCAGTTGGCGGTCGCGCTCCTGCTACGGGTTCTGAACATCGGCGCCTCGACCTATTACGCGTGGGTGAAGCAGGCCGAGCAGCCCTGCGACCGCGACGTGGTCGACCTGGGGCTGGTCTCCAACATCCACGAGATCTGGGAGACCTCTGGGCGCACCTACGGCGCGGACCGGGTCCACCGGCAGCTACACCGCGACGGCATCCGTGTGGGCCGCAAGCGCGTCGAGCGGTTGATGGCCGGCCAGGGATGGCAGGGGGCGTTCCTGCGTCGAGGCTGGCGCGGCGGCTCCACGAAGCAGGACCCACGGCACACGCCAGCGCCGGATCTGGTCAACCGACAGTTCACCGCCGACGGGCCGAACCGGCTCTGGGTCGCCGACGCCACCCGCATTCCCTGCGGCGAAGGCGTGTTCTGGCTCGCCGCGGTCCGTGACGCGTTCTCCCGCCGGATCGTCGGGTGGAAGACTTCCGACCGCTGCGACACCGACCTGATCCTCGCCGCCCTCGAATACGGCATCTGGTCCCGCGACGTCCGCGACGGCCAGTTGATCCACCACAGCGACCGCGGGTCGAACTACACGTCGTTCCGCTTCGCGGAACGTTTGCAGGACAACGGAATCCTGCCCTCGATGGGCTCCGTCGGCGACAGCTACGACAACGCCCTGATGGAGAATTTCTGGTCAGCGCTGAAGATCGAACTCGTCTACCGCACAAGCTGGCGGACCCGCGACGAAGCCGAGAACGCGATCTTTGCCTACATCGACGGCTGGTACAACACCCGCCGCATCCAGAAGGAACTGGGCTACCTCAGCCCGAACGAGTACGAGACCGCCTGGCACAGCCGCCAGACCGAACCAGCCGAACCAACTATCGCCGACCCTGCGCCAGCCGGCAGCAGGTAACCACCGCTCCATCAAAGCGGGGGGAACTCACCGGTCGGAGTTGCCGCGCCATCGGCGTACCGCATCCACGATGGCGCCATCGGAGGGCTGGCCGGCGAGTCCGGCCGCGATGCACATCTCTGCGGCTACGGCCGGGTCCGTCTCCACCGCGAGCCGTTGGGCCAGGACGGGTGACATGGTTGCCCACTCCTGCGGGAAGGAGGCGAGCAGATCCGCCATCCTCAGACGAAGGTCCGGGTCGGAATCCTGCAGGACCTGCAGGTACGTGGGGACACCGGCCCGCATTGCCTCATACGCTGCGGCGTGCCAGGGATGGGTGACCGGGCGTTGATACCCGCCATGCTTGCGCCACTCTGGCGACCTGGACAACCACCAGTCCGAACGCTGCGATGCGAGCTCCCTGAGCGTCGGGATGTCGGACGCGGGCCTCGGCGATTCGTACAGCTCGACACAATCGAGGATCGTCCGCAGGAGGCGAGAGGCCACCAGCCGATCCGGTGCCTCCTGATCGGCAAGCAGATCGATCAGATACGGCGCTGCGGTCGCCGCCGGCTCCTCCACCAACCCTTGGTGCTGGAGATGGTCTTCGAGCTGCTCTTCCGCCTCGCCCCGGGCCCCCGGGTCCGGAGATCGAAGCGACTGCAACAGCCTCGGCACATCCGAAGCCGGCCCATACGGACCTTCCAGCGAATCCCAGTCGACGGCGTCCAGGTAGTCATTCACGGCCGGCAAAGTAGCATCGCCGACCGACCGCCAGGCGGATCGAGCGCTGAAAGGCCATATCGGCTGGCGTTCCTGCGACCGGCTGCGCTCCCAATGACCGTTGCTGTACTTCACTGCTGTACGCAAGCAGAAAGGCCACCTCCCGAAGCCGGGAAGTGGCCTTTCACCTGCGTGGGCGATACTGGGATCGAACCAGTGACCTCTTCGGTGTGAAGGAATGATCGTGACCACCTGACCTGCGGCCGGTAAGCCTCTGAGCTGCGTGAACGGTCCCCGATCGTCCATAGCCGTCCGTGGGTGTTCACCTCGATCGTCACTCAGTTAGACACCCACGCCTGGCCCGCCGTTCCGTCTGCCGCCGACCCGCCCGTCTGGGGAGCGGGCCGCCCGGTCCGCCACGTCAAGGCGGCCTTGACGCACGTACGGACGGTGCCGGAACAGACGGAGTTGGCTTTCGTGTCGCGGACCGCGCCCCGGCGGACACCGCCAAAGTGGCGCAGTTGACCCAACTGCGCCCGGCCACGGACCCTGCTCCCGGCGTCGGAGCTGGCCGGGTCAGGCCCGGCCGGCGGGGACACCCTCACCAGAATCCTATATTGAGGGCGGGGCATCCGCCGAGCTGGACGCCCCGACGTCAAGGAAGTCGTGTGCACCGCCCTGGGCGGTGCCGAGGACGAACTCGATCAGGCCGGATTGGTGATGGAGGCCCGGAAGCGGTAGCGGTCGCCGCGGTAGACCTGGACGGTCAGCTCGATCGGGCGGCCTGCCTGGTTGAAGGTGAGCGTGGTCGCCACGAGCATCGGCATGGTGTCGCCGATCTCGAACAGCTCCATCTCCCGTGGCGTCGGGTGCCGGGCTTCGCACGAGTAGTCGGCGACGCGCGGCGTCTGCGGCGGGTCGGCCGCGCGCAGGGTGGCGTAGAGCGAGGCGGTGTTGAAGTCGGTCTCGGCCAGGGCCGGGCAGGCCGCCAGCGGGAGCCGGTTGTGCTCGAGCACGACCAGCAGGCCGTCGAGGAAGCGGAGTCGGTGCAGTTCGAAGAGGTCGGCGCCGGGGGCGATGCGGAGGTCTTCGGCCTCGGAGACCGTCGCCGGGCGGACCGTGGCGGAGAGGACCCGGCTGCTCGGCGTGAGGCCGTTGACGCGGGCGAAGTCGGCGAGGCCCTGCACCTGGGGGGTCGCCTCGGTGGGAGTGGCCGCCGGCGGATCGGGGAGCTGGTCGAGGTCGGCGACGAACCATCCGCGCGTCGACGACGGGCGCACGATGCCGCGCGACTCCAGGTCGGCGAGGGCGGCTCGCAGCGTCACGCGCGAGACGGCGTATCGGGTCGCCAGCGCTCGCTCGGAGGGCAGCCGGTCACCTGGGTGGGCGGCGGTGGCGCGCAGGTCGTCTAGCAGCTGCTTGGCGGTTCGCTCGTAGAGGGGAAGCGCGTCGTCGGCGAACAGGCCACGGGGCATCCGCGTCCTCGCAACAGTCATACCAGCCAACCATACCAGTGCGATCGATCTTTGGAGCCGGACGCCCATGTCCGGCGCGCCGCTCCGCCTCGGGTCGTGGTGAACGAACCAAAAACTACCGGGAACCGGCCATTGACAAGCCAAGAATATACCACCTACGTTCGTCGGGCAGACCATCCGGCGCGGAATGGGGAACCCCACATGCGTGAGCTTCTGCTCGGCCTTGTCGCCACCGGCGGCTCGGGCCGGCATTTGGTATCCCTCTGGTCTGCATCGTGACTTCAGTGGTGAACGAGGCGGCGGCGTCGCGCTCCTTGGCCGATGCCGTCTCGCTCTCCGTGGATGCCAGGTCGAACCAGGTCGACCGGAGCTCGCGGCCGCCCGTACGGGCAGCCGTCGGATCTGCGTGACCCGGTCCTCGGCCCGGCAGTACGTATCGGCACGTTCGAGGTGACCCGATCTCGAGGATCCACAGCGACGAGCGACCGGCGCGACCCGGTTGTAGCGCTGCGCGACGAGCCCGAAGGGAGATTGACATGAGCAACATGAAGCGGCGGACCATGTTGAAGGTGGCACTGGGGGGTGCCGGCCTGACCGCGCTCCCTGCCGTGACCACGGCTGTGGGCGCGACCCCCGCGGCCGCCGCACCGCACCGCGGTCCCGACGTCGTCGGCGTCGGCGACACCTCCATCACCGTGGAGTTCGACGACAAGCTGCACAGCCGGGTGGCCTTGAAGGACGTCGACGTCACGCGCTTCGACGCGAGCGAGGCGCTGCTGCTGGGCGACACCGCGATCGAAGACTTCGCCTACCGTGGACACGAGACCCGTAAGACCAAGCATCACCGGCACGGCGCGGGCGTCCAGGTGACCATCGAGGGCGACTCCAGAACCGGCGTACGCAAGACGGTGGAGCTGACCTCCTTCCAGCGCCTCACCGGCATGATCGTGATGCGGGTGACCTACACCAACAAGTCCGGTGCCGACCTGAAGGTCACCGGGTGGCGCAGCGGAGCCCACCAGCTCCTCGCGAAGCCCGGCGGCTTCTACACCTTCTCCGGCACCACCCACGAGGACCGTCGTGACTGGGTGCAGCCAGTGACGGAGGACTTCGACCAGAAGAACTCGCTGGGGATGGACTCCTCCGACTACGGCGGCGGCACGCCGATGGCGTCCGTCTGGCGTTCGGGCGGGGGCATCTCCGTCGGGCACGTCGAACCCGTGGCGAAGATCCTGCGCCTGCCGGTCCGCAAGACGGCCGTCGGGGCGAGCATCGCCGTCGAGGGCGACGTCGTCCGTACCCTGAAGCCGGGCCAGCAGCTGACCACCGAAACTACCTTCCTGACCGCCCACTCGGGCGACTACTTCGTGCCGCTGCAGCGCTACCGCGACTACATGAGCGACATCGGCCTGCGCGCCCCCAAGACGCCGAAGCCGGCCCTCGAACCGATCTGGTGCGCCTGGGGTTACGAGCGCGACTTCACCGTCGAGCAGGTCGTCGCAACGCTTCCCAAGGTGCGTGAGGTCGGCCTCAAGTGGGCGGTGCTCGACGACGGTTGGCAGACCAACGAGGGCGACTGGGACCTCAACCCGCAGAAGTTCCCCCGGGGCGAGGCGGACATGCGCTCCTTCACCAAGCAGATCCGGGACGCGGGCCTGCGCCCGCGCCTGTGGTGGGCCCCGCTCGCGGCCGACCCCGAGAGCAACCTGTTCAAGTCGCGTCCCGACATGCTCCTGCTCGACCGCGACGGCAACAAGCAGGAGGTGACCTGGTGGGACGCCTACACCCTGTGTCCGGCGTACCAGCCCACTGTGGACTACTTCGTCGGCCAGGTGAAGAAGTTCATCGGTGACTGGGGCTACGAGGGACTCAAGATCGACGGCCAGCACCTCAACGGGGTCACGCCCTGCTACAACCCGGCCCACGGGCACGCCCGCCCCGAGGAGTCGACCGAGGGTCTGGCGCAGTTCTGGCGGGCGGTGCACGAGGCCGCGCACGAGGCGAACCGCAACGCGGTCATCGAGCTGTGCCCCTGCGGCACCGCCTTCGCCTTCCACAACCTGCCCTACATCGACCAGTACCCGGGCTCGGACCCGACCTCGTCCTACCAGGTCCGGACCAAGGGCAAGACGATGAAGGCGCTGATGGGTCAGGGCGCCAGCTACGCCGGCGACCACGTCGAGCTCAGCGACAACGGCAACGACTTCGCGTCCAGCTACGGCGTGGGCGCCGTCCTGTCGACCAAGTTCACCTACCCGGCGGGCCCGGACGACGAGAACGTGCTCACCCCGGAAAAGGAGGCGGTCTGGCGCAAGTGGGTGAGTCTGTACAGCCAGAACATGCTGCCCACCGGCGAGTACCGGGGCGAGCTGTACGACATCGGCTTCGACAAGCCCGAGGCGCACGTCGTGGCCAAGGAGAAGACCCTGCACTACGCCTTCTACGCCGACCAGTGGAACGGCGCGGTGGAGCTGCGCGGTCTGGGCCGGGGCCGCTACCGCCTGACCGACCCGTTCAACGGCGTCTCCCTCGGCACCGTCGACGCCAGGCACAACACGGTCAAGCTGACCTTCGAGAAGTTCCAGCTCGTCGTGGCCGAGCCCATCGGGTGAACTGAACCGAGGTGACGGATGAGCCGCGAGGTCTTCGAATCACCGGAGACCTCGCGGCCCTCCCGTACCGGAGAGCGGTCGTCGCACCAGGTCATCGAGCGACACCGGCCGCCGGCACCTCGACGGGGCACTATCGTTCTGGCGTGCAGATCCGATTTGACGTCCCGGCCGATCCCGCCTACCCGGGCCGCGTGGCCGCCGCGCTCAGCAGTGTTCGGCTGCGCCGGTACGGATATATCGGCGCGGTGCTGGCGGTGGTCGGGGTGATCGGTCTCGCCGTCGCGCAGGGGTCCGCGCGGGGCGACCGGATCGTGCCGCTCTTTACGGCGTTGGTCGTGGCCGGCGTGCTGTCGATGCTGTACGCGCCGTTCGTGCGGTGGCGCGCCCGACGCCGCTCCAGTGGCTACGCCGTCGCGGGCGCCTACGACATCACCGATGACAACATCATGATGCGCAGCGGCTCGGAGTCCGGCGGTATCGCCTGGGACGGGGTCGCCCAGGTGCGGAGCACCCCTGACTTCTGGATCGTGTACGTCGGCCGGATGCCGGCGACCGTGATCCCGCGCCGCTTGATGTCCGCCGAGGATGCCGAGACGCTGCGGGCCTTCATGGCCCAGCGTGGGCTGCTCTAAGGCGTGTTTCGTTAGAGGTTGTCTCACGTGGCAAGTTTCGCGAGCTGTAGCAGGTCAGGGCGGCGGCCATGGCCAGGCCTCGGCTCTGCCGGTCGTTGCGGACCACGTACGGGATCTTGAGACCACGAGTAGCCCATGGCAGGCTCATGCCGCATGATCGATGATTTCGCGAAAGCCAACCTGCACGGGAGGCTGCGGCGGGACCGCAAGGCGCTGCTTTGGAAACTCGACGGCTTGTCCGAATACGACGCCCGCCGACCTTTGACAGCGACCGGGACCAACCTCCTCGGCCTGGTCAAACACGTGGCCACCGTCGAGGCCAGGTACTTCGGCGAGGTCTTCGACCGCCCTTCCCCGGAACCGCTGCCCCGGTGGCAGGACTCCAACGGCAGCGATCTGTGGGCGACCGAGGACGAGACCCGCGATCAGATCATCGCGTTCTACCAGCGCACGTGGGAACACTCGGACGCGACGATCAACGCTCTTCCCCTCGACGCCCCCGGCCACGTGCCGTGGTGGCCGGAGCCTTATGCCGACACGAACCTGTTCGCCATCACGATCCATGTCCTCGGCGAGTCCATCCGGCATGCCGGGCACGCCGATATCCTGCGCGAGGGCCTCGACGGCCGGACCGGGTTACGCGCCGAACACGAAAACCAGATCGACGAGGAAGCCCGTGCAGCCTACTGCGCGAAGATCGAGCAGACCGCCAGGTCGGCTGACGAGGCGGCATGACCTGACCGACGGGCAGTGGGCTGCTCTGGCTCCGCTGCTGCCTGCCGCGCCGAGGACAGGTCGTCGGCCGAAGTGGGAGAAACGACAGCTTATTGATGGGATCCGGTGGCGGATCCGCATCGGCGCCCCATGGCGGAATGTCCCGGCTGAATACGCGTCCTGGCCCACCGTCCGGGGCGGAACGGGAGCAGCTCGCGCGGCCGCTGACCGCCCTGGTCGAGCAGCACGGCCAGCACATGTGAGGGTTGAGCCAGCCGGTTACGCATGGCAAGCTCGTTCGTCATGATCGATGAATTCGCGAAGGAGTACCTGCACAACGACCTGCGCGAGATCCGCGAAACGATGCTGTGGAAGCTCGACGGGTTGCCCGAGTACGACGTCCGCCGCCCGCTGACCATGACCGGAACCAACCTGCTCGGCCTGGTCAAGCACCTGTCGATCTCGGAATCGTGGTACTTCGGCGAGGTCTTCGACCGGCCGTTCCCCGAGCCCCAGCCCCGGTGGAACGACGTCCGGGAGCCCGGCGCGCTCATGTGGGCGACGGAGCACGAGACCCGCGAGGAGATCATCGACCGCTACCGCCGCGTGTCGAAGCACTCGGACGCGACGATCACCGCGCTCGCCATCGACGCCCCTGGCCACGTCCCCTGGTGGCCACGCCCCAACGTCAAGCTGTTCAACATCCTGGTTCACGTGCTCACCGAGACCAACCGGCACGCCGGACACGCCGACATCCTGCGCGAACAGCTCGACGGCGCGACCGGGACGGCGGCCCAGTACGCGAACACGCAACACGATCCGGCGTTCTGGGCAGCCCAGCGCGCGAGGATCGAGCAGGCCGCCAAGGCCGCCGCCGGCGCCAGGCCTGGTCACGACGATGATGCCGGCACCGCGCACGACTGAACCGAGTACCAGATGCAAGCCCCCGTTGTGTGCGCCATTGAAGATCGCCGCGGATGAACCGGGCGGCTTCCCCTGCCGGCTTCGGTCGGAGCTGCCGGAGTGCTAGACATCCGTCCACCGCTACTTGCTCCACATCGCCGGCACGTGTCCGAGCACGGCGAACATGGACATCGACTTGCAGGCGTACTGGTGCGATCCTCTCGGATGCCCGTGGGTGACGGTTGCCTCAGGCTCGGGCGACTACCTCGCAGGAGGCGGCTCCGGCCGCAGATCTAATGCGAGAACCAACTGCTCAAGCAGCGCGACCGTCGGCTGGCAGGGTGCTACTGATATCGATCTGAACGGCACCTCTCTGTGTCAAGTCGTCGGCAACAGAGAGGTCTCCGAAACCATCGTTCTGGTCCAGGCCTGACGCCAGCGTCCTTTCATTTCCGCTAGGTCGTGCTTCGAAGGTGGTACAACGGTGACTGAGTTGACGATCGAGTTCATCGGCGATGACCCACAGGTCAACTTCGCCGTTCAGAAGTGGATCGCCGATCGGGGTGCCCCGGCTGCCACCACCGACTCGGGTGTCGCGGTTCAGGTCAACAGCTGGGACGACTGTGAGCAGATCGGTTCCCTGCTTTCTACCTTCGTTGGGCAAAGAAAGGACTCCTTCGAGTTGCGCATCGACGGCCCCGGTGGGACATCCACTATCCACGAGGTGCGGATGGTGGCTGACGCCGAGTCGATGAAGACCTTCCTCGCCACTTGCGCCTACCTGCAGTGACCATGAGCTGACAGGACTTCCCGCCGGTGGCCGGGAGTGTGGATCTAACGGTGTTGTCGACGCTTCTGGGTGGTACTACGGGGGTGCCGTGAACCGCGCGTGTAGCCCCTGATCGTTAGCTGCCGCCGTCCCGGCGACGCCCGTAACCGGTGATCAGATGACACGGTTTAGTTAGGTACAGCAGGAACGATCACGGGAATCTCGGGAGTTAGGCAGTGAGCAGCGGAGAAGCCGGTTGGCGCCCGCGCCCGGGCGCCTACCGTGCTCCCGAAAATCTTTCCCCAGTCGAGCCCGGCCGCATCGTTGGCCTAGTTGCCAGCTGCGATCTCCGAGGGGCGTACCCCCATGATGCGAGTACCCGGAGCTTCACGGTCAGTGAGCTCGCGATTCTGGAGGACGGGCGGCGCGTGCTCCTGCACGCGGAACGTGGGTTCACTGTCACTGCTAGATCAACCGGCGTCCCGGGTGGTGTCATTCCGCTCGTTGAGAGTCAGGAAAGCATCACCCAGCACGTGTTGAACGCCGTGCTTCCCGACGACGAAGAGTGCGCAAAGGAGCACGCACATCCCCTTTGGTCATGGCTGGCCGAGCTAGCTTGGGCTCGCGGCCTGGAGGCGACCGCAGAAGACCTACGAGGTCTTCCATATCAGGTGGTCTTCACCGACACAGTGACCCGATGGCTCGCGGCTACCTGAGCTCCAACGCCTAGACCTGCATGTCGACCACGCCGGCCACTGCGCCGGCAGGAGGGGCGTAGCCAGGTTCGCGCAGCAGCATCGCCGGTTCGTCGTCGCGGGGGCTGACCGACCACCTCGAGGCGGCGAGGATGTCCCGGCCAGAAACGGCGGCGGCGAGCAGCAGGTTCGCCACCAGTTCCTCGGAGCTGGGGTCGAAGAAGGCGTCGGCGGCTGACGCCGGGCTCGCGTTCGGCGGCGGCGAAGTGCTCGGCGAGGCGACGGCCGCGTGCAGCGCCGGACGCCCACGGCCGCCGGTGAACCGGGCGGAGAGCAGCCGGCGCGCTAAGCAGCCAATCGTTTGGCCATGATGTGCTCCCGGCGGACCCCGTCGGGCATCAGGTCGCCGAGCTCGCCCGTGTCGTGGAAGCCGTTGCGCAGGTAGAGCGCCGAGGCGTTCGCGTTGCCCTCCACCACGGCCAGCCGTAGCGTTCCCGCGCCCACCTGCCGAGCCCACTGCTCCACGGCGCGCAGGAGATGGTCGCCAAGCCCTCGGCCACGTCCGACCGGCGCCACGTACATCGAGATCAGCTCGACGACGCCGTCCCGATCGGTCGGCACCCCGCTGGCCATCCCGACCGGCTGCCCGTCGAGCATCGCCACCACGTTGAACGCGCCGGCGATGGCGAGCCGACCACGCCAGCGGTCCTCCCGGTCGCCGTCGCCCTGCCAGTCGGCCAGCTGCGAACCGAAGGCGTACGGGGCCTCCGTCAGCGCGGCGAGCCGCAGCTCCCGCCAGATCTTCCAGTCACCTTCGGTCAGCACAAGCGTCTCGATCACCCCTGAAGGCTGCCGCAGCCCGGAGAAGCAGGCAATGGCCTTTCGGTCGCATCGTCGACGGGTCGACGAACAGCCGACCCGCACCTCGATCCGGTCAGCGCCAGCGCAGCGGGCCGGGGTGGATGGGCCAGAGCAGCCGCCGCCAGCGGGGACGGCTGGCGCGCAGACCGTCCACGTAGGCCCGGGCGATCCCGGTGGCGCGGTCGGCCTGCTCACCGGTGGCCGAGCCGGGGGCGAAGCCGACCTGGTTGAGCAGGTCGGCCAACTCGCCGACGTCCGCGGCCACCCCGGGCCGGCCCGGCGCGGCGGGCGTCGGCTCGGGCACGGCGTTCCGGGCCAGCCGGGCGATCTCGGTGGCGGCCAGGTCGGCGCCGACCGGCCGGCCGGCCAGCCGCAGCGCGTCCGTGACCTCCCGCCAGGCGCCGGCGATGCGCTCACCGGGGTCACCCCGTCCCAGCCGGCCGCGGGTGAGGGCCCGGCGCATCGCCAGCAGGACGAGCAGCGCCGCTCCGACGAGTAGGAGAAGGCCACCGGTCCCGCCACCCACCAGCACCGCTGTCGGTACGCCCCGGCTCTGCGGGGGCCCGCCCGGTGCTGCCGCGGGCTCCGGTGAAGCGGTGGGCTCCACGGACGGCTGCGGCGCCTCGGACGGCGGTGGGTCCTCCGGCGTCGGGCGGAAATCTTCCTCCACCGGTCGGGGCTCGTCGTCGGGGCGGGGCAGCGGATCGAACGGCACCCAGCCGACCCCGTCGAAGAGCACCTCCGGCCAGGCGTACGCGTCGCCGGCCCGCACCGGCCCGTCCCCGGTCGACTCGAAGCCCACCACCACCCGGGTCGGCAGGCCGGTGAGCCGGCCGAGCACCGCGAACGCGGCGGCGAACTGCTCCGACGTGCCGCGTTGCCCGCCGCCGTTACGGGGACCGAAGAGGAAGAACGCCAGGTTCGGGTACGCGTGCCCGCTCGGCGCGTCCGCGACCAGCCGGTAGTGCTCGGCGAGGAACTCCTCGACCGCCGTGGCCCGGGCGTACGGGGCGCCGTTCTCCTCGGCGAGCTGGGCGGCGAGGCGACGCAGCGGCTCGGGCACCCCGTCGGGTACCCGCAGCACCCGGCCCACCGGGTCGCCGGCCGGTACGTCCGCGATGGAAAGCAGGTTCTCGTCGGGGTGTTCCCGGTCTGAGGTGACCGTGTACCGCAGTCCGGGGGTCAGCCCCTCGGGCCGGATCAGCGTGCCGGTGAGCGGGTCGTACGCCACCCGCGCGCCGCTGACCTCGCGAGGAGTGGCGACAGCCGGCAGCAGCCGTCCGCTCAACTCGCCGATGGTGATCTCCTGCCGGACGGTCTCGATCGTGCTGCCGGACGCCGGGGTGACCGCCGGGAGGATCCGCCCCGCGTTGCGGTATGTCGCGCCGACCCGCCAGGTCACCCCGTCGTAGTTGCTGAGCACCGCCAGCCGGATCCGGGCCCGGTCGCCGCGCGATGGGTCGGCCGGCCCCGCCGACGAACCGGGCGACGCCGTCGCGTCGGAGGCCGGCCGGTCGGTGCGTACCCGCAGTAGCTCCTGCTCGGGGTGCAGCGCCCAGCCGGAGATCCGGACCAGCGGGTTCTCGTCCAGCGTCTCCACCCTCGGCGGTTCGACGTACCGGCGGGGGTCCACCGGCCGGCCGTCGACCTGCGCGACCACCGTCGGACCGAGCGCCGCGACCAGGCCGAGCACCACGACCAGCCCGACCACCGTGCCCGCCGCGAGGCGCAGCCGCACGACGGCCCGCAGTGCCGGCGCCGGCCCGGCGACCGGGTCGACGACGTCCGGCCTCGGCCGGGCGGAGGTGACCAGACCGAGGGCCGCGACCGCCACGAAGACGATGGTGGGCCACAGCGCCGGTGCGGCGTTCGGCCCGACCAGGTAGAGCGCGCCCGCGTACAGGAGCACGGCGGGCAGGTAGCCGGCGAGCACCCGGCCGCTCCGCAGCGCCACCTCCGCGCCCGCGAGCCCGGCCAGCCAGGTCGCCACCAGCGGGACGAGCAGCGTGTCCGGCGTGGGCTCGACGGGGATCATCGCGGTCAGCAGGCGGGGAATGCCGTTACGGGCGGCGTCCACGGTCACCTCGGCCAGGCCGCCCGGCAGGTCGGCGCGGGCCGCGGCCAGCCGCATCGACCAGCCGGTGAAGGCCGCCATGGCCAGCACCGACAGCGGCGCGACCAGCCAGGACGGCAGCCGTCGGGCGGCCACCCCGACCAGCACCGAACCGGCCGCGGCGGCGGCGACGAGCTGGGGCAGCAGCGGGCCCGCGTACACCCGGCCGAGCACCACTCCCGACAACGCGGTCATGACGATGAGCGCGAGCGGCACCGGTGCCGCCCGCAGCGCCGCCACGATCCGACGCCGCCGGCCCGGTCCGCCGGCCGGGTCGCTTCCGGTGGCGTCCCGCTCCACGTCGGCCGCGGCCGGGGCGTCGTGGACGGTCACCACCGGCTGATCCCGTCCCACTCGACGGCGAAGCCCGCCCCGTCGGCCGCGTCGATCACCACCAGCGCGGCCGCGCCCGGCGGCGTCGGCTCGGCCGCGCCGAGCACCCCGACCACCACCGACGGGTACGCGCCGCGCAGTGCCCCGACGTGCCCGAGGTCGCCGCGGCCGCCCGGCCCGGTGAGGAAGACGAGCGTGTCGCCGAGCCGGTCGGCGCGCAGCCGGGTCGCGGTGGCCCGCAGCGCGTCGTCCTCGGCGACGAGTTCGGCGGCGGCCAGCCGGTCCAGCGGAGCGGCGGGGGAGTCACCGCCGGAGCCGGCGTCGCCGTCCCCCGCCCGGCGCGACCGGACGCGCCGGCCCACCCATCCGCGGGCCCCGCCGCGGGCCGGCGCATCGTCGTTCGCCGCCGGACTCCCCGCCCGCTCCGGTGCCACGAACAGCAGGAGCACCGGCAGGTCCGCCCGGTGCGCGGCGGTGACGATCGACGCCGCCGCCTCGCAGCACGCCTCGAACGACGCGGCCCACCCGCCACCGCGCTCCGGGTGGGCGGCGGCCCGGTTGTCCAGCAGCACCACGAAGCGCGGCAGGCTCGTGTCCACGTTCTCCCGCACCATCAGCTGCCCCACCCGGGCGCTGGTACGCCAGTGCACCCGGCGCAGCTCGTCGCCGATCACGTACTCGCGTAACGAGTCGAACGTGATCGAGCCGTGCGGCACCGCGTCGACGCGGCCGTCGAGGCTGCGCCCCGCGCCGGTCGGCACCGCGTCCAGCGGGTGGATCCGCGGATGCACCCAGACCGGTACGGTGCCGCCGTAGGGGCGGGCCGACGTGACCAGCCCCAGCGGGTCCCGGCGGACCACCCGCAGCGGCCCCACCCGGACCACGCCCCGGCGCACCGTCGGCACGTCGTAGCGGACGGTGGTGTCGCGGCCCGGCCGCAGCCGCAGCAGCGGGACCGGTACCGGCCGGTCGCCGCAGCGGTCCTCGGCGAGGAGGTTCACCGCCCGTAGCCGCCCCGAGTTGCGTACGGTCAGCTCCATGCTGGCCGGCTCGCCGCGCCCCACCCGGTCCGGGGAGGCGACGCGGGTGACGGTCAGCCGGGGCCGCCGCGCCGCGACCGCGACGGCGTAGCCGACGGCGACGCCGGCCGCCGCGCCGAGCAGCGTCAACTCGGGGTACGCGAACCGGACGCCGGCGCCGAGCAGCACGAGGGCGGCGACGAGCAGCCCGACACCCCGGGCGGTCAGTACGAGGCCGGTACGACCGGTCACCTCTGCACCGGGGCCGGCTGACCCGAGGGGAGCGGCACCGGCACCGAGGCGACCGCCTGACGCAGCACCTCGGCGGCGGTCACCCCCCGCACCTGCGCCTCCGGGGTCAGCAGCAGCCGGTGCGCGAAGACCGGCTCCACCAGCGTCTTCAGGTCCTCCGGCATGATCCAGCCCCGGCCGTCGATGAGCGCGTACGCGCACGCCGCGCGGGTCAACGCGATGACGCCCCGGGGACTGACGCCCACCCGTACCTGCGGATGGGTTCGGGTGGCCGCGGCGAGGCGCACCGCGTACCCGTAGAGCGGCTCGGCGATGTGCACCCGGCGGGCCATCCGGACCATCTCCCCGACGGTCTCCGTGTCGGTGATCGCGGCGAGCGCCTCCGGGGAGCGCACTGTCGCGCCGCGCAGCACCTCCACCTCGACCGCCTCGTCCGGATAGCCGACGGAGAGCTTGACCAGGAACCGGTCGAGCTGGGCCTCCGGAAGCCGGTAGGTGCCGTCCATCTCCACCGGGTTCTGCGTGGCCACCACCAGGAACGGCTGCGGCACCGGATGCCGGACACCGTCCACGGTGACCGTGCGCTCCTCCATCACCTCCAGCAGCGCCGACTGGGTCTTCGGCGACGCGCGGTTGATCTCGTCGGCGATGACGATGTTGGCGAAGACCGGGCCCGGGTGGAACTCGAAGTCCCGGGTGGCCTGGTTGAAGATGGTCACCCCGGAGACGTCCGACGGGAGCAGGTCCGGGGTGAACTGGATGCGCCGCCACTGACCCTGCACCGTCGCGGCGACCGCCCGCGCGAGCGTGGTCTTGCCGACGCCGGGCACGTCCTCGAGGAGCACGTGCCCCTGGGCGAAGAGGGCGGTGAGCGCCAGCCGGACCACCTGCGGCTTGCCCAACACGACCGCGTTGACGTTCTCCGCCAGGCGGGCGGCGAGGGCGGCGAAGCGCTGTACCTCCGCCTGGCCGAGCGGTTCGGGGGTGTTCACGTGCGTGGCGCTCCTTGCCTGGGCGGGTCAGCAGGTGGGCAGGACGTTGATGTTGTCGCCACCCTCCAGGTTCAGCCAGGCCCAGGGAATGTAGTTCTTCCCGTCGTATGCGACCTGCACCCACCAGGTGCTGCGCTTGTCCCGGTTGTAGATGTAGGCGTACACCTCTTCGCCCGGCTTCTTGCAGTACGCCTTCAGTCGGGTCCCGGGCTTCGCCCACCCGACCTGCCGGTCGTTGTCCTGCCGGGTCACCGCGAAGATCTCGTTGCCGTTGCGGCCGTCCACGTCCCGGTCGCAGTACGTGGCCTCCTCGCCGGAGTCCCCGTTCTTGCAGGTGGCGATGCCGTACAGGGCGTCGGTGGCCTGGGCGCGGGTGGTCGTGCCTCGGCCGGCGGCGTTGCTCGCGGTCACCGTGAACGTGTAGCTCGTCCCCGGGCTCAGACCACTCACGGTGAGGGCGGAGCAGCCGCCGGACTTCGCCGGCTTCCCGGGCGTGCTCAACGTGCAGGTCGCCTTCCCGCCACCGGCGTCCACGGTGAAGCTCACCGTGGCCGAGGTGGTGGTCGCCGACGAACCGGTCACCGTGACCCGCGGCTCGGCGACCGTACGGGCGGTCGCGGTGCTCTCCGGACCGGGCCCGGCCTCGTTGACCGCCTTCACCCGCACGGTGACGTCGCGCCCGTTGCCCAGCCCGTCCACCGTGGCCCGGGTGTCGGTCACCTCGATGCTGCGCCCACCCACGTCCACCAGGTACTTCGCCACCGGCCGGCCGTTCGGCTCCGCCGGCGCCCACTGCAGCGACACCGTGCCCGGCCGGTCCGGCACCGTGGCGGCCCGCAGGTCGGTCGGGCGTCCCGGCGCCGCGTACGGCACCACCGTGTTGCTCACCGGGGAGGCCGCCGAGGCGACACCCCGGTTGTTGACCGAGGAGACGGTGAACGCGTACTGCCGGCCGAACTCCAGCTCACCGGCGGGCACCACGAGTTCGGTCTTCGTGGACTCCCCGGCCGGGGCGTTCGCGCCCGCCGACGAGGCGGTCACCGCGTACCGGGCGATCCGGTTGCCCTGCCCGTTCGCGGCCGGCCACCGGACGACGACGGTGCCGTCCGCCCGCGCCTGCGCGGTGACCCGGGCCGGCGGATCGGGCACGGCCGCCGTCGGCGTGACCCGGTTGCTGCTCCGCGGCGGGCCCGCGCCCTTGGCGTTGACCGCGTGCACCGAGAACCGGTACGTCTCACCGTTCGTCAGGCCCTTGACCTCCACGGCCCGCTGGTTGGCGCCCACCTCACGCCGCTGCCCGGCGCCCTCCACCACGTACCGGATGATCTCGGCGCCGTTGGCGGGCGCCGGCCGCCAGCTCACCCGGGCCTGCGCGTTCCCGGCGGTGGCGGTCACGCTGCGCGGCGCTCCCGGCTTGCCGACCTTCGGCTTCTTCGGCGGGGGCGGCGGCGGGGGAGCCGGCGGCGGGTCACCGCCGAGCACGTCGTTGGCGTACTTGTCGACCTCGCGGACCTGATGCTTGTCGTCCACCACCCGCGCGGTCGCCGAGTCGGGCGCGTTGATGAAGAGGTAGTTCTCCCGCACCTCCAGCTCCAACGGCCCCGCGCTCCGGCCACGGATGGTGTCGACCAGCCTGCCCTGCGCGTCGAACGTGTAGATCAGCCCGGTCGCCTCGTCGGCGCAGTAGAAGCGGTCCGCCCAGGCGACTGCCGGGCGGAGCCGGTCGCCGCTGCCCGGCACCGTGAACGCGCCCACCTCGCCGCCGCCCTCGGCCACCACGTGCACCCGCCGCTGCCCGGGCACCGTGACCGGCACCATCGACCCACTGGTGCGCGCCGGAAGCGCACCCGGCGCGGTCGTCGTGAGCGTCGTCGGCCGGACCTTGCCGCCGTGCACCGTGACCAGCGCGCCGGCGGTGCGGTCGAGCACCGCCACACCGTCGTCCAGGGTGGAGACCACCAGCTCGTGCGCCGGGTCGGCCACGTCGTACGTCTCGACCCGCTCCGGGCTCAGCCCGCCCCCGCCCCCGGCGGCGGGGGCCGAGGCCGGAGTGTCCGGCAGGTCGGCGGCGGTGATCGCGGAGACGGTGCCCTCGCTCGGCACCGCGATCCAGAGCCGACCCGCACCGTCGAACGCGCCGCCGGTGATGCCCGGGGGATACCGGACCGGCTCGCCGACCGGCGCGAGCGAACGTGGATCCAACTGCCGCACGACCCCCTGCACGGCGTCGACCACGAAGGCCGCGTCCTCGTGCAGGGCGACGTTGACCCCCAACCCGGGGGTGGTCCGCGTGGTCGCCGTGATCTGGAGCGTGGCCAGGTCCAGCGAGCTGACCTGCCCGGTGCTCAGGTCGCGCAGGATGAGCAGCCGGTCGGTCTGGGTGACCTCCATCGGATGCCGCCGGGTGCCCGGCACCTCGGTACGCGTGTCGACGCGGGCGGTGACCCCGTTGACCCGGGCCAACTCGCTGCGCCCCGCACTCCACAACCAGGAACTGGCGTCGTAGTTGCTGACCGCGTTGTCGGCCGCGCCGAGCCCGTGGACGGTGAGCCCCATCGCGGCGAGCAACGCGACCACCGTCGCGATGGTGACCAGGCCGCCGCGCGGCCGGCGCCGGCGCCGAGGGGTGCCGGACCCGGTCTTCACCGCGTCGTCGATGGTGGCCACTACCGGCTGCCTTCCGCGTCGTCGTGCCAGGTGACGGCCGCTGTCGGCAACCCCCGGCCTGAGCCGCTGCCATCATATGGGCCAGGTCACAGTCGGGGGAACCCGCAGCGTCCCCCTGTGGACACCGAGCGTGTGCGGAAGATCCTCACGTCAGGTCGTGGGGGTGCCACCTCCACGCGCCGTGCACACCTGCGCGGAGGTGGCGAAGGTCCCAGACGACCAGGCCGCGAGCACGGTGAAGCAGTAGTCGAACCCCGGGTTCAACCCGTTCACCGTGTAGCTGTTCTGGCCCGGGTCCACCGTGGCCATCGCCCGCATCGGCTGCCCGGCCCGACCGCCGACCACCATGAACGGCACCTTTCCGCCGGACGGGTCCGTCCAGTTCAACGTGATCGTGCTCAAGTCGTCGTGCAACCGCACGTCGCCGGGGGGCGGCCCGTTCACGGCCGAGGCCGACGGCGTGGTCGCCGCCGCCCCGTTCTCGCCGCCCACCACCAGAGCACCCACCCCGGTCGCCGCCGCTGCCGCGGCCACGACCACGGCGGCGGTCACCGCCACGGTCGTCGCCGCCCGGCTACGGCCGCGCCGCCCCGGCTCGCCCGGCGCCGGGCCGGTCGACCCGGACGGCGGTCGCTGCGGCCCGCCCGGATCGGCAGCCTGGGTGTTCCAACCGGCGGTCGGCGCGTCCGCCCCGGTCGTTTGCGGCGTGGCCAGGGGCAGCGCTCCGGTCGGGGCCTGCGCCGCCGCGAAGTTCACCGGCTCTGTCGACGGGTGCGGCGCCGGTTCGGTCCGCGGCGTCGACTCGGATGTCGGAGTGGACGCGGGCGCGCCCGCCGGCAGCACCTGCAACTCGGCGGTGACCCCCCACGGAAGCGCGTTCGGCCCCCACGCCGGCGCCGGTGGGATGCTCACCCCCGGCTCGCCGGCCGTGGGCGTGGATCGCGCAGGAGCGGTGGTCGGCGGCGGGGGCACCGGTGATCCGCCGAACGGCGGCGGCGGGAGCGGCGGCACCGGGATCGGCTGCGACTGGCCCCGCGAGAGCACCTGGCCGGTGGCGGAGGCCGACACAGGCCCGGCCTGGCCCGGTGGCGCGCTGACGGGCTGCGGTGCCGCTCCTGGCCCGGCTTGCTGGGGTGGTGCGCTCACGGGCGGCGCTGACACCGGGCCGGGTTGATGGGGTGGTGAGCTCACGGGCGGCGCCGACACCGGCTGGTGCGGTGGAGCGCTGACGGGTTGCGGTGCCGGTCCTGGTTGGGGCTGGTGCGGTGGTGCGCTGACGGGCTGCGTGTTGGTGGGCGGTGCCGACAACGGGCCGGGCTGGTGCGGCGGTGCCGACACCGGATTGGGCTGCTGCGGCGGCGCGCTCACGGGCGGTACGTGGGTGGGCGGCGCCGACACGGGCGCGGTGTGACCGACCGCTCCGGCGGCCGGGGGCGGCGGAACCGGCTGCTGTACCGGCGCCCCGGCCTCGTTCGCCCGGGACGGCGCCGGCTCCTGGACCCCGCCTTGCCGGTCCGCTCGGTCCCGGCTGGGCTCGGCGGCGAGCAGCGGCTCGATCTGCTGGACCCGGATCGTCGGCTTGTCCCAGCCCGGTGAGCCGGCCGCCGGCGACGAGTCCGGGCCGATCGCGGCCTCCCCGGGTGCCGATTGCTCGGGCTCAGCACGGGTCGGCACGGGCTCCGTGCCGGCGGCCGGCCGGGCAGACGTCACCGGCTGCGCCGGCGGGGCGGGGGGCACCGCCGGAGGCGCCGGCATCGGGGGCGGCGGCACCGGAGACCCCGCCAGGTGCGGCGGTGCCGCCGGAGACACCTGGGACGGCGGCACCGCCGCCACGGTGGGCGGTGCCGGCACGGTGCGCGGTGCCGGCGGCGGAGGGACCGGCGGCACGGGCTGCCGAGGCGGCCCGGCGTACCCCGGCGGCGGGGAAGGGATCACCGGTGGCGGCGGGATCGCGGGCGCGGGCGGAGGTGGCGGCGGGACCTGCGGTGCGGGCACGGCAGGCGGCGGCGGGACCTGCGCCGGCGTGGGCTCTGCGGTCGGCGCCCACGCCCCACTCGGCGGAGCCGGCGGCTCCGCCGAGCCGGGCCGCCGGGGGGACGGCGGCGGAACAGGGGCACCGGGCTGCGGCGCCCAAGGCGACGAGGGGGACGCCGCCGCAGCGCCCGGCGCGGCCGGTGAAACCGGGGGAACCGCGGGCGGAGGCGGCACCGGCCCACCGGTCCGCGGCGGGACCGGAGGCGACGGAACCGTGGCGCCGCGCTGCGCCCACGGCGACGGAGGCGGTGGCACCGGAGCGGCAGGGGCCGGCTGCGGAGCCGACGGGAACGGACCCGGCGGCGGCGGAACGGCGGCCGGCGACTGGCTGCCGGCCGCCGGCGAGGCGGTCCGCTGGACCGGCGGCAGGGCGCGAAACGCCAGCGTCGGTTCGGACAGAGCCGCCATCGCGCCGGCCCGGGCCGGGTCGGGCGGCGCGGCGGCCGGATGAGCGACAGGCGGGGCAGTGCCGCCGTGCTGCGCGAGGTACTGACGCGCGGCGCGTACCGCCGGATGATCCGCACCGAGCACCGCCGGCCCGGCGTCGGCGATCCGGGTGTAATTGCGACGGGCCTCGTGCCGATTGCCGAGCTCCTCCGAGACCCCGGCCAGGTCGTAGACGAGGGCCAACATCATCGGGTCCGTCGGCGGCCAGCGGCGCTCACCGGCGGTGTACGCCTCCTCCAGCACCCGCCGTGCGGCGAGCGGGTCGTCGGCCTCCCGATGCAGCCGGGCCAGCAGATGTGCGGTGTTGAGCACGTCCGGGTGGTCTTTCCCGTACGGCGGGCGCGCCGAATCGACGGCCTCGGTCAGCACCTGACGGGCGGCGGACAAGTCGCCCGCGGCGCGCAGAGCGAGCGCCCGGTGCTGAACGGCGGCCAGAGGGGAGGGATGGGACACATAGTCATGCTGCCTGTAGAAAGCCTCCGCACGCTACCCGGACCTGACCGCGTGCCCGAGCTTGCCGCCGTGACCTGGGCAGACGGCGCGCCCAATGGAGCGGGGGAACACGATGTGCATGATCCACGGCGGCCGTGTACAGTAACTCCCCGTGCGGCCCGCCGGGGCGGCCATCGGGATGCGAGATCATCCTGGTCGACACGGTAGGCTGAACGAGTAAGTCCGGGTGGCGGAATGGCAGACGCGCTAGCTTGAGGTGCTAGTGCCCGTATAGGGCGTGGGGGTTCAAGTCCCCCCTCGGACACGTTATCTCCACACGAAGCGTGATGGTTCTTCGTGTTTTGCGTGATCCCCGTCCCGTTGGGCGGGGATTTTTGCTGTCGTGGCGAGGAAGCTCCCCGCCGGGGTGAGCGGGTAGATCGTGGTTTCGGCTTCGATGGTCCACGCGTGGTGGTCACACACAATGATCATGTTGTTGGTGCGTAAGTAGGCGGCAAGCTTTTCTGGGTCGGGGCTGCGCAGTGTGGGATGGCGACCGTGCCCGCGCGACAATCTCTTGGCCTGTGACCGGCCTTTGACGGCACGAACAGCAATCCGTCCGAGCGCAGGGTAGTTGGTTGTGCGATGGGGTGCAGTCAGGGTGCGATCGTCAGCGGCCCGGGCTAGCCAGCTGAATGCGCTGGCTTCGCCCGGTCGCAGCGAGGTCAGGGCCTGCCGACCAGCTTGTGGAATGTTGCTGCAGAGGCCCCGAATGCCGCGCCAGCCGCCAGGGCTGCGGCGGGCAGCGAGTCGCCCGCCAGGTGCGTGAGTACGCCGGTCACCCCTCCGACTGCGGACGCGAAGAACAGCGTCACCGCTGCCCGGAAGCTGATCAACGGCTCTGGTCCCTGGTCCGGTCCTGCGCTCATCGGCCAGCTCGCACACGCGTCTTCATGTGGACTCCTCTCGTCGGGCCGCTCACCACGCACCACGAGGTCAGAACGGCAAGTCGTCGTCGGAATCCATCTCAAACGACGTCGGGCGGCCAGATATAACGGTGGATGTCACATGACCGTCTGCGAGGTTCCGGTCGCGGTAGGTTGTCGAGGCGCGCAAAGGGCGGCTGAATGCGTGCTGCCATGCCTGCTCCATCGAACTCTCCAGTGCGCGTTGACGCGCCTTCAGCGCCCGCGCGGCGAGCCAATGCAGGACGTCCCCAGACGTACAAGTGGCAAGCTCCTCGGCGACAGGCCCACCGGGCCAGGGCCACATCGCGGGCACAACGGTGAACCTAAGGCCAGTCGTGCGAGCGAGGCGTCGAAACCTCGCCACGTTCGCACGTGCGCGCTCCAACTCCGCACGAAGCTCCGGCTCGTCCTGCGCGACGCTCTCGATGACCTGCTCCATCGCCGCCGAAGTTGCCAGGCGCGCATCGGCCACCAGTCGCTGGCGCTCGTCCTCGGTTATCAGGCCGAACCTCATCGCCTCGTCCGCCGGTAGCAGCAGTCTGAACTGCGCTGGCTCGTCGGCCTTCTTTCCATGTTCGGCGTCGAGGTCCGCGCGCCAGTCGATGAGGACAGCCTCCGCGAAACCGCTGACCAGGTCGGACCGCAGCCCGTCAGCCGCCTTCAGCAGCGGCTCGATGCCCGGAATTGGTGTAAGACCGTCGGCGGACACCTTCAGCGGCCAAGCGGCCACACGGTTGCCGAGCGGTACCGTCAGCACCTTGCCAACAGCGGCCCAACTCGCGTGCGGCTCTGGGAGCATCCCGCGGAAGACCTTTGCTTGCCAACCATCTCGTATCGCGACACACCAGCCGGGTGGACGCACGACTCGGGTAGCAGAGGTGCGAACTTCGTCGCCGGTCAGCCATGCCTCAAAATCCTCCAACTCGACAGCCCGCTCGGCCCGCCAGACGGCAGTCCCGCCGCGGCCTGTCCAGTCGTAGGAGCTGAGCCCGGTGGTGTACTGCGTCCGTAGGGCGCCGCTGCCACCGTCCTCGTCGGTGATGGCGAGGTCGAGTCGGATCTCGTTCCACGCCATGCCCTGTTCGTACAACATCACCTCGTTGGCCTCTGCCTTTGGACCAGTGAGTAGATCGCGGGCGATGGCGTTGGCCACCTCGAACCGGGCATCGGAGTGCCAGGCGATGTCATTCTCGAGTGCTTCGGCGACCCGCAGCAGCCGTCGCTGGGCGTGGTTCGGGTGCCCCCCGGGTGCTTGGAGGGCGTTGCGCACATCTTCGGCGGTGAGCAACACCGCCTGCTCGGGAAGGGTGCTGGTAGCCGCCGCGGCCAGGTGCCACAACCCCATTGCCGCGTGCCGGCGGAGCGTCGGTGGGAGGCCACGCAGGTAGTCGTCGTCGAATGGCTCCTCGAAGGCGATGGCGGTCATGACCGCGTCAGTGAGCAACCTCGCCTGGTAGTCCCGGTGTGCCCGAACCGATTGGCCTGGCAGCCGCAATGACATCGCACGGGCTCTCATCGAAATGCCGGGCGGTAGCCGCAACCGCAGAGGCCTGGCTGTGGAGCGGCCTGCGCGGGAGTCCAACTTCATCCGCTGGGGCGTCGGGTAGCGCAGCAGGGTGGCGATGTGACTCAGCCGGTCCGGTTCGGGCAGCTGCTCTTGCCGGGCAACGTGGTCGGACAGCAGCTGACGTACTGTCTCGTCGCGTGAGCAACCCCGCCTCGCCACGATCATCGCGAGCGCGTCGTGGGCGCACACAGGCAGCCGGACGTTCGTCTCCTCCCGCTCGGCCATACCCCATTGTCCGACGCCGCCCACAATCCATCCCGGTCGTCCCACCACTCCGTCGGCAGATGGAGCGCGAGTCGGCCAGTGAGCCGTTAGCTGTTCAGGCGGAATTCCGGGCAAGGCTGCGGGTCACCGTTCCGGCGCACCCGCCCCGAAGACGGTCATGTTTAGATGCCTCTATGACTGAAGCCGCCTCGTTGACCTCTACGGAGGTGCCGACCCTCCGGGTCGTAGCTGATCTCGGCGAAACGCCACCGCTGGCTGACGTCGCCAACTACCTTCGTTTGCTGCGCCACCTCTGCGACACAGCGGCATTCATGGTTGACCCGACCAATGAGAGCCGGCACTACCTCATAGAGGGCGCGCAATATCGGCGCACTCGGGACCCGGGCGGATTCGCGGTAGCTCGGCTGTCTCTCGCAAGCCCGCTGGAGACGATCCTTGTCACCGTGGCGCAGGACATGAAGCCGGTGGCGTACGCCGTTGCTGCCATGGCTGCCGTAAAATAAGGGTTGACCCTTGTCATGGACTGGCAGAAGCATCGGCTGGACTTGCAAGAGCGGCGGCACAACCTTCGACCTGAGACAGAACTTAGCCGGGAAGCCGTCGCGTCGCGGATGGTCGACGACATGAACTATGTGGCCGTTAGGACCATGGGGGCTCACGGCGTAATGGTCGAGCCGGGAGACGACATACGTAACCTCCAAGTCCAAACCGCAGCGGCGCACGCAGTCAATGAACTCGCGAACTACCCCCTACTTGCTGCGGAGTCTGACCCGCCCAGTCCGCCCCGTCAGCGGTAGGGCGGGCTCGGGCGGACGGGCGGACCGCCCCACGGGTACAGCTGAGATCCCGCCCCGGAAACGCCGAAACGCACCGCATCCGGGCGGACCCAGGGCGGGACGAGTGGCGGTGTGGGGGCGGAACGCAGTCCGCGTGCTCGGGCTCGTACTCGTCCGCCTCGGGCGAGTAGCTACCCGCCCCGGCGTCGCCTTCGGCCTCCTGACCAGTGGCTCCCGCCGGGACCAGGGGCGACCCCGTTGGCGTCCTGCGGGTCCGGCAGGGGCGTGGTGTGGCGCTGCGACCAGTACGCCACGGCGAACGGGGCGACGATGGCGAGCACGCCTACGACCGCCTCCTGTACCGCCTCGGGCACGTCCAGGCCGAAGATGGCGAGCACGGCGACGACGGCACCGACGCCAGACACGATCGCGGCACGGTTGACGATGGGCTGACGGTTCACGGGCGGGACCTTTCGGTGGTGTGGCGGGGCCGCCTCACTCGGCGGACTCCGTACAGGTGTGGATGGTCTTGGCACCCTCGGTCGTGAGGACTAATACTGCAACGGCAGTTGTCAGGGGTAGCCGCGTCGGCGGTAGTGGCAGGTTTGGGCTTGGTGTTGGCGTCGTCTGCGCCATCGTGACCAGGCCCAGACCCGCTCGGACGAGTGCGTTGATCGCACTACGAGTGCGGTGAGCAGTCTTCGGATCTCCGGTACCGTGTAGCCGATCATCATGCCGTCGCCGGAGCGGGATCCCCTTTTGCGGTACGGGATCGGGCGACGGACAGCCACGCGTGGGCGGCCATGGACAGGGTGAGCTACCCCCGCTTTCGTGGAGCTTCTTGATCATGGTCTGATGGCCGTGGGGAGGAAGTCGTCCGTGGCAGCACCGAAGAAGTACCCCGATGAGCTACGTCAGCGCGCTGTGCGTTTGTACCGCGAGTCGGACCCGAAGCCGGTGATCCGGCGTCTGGCTGAGCAGCTTGGCGTGCATCACGAGGCGCTCAGAAACTGGATCCGGCAGGCTGAAGCTGACATGGGTGAGCGTCACGACCGGCCGACCAGCGAGATGGCGGAGGAGAACCGCCGTCTGCGCAGGGAGGTCGCCGAGTTGCGGCGGGCGAACGAGATCCTGAAGGCCGCGAGCGCGTATTTCGCGGCGGAGCTCGACCCGACCCGGCGACGGTCATGAGGTTCGTCCACGAACACCGTGACCAGTTCGCGGTCGCGCTCCTGCTACGGGTTCTGAACATCGGCGCCTCGACCTATTACGCGTGGGTGAAGCAGGCCGAGCAGCCCTGCGACCGCGACGTGGTCGACCTGGGGCTGGTCTCCCACATCCACGAGATCTGGGAGACCTCTGGGAGCACCTACGGCGCGGACCGGGTCCACCGGCAGCTACACCGCGACGGCATCCGTGTGGGCCGCAAGCGCGTCGAGCGGTTGATGGCCGGCCAGGGATGGCAGGGGGCGTTCCTGCGTCGAGGCTGGCGCGGCGGCTCCACGAAGCAGGACCCACGGCACACGCCAGCGCCGGATCTGGTCAACCGACAGTTCACCGCCGACGGGCCGAACCGGCTCTGGGTCGCCGACGCCACCCGCATTCCCTGCGGCGAAGGCGTGTTCTGGCTCGCCGCGGTCCGTGACGCGTTCTCCCGCCGGATCGTCGGGTGGAAGACTTCCGACCGCTGCGACACCGACCTGATCCTCGCCGCCCTCGAATACGGCATCTGGTCCCGCGACGTCCGCGACGGCCAGTTGATCCACCACAGCGACCGCGGGTCGAACTACACGTCGTTCCGCTTCGCGGAACGTTTGCAGGACAACGGAATCCTGCCCTCGATGGGCTCCGTCGGCGACAGCTACGACAACGCCCTGATGGAGAATTTCTGGTCAGCGCTGAAGATCGAACTCGTCTACCGCACAAGCTGGCGGACCCGCGACGAAGCCGAGAACGCGATCTTTGCCTACATCGACGGCTGGTACAACACCCGCCGCATCCAGAAGGAACTGGGCTACCTCAGCCCGAACGAGTACGAGACCGCCTGGCACAGCCGCCAGACCGAACCAGCCGAACCAACTATCGCCGACCCTGCGCCAGCCGGCAGCAGGTAACCACCGCTCCATCAAAGCGGGGGGAACTCACACCATGATCAAAGACACGGAGACCTCTCTGTCCCCAACGCCTTGACACAGAGAGGTGCCGTTAGCGAGACAGCCCCACGGCGCATTCACGTCGACAAAGTCGCGCGGCCAGCGGCAGATGAGGTCGACGTGAGCGAGACAATTCGCGCGCCCGGTGGTAGCGGCGATGGCTGGCTTGGACTGCTAGAAAACGTAGCTGTGTGGTCCACCGAACCATCGGCTGAGGTACTCAGATTGAATGTCGCCGGTCAGCAAGCCTGCTAGTGAAGCGCAGAAGCCAGCCTGATAACACTCCCAGTAGGGTCCTCTTTCCTTGAGCACCACCGGCCATTCGTTTGGTGTGATGCCGGGCTTGACATGCCAGAAGAGGAAGTCGCCGTTGCCGGTGTGTCCCCACGAGATCAGATCGTCGCCGGGCTCGAACCATGCCGGGACGTCTGCACGGTTGGATGCCCAGCGGGACGCATCGCCCAAGCGCCGACTCCCCGAGCAGTCTTCGGGCCCCGCGAACTCCGGACGAACACACTCGTGCGCGTAGGCATTGTGTTTCGCCAGGTCCGCCCAGTCCTCGGCGGCCCCGGGACCGCACACCGTGAGATGGTCGTCGACCATACCGACGCCGTACGCGTCGATGAACAACTTGTAGTCGCCAGGAAGTGCGACACCCAAGTCAGCCTCAACCGGCGACCAGTCCACTCCAGTCCCGGCACCGAGTTCCGGTAAGAGGAGCATCCGAGCGAGGTGTGCTGCGGCGTCCTTCGGGGACGAAGATCGGTCGCCGACCGCGCCGGTGTCCTCGACCAGACGCTCGCCGGAGACGATGTCGTCCGGCCGGAGCTGGTCGCCACCTGTACCAGTGACGACGGCGTAGGAACTCGAAAGCTCCACCACTACCAGGTCAACAGTCCGTTCGCCCCGACCGTTCTCACGGCAGGCAAGGAGGAAGCGTTCACCAGGGCGAGCCCAATGGCGTGGGTGATATCCCGGCTCGCCCTCCAGCCGCCAGCCTTGAGGTACTGCCGATACTGACTCGATGAAGAAGCTGAGCTTCTCACTACGCACGCTTCTCATGATGCACGACCCGCGCGGCATCCAGCATCAAGCAGAGTCTTGTTGACCAGGCCGGAGCCTGCCCTGATGGGTGAGAGTCGAGCAGCGTTCCGGGCATCCACGACAGGCCGGAGCGGCGCACTCTCATCGGCAAATCCGGATGCGGTGTCGGAGCCGTCTTCGCCTGGGCGCCCGGCCCTGAACACCGGGGTACCGCTGTTCAGGGCCGGGTGGGGTTGTTAGGCGGTTGCTTCGCGCAATCGGTGCCAGGCGAGGGTGGTGACCGCGGTCATCACCGCGGCGGCGATCCAGAACGGGGTGGTGATCTCCCAGACGCTGGCGAACAGACCGCCGAGGAGGGAGCCCAGCGCGGCTCCTCCGAGGTCCAGCAGTGCGTATACGCTGCCGACCCGACCGCGCAGGTGTGCGGGCACCGCCCGCTGCCGGACGGAGGCGACGGTGATGCCCCAGACCATGGCGTGGATGCTGAACACGACCAGGATGACCGCGGCCACCCAGGGTGTCGTCGTGGTCGCCAGGGTCACGTGCGTGACGACCTCGATGACCAGGCCGGCACGTAGCACCGTCGTGGTCCCGAAGGCTCGGGTGAGCTTGGCGGCGACTGTCGTACCGAACAGGCCGCCCACCGCGAAGGCGGTCAGCAGGAAGCCGTAGCCGACCTCGGACAGGTCCAGTCGCTGCCGGCAGTAGAGAACGAACACCGCGAACGCGGCACCGAACGCGATATTGCCCACGCCCATGGTGACGGCGAGGGTCCGCAGCAGCCGGTGCCGCCACAACCACCGCACACCGGCGGCGATCTCGCCGCGCAACGAGACCTGCGGCTGGCGTTGCTCGGGTGCGGGAACCGGTCGGATACCCGCTACCAGAGCTGCGGCCACAACGAACGTGAATGCGTCTAGCCCGAACGGTGCGGCGGCGGAGATGACGAACAACCACGCGCCCAACGGTTTGGCGACGAACTGGTTGCCGATGGTGAAGCTTGCGTAGAGCCGGGCGTTGGCGCTGGGCAGCTTCTCGGGTTCGACCACCGACGGAAGTAGGGCACCCATGCTGGTGTCCGCGAGGGTTTTCTCCGGTACCGAGCAGGAAGAGCACCGTGTAGATGATGGGCACGGTAACGGTCTCGGTCGCGATGGTGGCCGCCAACCCGGCGAGCGCGGCGGCACGTACCAGGTTGACGGCAACGACTAGCCGGCGCCGGTTGAGCCGGTCGACGTAGGCGCCGCTGATCAGTGCGAACAGCAGCCAGGGCAGCTGCTGGGCGAACGCGGCTCCGGCGATGAAAGCCGGACTGTCACTGACGGAGGCGACCAGCAGCGGGCCGGCGGCCATGGTGACGCCGTCGCCGATGTTGGACACCGCCGAAGCGGTCCACAGTTTGGTGAAATCCGCGCCCAGACGCGCGGATACAAGGGCACGCAAAAGAGCTCCTCGAGCCAAGAAAGGGAAGACGGTCGTAGGACCGCCCCGCGGCGAGGAGCACCGCACCGCCGGCTGGGTCTCTCCGGCGGCGAACGATCAGTGCGCGGTGTGCTCTCGCGGCGAAGCGGGGACCGTGACCATGGCGAGGCGCATCTCAGCTCCTAACTGTGGATCAACAACCCGAGCAGGGTAGCCGGGTCGCCGTTGCGGCTCAAGCGGATACAGACATGACCGGACAGGCGATGACGGACCCTGTCGCAGTGACCTGTACGCACGCACATCGGCACGTCCGGAAGCGAGTCATCCTGGCGAACAGTCGCCGAAAGTAGCGAGCACTTCGCGGCAGATTAGTGCACGTGATCATGGCGATCGGACAACGCCAGCTGCGGGGCTGATGGGCGACTGCTCAGGCGACTTCGTAGCAGCGGCGTACGCGGTCCAACCGGCCAGCGCGCAGGTCGGCGTCTGGAATCCAGAAGGAGACGTTGACGACCTCGCCCCACGTCGTGCCCGGTTCCGCCTCGACTTGTAGAAGGGGTCGGTGCTCTGGCGGATGGGACGTATCGGTGTCGCAGTAGCCAAGCAGACGATGCCGGGGTGCCTGCAACAACGGCCGAAGCTCCTCCAGCAGATCGATCAGCTCGACGATGTGGATGCCCAGCGCCTTGTCGGCGTCATCACGCAGGTTGGGTAGAGACGGCATCAGGATGGCGTCGAGTGTCAGGGCGGGGATGGTGGCTACCGCTTCTGCTCCGGACCCGGTGGGCAGGTGCAAGACCTGGCAGCCGTCGTCGCCGTGCTCGTAGTCGTAGGTCGCGGAGAACTCGTCGTCGTGGAAGAACAGCAGGTACCCCTGGCGTGGGAATGGCCAGTCGGCGCCCAGGATCGGGGCTATCTGCGCGCAGTCCGCTTGCGCCAGCAACAGCATCGGCGTTTCCCGGTAGACGGGCCACGCGAATGGTCGGGTCCTTGGCGCGCCGCCGATCATGCTGCCGTTCGCCGACGCTTCGGTACGTACGGCAAATCCGACCGATGGCCGTGCTAGAGCAAGGAAGCTGCCCGCAATCTCCGGCACCAGTCGGCGCCTGATGATGGCTTGAAGATCAGGGGAAAGATCCATCGCGGCGAGTCTTCCATAGTCTGAGCCTCGGGGCGCCCGCGCCGCTGTTCTCGGCAAAGGCGCGAGCGGCTGGCTATGTCCCGGAGGCCGTGTACGCGGCCAGGATGTAGTCGGGGCGCCGGTCGAGGTTCTTGCGGGCCCGGTCGTAGCGCTTGGTCGTTCGCGGGTCGGCGTGGCGGGCGGCGATCTGCACGTCGCGCAGGCTGACGCCGGCGTCAAGCATCGTCGTCACGAACGTGTGACGCAGCATGTGGGGATGCATCCTCGGCATCCGGATCCCTGCTGGCTGGGCCAGGTGCGTGAGCCGGCGGGTGGCGGCGTGCCAGTCCATCCGCCCGCCGAGTGTGTTGCGCAGGATCGGCCCACTGGGGCGGTCGTCGACGGCCCGGTCGATGGATCGGGCCACCGCCGGTGGTAGTGGGACCAAGACGACCTTGCCGCCCTTGCCCCGCACACGCAGTACCCGGTGGCCGTGCTCCTCGCCCAGGTCGGCAATATTCGACCCGCAGGCTTCGAAGATCCGCAGCCCGAGCAGGCCCCAGAGCGCGACCAGGGCGAAGTCGTTCGGGTTGCTCGACAGTCGGGCGGTAGTAATCAGCGCCTCGAACTGCAGGTGACCCAGCCCGAGGGTCGGCGACTCGGCCGGCACCGTGGGCCGGCGGACGTAGTCGGCCGGCGAGTGCTCCAGGATGGCGTCGATGACGCAGACCCGATAGAACCCGACCACGACCGACAGGCGCCGCGAGACCGTGGAGGGCTGGTAGCGACGTACGTCCTGAAGTCAGCGCACGTACCGCTCGATGTCCACCCGCGCGGCAGCCAGCGGGTCGAGAACCTGTTGGTACACCATCGTAGGAAAACCCGCAGGTCGGAGTCGGTATGGACGCGAGTCTGCCCACGGTAGCGGCCCAGGAAGGCGGACACCGCGGCGCGCAAAACGAGCTGATCGGTCGGTACGACGCTGGAAGCGGAAGGAGGAGGGGCAGCCATACATCACCGTGCGTCACCAGCGGCGATGAACGCCGGCCCA
The DNA here is from genome assembly GCF_003626545.1 of Micromonospora musae. NCBI lineage: Bacteria > Bacillati > Actinomycetota > Actinomycetes > Micromonosporales > Micromonosporaceae > Micromonospora > Micromonospora musae. The sequence continues at coordinate 95,724 of NZ_RAZS01000002.1, forward strand.
CCCGGAGCGGCAGAAGAGGATGTCCTTGACGCCGATGCACGCTGGGAGCGGATACCGGCCAGTTCGTGGTGGCGGTGGTGCCCGGTGATCGCCGCCCGACTGCACCGCCGGGGTGCCGCTGGCGGAACGAGAGGCGCCGTCCCTCCCTCCGGTCGGGGACGGACGGCTTCAGGCGGCGCTCGGGGTCAGGACCCCGAGGCGGCGGCCTCCCGCACGAGGTCGAACATGAGCCGGGCGTATGGCTTCAGCACACCCTTGCTCGAGTAATCCACCTCGCGGAACAGAAGTTGCCGTTGGCCGGTGCCGACCTCCCGGTCGAGCATCCGCCGCAGCGACCGCTCGACCCTGGCGGTGAGATCGTCCGCCGGCCGGTCGACCAGCGGCGCCAGCGCACGCTGCAGAGCGGCCTCGGCGTCCGGGAGGTACAGGTAGTCCGTTCCGGTCGGCAGGCGCTGCCGGGTCAGGTCGACGCCGTGGCGGAAGTCCACGCCGACCAGGTCGGCCCCGGAGAGGTCGTTGCCGTGGATCTCGTTGGATTCCCGCAGGGCGAGCGCCCGGTACCCACGGGGTTCCGCCCGCCCCTGCTTCTCCAGGAACGCCAGGTTGCTCGTGAACCGCTCCGCGGAGCCGGGCGGTGGAGCGCCCCAGAACGTCGTCGACCTGATCCGCCCAGTGAACACGCAGTCGACGAGTTCCAGGTAGTCCGCCTTCAGACCGCGGATCTCCGCGTCCCGGAAGGTGCAGCCGACGAACCGCGAGTAGCCGGCCGTGCCGGTCAGCACCGCGCCGTCGAAGGAGCACCCGACGTACTGCGACAGCTCCATGCCGGAGCCCAGCGCCACGTCCTGGAACCGGAGTCCGTCGAAGCGGCACCGCTCGAAGCGGGCACCGACACCGACGAGCCCTGTCAACCCCTGCACGGAGTAGTCGACTCCGACGACCTCCTCGTGCTCGACGACCAACCGGTTGCCCTGCTCACCTGCCACGATCCACCCTTGCCGCTCGCACCCGCTACTTCTTCCAGTTTTACAAGGCGTAGTCGCACGTCAGGTAGTCGCCGCCCTACCGGCTACCGGAGTAGGGTCCGTTCTTCGATCACCTGGACCCTTGCGGCCCGCATCGGGCGACGCACGCTCATCGGCAGGAGCGGATGCACCACACGATCGACGACGGATCGTCGTAACGGAACGTCACGATGCCCCCCAAACCGGTCTTGCGGGTTTCGCTGAGTCCGCGGGTCGACTCGCGGACGGTTGAACGTCGGACGTGCCTCGCTCGCCTCATCGCCCGTCTGCACAACGCTGTGCACGGTCAGCTGTACCCGGCTGTGCACGTTGACCCGTACACCGACACGTGCCCTTAACGTGGAAGAGGGGCCGAGGTAGGACGGTGGGTTGGACAGCATTCTGTCCAGCCCACCGTAATCACCGACGCAGCGCGTGCCTGGCGGGGCCCGCAGGTTGGGCCCTACCTCCGCTGCGCGCAGGGCGTCAGGGAGGGCCGGTGACCGCCTGGTGGCGCATCGGTTCCTCGGTGCCCTCTCACTGGTCAGCCTTGCGCCGGCTGTCGTGCTGCGCGTGTCAACGCCGGCTGAATCTTGACCACCGCACGCGAGCCCTGCAACTCATCGAGCGGCTCTGGGGATTCGTCGAGGTCGACCCACCGCAGCCGTCCGCGCTGTCGGCTCCGCCTGAAAACTGACCCCGTGGTTCCGCCCGGAACAGAGGGCCGGTCGGCGAAACTGCGACAGATCGCGGGTTTCGCCCGCGGGTACAGGTAGTGCGGCAAGGTGTCGTGGCAAACGATGTAGGAGTCTTGCTCGCGGGCCTGCGTGACGAGGGCACGCAGTCGTCCCGGTGCCCCTTGACATCCGGAGAAGATCATCGGAGCCTGTGGGGATTGAGACAACGTTGTCAACGGGGGAGCGAGGCCATCCCATGTCCGATTTCGCGTTGAGCCGCAGGCGACTCCTCGTCCTTGCCGGTGCCATCGGCAGCGGCCTCGCCATCGCCTCGCCCGCCGGCAGCGCCCAGGCCGCGCCGCTCGCGCCCACGTCGCCGGTCGCGGCCACCGACCCGGTCGCCGCCACCTACCACGCACTGCTGCTCGCCCACACGCGATGGTCGGAGCAGCAGTGGGATCCGGCGCTCAACGCCTACCGTCTCGCGGACTTCCGCTTCGCGGTCGTCCTCGGCAACGCGGTCCTGCTCAACGCGCCCGGATACGACGCGGCAGCCGCTGGCGTCGACCGGGACACCCTGCACAGCCGCACCGTCGCCACCATCCGACGGTACGCGGCCACCAACCGCCTTGCCGGCGGCACCGAGTGGGGCCAGCGACTCTTCTGGGACAGCACCTTCGAGCTCTACTTCATCCTGGCCGCCCGGCTGCTCTGGGCCGACCTGGACGAGGCGACCCGCACCAACGTCGACAGCATCGCCCGCGGACAGGCCGCGTACGCCTCCGACCTGGGCACGGGTGACGACCCGCTCAGTGGCGACTGGACGCCGAACGGCCTGACCGGTGGCTGGATCGGTGACACCAAGCTCGAAGAGATGGGCGTCTACGCCCAGGCGATCGCGCCCGGCCTGGCCTGGGCGGCGGACGACGACCGCGCCGCCGAGTGGCGCGAACGGTTCCTCACGTGGACGATCAACGCGACCGGACTTCCCCCCGCCGACCGCGCCAGCCACGCCGTCGTCGACGGGCGGACGGTCGCGCAGTGGAACACCGCCCACAACATCCACGACTCCTTCCTGGTCGAGAACCACGGCTCCTTCGGGCCGCACTACCAGGAAGAGCTCTGGCGTACGGCGGGCCGCACCGCAGCGCACTTCCTGACCGCCGGCCAACCACTCCCCGAGGCGCTCACCCGGCAACCCAACGGCGCTGAGCTGTGGCGGACCATGCGACTGATGGCCAGCGACGCCGGCGAACCGTTCATGCCGATGGTCGCGGACCGCTACCACCTGTACGGCCGCGACGTCCTGCCGCTGGCCTTCCTCGCGCAGGTCCAGGGCGACCGGCACGCGGCCCGGGCCGAGGCGGACCTGGCCGACCGGCTCATGCCCTACCTGAACTACCCGCCCGAGGACCGACTTACCAAGTTCAGCGGCGAACCGAAGTACGAGCCGGAGGCGCGGGCCGAGGTCGCGATCAGCTATCTCTTCCACGCCTGGCGGGCCGCCAACGGCGGTGTCGTCCAGCCGGTCGACAGCACCACGTTCTTCACCGCGGCCGCCGGCACGAGGGACTTCGGGGAGCAGGCCGGCCTGACCGCCCAGCAGACCGCGACCGCCTTCGCCGCAGCGGTCAGCAAGACCGGCTTCGTGTCGTTCCTGTGGGCCCCCGCCCACGACAACTGGCTGTTCGACACGCGGGCCGCGTCGCTGCTGCCGAGGCAGTCCGCGCCCGTCCTCAGCCGCACCTCCGCCACGTACACCGTGGCGCGCGACGGTGTCGACGCCACCGCCACCGTCCTGCGGGTCGCCGGCGGCACCGCCGGATACGCCACGCTCCCCACCGGCACGGTCGTGTACGCCACCACCGGCATCGCGGAAGACGAGGGCGTCCTCACGCTGTTCAACCTGGACATGCCCGGCGTACCCGGGCTCACCGGCACCCGCACCTTCACCGGCGAGCAGGGGTCCGTCACCCTGGCCGGACAATCGGGCCTCGGCGACGGCGGGACCGACCAGGTCAGCCTCCCGCCCCGGTCAGCCCGGTGGGTGCGGATGCTCGGCCAGGCCCCCGCCACCCAGTACGGCTACTCGCTGTTCGCGCTCGCCGTGCTGGACGCCCGCGGCGTCGACCTCGCCACCGGCCGACCCACCACCGCCTCGTCGGCCGACCCGGCCTACCCCGCCCGAAACGCCACCGACGGCAACACCGGAACCCGCTGGGCGGTGGCTCGCGAGGAGCGCGCCCGCCCGGACAGTTGGCTCGCCGTCGACCTCGGCGCGCCGACGGACATCAGCGGCGTACGCCTGGACTGGGAGGCCGCCTACGGCACCCGGTACGTCATCCAGACCTCACTCGACGGCGTCACCTGGAGCGACGCGGCGGTGGTGCCGGACCGCCCGACCATCGCCGGCTCCTGGCTGGACGTCGACGGGCGTGCCGGCCTGGTGGTCCACAACGGCCAGAACCCGATCACGGTGACCGGCACCAACGTCACCCTCTCCAGCGGACCGGCCGCCGGCAGCACCCGGCTGATCGTCGAGGGGTACGCGGACGCGAACCACACGGCCCTGGCCGCGGCGGCGTCCCGTGCACTGCCGAGCGGCGGGCCGGAGGCGTTGCGGGTCAGCGACGCGGACGGATACCTCAGCGTGTTCAACCTGTCCGACGAGGACATCACGACGGCCACCGTCACGCTCCCGCAGCCCACGACGCCGCGCCTGTACCGCGGGAGCCAGGTCACCGGATCCGGCACCACCGACTACCAGGTCGACCTCGCCGCCGCCACCGCACGCGTCGAGCCACCCCGGTTCACCGCGACCCCGGTAGCGCCCGCGGGGGCGGTCCCCACCGGCACCCGGTTCGACGTCACCGACTCCCACCACCTCACGATCACCGCACCCGCCGGCGACATCGTGTCGGTACAGGTGGAGTGCGCCGCCAGCGGTGCCACCCGTCGGGTGACCGTACCCGCTGGTCGTAGCCGCGACGTCGAGTTCGCCGGTGCGCCGGTGACGCCCACCAGCGACCTCGCCCGGTCCCGGACGACCTACCCGACGTCGCCGCTGCCGGCCGGCATGACCAACCCGTCGGCGGCCGTCGACGGCGACCCGGGTACCTCCTGGGAGCCCGGTCCGACCGGCCGGATGGTGATCGACCTCGGAACGCGCCAGGACCTCGCCTCGCTCCACCTGACCTGGACCCCCGGTCGGCGCCGGCCGGTCACCGTGGCGGTCTCCGCCGACGGCCTCGACTACGTCGAGGTCACCTCCGTCGCGCGTCCGCGCCCGGAATCCGACATCGCCGTCCGGACCTCCGGGCGCTACGTGGCGATCGCGGTCGCCGACTGGCGGCACGGCGACGCGCGGCTGACCCACGTGGAGGTCTTCCCGGCCTGATCCGTCACCGGCGGTGGGCTGCTGACCGCCGAGGCGTTCCAGGCGCTGGGCAACATGCTGGGCACCAGCAGCGGGTCGCACACGCTGCACTACCTGATCGAGGACGCCTTCCTGGCCGGCGACGAGCTGTCCGACACGTTCCTCGCCCAGGTCCAGGGCCACCCCTCGTACGCGAGCGCTTGTTGCTCGGCCGGCAAGGAGATCGCCTCCGCGCCCTTCGAGCCACGAAGCGGTTGCCCCGATGGTTGCCTCAGTCGTCGGCGGCGACGATGAGAAAGATCTGCCCGACCGAGCGATCGATGAGCACGAACTCGTGAAAGTAGTCGTGCACACGTCCCCAGTCATGATTCGCCTCATCACCGAGCTCGCCGAGGTAGTAGATGCCATCGGCTGCGGCCAGGCGGGCGAACACCTCCCGCTGCAGATCAGCCTCCAGCTCGGTGGGCATGTCCCAGAGCGGATCCAACCAGTCACGCAGGATCTGTACGGCCTTCTCCTGGCTGATCGGCTCGTAGAGTTCGGGAGTAATCAACCGCAGCCAATACGGGCCGTGCCGGAGCCCCTCCGGCAGCACTCCACCACCTGCATAGTCGTCCCGGAACTGCTCATGCCCGATGAGTGCGGCAAGCAGCCCTCTATCGTCCGCGGACTCCGCTGAGAAGTGGAGCTGCTTGATGTCGACCCATCGGAACCCGTGCGCCTTCGGATCCGGAGCGTAGCGTCGAAACTTGATGAAGGAGCTACCCGCGTGAGTGAGCGCGCTGTCCATGGCAGCAGCCTAGAAGGCGGGCAAGAGGCCCTGCCGATCCACCGACCGGCGTCGTCGGTATCGCGGCTCGGTGGGCCTCAACAGCGAACCTCATCCGTCGGCTGACCGGCACGGCCACGCCGTCCTGGCGCGACGCATGACACCGAGCCTGAGCAGACCGTCGATCCTGGAACTGAGCACCGAACGCGAAGGTGCCACCGGCATCACGGCCGAACGGCTACGCGAGCAGATCGCCACACTTACCGACCAGCTCACCGCGGCCGACGTCGCGCAGCCTCTAACGATCGGGATCTTTGCCGTCAACGGCGTACGCGGACTGCTCGCCTCGCTGGCGCTCGGCGAGCGCGATGCTCAGCAGCGACCGTTGTAGACCGTCCAGGGTTCGGGGATCCCAGCCAGTGAGGTGTTGCCAGCGGTCGAGCCGGTACTTGACGGTGTTGGGATGCACGTGCAGGGCCTCGGCGCTGGCGGTGATGGAGAAGCCGTGGCCGGCGTAGGCGCGGACGGCCTCGCACAGGTGCGCCTGCTCCGTCGCCCGGCCCGAGTCGAGCAGCGGGCGGAGCCGATCGAGCTGCGGGGACAGGGTGGCGAGCAGCCAGGAGGAGCTGAAACGGACGACCTCCCCGGCGGGCGCGCCCTGCGCGACGCCCAGCGCGCGCTCAGCGTCGATGACGCTCTCGGCGGCGCCGACGAGGCCGGGACGGGGCAGGCCGAGCCCAGCGGTCGGTTGCCCGTCGAGACCGTCCAGCGCCTGGATCACGCGCTGCTCGGGTAGCCCCTGCGAGACGACCACCAGGACCCGGCCGCGCACCATCGCGCACTCGGCGCCGCCGTTGTCCCGCAGGCGCCGCCGCAGGTGGTCGAGGTACTCGGGCGCGGCAGGTGGCGCCGGGCAGCAGATCGCCTGGAACAGCCCGTCGGGGTCGAAGCCCAGCGCGCGCGCCAGCATCTCGGTCTCCTCGGCCGTGGCGCGACCGGCGTAGAGCGCGTCCAGGAACTGGTGACCGAGTCCGATGCGGATCTCGTCCCGTGACCGGGCGGCCTCGGCGTGACCGTCGGCGAAGGCGCTGGTGTTCCTTCGCAACCAGATCAGCGTCAGATCGACCAACTCCAGGACCAGCGACGTCTGCTCCGGCTCGTCGGGGCGTGCGCGAGCGGCCAGCGCGTTCCAGGTGTACTGGTACGCCCGGTGGTAGGCGCCGAGCACCACCTCGACCGGGAGCCCCTGCTGGGCGCGGCGGCGGCCCAGCGCTCGCGCGTGATCGGTCTCCGTGGCGGTCGGCGGGCGCCGTGCCGCCAACCCGGCCAGGAGCAGTACCGCCTGCTCGTGGATCCAGGCCTCGTGTTCCGCCCGCGACACGTTCACGTACGCGGCGGGCTGGTCTCGGCGGATGTCATCCATGATCTGTGTCACCAGGGTGGCGAGGCCGCTCTCGACCTCTCGACAGATCGCCGCGACCGCCGACCAGTCACGGGTGGTGTCGTCCTGCGTACTGCTGCGTGTCACGGGGGCGCCATTCTGTGGATTCCACAAACTCCGGCCAGGATATCTCAGGAAAAGTGCCCTACACGGTCTGAATCTTGGCGAATAACGTGAATCTAGAGCTGAAGTGCGGAAGCGCGTCGCCGTTGCCGAGCGGCGGCGGATTCACGGAGAGACGGTATGAAGCACACTTATCCCCTCGAGCCTGATCACGCCGAGATGGTCCGTACCGGACGTCTGGTCCTTGGGCGCGCGGTCGACTTCATTGAGAGTCTGCCGGATCGGCCCGCCTTCGTGGCCGACGAACCTGACGCTCGCGGGCGTGTCGGCGCCCTGCTGGTCCCGCCCCCGGAGGGACCGCAGGAACTGTCGGAACTCCTGGATCGCATCGACGCGGCGGCGGGGCAGGCGATAGAGACCACCGGTCCCGGCTTCCTCGGGTACGTGCCGACCGGCGGCCTCTACGCGGGGGCGCTCGCCGACCTCTACAAGAGCGCACTCAACCGGTACAGCACCCTCGCCGCCGCAGCCCCGGGCATCACGGCGATCGAGGAGAGCGTCGTCCGGTGGATCGCCCGCGACGTCTTCGGGCTTCCCGGCGGTAGCGGTGGCCTACTCACCAGCGGCGGATCCATGGCGAACTTCTCCGCCGTCATCGCGGCGCGGACCGCGCGGACCGTGCGGTCCGGCGCGAACCTGTCCGACGCGACGATCTACGTCTCCGAGCAGACCCACCACTCCGTCGGCAAGGCCGCCATCCTGGCCGGGTTCTCGCCGTACCGGATCCGGGTCGTGCCGGGCGCCGACGACCTGCGGATGGACCCGGTGGCCGTGGCCGACATGATCAAGGAGGACCACCTCGCCGGGCTGCGTCCCACCATGCTGGTCGCCACCGCCGGATCGACCGACACCGGCACCGTCGACCCGCTGCACCGGCTCGCCGACCTGGCGGCGCGCGAGGGCATGTGGTTCCACGTGGACGCCGCCTACGGTGGCTTCTTCGCGCTCACCGAGCGCGGCCGCGCGCGACTGGCCGGCATCGAACGGGCCGACTCCATCACCGCCGACCCGCACAAGAGCCTGTTCCTTCCGCTCGGGGTCGGTGCCATCCTGGTCCGCGACCGAACCCGCCTGGCCACCGAGCAACTGTCTGCTCCCTATCTCGACGACGTGACCTCCGACGACCTGCTGCCCGACTACGCCGACCTCGGGCCGGAACTGACCCGCGAGGCACGTGGACTGCGGGTCTGGCTGCCGCTGCACCTGCACGGAATCCGGGCGTTCCGGGACGCCCTCGACGAGAAGCTCGACCTCGCGACGATCGCCTTCGAGCGGCTGCGCGCGATACCGGAACTCGATCTGCCCTGGACGCCGGAGCTGAGCACCGTCGCCTTCCGGGTACGCGCCGAGGGCCGCACCGGCGCGGCGGCACGGCGGGCCGACGAACGTACGACTCGGCTGCTGGAACAGGTCAACGCCAGCCGCCGCGTCTATCTCAGCAGCACCGTCATCCGGGGCCGCAAGGTGATCCGGATGTGCATCCTGTCGCACCGTACCCACCGCGACCGTGTCGACGAGGCGCTCGACCTCGTAGAGAAGGCCCTCGCCGGCCTCTAGTGAGTGTGCGGCCGGGCGGGCGAATCTGATGAGGACGGATGGTGGCAGGCGGTGAAGTGAAGGCGAGAGGGCGATGACGAACCGTGTGACCAGCGCCGAGGGCGAGGCCGCCGACGTGCGCGGAGCGGCCGGGGCCGGTGGCGAGGCTTCCGGCGGGGCGGTGAGCGCCGGACCGGACTGGGACGCCACGACGGGCCACCGCCGGCAGTAGCTCGGCCAGCTACGGGGCGCCGGCCTGTCGAGTGGTATAAGTGTTGAGGCGGACGCCGAAGCTGATGATAAGGTCCGCCGAATCGATGATTTCGCGGGTAACCGGTCCGGCCAGCCCGCCCGCAATACCCAGGTCGAACGGATCGCCACGGAACAGGTCCTTCGCCTTGAGACTCGTCGTCCTGGGCGCACCGATGCGCTCCGCCAGCCGCAGCAGGGAGGTACGCGCGGAGATGGGCCCGTGTCCGGCGAGCATGACAGTTTTTCGCGCTGCGGTGATCAGATCCACGGCCCGCCGGATCGCCGTCGGGTCCGGGTGAATCCTCTGCGAGGCCGGTAGGTCCAGCGGAACATCGCGGTACTCGATGTCCTGCCACGTGTCGTCCGACGGAATGTTGAACACGACGGGACGGCGTTCGACGATGGCCCGCCCGATGGCCACCGCCAGGTCCGCTAGCGCGCTCTCAGGTGTCCGCGCCTGCTCGAACCCTGCGCCGGTGGGCAGCACAACGTCACGCTGCGGGATGTCCTGGAGGTTAGTTCGGCTGCCGGTGGCCCCTTCACCAAGCCGGTGAGCGTGTTGGTGAGGGCGGGACCGTGCGTAACCGTGACCACACCCAGCCCACCGGTCCGGCTGGGGTATCCGAACCGCATGAACATGGCGCCCGCCTCGTGCGCGGCGCCGAGGTAGTCGCCCCCGTCGAAGACAAAGCTCTGGACGCAGAACATGTTCGGCGTCGCCGATCAGCCCGAACATCGCCTGTACGTCGCGGCTTGCCAGGCACATGCATGCGCCGCATGCAGCTTCATCCTAGGTACCCCGCAGACGGCCTGGGTTCGAGCCATCGCATAACGGCTGGCGTCGACGGCCTCGGATACGAACGCCTCCGGCAACCAGCTCGCATGGTTGTCCATGGCAGGAACGCGAGCCTGCGTCCAAACGTTCACACCAGAGACATGCCTCACGGTCTGTCACCGAAATTGCCTGGACTACCCCTCGTCGACGTCGTCCCACCGATCAGCCATGCAGGTGGCGTCTATCCCGACAAGCGGATCGTCACATCCACACAGCACGCAGCCGAGTACCCGATAGGCGAGGACAACAACAATCACACGCACCAGGCCGGCGTAGATGGCGAGGTGTCCGGGGCTGGCGAACGTGCTGCCGTCGCCGACGTCGAGTCGGATCCCAGTCCCTCAGCGAGGATTGAGCGGCGGATAGCCGACGAGACGTGCGGCCTCGGCGACGACGCCGAGCCGCACGTCAACTCTGTCCGCTGTAGATTATCGGACCGGCCGGCGCCTCAGGCGGGGTCGGCCGTCGTCCTCTCGCCCACGGCCGTCGGCGTGAACCGCACCGGCAGGCTGAGCGGACCGCGCATCATGCCGGTCGGCGTCCAGGAGAGTCCCGGCAGGTCGGCTGCCGGGCGCAGGTCGGGGAACCGCCGCAACAGTGAACCGATCGCGATGAACGCCTCCAGTCGGGCGAGCGGGGCGCCGAGACAGTGGTGGATACCGTGCCCGAAGGCGATGTGCCGGGCCGCGGCTCGCTCCACATCGATCACGTCGGGCTCACCGCCGTTCTGCTGAGGCGCATCGCGGCTCGCGGAGCCGAGTGCGACGGCCACCACGTCGCCGCGCCGGATCTGCCGCCCGCCCAGTTCCAGGTCCTCGGCGACGTACCGGTTCGTGGACAGCTCGACCGATGAGTCGTACCGAAGAAACTCCTCCACCGCGGTCGCCATCAGCTCGGGCCGGCCGCGCAGCAGGTCGGCCTGCTCCGGCTGCCGGAACAACCCGATCATGGTGTTGGCCAGCAGATTGACCGTGGTGTCGTGGCCAGCGACGACGAGCAGCACTGCGGTACCGAGCAACTCGGCCTGGGTCAGCTGGCCGTCCTCCTGGTTCTGGACCGCGATCAGCGCGGACAGCAGGTCGTCTCCCGGTTCGGACCGCTTATGTTCGATCAGAGCGGCGAGGTACTGGTTGAGCTTGAGCGCGGCCGCCCGCTGCTCGTCGGACAACCGGCCCAACGTGGCGCTGGTCCAGCTGCGGAAGTCGCGTCGCTCCGGCCCCTCGGGTACACCCAGCAGCTCACAGATGACTGTGATCGGCAGCGGGCCGGTGAACGCCTCGACCAAATCGACCTCGCCCTGTGGTGCCATCGCGTCCAGCAGGTCGTCGGTGATCTGCTGGATACGCGGGCCGAGCTGTTGGATACGGCGCGGGCTGAAGGCGCCGGCCACCAGGCGCCGCAGCCGGGTGTGCGTGGGCGGGTCGGATTCCAACATGTTTCCGCCAAGCCCCACCCCGGGCTTGTTCATGATGAAGCCAACTGCCGCGAGCGCCTTCTCCGCCGGGGTCGAATCCTTCAACAATGCCGGATGGGTCAGCGCGATACGCGCCTCCTCGTAGCTGACCACTACCCACGCTTCGAGGCCGCTGCCGAAGCGGACCCGATGAACCGGTCCCTGTGCGCGGAGCTCGGCATATCGACGGAGAGAGTCCGCCTTGAATTCGGGGGTGATGGTCAGCGCCGGCCGACGCTGATCGACCTCGGTTCCGCTACCGTACGACATACGACGCTTATCTCCCTGGTAGGGCGAATGTTGAGAGAACATTCCCGCCAACAAAGTGACCCTGTTCGAATCGAATTCGTAGGTCTATTTCGTGAACGATGTTTCCGGCGAACCTGGTCGGTGGTTTCAGCTGATAGAAAGCAATATGCAAATGTCCGCCTGTGCCGCACGTGTCGCCGAGCCAGCCAAAACCAGGTGCACTGGCCGGTCACGTGATCTCGGATCGGCCGCCGAGGCACTGCCGTAGCCTAGCGGTTAACAGGACTGTATAGTCCAGACTAGGGTCCCCGGGAAGTGCTGTTGGCCACGGTCGGATGATCGTGGGCGCCAGCAAGCAAGCGCCCGAACGTTCCTCCCGACCTGTTCGGCACCCGAAGTAGGCTGCCGGACTCGGCGGGGCGAGACCAGGCTCACAGCCTGAACGGCGGTGTCTCGAAGTCCTAGATTGGACCAATTGGTCGACAACGTATGTGCTTCCCGTCGTGACCACGGTGTTGATTGCTCCGTGGGCGGCCGTGCCTTCTACCGAGCCTCACCGCGGGTTCCCGTCGCTGAGGTCGCGGCGTGCTGCGGCCTCCGGTCGGCTACCCACTTTCCCAAGCATTCCGGGCGCGCTTCGGCATGCGTGCACAGACCTGCGTCGGCAGGGGTGGGTCCGCCGGTAGCTATTTGATTCCGCCACAGTTTCGTATTTCCGCCGCGTTACTGCCTGTACTTCCTGGGGCAGCGCCGCGCCGTAGCACACAAGGTCACGCGAGTGGCACCTGCTCGCACGCCGAGCACCGAAGTGGAGAGAGCGATCGTGGATTTAAACGACGGGATAGCGGAGACGCGGCTTCCCCAGGGTTCGATGGTGACGACCGACGTCGTGGTCGTCGGCTCGGGCCCCGCGGGAGCAGGAGCCGCGTTGTTCCTGTCCACGCTGGGCATTCCGAACATCATGATCACGAAGTACCGTTGGACCGCCAACACCCCGCGGGCGCACATCACCAACCAGCGCACGATGGAGATCTTCCGTGACCTGGGCATCGAGGATCAAGCGCTCGCCGACGCCACTCCGCACGAGCTGATGGGCGACACGGTCTTCTGCACCTCCATCGCTGGCGAGGAGATCGGACGGATCCTTACCTGGGGGACCCATCCGGCCCGGTTGGCCGACTACCGGCTCGCCTCACCGTGCCTGCCGGCCGATCTTCCCCAGACCTACCTGGAACCAATCCTGGTGCGTAACGCGGCGCAGCGAGGTACCCAGGTCCAGTTCTCCACCGAGTACCTGGGGCACCGGCAAGACTCCGATGGCGTCGACGTCGACGTTCGGGACCGCCTTACCGGCGAGCAGTACACGATCCGGGCCAAGTACCTCATTGGAGCTGACGGCGCCCGCTCCAAGGTCGCCGCCGACCTCGACCTTCCGACGGAGGGTGCGATGGACATCGCCGGCTCGATGAACATCACCTTCAAGGCCGACCTCGCGGCGTACGTCGCGCACCGGCCTTCGGTGCTCTACTGGGTGCTACGTCCCGGTTCGGACATCGGTGGAATCGGAGCCGGGCTGGTGCGGATGGTGCGGCCCTGGAACGAGTGGCTCGTCGTTTGGGGCTACGACATCAACCAGCCTCCCCCGGTCGTCGACGAGGCGGCCGCTGTCCAGATCGTGCGCAATCTGCTGGGTCTGCCGGATATCGACGTGGAGATCACCGGCACGTCGTTGTGGGGCAACAACGAGATGTACGCGACGCACCTGCAGTCGGGGCGCGTGTTCTGTGCCGGAGACGCGGTCCACCGTCACCCGCCGAGCAACGGACTGGGGTCGAACACCTCGATCCAGGACTCCTACAACCTCGCCTGGAAGCTGGCAGCCGTTCTCCGTGGGCAGGCCGCGCCTTCGCTGCTGGACACCTACTCGGTGGAGCGGGCTCCAGTGGCCAGGCAGATCGTTCAGCGCGCGAACAAGTCCAGCCGCGAGTTCGTCCAGTTCTTCGAGGTGCTGGGCCTGCTCGACGCCAAGGATGAGGCCGAGATGGTCGCGCGCATCGAGGAGCGCAAAGCCAACACTCCCGAGGGGGCAGCCAAGCGGGCCGCACTGGTGTCGGCCATGGAGCTGAAGAATTACGAGTTCAATGCCCACGGCGTCGAGCTGGGGCAGTTCTACGAGTCGGATGCGGTAACTTCCGACGGCACTCGCCGGCCGGAGCCGAGCCGGGACTCGGAGCTGTACTACGAGCCGTCCACCGTTCCGGGATCCCGGCTGCCGCATGCTTGGGTGGGTGATGCCCGGCACAAGATTTCCACTCTCGATCTGGCACCGATGACGCAGTTCACGCTGTTGACCGGTATCGCTGGGGAGCCGTGGGTGGCGGCTGCCGACAAGGTCAGCCACGAACTCGGCGTGCCGCTCGAGGCCGTGCTGATCGGCCCTGGGCATCGAGTGACCGACCTGTACTACGACTGGGCACGGCTGCGGGAGATCGACGAGGACGGCGCGCTCCTGGTGCGTCCGGACAAACACATCGGCTGGCGGTCGATTCGGCTGCCCGCCGATCCGCACCGAGCGCTGCACGAGGCGATGTCAGCGATCCTCGGTCGGCCGGTTGCGGCGTGAGAGTCAGCTCACCCAGGAGACGCTGCCGCAGCGGGCGGTGCTTGCGCCTTAGAGACCGGGTGACCGGGTGACCGGGTGAGCGCGAAGCCGCTCAACGTTGATGCGTTGAGCGGCTTCGCGCTCGAGGGCGTTGGCCCAGCGGATTGCTTGACCAGCCGTACGTATAGCCATCGGTCGAATTGATTGCTACCTCGACGATGACCTCGGAGATGGCCGTCAACCGCCACGGCTACATCGCCGTCTTCATCGCTGGCTTCAGCAGTGTCGAGATCGTCGGCACATGCCAACGGCTCGGCAGCCCCCAGGCATCCGTGTGGGACCGCGTTCACCTGTCCAACGTCGATGCGCTCGGCGGCGCCATCGCCTACGACGAGGCCGAGGACCAGATCCTGCCGCATATCCACGTCAGCATCGGCCTCAAAGGAACACAGCGCCGCCGGCAGCCGCTCGCCCTTGACCCGGAGCAGGGGGCCCTGCGTGGTCACAAAAACGGTGGCCTGCAGCGGCTTGGCCTGCGCTTCGGCGGTCGAGCCGGAGGTGGCTGTGACAACCTTCACCGCCCCGCAGGGGCTGGAGAGCTTCCTGACCGACCCGGAGCGGGTCGCTTTGCGGGCCGCGCTCGGCGACGCCGCGCCGGTCAGCCAGGTGCTGCGGGTCCACGACGTCTGACGTTGGGATGTGGGGACGGGTGACCCGGCCGGGTGACCCGTCCCCACACTCACCGACAGGGCCATCGCCACCTGGCAGCAGCCTGTGCAAGCGGTCTCGTCCCGCGCGATGTACCTCCGGGGCGTCGCATCATGCGGCCGAGTTACACCGTCGGGTAGACCTGGAGTCGATGGTGTGCGGTGTCCGCCACCAGCACGTCCCCGTCTGGCAAGGCGCAAAGCCCACCCGGCCGCCCCATGAGCTGTTCCCCGGCTGGATCTGCGGCTGCGTCGCGGCGTTGGGCGATGGTGTCGAACTCGGCGAGCCGCTCCCGCCCCCACGGTGACAGATGCGCCGACCCGTACCACACCCCGATGCGCCGCAGCCGTTGATCGAAGCGATGGAGGCAACGGTGCCCCCAGTCGGAGACAACGAATCCGCCGTCGGGCATGGGGAGCACTGCGCTTGGCCGCAGGAACGGCTCGCCTCCAGGCGAACCGAGTGCCTGTCGGCACGTTCCCTGAGGGTCGAGGACCTGGATTCGGTCGTTGCCCCAGTCGGCTACCCAGAGGTGCCCCTCGCTATCGCCGTTCACCATCCACGGCCGACGGAATTGGCCCGGCCCCAGGCCGGTCGAGCCAACGACGGCGATCGGCGCGCCGTCCCAGGTGAGTCGCTGCAGCCGGTCGTTACCCGCGTCGGCAACCCAGATGCCATCCGGGTCAGCGGCGATACCGGCGGGGTGATCGAACAGGCCAGGCGCCGTCCCGGGACCGCCGATGCGGCTGATGAACCGTCCGTCGCTGCCGAACACCGTCACGGTGTGGCTGTGTTCGTCGGTCACGGCGATCCGACCTGTCCCGTCGGTGGCCAGCGCCACCGGGGCCATCAGCTGGCCGGTCTCGGAGCCATGCCCTGCGAACTCCGCGACCACGTCGGCATCAGGGTCGGGTCGATCCAACACGCTGACACGCACGGCGCGGCCGTGCGGCGAACTCCAGGAGGTTGAGCGGTTGAGCACCAGCAGGTGTCCCGTTGCCTCGTCGAGGCAGGCGTCAACCGGGTGAGCGAACCCCC
Organism: Micromonospora musae; assembly: GCF_003626545.1. Classification (NCBI taxonomy): domain Bacteria; kingdom Bacillati; phylum Actinomycetota; class Actinomycetes; order Micromonosporales; family Micromonosporaceae; genus Micromonospora; species Micromonospora musae. The sequence continues at coordinate 111,787 of NZ_RAZS01000002.1, forward strand.
GAGACTTGTTGCCCCATACGCCGATACTGAGTGCTGCGGTCATCACGCCACCGTCCGATCCAGCCGTAGGCTTCCCAACGCCTTGCCGAGCACCGCCGCAGCGTCGACGTTCAGGAACCGCTGAAGGATCGCGGTATACACCTCGCGCAGGTCCAACGATGGGCGCAGGTCACCGTCGATGCTGTCCTCGCGGCGCAGGCTGGGCATGTCACCGTAAATGCCGCCGGCCACACCGTTGCCGACCAGGAACGCGACTCCAGCTCCGCCGTGGTCGGTCCCGCCGCGGGACTCGGCGATACGGCGTCCGAACTCGGAATGGATCAAGATCAGAGTACGATCCAGTGGATCGCGCTGTGCCAGGTCATCGAGGAACACAGTGACGGCCTCGCTCAGATCGGCCAGCAGCCTGTGCTGCGTGGCGAACTGGTTCTCGTGCGTGTCGTAGCCGTCATGGGTGGTGTGAAAGATCTGCGCCCCCACACCGGCAGTGGCGATCCGCGCGATGATCTCCAGGCGCGCGGCGATGGGATTGAACGGCGGATACTGCACATCGGTCTCGCCGCGATCGGGAACCGCGTCGAAGGACCGGATCCCACGTATCGCCGATACCCCGACCTGTTGCGCCGAGCCCCACGGATTGGGGAGCGCCCGGCCCTGGTACAAGCTGGCCGCAAGTGCGGCCAGATCGGCATGAGCGACACCCCCAGCGCCGCCGCCGCGGCGGTCGGCCGGCGAAAGCAGGCCGTATCCTCCGATCGACTCCAGCGACGCCGCCATGACGCCAGGGGCGGCCAAGGCCAGCGGCATCGACCGGCCGATGTTGGTCAGTAGCACCGGGTTGTCGTGCTGCGGGTCCAACACCGACGCGACTCGGCCCAGCCACCCGTCACTGCGGACCTGGTGCGGTTCGGCGGTGTGCCACACGTCCAGGGATCGGAAGTGCGACCGGTCCCGCTCCGGGTAGCCCACGCCCAGCAGCACGGCCAGTCTGCCCTGCTCGTACAGGTCGCGGAATCCGGTAAGGGCGCCATGCAGGCCTAGCGAGTCGTTGATCGGCAGCACGCCCGACCCACCCGGCACGTCCTCGCGGCCCGGACGACGCAGTGTCGGCAGCTCAGAATCCGGCTGCAGGGCGAGGGTCGGGCGGACTGCGATGTAGTGCGGATCCGTGAAAGGCACGACGGTGTTCAGGGCGTCGTTGCCGCCGGCAAGGTGTATCACTACGAAACTGGAGGACATGGCCTTCCTTTCAGCAGTACTGGAACTCGGGCACTGCGACGGCAAGGGTCATGGCCCGACCGCTGGCGGGTCCCCCGTCGTCGCCGAGGCGCCCGATGGCCCGCGCCAACGAGTCCCGCGACTGCTCCGACACGTCATCAAGGTCAAGCGCCGACAGGCAGGCGTCCAACACGGGAAGCCCGGTCTGCTCGGCGCGGCTCGCCAGCAACGCTGACGCGCCGACCAGGCGGGCGGCGAAGTTGATCCGCTCCAGCAGGTTGGCGCCCTGGAGCCACGCCTCGCCACTGGCCCAGCCGGCAACGTTGGGTGGCGTCAGCAGGCGTTGCCCCATGAGGGCGGCCGCGTCGACGAGCTCACCGAGCCGGTGGTCGGGAACTGACCAGGACTGTGCGGTCCGGGCCAGTCCCACCACAAGCTCGACCGGCGACTTCACTTGTACGCGGCGTACTGCCGGGTCGAGAAAGCGGCGGCTGGTGAAGAGGGTGCGCAGCACCGCGCGAATGTCGCCACCGGTCAGGGTGAACGTGTCCGCCATGGCAGCGACGGTCTCAGGGTGCGGGCTCTGCTCGGAGAAGAAGAGGTACAGCCGGGTTGCGATGTATCGGGCTGTAGCAGGCTGCGCCATGATCGCCGCAACGACGTCGTGGCCGTTGGCGACATCTCGGCCCAGCATTTGTTGCGGGCTTCCGTGGTGGCGCTGCGCGTCGTAGTGGAACCACATCGGGCGAGCCCCGAGGTGGAACGCCGACGGCCCGGGACGGACCGACCACCCGGTGAAGGCCAGGGCGCTGGCGTGCACATCCTGTTCGTCATAGCTGCCGCGCCCCATCGAGAACAACTCGAGGAGCTCCCGGCCGAAGTTCTCATTGACCCGGTCGGCCGCACTGAGCTGGTTGTCCAGCCACACCAACATCGCGGGGTCGAGTGACAGCCGGACCAGCAGGTCCGCGAAACTGCCCAGGCCGTGTCGGCGGAACATCGCGAACTGGGCTGCCTGATCGACGCCGGCGTTGCCGTCCTTGAACGCGGTGGCGAACAGCCCGTGCCAGAACAGCGCGACCTTTTCCCTCAGGGGGTGTCCGCTGGTGATCAGTTGCCACATGACCTCGGGAGCGGCCATCGCGGCCTCGATCGGCAATTCGGTCGCAGGGAGATGCCGGTGCACGAGGTACTGCTCGTCATCGGCGGGCGGAGGTGGGCTCAGCAGCCGTTCGACGGTGGCCCGGTAGCCGAGCAGCTCCGCCTGGTCCAGCTCGGCGTCGGTCGGCGTGAAACCCGCCCTCCGCAGCAGATGGGCCAGCTCCGCCCGCGGTTTCCCAGCGGCAGCGCGATGCGCATGCGTCTGCGTCACTGCACCTCCCGCGCGGCGTTCGGGTCGTGCAGCCACTTGGCCATCAGCTCAAGTCCCTCGATCCCGGCCTGCGCGGGGGAGAACATCCGGTCGGGCAGCACCAGGATCCGGTCCTTCGCGATGGCGGGAACACTGGCGAGTGCCGGATTCTTCAGGAATCCGTTGGTGAGCTTGTCGAGACCGACCCCACCGGAATCCAGCGTCACGATATGGGTCGGTGCCGCCTTGACGAGCTGTTCCGGATCCAGATAACCACTGCTGTCGAAGCCTGCGTCCTCGATCGCGTTCGCTGCTCCTGCGAGCGTCACCAGGTCATGGTTGATGGTCCCCGGTCCGGTCGCGTACGGGCCGTTGTCGAGCCACATGGAGATGAACACGACCCGTGGCTTCACCGTGCTCCCGGCAACGGCCTCCCTGACGGCATCCAACCGGCCACGCAGTTGACCGACCAGTTCGGTCGCCTTCTGCTCGGCGCCGAGCGCTTCACCGATCAGCGAGATGTCTGCCAACGCGTCAGTGGTGACGCTCGGGAAGTGGCTCAACACGAGGGTGGGCACGCCGGCCTGCTGCAGCACCTTGAGCGCGTCGCGCTCGGTGTCGTGAGCCAACGTGATGAGCACGAGGTCCGGGTTGAGCGCGAGAATCTGTTCCGGATCATTCGCTACCGTTCCGACGGTGTGCCCCACCTGGCGCGCTTCAGCGGCGAACGGACTGTGCCGGTCTTCGGTGGACCACTCGGGGACGCCGATCAGCCGATCCGGGCCGACGAGGGAGAGCGCGATCTCCGCGGCGTTGGTTGACGCCGCGACGATGCGCTCGGGGCGGGATTTGATGGTGACGTCCCCCAGGTCCGTTTTGATCGTCCTGGGGTAGCCGTCGGCGGCCGCGGGGTGCTGGTCCTCACTCGCGCCGGCGCCCGCGCAGGCCATCAGCGCTGACGTCATGATCAGCGCCGCGACCAGCGCCAGAGCGCGGCGTACGGCGGTTGGTGCTCTCATGTCATTCCTTTTGAGGTAGTTACTAGGACTTGTTGTTCGGGGTCGGGATGTGACGCAGCGCCGTCACGGTCTGCGCGCCGGTGTCGGGACTGGGGCGCACAACGCTGTGCACGTGGTATGCGTCGCGCAGCAGGTCCGCGTCCAAGACCTTCTCCGGTGGCCCGTCGGCGCTGACGCGGCCGTCGACGAGCAGGACCAGCCGGTCGCACATCCGCGCCGCCAGGTCGAGGTCATGGACCACGACGATGACCGCGAGCTGCTCGGCGGCCAGGTCCCGGACGAGCTCCAGGACCCGGAGTTGGTGGCTCAGGTCGAGTGCGGACGTCGGTTCGTCGAGCAGCAGAGCGCGGGGCTGCTGCACGAGTGCCCGCGCGATCGCCACGAGCTGGCGTTCGCCGCCGGACAGGGTCGTCACGTTCCGGGACGCGAATGCGGAGATGCCGACCTTCTCCAGTGCCGCTGTCGCGTGGGCAGCATCCGCGGCGCCCTCCGCCTGGAAGCGCCCCAGGTGGGCGTGCCTGCCCAACAGGACGTAGTCACGGACGCTGAAGTCGAACTGCATGACCGGGTGCTGCTCGACAAGTGCCAGCTGCCGCGCCAGCAACCTGGGCCGCGCGCGGGCGACGTCCACTCCCGCGATCGTGATCTCGCCCTCGTCGGGGATGACCACGCCCGCGATCGCGCGCAGCAGCGTGGACTTGCCGGCGCCGTTGGGCCCGATGATGCCCACGACCTCCCCGGCGGAGGCTGCGACATCGACCGCGTGGAGGATGCGGGTGGCGCCCTGACGCAGTCCCACATTGCTGGCGTTGACGATCATCGAAGACCGCCCGTGGTCCCGCGCCGCCGCAGCACCAGGGCCAGGAAGACCGGCGCCCCGAACAGGGCAGTGACGATGCCCACCTGCAGGCTGGTGGGGCTGAAGGCGATGCGCGCGATCAGGTCGGCCAGGACCAGGAACGCCGCGCCTCCGAGCGCGCTGGCGGGCAACAGGATCCGGTTGTCCGGACCGATCACGAGGCGCAACGCGTGCGGGACAACGAGCCCCACGAAGCCGATGACCCCGCTGACGGCCACCGCCGCACCGGTCAACAGCGAAGTAAGCCCGAGGATCACCACCCGTTGGCGGGCCACGTCGAGCCCGGCCGCACGGGCACCGTCGTCACCGAGCAACAGGACGTTCAGGTCTCGTCCGAACACGGTCAGCAACAGGCAACCTGCCACCACCGGTGCTGCGGCCAACTGGACGTGCTGCCACGTTCTGGCACCGAGCCCGCCTTGCAGCCAGAAAACGATGCCGCGCAACTCCTCGTCGTTCGCCGCCGTCGCCACCATGATCGAGATGAGCGCGCCGAAGAAGGCGCTGACCGCGATGCCGACCAGCAGGAGTGTCACGGGGCCCCGGTTGCGGCGCAGGGCGGCAACCATGAAGACGAAACCCATCGCGGCGACGGCACCGACGAATGCTGTAGCCGGCAGCATCCAGGGGGTGAGCGCCGTCCAGCCGAAGTAGATCGCCGCGACGGCGCCGAGCGCAGCGCCGGAGGAGACTCCGATGACGCCCGGCTCCGCCAGTGGATTCCGGAAGACCGCCTGCATGGTTGCCCCCGCGATGCCCAACGCGGCACCCACCAACGCGCCGACGAGCACCCGCGGCAACCGGATGTAGTTGATCACGGTGGCGTGCTGCCCACCGGCTTCGTCGCCCGGAAGAGGCAGTCCGAGGTCGTCGGCCAAGGCAGTGACCACCTCGAGCGGGGGAATCCGGACCGGCCCCAACGCCACACCGGCGACGACAGCGACTGCCAGCCCGCAGGCCAGCACACCGCACACCACGAGGAGCCGGAGGACGAACCGTCGGGGCATTGTCGCTTCAGCCCCGGAAGTCGCCGGCTCTCGGCCGCGTACCGGAGCGCTCTCCAGCCGGAGGATCGGCCGGATCTCGGCTGCCCTCGCCATCAGAGTTCGACCCGAGTGGCGCGCAGATCGCGTACGGCGGTTTCGGTGCTGTGACGGCCGATCGTCCGCATGCCCTCGACGGGCATCGCTGTTCGGACGTGCCCGCCGAACGCGGACATCCGGTGCCGCCGCCTCTGCGTTCTGGGGGACGACCGGCGCGCAGGCCGTAGTCGAGTTCGGAAGACGGACTTGCCGAACGTGGGTTCACGTGTGGTGACCCGGTGGTGCCTTGACATGCTCTCGCCTTAATCGGAAACGGTAATCATTTTCGAATAACGTAGCGATAGCGCCTGGCCAGCGCAAGTCGTGCTCGACCCGGTCAGGCGCCGGATAGCGGGCGGCGGCGAGCTACCAGCGTGCCCAGCAGGAGTCGTTCGTTGTCCGTGATCGTCCGTTGGGCCTCGCGCTCCAGGTGCGTCAGGCGCACATCGTTGTCGGCGCTAGGTGTTAGAGCGGCTCGGCGGGAGGTGAACCACCTGGCCGAACGCATCAGCGGCCAACGCAAGCAACGCCGATCCAGGTGGCGGCGCCTCGAACCCGGCCGGCAGGCGCTGCTCGCTTTGGGCCATCTGCGCAATGGCGACACCTACACCCGACTTGCGGCCGGCGTCGAGATCGGCGTCGCCGCCGCCTGGCGCGCCGTGGGTATGGTCCAGCTGCCGGAACATCGCCAGCGCGGTCTTCGCCGAATGAAGATCCTCATCGTCAACCCGGTTATGGTGTGTCCTGCCGACCCTGCAAGGATCAACCGTCGCCCATGTGCTGGTGGTGCGTCGCGGTGAGTTGACCGATGAGGCGTGGGTGGTGATCTTGCCGCTGCTGCGGAGCCGGGTGGTACACGAGGGCGGTGGCGGGATCACCGTCAGGTCATCAACGGGATTTGTGGACGCCGCGTACGGGTGCGCCGTGGTGTGACCTGCCGGAACGTCTGGCCAGCCTTCACCTGGTCGTCGTCAGGGTCGGGTAGCCCGCACTGGAGCCGACCGGCTGCCTAAATCCGCCGGTTGCTTGCAGCCTCGGGGCGTCGCGGCGGCTACTCGTACGGATCAGCGGGGGCAGTCACCTCGCGCCACGAGTCGACCTGGACGTACGGGATTTCTTCGTCGTTGATCGGGTCGCGTCAGCGGTGGCGGCGAGCACGATGGGGTTGATCGCTGGGGCGGCGAGCAGGAAGGCGAGTGCGGCGGCCGGGGTGACGCCGCTGCGGATCAGGGAGCCTGCGATCGGCACGGCGCCGCATTCGCAGCCTGGGAGTACGACGCCGGCGACGCTGGCCACGGGAACGGCGAGGGCAGGATGCCGGGGGAGGGCGCGAGCCCAGAAGGACCGCGGTACGAACACCGCAATCGCTGCGGAGAGGAGCACGCCGAAGACCAGGAAGGGTACAGCCTGCACCATCACGGAGACGAACACCGTCGTCCACGTCGCGAGGGCCGGTGCGGCGAGCAGGTCCGTCAGTTGTTGACTCATTACGAGCAGGAGGAGCAGCAGGACGGTGAGGATCTCCAGGGAGCCGATCCGGTTGCCAATCAATGATCGGGCTGCGCTGAGGCGGTCCGCCAGGGCATGCGGCTGGTCCTCAGCCGACAGCGAGGCGTCCGTCTCTTTCTCACCGGGTGGGGCGATGCGCTCGGGTGCGGCCAACGCCGGCTCCCTTCTCTTCCTGATCGCTCAAGCGGGGCTCTGCAGCTGTCATGGCAGGGGCTCGGGCGGGCTGCGCGCTGAACCCGCGTATCCAAGCTCGGCGCTGGTCGGGTGGATCCAGTCAGTGGCGCGCGCCCTCGGGATCAGGGTGCCGGTAGCTCCTGGGCGAGCCGGGGCTTGGACTTTAGACGTTGGAGCCCGCTCCCGCGCCTAACGGGAGCGGGCTCCAACTCCGCTTTACGCCATTAGCTGACGGCGCCGATGTGGACGGCCCCACGGCCGACAATCGCGCCGTCGGCCGTGACGACGGCGAGCTCGCCATACAGCTGTCGGCCGGCCCCCGGAACGGATTGGGCGGTCACCGTCCCGTTGAGGGTGGCGGTGGCACCCTGGGGCAGGGCGAGGGCGGTGACGGGAGTGGTGAGCGCCCCCAGCGACGGGGCCGAGAACGAATCCCGGTAGTCGTAGGCGGTGGTGGTGCCCGGCCCGTCGACGGCGTACCCGTCGACGACCACCCGGTAGGTACCCGCCAGCGGGTTGGTGATGGTGACGGCCTCCTCGGAGTCACCGTCGGCTGACTGCCCAACCGCGGTGTCGTCACGGAACACCGTCAGGTCCAGGTCAGCGCCGAGGTTGGCGGTGTTGCCGATCCTGGCGGTGAAGCTCGTCGCACCGGCCGGCACCTCGACCAGATACTCCTGCTGGGCGCCCTCGGCGATGGTCGGCCGCTCGGCCTGCACGCTGGACAGGGCGCCACCCCGACCGGTTACCGCGACCGGGCCGAAGGCGTTGGTCAACGTCCAGCTCGCCGCGGTCGGCTGACCCGCGGTGACCGTCGGTAGTTCGATCACGTCCGGCTCGACCGTGACACCCTGCACCCGCGCCTGCAGTTGGAACGGGTTGTTCAGTGACGGCGAGGTCCGTCGTGACTCCACCTCGATCTCCCAGACCCCGGCGATCGGGTTCTGGTAGTCCCGCTCCTGCGGCTTGCAGGCAGCCGCGTCGGAGAAGTTGGTGTAGCAGGCGGTGCTGGCCGTCGGGTCCACCGGCACGCCGTACGGGTTGATGGCGATGAAGCGGGTCTGCGACCCGGTGGCGATGCCCGACAGGTTCACCTGCAGCGCACCGGCGCCCGCAGGGACTGTGACGAAGTACGAGGTGAAGTTGTTGCGCTGCACTGATCCTTCCGCCGAGAAGGAGAAGCTCGGCTTGGTGACGTCGTTGGACGCGACGACGACGGCGGACACCTCGAAGTCGATCACCGAGGTCTTCGGGTCGTCCACGGTGACGATGGTGCCGTGCGCGCCGGAGGACCTCGGCTTGGCGGTGATGCCGACCGTCACCGTCTTGTTCAGCGGCAGGATGACGGACTTCACTGCGGAGAACGTGCCGTCGTTGCCGCGTAGGGCCAGCTTGTGGATGACGGATCCGGCCGGGCCGCTGGTGCGGGTGAGCTTGACCTGGTAGGTCCGGCTCTGACCGATCTTATGCCCACCTTCGCCCGAGGCGCAGCGGTTGTAGACGCCGGTGCCTCGGTTGGGGTTCGGCACGAAGCGGTTCAACTCGCGGTCGTAGCGGGTCAAATTCTCTGACAGCTCAGAGCAGACCGGGGCGTCGGAGCTGTACGACCGCGTCTCGACGTTCTTGGCGAGCAGCTTCCACGCGCCCGGCACGTTGACCATGCCGTAGCCCTGCGCGTAGGTCGGGACGTCGGCGATCGGCTTGCCGGAGGTGTAGATGGCGCGGCGAAGCGCGGCCGGGGTGACACCCTTGTCGGTGGCCTTGGCCGCCGAGAGCAGCAGCGCCGCGGCGCCGGTGGCCTGAGGAGCAGCCATCGACGTGCCGTTGAGCATCTGGTAGCCCGCCGGCAGCGGGTAGCCGGCCTCAGGCACTGGGATGCCCGGCTGCCAGGTCGGCGCGGTCGAGATCGCCGATCCGGGAGCGGTGATGTTCGGCTTGAAACCGCCGTCCTCGCGCGGGCCGCGGGAGGAGAAGTTGAACAACGCGTTGTTCGTACGCACCACCGAGCCGTAGTTGGCCAGCCAAGTGTCCTTGCTGATGTTCGCCGCGACGCTGACCACGTTCTCGGCGACCGACGGGTCTCCGACGGTGTTCAGGCCGGGGCCGGAGTTGCCGGCGGAGATGAACAGCTGCACCCCGTAGATGCTGATCAGGTCGTTGTACAGCTGGGCGCGGGCGTTGGAGCCGTCGTTGAGCGTCGGCAGGCCGCCGATGGACATGTTCACCACGTCCACACGGCGGTTGATGACCAGGTCCGCCATGCCGGTCGTCAGCGCCGCGGCGGTGCAACCGCCGCCCCAGGAGCAGGCGCGGGCAGAGACGATCTTCGCGCCCGGAGCGGCCCCGTCGAAGGCGGTGTTGCCGAGCATGTCGTTCGCGGCCGTGATACCCGCGACGTGCGTGCCGTGGGTCGCCTCGATGATGCCGATGTTGACGTAGTCCGAGGTACCCGGGATGTTCAGCGGCGTGGTGTCCACGTCCTCGCGGTACTCCACGACGAAGGGCATCTGGTCACGCACAGCGGTGGCAGGGTTGTCGGTGCCGAAGTGGCCGATGTCGAACCGCTCGCGGTACGGGCGCATCAGGTTCTCGTCGGTGAAGGAGTTGTCCTGGTCGACGTCGACCCAGATGTCGTGGCTCTGCGGGTCGTACAGGATGCCCCACACGTCGGTGGTGTCGCCGTCGCGGTTGACGTCACCGCCCGGGTCGCTGGCCGCCGTGATGGACTCCCGGAAGACGTTGAATCGGTAGGTGCCCGTCGGTGCGGTCCAGGTCGCGCCGGCGGCGGTGAAGGAGGGCCCGGTCACCTCGGTGTTCATCCGCCGCCAGGTGCCGTCGTTCTCGGTCACCGGGTCCGTCGCGGTGACCCAGTCGACGATCTTCCGCTCACCGGTGGTGGTCTTCTGCAGCGCCGGCTGATCCAGGTCGACACCGGAATCCATGATGCCGATGGTGACCCCGCGCCCGTCCCACTTCGGGTGGGCGGCCTTGAATGCCTCCGCGCCGGTCTCGTGCGTCGGCATGTACGGGTTGACGGCCCGGGTGCCGGCGCCGGGTCCCGCGAGGGTGGCGGCTTGCTTCACCGACTTTCCGCCGCGAGGTGCGACAGCGGGCGTCGGGTCCGGCACCGGAATGACCTCGTCAAGGTCGACAGCGGCGACACCGGGCAGCGTGGCGGCCTTGACGGCCTTCGTGGTGGGCACGGTGGCCAGGACGTACCCGATCTGGTCGAAGCGCCGGTTGATCGTCCCACCGAGTGCCTTGATCCCGTCCGCGACCGCGTTCGCTTCGCCCTTTTCCGCGGCCACGATCAGCGTCACCGTCGGTGCGTGCTTCGCGGTGGCCTCGGCGAGGAGCTTGGCGTCATGCGCACCCAACGCCTCGGCAGGGGTCGCCTGCGCATTGTCGGGTGTGGAGGGGGTGGCGCTCGCGGTCGCGGTGCCACTCGTGACGGTCACGGCGCCAACGGCCAGGACCGATCCGAAGAGCGCGGCCAATGTTCGCCTGCTCAGGTTTCGGGATTCACTCACGTTCTCTTCCTCCAGAGAACAGGGCCCTGTCGATGCAGGGCGCGCGTGAGGGAATCCTTAGTGGTGTTGGTATTCGGTGTCGAGAGCCGAATCGACGTTGTGACATCCCCGTGACGTGGCGCCACCGTCGCCCCTCGCATCCACGACCCATGAGGCCGCGTAGTCGCCCGCCTCCGGAGGGCCTCGAACCGTCGTGCGGAGGGGCCGGGTGGACGCTGCCCTCCCGGTCAGTTCCGGCTCGGGTCGAGGCTGCGAGCGGTGGCGCGAACTGGCCGAGGGCTCGCCGGGATCGGAATCCGATCGGCGGCACCCGATAGGTGGCGTGGGCGCTGACACCGGACGACGCATAATGGCATGGCGGCAACAGGCCGTGTGCCGGCGGTCGGCCTGCGGCCGGCGTGATCACGAGAGGGCGACGGTGGACCAGGCGATGCCAAATGTGACTCGCAACACGCGGCAGCGGAGCGAGGTGCTGGCGTTGTTGCGAGAAGTCGAGGGCTTTCACACGGCGCAGCAACTGCACCAGATGCTGCTCGCCCGGAACGCGCGGGTCGGCCTGACGACCGTCTACCGGACGCTGCAACTGCTCGTGGACGCCGGCGACATCGACTCCACCCGACTGCCCGGGGGCGAGCAGCTGTATCGGCGGTGCGGCCAGAGCAAGCACCACCACCACTTGGTCTGCCGCGACTGCGGGCGAACGGTCGAGGTCGCAGGACCGGCCGTCGAGCGGTGGGCGGACCAGGTAGCGGCTCAACACGGCTTCACCGACGTTGGTCACACTTTGGAGATCTTCGGTACGTGCGCTCAATGCTCGCGTTGATTCTTGCCTCGCTACGGCAGTATCCGGTAACGCCGCGTGAACGACCCGCCGCCTTCTGCTCGATTCCGCTCGTGCGGTAGGCGATCGTGTCGTTGCGGTTGCCCGGGTGCGGTTCACCGACAGCGATGACCAGGCGGGTGGGCCAGGCCTCGGCGTTTCGAGACGCCCCTGGAGACCCTGTCGAATGAACGCCCGACGTCGCCGCTAGGGTCGGCGCACCGCTCGTACGACGTCCAGTGGCCCGATCTCGCCGACCAGGCCCGCCTCGTCCAACTCGGCGAGTAAAGCCTCGCCCGAGATGGTGTGCCAGCGGTAGTCGGTGTGATCCTCCCGCAGCGCGGTGCCGTCGTTGTCCAGGACCCGGTAGCGCATCCGCCAGGTCACCGCGTCCGAGCCGGACGGTTCGCCGGAGCCGCCACCTTCGTACGTGTGCCGGCCGACCCGCACGGTGCCGAATACCGAGAACGGGAGCGGTGCCGGCTCGGCTGGTGGTTGCAGGTTCAGCACCAGCGGTGCGCCGGGTGTGAGACGTTCGGCAGTCCGGAGCAGGAACGCCCGCCGTGCGTTCGGGTTGAGGTGGCCGATCATGTTCATCGCCAGGACGGCGCCGAGCCGAGTGGGCAGGTCGACGCTCAGCGCGTCACTGGCCACCACGGTTACCCGTTGCCGCAGGTCGGGGTGCGCTGCGATACGGGAGAGCAGTACCGCCCGCAGTACCGGCGACGGTTCCACCGCGACCACGTCGCCGTGCGGGATGACTGTGGCGAGGACCTCGGTGCCCAGTCCGCTGCCGGCGCCGACGTCGAGCAGGGTGGTGTCACCGTCGGCGCCGCGCAGCGCATCCGCCACTGGTGTCCGCAGGACTTGCCAGGCCTGCTCGCTGAAAAGGTGGAGGTATTCCCCGGAGACGCGGTACTCGTCGCTCATGCCGCCACCGTAGTGGAAACCGTTTCCGTTATCACGTAGGCTCGGGTTCTCGCCACCCGCCGCGTTCGGCGACTGGTTCGCCGTCTCCGGTCGGCCCTGCCCGACGAGAGGAGCACATGCTGATGACGGATCGAGCGCGGTCAAACGCTGCCGTCGAGGTGTTCGAGCAGGCTGCGTCGAGCTACGACCGGACCGGCGTCTCCTTCTTCGGCCCGTTCGGCGCCGAGCTCGTCAGGTGCGCCGGCATTCGACCGGGTGATCGTGTCCTCGACGTCGGTTGCGGTCGCGGAGCAGTCCTGTTCCCCGCCGCGGATGCCACCGGGCCCACCGGGCGTGTCACGGGCATCGACCTCGCGCCTGCCATGGTCAGCTTCACCGCGGAGGACCTCAGACGGGCCGGCCTGACCCACGTCGACGTGCGGGTCGACGACGCCCAGCAACCCGACTTCCCACCTGGAAGCTTCGACGCGATCCTGGCCGGTCTGGTCGTCTTCCTGCTGCCCGAGCCCCAGCAGGCACTGCGCACGTACGCGCGGCTGTTGCGACCGGCGGGCAGATTGGCGGTCAGCACCTTCGCGGCCCAGGATCCGGCTTTCGTCGCCGCGATGGACGCGTTGGCTGCACACCTGCCTGCGGACCAGCCGCGACCGGCGCCTGCGGCCGATCCGTTCGCTGACGAGCGGACGATAACGGCGACCATGGCGGTTGCGGACCTTGCTGTCATCACCATCCGGGACTACCAGGTCGAGAGCAAGTTCCGCGACGTCGGCCACTGGATGGAATGGATGTGGTCGCACGGCGGGCGGGCATTGCTGCGACACATCGTGCCCGAGCGTCGCGACGCCGCGATCGCCGACGCCGCCCGGGCGCTCGAACCCGCGCGCGTGCCCGACGGTGGCCTGGCCCTGACCACCGCGATCCGGATCACCGTCGCGACGCCGCGTGCCGGCGCCCCCGCTTCGTGAGCGTCCCGACAACAGTCGACAGCACGGCGAGGCGCTGACGCTGCTGCGCGAGGTCGAGCGCTTCCACTCGGCGCAGCACCGGCATCAGGTGCTACTGGCCGAGGAGGCTCGAGTCTGACCAGCGATTATCGGACACTGCTATTGCTGGCCGAGTCCGGCGCGGCCGACCCCGCCCGGCTGCCCGGCGCTGAGCAATTAGCCGTCCGGTGCGGCCAGAACGGGCACCACCATCACTTGGTGTGCCGCGACGGCGGACGAACGGTGAAGGTCGCCGGCCCCGTCGTGAAGCTGTGAGCCGACCCGGCTGCTGTCCGAGCGCCGCTTCACTGACGTCGGCCGGCCCGGAAAATCTTCGACACCTGCGCGGGATTCGGCCGCTGACTGTTCGCGACCGAGCCAGGGTTCGGATTGGGCCTGACTCGATGTCGTCGGCGACCGTGCGCGGCTGTCCGGCTCGGAGTTTTTCCAAGAGCTTGTGCCAGGACGTGCGGTGCCGCCGCCCCCCATGATCAAGTCGACCGGCGGGCCGGCGCCTCGGCGGTCTGCCGAGATGACGATCCGGGCAGCTGTCGGACCGCTCGTCACCTGGTCGGGCACACAGGCGGCGGCTACGTGGTGGCGCAGGTCGCACAGGTGCCCCGCAGGTCGAGCCGGTCGGCGTGCGGGATGAAGCCGGTGTGGTGGTGCAGCTCGCGCAACCAGGTTGCCACCAGATCGGGCGGGCACTCGAGCACCGCGTCACACCCGTCGCAGATCAGGTGCTGGTGTGGCGCCACCCCGCAGTGGCGGTAGGCGCGTTGGCCGTGTAGCTCGAACGTGTGGAGCAGCCCGGCGTCGGCGAGGCTGTGCAACGCCCGGTAGACAGTGGTCAGGCCGATATGTCGGTCAGTGCGGTTCAGCTCGGCGTGTACCGCCTGGGCGGTGATCGGGCGGGAGCGTCCGAGCAGCAGCGCCAGGACGGCCCGGCGCTGAGCTGTAGGGATCAGGCCCGCGACCTGTAGTTGTTGGTCGGGCACAGAGGGCGTGGTCATGGTGATCAGGGGCGCACGCCGACGTGCACGCTGCGAGCGGAGAGCCGGAACAGGTCACCGCGGTGTCCCAACCACTGCTCGTCCGCCGGTTCGAGGAGACGGTCCCAGGCGTCGAGATCGCCCGCGCTGAGCAGGCCGGTAGGTCGCAACCAACCGACCCGTCGGCTGAGGTGTGCCAGTACGGCCCGCCGTGCGGTGTCGTGCAGCGGTGGTGGCTGTTCGTCCAGCGTCGTGCGTGTGGTGACCGGCGACAGACCGGCTCGGCGCAGCGCCTCGGTCCACCCGTATGGCATCCGCCGGCTGCCAGGTAGGTCCGCGCGCATCCGGGTGAACCATCGGTCCTGCGCGGACTGGAGCCTCGCCTCTAAGCCGGGGTCGCCCAGGCCTATGTCCCAGGGCAGGTGCTGTTCCGGCAGGCCTCCCTCGGCGAGCGCGAGTCGTCCACCGGGGGCGAGCAGGCTGGCGAGCGTGCTGATCGCTGCCTGCTGATCGCCGAGATGGTGTACGGCGGCCGAGGCCCAGACGAGATCAGCCGGACGGTCGAGAGTCTCCCGCAAGGCGGGTATATCGTGGCGAATATCGGCGTGACGCACCTCGACGCGTATCCGCGGATCGGACCACGCGTTGCGGATGTGATCCTGGGCTAGGTCGACCACGGCCGGATGCCCGTCCACCGCGACCACCTGACCGCAAGCCATCATGCGGGCGATCGCGAGAGCCATCCCGGCGGCACCGCATCCGACGTCGACCGCGAGCCGGTCGGCGGGGCCGACCAGCTCGCGGGCAATCGTCAGGTACCAGGCCCGGTCGCGCCGAGCAGCGTCGACCAACTGCGGCGCCAGCTCGGCCCAGTCAACGGGAACGTCGGCACTCATCTGCCGCTCTGCGGTCCGCGGCGGGCGTACTTCTTGCGGAACTTCTCGACTCGACCGGCGGTGTCCAGCAGGCGCTGCTTGCCGGTCCAGAACGGATGACTCGCGGAGGAGATCTGGACGTCGATGACGGGATAGGTGTTGCCGTCGGTCCACTCGATGGTCTGGTCGCTGGTGGCGGTGGATCGGGTGAGGAAGGCGAAGTCGGCGCCCTTGTCGCGGAAGACGACGGGCCGGTACTCGGGGTGGATTCCGGGCTTCATGCGGGCTGAGCTCCTTCGGTGTCGGTGTCGGTGTCGGTGTCGGGTTCGGCCAGATCTTCGGTGCCGAGCGGAAAGCAGCCGGCGAACGGGTCGGGGTAGCGGCGCCAGGCCTCCTCACCGTCGGCGAGTTCGGCGTCGGTGAGCAGGCAGCCGGCGAGGGTGCGATGCAGCGCGACGGGGTCGACGTCGAGGCCGATGAAGACCAGGTGCTGGTGCCGGTCGCCGTAGTAGGGGTCCCACTCCAGCGCCGCGGCGAGCCGGCGCTGGTCGCACACGTGCTCCCACCGGTCCTCGGGAAGGCTGACCAGCCAGTGCCCGAGGGAACCCATCGCCAGTCCACCGCCGGCGAACTCCCACGCCACCACCGTGTCCGGCTGACTGGCGAGCCAGAAGTGGCCACGAGAACGGATCATCTCGGCGTTGACGTCCTCCAGGACGTCGTGCAGCCGCTGGGGGTGGAAGGGGCAGCGGGCGCGGAAGACGGTGGAGACGACACCGCAATCGGCCTCCGGTTCGTGCGCGCCCAACGAGTAGCCCTGCAGGCCCCGGGCGAGGACGCCGGGGATCTCCGGTCGGTGCCGGTCGGTGTGGCGCAGCTGGCGGGTGAGCGCGTCGGCGTCCACGAGGTCGTCGTCGACCCGGAAGTGCGCCGCCCACGGAGCCATCCGCTCCAGCAGCACGGTCAACCTGCTGGTGTCGAAGGCCCCCTCGCGGGACTGCCCCCAGAGCACCAGGGTGTCGGCGTACTCGATCTGCCGGACCACGACGTCCGCCAGTGCCCGGTTGTCGTCATCGGCGGCCTGAATGCCGAGCGTTGTGAGGTCGTCGGTGCTGGCGAGGGCATCGAGCAGGTGCTCGGCGTCGAGGACGGTGACGTAGGAGTCGACCCGGATCAGGTCGGTGATTGGGGCGCCGTCGACGAGGCAGTAGGTGCAGGCGGCCGCGACCGCCTCCGGTTCCACCACTTCGGGCAGCATCAGCACCAGGTCCTGACCGGGGTTGTGGCGGGCGAGCCGGACGAGGGTGGGCAGGACGTCCTCCCGCAGGGTGCACGAGATGCAGCCGTGCCTCAGGTTGGTCCGCTCGTCCTCGATGATGCCGGTGCCGGAGCGGACCACCCGGCGGACGACACCGTCCCGGATCCCGGTGAGGTCGTGTCGCACGAGCAGCAGCGACGGGTCCGCGGCAAGCAGCGTACGGGCGACGGCGAAGGTCGTCGTCGGCCAGAACCCGGACAGCACGGTCAGCGACGGGCGGGTATCGGCGTCGGCTGTCGCGACGTGGGCCGGGGCCTGTGGTGACGACGACATGCTGTTCCTCTCGACGTACATGAAAACGATTGTCATTCTAAGCAGATGGAAGCTGCTAACGCGAGCGAGCCCCTGGGGTCGCGACTGGGTCAGCCGAGCCAGGACGACAAAATCCTCACCGTCACGGTGCAGGTGAGGCTTTGATCCCGGTGCCCCTGGCGTGGATCTCGGCCGGTTCGAGGCCCTGCTGGCCCTGCTGGATGGGGGCGCCCTGTCGCCCTCCCCGCTGGCCGACGGGGAGGGCCCGCGTCTGCGGATTCATCCTGAGGCGCGAAGCGTGTACCGCGGACGCACCGAGATCGCGCTGACTCGGCGGGAGTACGACCTGCTCTGGTGCCTGGCCGAGCATCCACGTCAGGTCTTCACCCGACGTCAACTGCTGGGCCGCGTCTGGGGGCATCCCTACACGAGTCCGCGCAGCGTGGACGTCCATGTCCGCCGGCTGCGCGTCAAACTCGGCGCGGATGTGCCGGTGGTGACCACGCTGCGTGGCGTCGGTTACCGCCTGGGCGCCGACTGCTCCGTGGAGATCATTCGGGACCCCGGCGCGGGTCTGACCGAACGGGTGATGTAAAACTGAAAACCGTTGTCGTTACCGTGAGGGCCAGAGCAAGAGGAGCGGCCACTGTGTCCAGACGTTGTGATGTCACCGGCGCGCAGCCGAGTTTCGGAAACGCCGTATCCCATTCCCACCGGCGCACCCGGCGCCGCTGGAACCCGAACCTGCAGAACCACCGCTACTGGCTGCCGTCCGAGCGTCGCTGGGTGCGCTTGACCCTGACCACCAAGGCGCTGAAGACCGTCGACCGCAAGGGCATCGAGAAGGTCGTCGCCGAGTTGCGTGGCCGGGGAGTGAAGCTCTGATGGCCCGCCAGACCGATGTACGGCCGATCGTGCGGCTGCGCAGCACCGCGGGAACCGGCTACACCTACGTCACCCGCAAGAACCGGCGCAACGATCCTGATCGCTTGGTCCTACGCAAGTACGACCCGATCGTGCGCCGACACGTCGAGTTCCGTGAGGCGCGCTGATGGCCCGCAAGAGTCTCGGCAACCGGCAGGCACGCCGCGAGGAGCTGGTGGCGCGGCGCGCTGCGGCGAGAGCCGAGCTGAGGCGCCTGATCAGCCATCCCGACACCGAACCCGAGGTCCGTGCCGACGCGGTACGCCGGCTGAGCCGGCTGCCGCGCGACTCGAGCCCGGCTCGGCTGCGTTCCCGCGACCAGATCGACGGCCGCCCGCGCGGCGTGCTGACCCGGTTCGGGCTTTCTCGGGTGCGGTTCCGGGAGTTGGCCCTACGCGGCGAGCTGCCCGGGATCCGCAAGGCCTCCTGGTGACGCCGGCGATCAACGCGCCTCCGGAGGTACGCCTGCAATCGCGGCCACATGCACCACCGCGCGCAGGGGCGCGCGGTGTGAAAGGGGAGGTATGAATGCAACATTGAGGGCTCGCGGTTTCGCGGCCCTGATGGCCGGGGCGGTGGTGGTCGCAGGCACGGTACTGGCGCCCGCCGCTGCGTCGGCGGCCGAGAAGGTGGTGCTTTCCAAGGGGCACACCGACGCGGTCGACGTGCACTACGAGGGTGGTGCGCTGTCGTTGAAGGTGCACGACGACACGGTCAGTCCGTCGGTGACGCGGGATCCGGTGGACGTGACGTTCCAGGTCCTTCCGGACGCGGCGATGGCCGTTCCGGATGATCCCCGGTTCGCCTTCCTCGGGCCGGTGGGGAGCCAGGTCTGGCTGCTGCCAATGACCCAGGACCCGGACCTGCTGTGGCCGGGCTGGAACACGACCACGCTCAACTCAGGCGTGTTCGCCGGGGACAAGGTGCGGTTGAGCCTGGTCGACGTGCAAGGGCCGGGCAACGTCACGCTGTTCACCCAGGACGCGTTCGGTGGTCCGATCATCAAGTTCCGCGGCGATGACGGCCTTCCGGATGCGATCGATGTTCCGGTGCACACCCACGCGCACTCGAACTGGGCGTTCAGCGCGTTGGGCAGCTACACCCTGAAGTTCCAGGCCGACGCGACGCTGACCAGCGGCACGACGGTCAGCACCGGGCCGGTCGACTACTCGTTCGTCGTCGGCGAGCTGCCCGGCGGCGGACCGGAGGTCGGCCTGTCGGTCAGCGGCATGGCCGAGGAGTACCAGCCCAACGACACGGTGACGCTCAACGCCGTGCAGACGCCGCAGACCGAGCTGGATCACTACCACTGGTTCAGCAAGTGCCCGGGTGCGGACGACTACACGATCATCTCGGGTGAGGCGGGCGCGAGCTACTCCTTCACGGCGACCCGTGAACTGAACGCTTGCGAGTACGTGGCCAAGCTCTACGACGACGACCACGAGGTCGTCGCGGCCAGCGAGCCGGTGACCCTCTGGGTGGCGTTCCCGCCCGAGGAGCCGGGCACCTCGCAGACGATCACCGCGTCGATCGACGAGACGCAGGGCTCGCTGGTCATCAGTGTCAACCCGGACGACCGGGCCGTGGTGCTGCCGCCCGCGCAGCTCGGCCCGGCCGGTGACCGGTGGGAGAGTAACGGTGAGCTCCGACCGGTCACCGTGACCGACACTCGTGCCGGCCAGCCGGGCTGGAGCGCTTCCGGGCAGGTCCCGGCGGACTTCACCGGCCCGGACGCTGCGACGTTCAGCGCCGGCTACCTCGGCTGGACCCCGCAGGTCCTGGCTCAGGGTTCCGGTCAGGGCGTGGTCGCCGGTCCGCAGGTGGCGCCGTACGTCGTCGGGACCGGTGGCGGTCTCGGCAACAGCGCGGTGCTGGGCTCGGCGCCGGGCGGCGCTGGGCGGGGCACCGCGCAGCTGGGCGCGAGCCTGCGGCTGAGCGTGCCCACGGAGACGGCAGCCGGTACCTATACCGCCACCCTCACCCTCACCGCGATCTGATCGCTTCGATCCGTCCGGTGGTCGGGCGTTGAGCTCGGCCACCGGACGTCTGCGGGGTGGGCGTGCCGTTGCCGCGACCCGCCCGCCCCGCACCTCCTCTCGTCCTCCAGGAACGGACACCGTCCCCCAATGCGTCTGCTCGCATCCATCGCCGCCGGGATCGCCCTGCTTGGCGCTTCGCCCGCACCAATCACCTCGGTGCCGGTCACCTTCGCGGCGACCGGGTCCTGGTCGAACGCATCCACGCTGACGGCAGCGTCGACCGCGCCGCTCGACAGCGCCCTTGCCTCGGGGGCTGCCGTACCGGCGCTGGCCGCGCCCACCCCCTCCATCCCGGCGGGCCAGCCCGGGACTTCGGCTCCGCCGTCTCCTGCATCGCCGGGTCCAACCGCCGTGACATGGGGAGTGGCACCGTCAAGCGCGAAGGGCCCGAACGGCCGAGCGGCGTTCAACTACAAGCTCGACCCGGGCGCCACCCTGACCGACTACGTCGCGGTCACCAACCACTCGACGCGCCCGGTCACTCTGAGCCTCTACGCCAGCGACGCGTTCACCACGAAACAAGGCGGATTTGACCTGCTGGCCGGCGGCCAACAGCCGACAGACGTGGGCTCCTGGGTCCGCCTCCCCAGCCGTACCCTGACCATCCCGTCGACGTCCCGGCTGGACGTCCCGTTCACGCTCACGGTGCCGCGTAACGCCACGCCGGGGGACCACGCCGGGGGAATCGTCGCCTCGCTCGCCGCCGCGACGGCTGATGCGCAGGGTAATCAAGTCTCCGTCGACCACCGGGTCGGCGCGCGGATCTACCTGCGCGTGACCGGTGAGCTACAACCCGCGCTGACCGTCGAGAACCTGCGAGTCCAGCACACCGGCTCCCTCAACCCTCTTGCCGGTGGCACGCTCAGCGCCACGTTCACCGTCCGCAACACCGGAAACGCGCGGCTCTCCGGGCAGCCTGCGCTCGGCGTGGCCGGACCGCTCGGCCTGGCCAGGCGGTCCGTGGATGGTGCAGCCCTGCCGGAGATCCTGCCCGGCGCCGAGCTGACCACCACCGTACGTATGTCGGGTGTCCTGCCGCTGATACGGCTGACCGCGAGCGCGACCGTCACGCCTGCCGCTGTGGGTGACCAGGTCCTCGACCCGCCACCGCGGGCCGGCGCGGCGGAGGCCACCGTCTGGGCAGTGCCCTGGCCGCAGCTGGCCCTGCTGGCCCTGCTCGCCCTCGCTGGCTGGGCACTGATCGTGGCCCGGCGCCGGCGGGCGGCGCAGCTCGCTCAGGCGGTGGCCGCCGCCCGGGAGGAGGGCCGCGCGCAGGCCGGCCGGGAGGCCGGGCAGGCGCCGGACGGACCGGATGCCACGGCGGACACCGGGACCAGTGTGCAGCCGCAGGCGGCCGGCGACGGTGGAACGCGTACCCGACAACCGCCCGATGCCGGACGTTGATCGTCCCGGTGAGCGTCCCGCCAACCGACAAACCGCTATCGACCACACGGGAAAGGACGAGAAGTGACTCGGCTACACCTGGGGAGCCACCAGTGAGGATCAGAAGTATGCGCGCCGGTGCCGCGAGCCTCGCCGCCGTCGTGCTGGCATTGGCCCCCACAGCGACGCCGGCCTCCGCGGAACCGGTAGCCGTCACCGCAGCCGGCGCCGACCTAACCTCGGTTGCACTCGACGGCGACTCGATGTCGCTGCGTTTCCGGGACGCCTTGCAGGCGGCCAGCGGCGCGACCGGGCGCAACCCGGCCGACGTGGTGCTCGGGCCGGACGGCGGCCTGGCTGGCAGGGTGCCGGCCGGCGCAGCCTTCGCTTTCCTCGGACGTCCGGGCCACCCCGTGTGGTCACTGTCCGCCGGTGACACCGGGTTCCCCGCCCTGGACACCACCGGGGTACGCCCCGGCGCCGTCACCGGCGACCAAGTGACCCTCGCTCTGCACTCGACTGAGGGGCCCGGCACGTTCACCGCCTACACCCTGTCCGCCCCCGGCGCGGTGACCCCGCTGTTCGGCAGCGGTCCCAGCGCCAAGCGGTCGGTGCAGCTGCCGGCCGGCACGCGTACCGGCGGCCTGGTCTGGGCCTTCGACGCAGCCGGCGACTACCGGCTAACCCTGACCGCCTCGGCCGTACTACGTTCGGGGGAGAGGGTGCGCACCGAGGCGACGTACCGGGTCCGCGTTCCGGCGATCGAACCGGCCGAGCAGTCGATGCCCGCTCCGCTGAAGCCGGCCGCGCGACCGGGCGCGCAGGCATACGCTGCGCCGAAGCCCGCCGCCGCGCCGAAGCCCGCCTCGGTGCCGAAACCCGCCACCGCGCCGAAGGCGGCGGGCACCACTGCGGCGGGCCGTCAGGTGATCAGTGACGGGCACCTCGACATGGGCCCGCAGCTGAACGGAGACAGCTGGACGATCCGGATCAAGGATGACCGCAGCAGCCCTCCGGTCTGGCGGGAGACCGCCGACGTAGTCCTGCACGCCAAGGACAAAGCGAAGCTGACGGTGCCCGCCGGGGCCGACTTCCTCGGCAAACAGGGCGACACCGTGTGGCTGCTGCCGCAGACCCAGCAGGCGGGTGTCGTCTGGCCCGGCTGGAACACCCAGCACGAGTCCGTCGTGTCCGGCCTCAAGGGCAACGTCACGTGGACGCTGAAGGGGGTCAACGGGCCCGGCCGGTTCGCCCTCTACCTGACCGACTCTTTCGGCGGCGAGGACATACTGTTCGACTCCACCAAGCCGTTCCCGCAGAAGTTGGATATTCCGCTCAACACCCACGCGCACGGCAACTGGGCGTTCGGCAAGCCCGGCCTGTACCGCCTCGCGGTGCAGATGAGCGGAACCACCACCGGTGGCAAGGCGGTCACCGACACGAAGACGCTCACCATCGCCGTCGGCGACAGCACCGATCCGAACGCCGGCTTCGGCTCCGGCGGTGGCGGGGACGGCGACGACCGTCCGGATCAGGGCGGTGGTGGAGCTCTGCCGCGTACCGGTGCGGGTTGGGTGCTGACGGCCGGAGCGATCGGGATTGTCCTCGTGGCCGTTGGTGTGCTGCTGCTGCTCGTCAGCCGACGTCGCCGCGTAGGCCTCGGCGACGCACGGCCCTGAGATTCTTCCCGGTCCTGGAGGAGCTGGGGCGGCCTCGCCATCATCGAGGCCGCCCCGGGGCACGCAAGCTATCCGATAACAGTTCTCATTTTCATGTTAATGTTCTGGCGACGTCCGCAGGGCGGCAGTGGCTCCACGTCTGCGCTCGGGCCGAGGCTTCAGGGGGAAAAGGTGCGGACGTTCGCTGCCGGCGGGGTACACGCACGGGCTCGCCGCGGGGCACAGCTGCTGCTGTTTCCGGTCCTGATCGCGTTGTTGGCCACCGGCTGCCGGGCGGAGGCGCCATTGAGCGCGCACGACGAGCGCGTGCAGATCGTCACCACCACCGGAATCCTGCGAGACCTGGCAGCGCACGTCGGCGGTGACCGGGTGGCTGTCACCTCGTTGGTGCCCGACGGCGCCGATCCGCACAGTTACGAGCCATCGCTGCGGGACATCCGCGATGTCGTCTACGCCGACGTCGCGTTCAGCAACTACCTGCTCCTGGAAGAACAGGCCGTCATCAAGGCCCTGGACGCCAACCTGCGCGCCGGCGTACCGAACATCTCGCTGGCCGAAGGGGCGGTGAAGTACGCCGCGGAGATCATCCCGCTGGTCGAGGACGTCTCGCTGGACACCATCTGGCTGGGTATGCGGGTGCGCGGCACGGGCGCGACGCACGGCGCGAACCGCTCATCCGACGTGCTGCTCAGCGCGACCGCGGCGGACGGCCCGGGCCGAATGTTCGCCTACCTGACCGAGTCCTTCGGCAACCCATCGTTCTACGTCGACACCGCCGACGGGTTCGACCCCGCCGACGGCTACCGGGACGACACCGCCACCCTTCCGCCGGACGCGCACACGCACATGAGCTGGGCGTTCACCAAGCCCGGTGTCTACCGGCTGACCATGCGCGCACGGCTGGCCGTCGACCCTGAAGCCGCACCCATCCCGATGGGCGAGCAGAGCTTCACCTTCGCCGTCGGGGTGGACCCACACTCGGTGCCGGGCATGGCCGGCGCAGAGGTGCTGCACTCCGGACACGCCGACCTCACGGTCGATCTCGACGAACGAAGGCTCTACCTGTTCGCCGACCCGCAAGGCAGCGGCGAGGCGAATCAGCGGGTGTACGACCCCGACCACACCGTGATCGAAGTGCCGAACAAGGCCCTGCTCGAGGTGCCCGGCGACCGGAAGTTCCGGTTCCTCGGCCGCCCCGGCACGCAGGTCTACCAGTTGCCGCAGGCGGTCCTGGGCAAGCACGTGCATGGTGAGATCGACCCCCACCTGTGGCAGAACGTTCGTAATGCCATCTCCTACGTTGAGCTGATTCGCGACACCCTGATCAGGGTCGACCCGCAAGGCGCCGCGACCTATCGCGCGAACGCCGCGACCTACATCCGAGAACTGGAAGCGCTCGACACCTACGTCCGCGACACGATCGCCCAGATCCCCCCGTCACGACGGCATCTGGTCACCACTCACGACGCGTTCGGCTATCTGGGCCAGGCGTACGGCATCCAGATCTCCGGCTTCGTCACCCCGAACCCCGCCACCGAACCGAGCCTCGCCGACCGTCGCCGGCTCACCGAGACGATCCGCAACCTGCACATCCCCGCCGTGTTCCTGGAACCGAACCTGGCGGCCCGCTCCACCACCCTGACCGAGCTGGCCGATGAGAAGGGGCTACGGGTGTGCCCGATCTACGGCGACACCTTCGACCGCAAGGTCACCAACTACCTCGACATGATGCGGTTCAACGCCGAATCGCTGCGCGACTGCCTGACCACGGCGAAGTAAGGGAGAAACAGTGACGGCAGGACAGGCGCGACCGCCCATCCGCACCACCACCGCCATCATGCGCTGCGCGCTCGCGACGCTGATCATGCTCTTGGTTGCCCAGACCCCCGCGGCAGCCCAGGAGCCGACACCCGACCTGAGCCAGTCGATCGCCGCGGACCAACCCCTCGCCACCGGCCGGGCCACGCTCACCACCGGGCATGTCGACATCGGCCCGCGCTACGTCGACGATCGGTGGGCGCTGCTGCTGCACGACGGCACCCAGGCGCAGCTGGCGTGGCGTGATCCTGACGAGACTCTGCTCCGGGTCTCCGACGCCGCGCTGCAGACCGTGCCGGACGATCCGACGTACGCGTTCCTCGGCGTCGACGCCGGCAAGCGGGTGTACGTGGTGCCGCAGACGCAGAACCAGGACGTGGTCTGGCTCGGCTGGAACACGCAGGATCCCCGGGTGATGCAGACCATCGACCGCGGCGTCACGCTGACCATGCTCCGTGTACACGGGCCGGGAACCCTGACGACGTACCTCCAGTCGGGTAACTTCGGCGCGCCTCAGCCGCTGTGGCGATCCGCGGACTCCGCGGCTCAGCCCTTCTGGGCCGAGGTCAACACCCACACCCACGCCAACTGGGTCTTCACCGAGCCCGGCGTCTACCTGGTCGCGGTGCAGGTGTCCGCCGATCTGATCACCGGTGAGAAGGCATCAGCGACCGGCACACTGCGCTTCGCGGTGGGCGACGCGACCAGCGCGGACGAGGCCTTCGCCGCCACGGCGGAGATTCCCGTACCCGACGGCCAGGCAGCACCCGGCCAGGACCGGGCAGATGCCGACGATTCGGCCGGTGGCTCCCAGCCGCTGCTGATCACGGCGTTGACCGGAACGGCCGTTGTGCTCGCGCTCGGTCTGATCGTCCTCGTGCTGCGCGGGCGCGGCGCGAGACGGCGGGCCGAGCAGGAACGTCGTACGTCGCCGTCAGGAGACCAATCGTGAGAGCTCTAGAAATCGAGAAGCTGGATGTGGACCTCGGCGGTCGGCCGGTCCTGCGGGATGTACAGCTGCATCTCGATCGCGGCGAACTTGTCGGGCTGCTGGGCCCCAACGGCGCCGGGAAGACCACCCTCCTGCGCGCCATCCTGGCGCTGATCCGCACGCGCGGCGGCCGAGTGCTGGTGGAGGGCAAGCCGACGCGCCCCGGCCGGGCCGGGATCGGCTACGTACCCCAGCGCCACGAGTTCAGCTGGGACTTTCCGATCTCGGTGGAACAGGCCGTGATGAGCGGTCGTACCGGTCGGATCGGTCTGCTGCGCCGTCCCGGCGTGGCTGACTGGCGGGCGGTCGGCGACGCGCTGGACCGGGTGCAGCTCACCGAGCTGCGGCGCCGGCCAGCCGGTGAACTCTCCGGTGGCCAACGCCAACGCGTCCTGGTCGCGCGCGCTCTCGCGCTCGCACCGAGCATCCTGCTGCTCGACGAGCCGTTCACCGGACTGGACATGCCCACCCAGGAACTGCTGGGCGACCTGTTCACTAGCCTCGCGCAGGAGGGTCGCGCGGTGCTGATGACCACCCACGACCTCGTCGCGGCCGTGGACTCCTGCACCCGGTTGGTCCTGCTCAATCGCCGAATCATCGCCGACGGACGCCCGGCGGACCTGCAAGACGCCGAGCTGTGGACGCAGACCTTCGGGGTGAGCGCGACCTCCCCGCTGTTGAAGCTCGTGAGGGCAGCCTGATGTCGATCACCGACTTCCTCACCGACCTGTTCAATCCCGACCTCGCGTTCCTGCCCAAGGCGCTGGCGATAGCGGTCATGTCCAGCATCGTCTGTGGCGTCGTCGGCTGCTACGTCGTCCTGCGGGGAATGGCATTCATCGGCGACGCCGTGGCGCACGCGGTCTTCCCGGGCGTCGCGGTCGCCTTCGTCCTGCAGGGCAGCCTGGTGCTCGGTGGTGCGGTCGCCGGGACCGCCACCGCGCTGCTGATCGCGATCTTCTCGCAGAACCGGCGCGTCAAGGAGGACTCACTCATCGGCGTCTTCCTCGTCGCCGCGTTCGCCCTCGGTATCGTCATCATCTCGCAGGCACCCGGCTACGCTGGATCGCTGCAGCAGTTCCTCTTCGGCTCCATCACCGGCATTCCGGATCGCGACCTTTACCTGGTCGGGGGGACCGGCCTGGTCATCCTCAGCCTCGTGCTGGCCCTGCACAAGGAATTCGTCGCGGTCTGCCTCGACCGGGAGATATCCCGCTCCATGGGACTACCGGTCTTCTGGCTCGACATCGCCCTCTACGTCCTCGTCACCCTGGCTGTGGTGATCTCCCTGCAGACCATCGGCAACATTCTGGTCCTAGCCCTGCTGATCACCCCCGCGGCGGCCGCCCGTCTGCTCACCGACCGGCTCGCCGTGATGATGCTGCTCGCGCCGACGATCGGCGGCGTGTCCGCGCTCGTCGGGCTGTATCTGTCCTGGAGCTACGACACCCCGGTCGGGGGCACCATCGTCCTGGTCGCCACCGCCGTCTTCCTCGCCGCCTGGCTCTTCGCCCCACGACACGGCTTGGTCATTCGGCGTTGGCGACGCCCCGCCGGGCATGATCTCGGCGACGACACGGATCCGGGCCGCCAACTCCGTCCCGCTCGGACGCCCGACGCGGCACCGGCGGTGCGGTAGAGGCGGACGAGGGCGCCCCGCATGGGCGGTGGCGTTCCGCCGTCCTCCGCTGATCAGGCGCGGACTTCCGTCGGGTGACCGATGCCGCCGCTGAACGTTGGTGCCGGGTGCCGGGTGCCGGGTGCCGGGTGCCGGGTGCCGGGTGCCGGGCTGACCGGCAGGAAGGACGCCGGTCTCGGCCTCGGAGGCTCGGCCGCCACAGCCCGTTCTCCGCGGTGTTTCCGATGCCGTCGGGCGGGCTCGATCCCGGATCATCGGGGTTGACCGTCCGGCCCACCGCCCGGCCCGGGGCGGTGGGCCGGACGCCCAGTCGAAAACGCATCGCGTCGTTTCCTCCCAGCTCTATCGCGAAGAATCCGAAACGACTATCGTTTCCATTAAGCGCCGGTCCGCTCGGGACCGCCGCCGAGAGGAATTTCTTCGTGCATAGCACCATGCGTCATCTGCTGGCGTCGGGTGTACTGGGCGTAGCACTGGTCGCCACTGCCCTGCCCGCGCAGGCCGCCACCACCACGTCCAGCGTGGTCTTCAAGAAGGGTCACCTCGACGTCGTCGACGTAGCCTACGAGGACGGTGCGCTGGAAATCGGTGTCCATGACGAGGAGAACGACGTCGAGTACGGCACCGACGAGGTCAACCTGATCGTCAAGCGTCAGGCCAGGGTCACCGTTCCCGCTGACCCCGCCTTCGCCTTCCTCGGCACTCCGGGCGTGTCCAAGGTATGGATCCTGCCGGAGATCCAGAACCCCGACCTGATCTGGGCGGGCATCGCCGCGGAGGAGATC
Organism: Micromonospora musae; assembly: GCF_003626545.1. Taxonomy (NCBI): domain Bacteria; kingdom Bacillati; phylum Actinomycetota; class Actinomycetes; order Micromonosporales; family Micromonosporaceae; genus Micromonospora; species Micromonospora musae. The sequence goes on from NZ_RAZS01000002.1 coordinate 139,957, forward strand.
GAGGCCGGCGTCTTCACCAACGACGCACTGACCCTGTCCGTGCAGTCCGTTACCGGCCCCGGCCAGTTCGCCATCTACACCGAGAACGCCGTCGGTCAGCCGGGCGTCCTGGCCGACAGTGGCGACGGCCTGCCCGACAACATCGCGCTGACCGCCGGTGACCACACCCACGCCAACTGGGCGTTCGACAAGGCCGGCACCTACCGCGTGACCGTTCGCGCCACCGGTACACTGGCCGCCACCGGCCAGCAGGTGACCTCCGATCAGGCCACGCTCCGCTTCACGGTCAAGGGATGAGCGCGATGCGTACCCACAACCGGTTCTTCACCGGTCTCATCCTGACCGCGGCACTGCTCACCGGCACCGCTACGCCCGCCATCGCCGCACCGGTGGTGCTCTCCAGCGGCCACGTCGACGTGATCGACGTCGACTACGCCAGCGGCGCTCTTACCGTCAACGTCCTCGACGGCACCGGCACCACCGACGTCGAACGCAACCCCGCCGACGTGCTTTTCCGGGTACCCAACACTGCCAAGATCACTGTGCCTGGCGGTTCGGCGTGGTCCTTCCTCGGCACGGACGGTCAAGCCTGGGTCCTGCCCCAGGCAAGCGCCGCCGGTCTGCTCTACGCCGGCTGGAACACCACCGAAGTGCCCAACGGCGTCTTCCAGAACAACCGGGTCACGTTCAAACTCACCAGCGTCTCGGGCCCAGCCGGCTTCAGCGTCTACACCGTCTCCGGCGGCGCTCCCACCGTGCTCTTCGACAGCGGCAACGGCCTGCCCGACAGCCTCAATGTCAACCGCAACGTCCACGCCCACGTCAACTGGGGCTTCGATGCCGCCGGCACCTACGCCGTCACCTTCGAGATCACCGGGAAGCTCGCCTCCACCGGTGCCACCGTCAGCGCTACCAACACCTTTACCTTCGAAGTGCTGCCTTAACAGTCGGTACCTGATTCCGACGTCATGATAGATGTCCGCTCCCGTTAGGGCGCCTGTGCTGCGGGGGTCATGTCGGCGCGGCGCCTACTCTTCGTAGGCGCCGCGCGCGACCGGACGCCGTCGGCGCCAAGGCGTCTACATGTAGGCACTGGCCGAATCCGCACGCCGAGGAGATCGGTGCGACGTTGCGTGCGGCCGGTAGTAGTTGGCATGGACGCTGGACTTGACGTCAGTCCGAAACTGATCACGTTCTCAGCCCGCCGAGGACCGTGGTACCGCCACAGGGCGGCTCCCGGAGGTCTCGGTGGCGAGGAGACCACGCCGCTACGGAAAGTGGGTCGGTTGCCTCATTATCTCGCCTCCGGCAGGGGCCGGTCCGCCTAAGGGGTCGGGTCGGCTGGTCTGTGAGCGGAAGGCAGCGCCGCCCGCGTCTTCGTCCCAGAGTTTCCCGAAATAGTAGACAGAGGTATTTGCGTAGAAGTCCGACGCATGCGTAGTTGCCTATGTGTGACGTGTACTAAGTTGCTTATTCCGCACCCCTTGGCGGGTGCCGGAACATCGGTTACGTTGAATCAGGACGCCGCTACGAAGCATTCCGGCGAGAGAAGTAGGCGGCACCCGTGGCGCCACGGCTCACACCAGGAGTCGCATTGCCCCTCTACCTGTCTCCACGGATCGAGCCGACACTGCAGTCGGCGCTGGACGAAACCGCCCTGTTGGCGCAGCTCTCCGATGCGTTGGGATCTCCGCTCGGAGTTGTCCTGCCACAACAGCTGGCGGACAATGTCGGCGCATTCCGTTCAGTCTTCTCCGATCACCGACTTGCTGGTCACATCTATTACGCGCACAAGGCGAACCGGTCGAGCGCCCTGGTGCGCGAACTCGCCGCTACGGACGCGGGGATCGACGTGGCGTCGCTGTCCGAGCTGCAACACGCGCTTGGTGCCGGCTTCGTGCCGCAGCGCATCATGGCGACCGGCCCGAAGAATCAGGAATTCCTCTGGCTCGCCGCCCGCACCGGTGTAACCGTCAATGCCGATTCGGTCGCCGAGCTGGTACAGCTGGCCACACTCGTCACGGATTGGGCGTTGCCGCGGGTACGCGTGATGGCACGTCTGTCGGACTTCAATTCGTCGGGCGTGCGGCTGAGCAGCCGCCGCAGCCGCTTCGGAACGCCGGCGGCCGCGGTGACCGTGCTTCTCGACGTGGTCGAGAAGCACGCCGACGCCCTGGATCTGGTCGGTGTGGCGTTCCACCTGGACACCGTGGGGCTGCCGGAGAAGATCGTGGCAGTAGAGGGCTGCCTCGACGCGTTGGACGAGTGCCGCCGACGCGGGCTGCGGCCATGGTCGGTGGACATCGGTGGTGGCTTCGGCGTGGACTACCTCGCCGACGGTGCGCAGTGGGAGCAGTACACCTCCGCATTGACTGAGGCGGTGCTCGGCAAACGGACGCCGTTGACCTGGAATGCACACGGTTACGGTTTGCGCGCAGAGGGCGGCCACCTCCGGGGCTCCCTTAACCTCTACCCGGCTCATCGGCCGGTCTCCGGACCTGCGTACCTCGATCGGTTGCTGCGGTCCACCGCGCCCACGCAGCGCCGCCCCCTCGGGACACTACTGCTGGACAACATGTACGACCTGTACGTCGAGCCGGGTCGGGCCCTGCTCGACCAATGCGGCTTCGTCCTGGCCAAGGTTCTGGAGGTGCGCGACGAGGCCAACGGCGACACGTTCGTGAGACTGGAGTGCAACGCACGCGATGTCAGCCTCGAGGAGCACGGCGTGCTGATGGACCCGGTAGTCGTGCACCGAACCGTCCCAGCCGGTCCCAAGCCCGCCGAGGCGTATCTGTTCGGCAACCTCTGTCTCGAAGCGGATCTGATCACTCGACGCAAGGTCTTCCTGCCTTCCCGGCCCAGTGCCGGGGATTGGCTGGCCTTCGTTAACACCGCCGGCTACCTCATGGACTTCAGTGCCACACAGGCATTGCGGCAGCCGGTCGGCCGTAAGGTCGCGATGTACCGCGACGACGGCGCGTGGCGATGGTGCCTCGATGAGCAGTACTGGCCCGTTCACCATCGTGCGGAGGCAGCATGAGATTCGAAACGATGACCGATGCCGTCGGCAACACCCCGTTGGTGCGCATCGATCCCACCGTGCACACGCTGCGCAACATCGACTTGTACGCGAAGATGGAGCTGCTCAACCCGTTCGGCTCCCTGAAGGACCGCGCCGCGTGGAACATGGTCCGGCCCCTACTGACGCAGGCCGTCGCGCGCGGTGACACCGTCGTCGAGCTCTCCAGCGGCAACACCGCCAAGGCCCTCGCGGTCATCGCCGGCATGCACGGGCTCGCCTTCAAGAGCGTCACGAATCGTATGAAGGTCGCGGAGATCAAGGACCTGTTGCTGCTGCTCGGCGCGGAGATAGATGAGTTGCCCGGGCAGGCCGAGTGCCTCGATCCGACCGACGCCGACGACCCGCTGACCCGGATGTACCAGCGGCTAGCCGCTTCGGGCGGCGGCTATCTGCACACTGACCAGTACTTCAACGAACTCAACGTCGACGCGCACCTGCACGGCACCGGCCCGGAGATCATCAAGGATCTGGATGGCAGGGCCCCGGACTACTTCATCGCCTGCGTCGGGACGGCCGGTTCCTCCACCGGGGTCGCGGCCGCGTTGCGCCAGCACAATCCCGACGTGCGGGTCGTCGGGCTCGTGGCACACAAATCCGACTTCATCCCCGGCATCCGTACGATCGACGAGGTGCACGAGGTCGGCCTCTTCGACCCCGGCGTCTACGACACGGTGGAAACGATCACCGCCGACGACGCCATCGACGGCCTTCTCACTCTCGTGCGCCGTTGCGGCACGCTCGCCGGGCCGACCGGCGGCGGTGCCTACCAGGGCGCCGTACGCCACCTGCGCGCGATCGACGCCGAGCTCACCGAACGCCGTACCGCGGTCTTCATCGTCTGTGACCGCGTCGAGAGCTACATGAGCTATCTGCGGGAGCGGCGCCCCGAGCTGTTCGGCCGGCCAGCGCGGCGCAACTCGGTCGACACGGTGACCGAGGCGGACCTACGGCGGGCGGCGGTCGTGGACGTCGCGGCGGCCGAGCGGTGGATCGCCGAGCGCCGAGGGTTGGTAATCGACCTACGCAGCTCGTTCGCATATCAGGCGCTGCACATCGATGGCTCGATCAACATCGTCGACGAGATCTTTGCCGAGCTGTTGCACGGCGGGCTGCCGTTCGGTCGCCGCCAGCCGGTGTTGCTGGTCTGCCCGGTGGGGGAGAAGTCCGCCCGTTACGCCGCCTTGCTGACCCGGATGGGGCATCCGGACGCGCGCTCGCTCGAGGGCGGGATCATCGCCTGGCGTGACGCCGGCGCCGAGCTCGTGCGCGATTGACATGGAGGCACTCGACGAGCTGCGCCCGTGGCAGGAAGAGTTGCGCGCCCAGTTCCCGCTCATCACCGCCAACCCCGATGCGGTGTACCTGGACAGCGCCGCGACCTCCCAGAAGCCGCAGGCGGTCCTCGACGCGGTCCTGACCTACCTGACCACTGGCAACGCCAACGCGGCGCGGGGCACATATCCGTGGGCGAACCGGACCACCACCCGCATCGAACAGGCCCGCGACCGGCTGCGCCGCTTCCTCGACGACCCGGCGCCGGGGCGTTCCGGTGTGCACTTCGTCAGCGGCACCACCGAGGGCCTGCGCGCCATCGCCCGCGACTGGCTCGCCTCGCAGCTACGCGACGGCGACGACATCATCGTGCCCTTCGCCGATCATGCCGCCAACAACACACCCTGGTTGGAAACCGCGGAGCTGCTGCGCCACCGCGGCGTTTCGGTTGGCGTCCGGCCGATGCCGTACGACGCCGCCCACGACTACGACACCGACCGGCTCGCCGCGATGATCAGCGGCCGGACCCGTCTGATCGCGGCGACTCACGTACACCACGTCTACGGCAACGACATGAATGTGCCAAGACTGCGCGCGGCCGTCGGGCCAGACATCCCGATCTGCCTCGACGCTGCACAGGGCGTGGGACACCTGCCGTTGTCCACCGCGACGAGCGACGTCGACTTCGTGGTGTTCTCCGGGCACAAGGCGATGGCGCTGCCAGGCACCGGCGCGATCTGGGCGCGCAATGAACGCGGTCCGGAGTACACGCCCGCCGGCTGGCACGGCTCACCCAACACCAGTGGCATCATCAGCCTGGTCGCCGCGCTGGACTGGCTCGACGCCGCCGGCGTGGCCCGCGTCGCCCGCTGGAACACCGCCCTCGGCGCACGGCTCACCGACCGCCTGCGCACGCTGCCCAGCTTCGAGGTGCTGGGCTGCCAGAGCAGCCTGGCTGCCGACTCTCCGGTGCAGCAGCGCCAGGGCATCGTGACCTTCCGACATCGCTTGGTCGGCTCGAACGACCTTGGCTTCATCCTGGCCGCGCACGGGCTCATGGTCCGCGCGGACGGTCACTGTCAGGGCGACCAGGGTGAGAAGACGGCATCCGTACGGGTGAGCCTGCACGTTTACAACACGACCGAGGAAGTGGACCGGTTGCTGTCGGTCCTGGCCGAGCTCGACCGCGACTCCTGACCGACACGCACGGGATACGTCGGTTCTTCCGTATGGAATCACCTATGCTGCCGGTAATGGCTTCCGTTTTCACGTAGCCCTTTTCGTCCGCGCGTCGTTTCGGAGTCACCCATGGCAACAACCACCGGCGCGCCCGGCACCGCGCTCGATCGCACACAGGCCATCCGGTGGCGTCAAACCTGGGCCCAGGTCATGGGTGGATTCGTGCCCCACCTCGCCAGCCTCGAGGAGACGCTGTGCCGTGCCGCCGAGACCGTACGCGGCCGGGCGCCCAGCCGGGTGCTCGATCTCGGTGGCGGGCCCGGTGTGCTTGCCGAGCGGATGGCTCGGCGATGGCCCGATGCTGCCGTGACTCTGATGGACCTCGATCCGGTGCTCCTCGCGCTGGCGCGCGGCGCTCTGGACGGCGAGGTGCGGACATTGAAGGGTGATCTGTCGTCGCCAGGGTGGGTGGCCTCCGCGGGTGGCGACCATGACCTGATCACGGTGGTCATGACCCTGCACTACCTGCCACCGGTCCAGGTGCGCGCGTTCTACGACGACGCCCGCCGCTGTCTGGCGTCCGGTGGGTTGCTCATCGTCGCCGATCTCATGCCCGACGACGGAGTCCCGTCACTGATGAGCGCGCTGGATCCCGCGCCGGACGAGGCTGCCGCGGAGTTGGCCTGGGCGCAGTGGTGGGGCGGCGTGGGAGAGGTGAAGGGGCTGCGGCCGCTGCTCGCGCAGCGAGCAGCGGCTTTCAGGGAGCGCCCGCCGGCCGAATTCACCGCTCCGGCGTCATGGCACGTCGCCATCGCTCGGGAGGCCGGATTCGGGGAGGCTGGGATCCTCTGGCGATGTGGCAGGCACGCGGCGTTGGCGGCAGTGGCCTGAGATCCGGCCCGGTCGCTCCCCGACGAGGCGCCTCAGTGCGCCCGCGATGGGGCGGACCCGTGCACTCATGGCCATCTCGCTATTAGACGATACTTAACGAAAACGATTATCGTTCCTGACCTCAGGAATGGAGTGTCTTCGTGAAGCATCGGCAACGTACCTTCGTAGCCGCGGCCACCGCCGCGGCGCTCGTTCTTCTCGGCGGCTGTGGCTCGGGCGACGACAACGCCGCCGGGGGCGGCAGCGACGCCGCGTCCGGCAACAAGCTCGCCGTGGTCGCCACGACCCCCGAAGTGGCCGACTTCGTCCGCAACATCGGCGGCAGCGACGTCACCGTCACGCAGATCATCAAGCCGAACGTCGATCCGCACGACTACGAGCCCACCCCCGCGGACATTCAAGCGATCGGCAACGCAGCCATCGTGGTGAAGAACGGCGTCGGCCTCGAGAAGTGGCTCGACCAGACCATCGAGTCGGCCGGCTTCAAGGGCACCGTCGTCGACTCCAGCCAGGGGGTCACGCTACGCGAGGGTGGCCATGAGGAGAGCGAGGGAGGCCAGGACGAAGGCGAGGGCGAGCACGAGGGCGAGGAGCACGACCCGCACATCTGGCACAGCCCGCTAAACGCCAAGACGATGGTCGCCAACATCGAGAAGGGCCTCGCCGCGGCCGACCCCGCACACGCCGCTGCCTTCGCCGGCAACCTGAAGAACTACTCAGCCCAACTCGACAAGCTCGACGCCGACAACGAAGCCGCCTTCGCCAAGATCCCCGCCGACCAGCGCAAGCTCGTGACCAACCACGACGCCTTCGGCTACTACATCGACCGGTACAAGCTGCAGTTCGTCGGCTCGGTCATCCCCAGCCTCGACACCTCCGCCGAGCTGAGCGCACAGCAGCTCAACGACCTCGTCGCGAAGATCAAGGCGACCGGTACGAAGGCCATCTTCGCGGAGAGCTCGCTGCCGCCGAAGAGTGCGGAGGCGATCGCCAACCAGGCCGGCGTCAAGGTCATCAGCGGTGAGGACGCCCTCTTCGGTGACAGTCTCGGCGCCGAGGGCACGCCGGAGGGCACCTACCTCGGCGCAGAGCAGCACAACACCCAGGTCATCGTCGCGGGCCTGGGCGGCTGACATGGGCGATGTCGCGGTGGCCGACGCCGCCCTTCATTACTCCGGGGTGAGCGTCGGCTACCACGGCACGCCAGTGCTCACCGATGTCGACCTCAAGCTGGCCTCCGGGCAGCGCCTGGCCCTGGTCGGACCGAATGGCGCCGGCAAGTCCACGCTGATCAAGTCGATCCTCGGGCTGGTGCCGCTCCTCACCGGCACGGCCACCGTGCTCGGGCGTACGCCGACCCACGCCCGGACCCTCACCGGGTACGTTCCGCAGACCGACTCGCTCGACGCCGACTTCCCGGTCACCGCGGCTCAGGTCGTCATGATGGGACGCTACCGGCGCATCGGCTGGTGGCGTCCCACGCGTGCCGCCGACCGCCGCGCGGTCCGCGAGGCGCTCGACCGCCTTGGGCTGGCCGACCACGCGGGGAAGCACTTCGGCGTGCTCTCCGGTGGTCAACGCCAGCGGGTGCTGCTGGCCCGAGCCATCGCCGCCGAGCCGCAGCTGCTGCTACTCGACGAGCCGTTCAACGGTGTCGACGCCCTCAGTCAGGAAGCCATCCTCTCCGTCCTGCGCCAGCTCAGCACGGCCGGGACGACCCTGGTGCTCAGCACCCACGACTTGACCCTCGCTCGCGAGCTGGCCGACACGATCTGCCTGCTCAACGGCCGGCAGTGGGCGGTGGGCCCGCCCGCCGAGACACTGACCGTCGATACGCTGCGCCGCGCCTACGGCGGCCACGCTATCGAGGTGGATGGCGGCCGCACACTGCTGGTGGAGACGTGATCGAGCCGTTCACCGTGCCATTCATGGGGCGAGCCCTGGCCGAACTCGCGCTGCTGGCCCTCATCTGCGGACCGGTCAGCGTCTTCGTCTTCGCCCGCCGCCTGTCCTTCGTTTCCGACGCGCTGACGCACACCGTGTTTCCCGGCGTCGTCATCGGATTCCTGGCGGGTGGCATCGAGGGCATCGTCGTCGGGGCGCTGTGCGCCGGTGTCGTGACCGCGGTCGTGCTGACCCTGCTGACCCGCGGCGGGGCGCTGTCCGACGATGCGTCCACCGCCGTGGTGCTCACCGCCATGTTCTCGATCGGCGTGCTACTCGTATCCCGACGCTCGTCGTACACCTCGGATCTGACGTCGTTTCTCTTCGGGCGCATCCTGACGGTGACACCACGTCAGCTCATGGAGACCGCCGTGCTGGCGGTGGTCATCCTCGGGCTACTGCTGATCATGGCCCGCGCCCTGATTTTCCGGACCTTCGACCCGGTCGGGGCGGCCGCGGCCGGCTTCCGGATCGCCTGGCTCGATCTGTGTCTCAACATCATCGTCGCGCTGGTCGTCGTCGCTGCGGTGCGCGCCGTCGGCACCATCCTTGTCGTGGCGTTGCTCATCGTGCCGGCCGCAGCCGCCCGCATGCTCACCTCACGACTACCCGCGATGGCCGCCGTCGGAACCGGCCTGATCCTCGTCGCCGCATACGGCGGCCTACTGGCCAGCTGGACCGCCTCAATCGACTACGGCATTTCGTTGACCTCGGCGTCCGCCGTCGTCCTGCTGCTCGTGCTCGCGTACCTGCTGCTGCTCCCGCTGGGCGCGCTGCGCCTGAGGCGCAGCCGCAAGCAGATGGTCCCCGACGCAAGGAGATCGCCTCATGAACTGGTGGGATGACGCGCTGCACCGGGCCACGGCCGAGGTGCTGCTCGTCGGCGCGCTCGCCGGACTCATCGGCGTCCACGTCGTGCTGAACAGGCTGTCCTTCTTCACCATGGCACTGACCCACGCCACGTTCCCCGGCGTGGTGGCAGCCTCCATCATCGGCGTCAACATCCTCCTCGGCGGCGTGATCGCGGGCGCGATGGTCGCGCTGGGCGTCGCCGCGCTCAGCCGTCGACGCAGCCAGAACGCGGCCGCGGCGACCGGCGTGATGCTCTCCGGTGGCTTCGCGCTCGGCGCCGGACTCGTCGCCACCCAGAACGGCTTCAGCCGGGACCTGACGTCGTTCCTCGTCGGATCGATCCTCACGGTCAACCCGCAGGACCTGCTGACGACCGCCGTGGCGCTCGTCGTCGTCGCGGCCGTCCTGACGGCCTGCGCCCGACCGCTGCGATACACCGGCTTCGACCGCATGGGGGCGCAGGCGGCCGGCTTCGCCACCGGCGCCTGGGACGTCGTGCTCCTGCTGACCATCCAGGTGGTGGTCGTGACGATCGTGCCGGCCGTCGGCACGATCCTCGCCCTCGCCCTCATCGTGGCGCCGGCCGCCGCGGCACGCCAGTGGTCACACCGGCTGAGTATCATCACCGCGCTGGCCGTCACACTCGGCGCTCTCAGCGGACTCGGCGGCCTGTACGCATCGAGCCACTGGAACGTCGCCGCTGGTGCGAGCATCACATTGACCGCCACCGCGATCCTGGCGCTGTCGACGGTGCTGTCCCGGCTGGCCAAGTCCAGGTTTTCGGCGGCCGTCCGCTCCCGCTTGATCCCCGCATGAGCACCGCCCGCCTCGACGAGACGAGATCCACACTGGATCGCGCGGTCGTCGTGCTACGCGGCATGGCGTACGAGCACCGGTTACACATTCTCGTCTTGCTGCAGGCCGGCGAACAGACTCCAGCCTCGCTGGCGGAGGCCATGTCCACGGATTCGACAACCATCGCCCGCCATCTGCGGTACCTCAAGGACGCCCGGCTGATCCGGCGCAAGCGCCGCGGGCGACACGTCACTTACATGCTGCACGGGGAAGCCACCAGGCGGCTCATCGTGGATGTGCTGCACTACGCCGAGAACTCGGCCTGAATCGCTGGGACCAGGTCAACCGAACCGGCACTCCGGCGCGAAACGGTCTTCTGACTTGGCTTCACTCCGGGGCTGTCGACCCGGCCGCCTGCCCCCCGCAGCCGACGCTGGGGATGCTACTGATGGAGCAGTGGGCCTACCTGTGCGGCGTTCTGCTCGCCGACGAAGCGGTCAACTCGCACTGGTCCGCCCCGCACAGGGGCTCGGCCCGCGTTGCGTACGTGCCTTGTTCGCGGGCTGTACCTGTCGCACTCTCCCATCGCCCGCGCCCATGGATCGACGATGGCACAATGCCGGCGTCTTGTAAGAGGGGTATCGCGGGGAGAGTCATGGGTGACGTGAGCGGGTCGGGAGTTAGTCGCCGTAGCTCTTTCTGGGCGTCAGTGTCGGGCGTCATCACCGCCGTGGCAGCGCTGCTCACTGCGGTCGTTGGCGCTTGTGCCCTTGCCTACCAGGTATCCAGATCGGAGCCCTTGGAACCTAATTCCCCTTCCAATCAAACTCCTGCTACGCAGGCTCTCGGCCAAACCTCCAGCCCGTCAGCAGCAACGGGCCAGGCACGCGGACCTCTCTGGCACGGGACTCTGCTGTTCGATAACAATGGCGTCGACTTCGATACCACTCCACCGACCGCGCAACTCAGCACCGGCATCGACGTCTATGACGGAGGCGGCAACCAAATCGTCACCTATGGGGCGTCGCACAAGAACGTGGCGAAGTGGGCTATAGCGGGCGAGCCGACCGCCACCGCGTGCGCGGAGCTGCTTGGGCTGTATGGCGTAAACACCGCGGTTTACGATCAAGGCACGGTCTACTGCGTCCGTACACGTGGTGCCGGCCGCATTGTTTATCTGAAATTCTTAGGTCCGCGCGACGGCGCTTACGAGATCGAGGCCACGATCTGGCCTTCGCTCCGGTGATGCTCGTGGAGCCGCACGTCGCGCCGGCTCTGTCGCTGGTCCGTCTTCCTGGCGCGTTGGCGCCGCCGTCATGGCTTCCTGGCCGTCAGATCGAACTCGTGACGAGGAGGGCTCTGTGATGGCTCCAAAGCCACTGCAAGTACTGCTGCACCTCCTCCGGCGTGGCGACCCAACCGTGTTCGCCACCTACACGCAGACCGCCTACCAGGAGCCACCAAAGCCCTAGAACGTGGAGCATGCGCGGGGGGCTATCAAATTTGAGGGATTCCTGTGAGACAGTTCTCTGTGCGGGATCGCAAGTACGCCGCACTAATCGTGCTGAGCGACTATAGCGATTATGATGCGATGGAAGTTGTCGAACTTATCGATAACGGGCATGGTCCGCTTCTCCTTGAATTCAGGATGGATGAACGCTCGGCGCGATTGAGTTTTATCCTTCCGGAAGTCGAGATTCCCTTGCTTCGGGCAGCCCTTCAAGTTTTCGAAGAAGAGTTTTTTGAGCCAAGGCGGGCTGCGGGGGTTACGTGCCCACCTTGGTAGGGCGATGGAAGTGGCATTCTCACCTTCGAGAACATGGGGGAATCGCGAGCTTTAGACGGTAACGCTGCAGGATGACTACCGCGACATGGAGCTGTCGCGGTAGTCATCCGCAATTGTTGCCATCTCACTGCCCACACGTGGCCGTCGAGATCCGGCCCGATCTCCGGGTCCGTCAGCCGCTCATCCAACGACTTGCGCCAGATGTCCGGGCTCAGGGCGGTGCTCACCTCGGCCTGTACGCAGTGCTTGAAGAGGTATCGGAGGTGTGCTGGCTGGATGCCCGTGCTCGGGTCGGCGGTCGCGTAGACGATGACCTCGTAGTCGCGCATGTAGTTGGTGTAGGCGTGGTACACCACGGCCTGGTCGAACACGTCGTCCAGCGCGCGGCGCAACTCGGCGATCTCCACACCGCGTGTTCTATCAGGCGCGCCGCCGGCCTTGAATTTAGAAGAAGATCGCAGACGGCTGTTTGTGCGGGCGCGTTCCCAGCTGGAACACCCGGTCATCTGAAACCTGAGCGTCCAACTCGAGGCTCTGCCCAGGCGTCAGAAGTGACGGGTGTCTGGGCAGTGAGGGATGGATAGAGTTGACAACGGCAGTTGGCCTCATGTTGCGGGCTGTGGCTCGACGGGATAATGGCGCGTTCGAGCACTATCGAACTCATGTAAACCAGGATCCAGGAGAAAGAGAGCAACTCTATCCGCTGCTTTTTGAGGTGTTTCGTTTTGCTGTACATCTGAGGTTTGCCGACGATGCAGCTATCGAACACATCCGGGAATTTCTTAACCGACCCCGCTTGTTGCTGTGGCCTGACAGGGGATTTTCGAAGGCCAAAGCGGAAGCTCTGGTAAGGTCGGCTCTCGGGGAGTGTGGCCTTGTGGCTGGGATCGCGACTGGAGACGTTGTCGTCATCCGCATGCAAGTGTTCACGTACCTTGTTGAAGATATGCAGCTGGGCGACCCGGAACTGGATGCACTTATCGCCCAAGCTGAGCAGTGGGTTGCTGCTCCGCAGTGACAGGTCGGTAGCTGGCCTCTGGGCGAGCACCTGGACTGCCGATGAGCTGTGCCGTCGAGCTGTGTGGCCGGCTTCTGCGGGTCCCTATACCTGCTGTACCGGTCAGATTGGCAGCATGCTCTGATTCACCGATGGTGTTACATCAGCGTAGTTCTAGCTGAACGCCGTCCTCGGTGAGGTAGCGGACGAGGTCGTCGAAGGTGACGGCGGGCAGCCAGCTCTTTCGGTCGTAACCGGAGACTAAGTGGGTGCGCGCGACCTCGGAGTTGTGCCAGATCAGGCGGAAGCCGGGGGTCGCGCCGCCGCCGCCGGTGGCGGCATTCTCGTGTAGCCAGAACAGGTCGCCGCCGAACCAGCCTCCTGGGCCGTTGACGGCCTCCCCGATCGCGCAGAAGAAGGCGTCAAAGTCAGTGACGTATTGTCCGTCCAGGTGATACGCCGTGTCCGCGGGCTTGTCTGGAGCATGGTTCCGATGGACCACAGCTGCCCGTACCCAGAGGTAGCGGTCACTGCGGTCGAGCTCTGCCCACAGGTTGGGTTCAGTCGGGCCGCCGGCGCGCCACATGTCCCAGAGTGGGCGGTCATTGGTCGCCAGCGGCTCCGGGATCCGCGCATCCACCATGACGTCAACAAGGTCGTCACCGAGGTTGGACGGGCGCGTGGCTATGACGCTTCCGAACACGCGTTGTCCCCAGCCCATCGTGTGAGCCGTGCCGTCGACGCGCACGTGGGCCAGCTCGGCCTGGAACGACCCGCTGAGCCGGCGACGGCAGCCCAGCAAGGTCAACGGCGGACCCGGCGGCCAGCTGTCCGGCCGCTCGTGGAACAGGCCGGCGATGCCACGGCACTCGCCGGCCGGCGTTTCTTCGCTGGATCCGTTCGCCGTCGAGCACGCGAGCAGCCGGTAACCGAAGACAGCGGGCGCGATGGTGCCGCCACGATTGTTGTCGCTGTCGCGGCGATGGCCTTCGAGATCGATGTCGAGCAGGCCGGATCCGCCCGCGGCGGGCCGGTGACCGACGACGCGGACATTGAGCAGCTCCTCCATGCTCTCGTAGCACTCCTGGCACGAGGCCTCGCACCTCTCGCTCGCCGGGCGGCCGGGGACGTGTGCGCCCTCGAGAACGAAGTTGCCGAACCAGGTCGGCCCCGTGCCGTCGATCGCGGTGAGAAGCGGTCCGGACGGCGCGCAGCTCAACAGGGTGTAGCGCTCGTGCAGCGGCTCGTGCGGGAACACGCGGTCGACGAAGAGCCCGTCGATGTCCGTGTATTCGGTGATGGTGGCGCCGGTTTCCTCGTCGAGCAGGCGCCAGCGCATGGGGATTGACACGTGGTGACCTTAACCAGCGGGCACGCTTTGCGGCCGACGTGCAAACCGGCGGAGTACGACGCGGATCTGCAAGACGTCCGCTTCTGCCAGCCTTTGGTATGCGACGGCAGGCGGTGCACCATCACTCACCGCAGTGACGCCCGCGTTTGCTCAGCATCCGACCATCCTCGAGCTATGGGTGCCGGCCGAGGGATTCGATGAGTTCAACCACACATCGTCGGGCTGATCGAGGTTGTCCACGAGTTCTGGCCTGGCAGCTGAACGGGCTCGCGTGACCGGCGTGGACTCGTTTTGAACGGCCGGTGAGGGGTCCAGCATCCACTGGGCAGGGAAGTCGAGTGCCGGTGTCAAGTCGGCTGCAGTGCGGGGTCGATGACTGGGCCGAATCTAGTTCGATCGGGATTGTCGGCTCGGGCAGGATGGCGGGGTGATCTGGGGGAGACGGGGCAGTGGGGTTCAGTCGTCGGCGGTAGCGGAAGGCACCCCTCTCGGGGCGGTGCACGTCGCGGTCGACGGTGCCGCCGCCGGCGGGTGGGAGGCGTTGAACCATCTGGTCGAGGTGCTGATCGAGGTCGATGCTGCCGGTGACGAGGTAGTGGCGCGATCGGCGTTGAAGCTGGTGGCCGGCGTTGCGGGTTTGGTGGCCCGGCTGGACCGGCACGCGCGGCAGGCGCCCTGGTACGGCCCGTACCAGGAGGGCGCGTTGCGGCGGGTCGGGGCGCGTTTCTCGGTCGCGACCTCGGGGCCTGTCGCGATGGCGCTGGCGAGCATGCACGGTGACGGGCGGATCCGGGAACGCGCGGTCACGGCGATGGTCGGTCGGCCGTGCCCGGAGGTAATGCCGTTCCTGGTGCTGCGTACCGGTGATTGGGTCAAGCCGGTACGGGATCGGTCGCGTGCCGGGCTGGCGTTGTTGCTCGCCGACGATCCGGGTGGCTATCTCCCGGCGGTGCTGCCGATGGCGTTGCGCCTCGACGCGCGCCTGCGAGGTGGCTTCGCCGTCACCCAGATACGGGCGGCGTTGCTGTCGGCAGCTGACGAGGTGTGGCGCGGGCTGCTGGGATCGGGTGGCCGCCGGCAACGCCGGTTCGTGTTCGACATCGTCCTGGCTCAGGGCTGGCTGCGTCTGCCCGACTACGTGACCTGTGCCGAGGCTGACTCGGATGTGGGGATTCGGGTCCGGGCGGCGGACGCGGCCTGCCGTGAGGCGGTCTGGACCCGCCGGCATGACGTTCTGCGTCGCCTGGCCCGGTCGGTTCGTGCCGAGGTGCGGGTGGTGGCGTTGACCGGGCTGGTCCGGGTCGGTCAGGACAGCGACGTTGTCGCGTACCTGGACGACGACGCGCCGCTGGTCCGGGCGGTGGCCCGGGACGCGGCCCGGCGGCTCGGCGTCGACGCCCGGGAGCATTACCGGACCACGGTCAGCGACGGAGAGCCGGCGCCGGGTGCGATCGCTGGGCTTGCCGAGACCGGCTCGGCAGCGGATGCCCCGCTGCTGCGGCCGCTGCTGACCCACCCGCAAGCCAGGGTCCGCGGCCAGGCGGTACGAGCCCTGCGCCTGCTCGACGCGGTTGTGGCACGGGAGGTGCTTGCGCTGCTGCGGGATCCGTCGCCGGCGGTGGTCCGGGAGGTGACCGCCGCGCTGGGGCCCTTGCCCGGTGCCCTGCCGCCGGGCCTTCCGTGGCAGCTGCTCGGGGACGCCCGGATGGAGTTGCGTCGGGCCGGCTATCGCCTCCTGCGTGGCCACGGCGTCGACGTCCAGTTGCGCGCTGGCCTGGTCCTCACCCTCGACCCGGACTCTCGCCTGGCCCAACGTGGCAAGGCCGACGTGACCCGCCTCGCCCGCGACGGCGCACGAACCACTTGGCGCCGCAATCCACCACCGGAGCTGCCGGTCACCGCCGCGCAGCACGGTGAGCTCGCCGCGTTGGCGGCACGAGCGGCGGCGGCACTCGGCGAAGACACCAGCCTGATGCTCACCAGCTGGCTGGCGCGTACCCGCCCCGGGGCATGAGTGCGATCCCCGCCTCACAATGGTCCGTGACTCATCCCGGGCCGGCGGATCTGCTCGTGCGCCTGCGTACGGACATGTCAGGTGTTGAGGCTTGCCCATTGCGCGCAGGTCGGCAGCCCTCCGTAGTCCAGCCGGTAGGCAATCGCGCGCTCGGTGGCCGAATCCAGGGTCTCGGGCAGGCGATCGAACGAGCCGGGCCAGACATCCAGCAGCGAGAAGACTTCCTGGCCGTCCCGCATCGTCAGCAGCAGCATGCACCGCCAGTGCGGGGAAAACTCAGGCCGCCGCCCCGCCCGGTGCACGACCACGGGGCGTAGGTAGTGCACGGCCTCAAGGGCGGCGTGTTCGGCGAGCCAGCCGGCGCCGTGGTTGCGGTTGAACCCGTACGCAATCGCCTCGGCATCCAGCCGGATGAGTTCGGCGGTGTCGATCGCCTTGACGGTTCGGGGAACGCCGGACAACACACCCAGAGTCTTCCACGCGCCCGGACCAGGCTCCAAGATCCCCTGATCGGCGAGTGCGGGAGGTGCGGTCCGGCATGCTGGCCGGAGGACGCGTGAAGCCGTGCGTGGCGTGGCCTGGCCGTATCCCGACAACCGGTTCCCGCAGCACCTCGGGGTGCTCCAGCGCACTGTGCTCGAAGGCACGGAGCCGGCCAGATCAGTAGCCCATGACGCTGAGGGTGACTGGCTGGTGTCCGACGATGTGAACGATCCGTACGGCAACGCCGTCCTGGTCTGCGTGGAGCATCTGGTCGCGGCGGACGGCACGATCGCCGAACTGGCCGCGATGCCGCCAAGCATCGAGGCCTGGCGGCCCGACCCGGGCGAGCCCTGGCGTTTAGAGCCGCTCACGTACGCCGACGCGTAGGCCTCATCCGGTGCCGGTGGATCCGTCATCTGATGCCGCGAGGTCGTGCATTACTGCTTCGGGGAGGGACGGATTGGCTGCCGCAGCGGCGGCAACGCTGGTGTCGGCGTCGGTCAGTAGTTGGATGATCGTCTGTGCGGGCAGTGCGGGATGGCTCGCGGCTACATCGCCGCGGATGCCGGGAGTCGGATCCTGCGCGAGGGCGCGGTAGGCGCCCTGCGGCAGGTCGGTTCGGACGGCAAGCCGCCAGCGCACGTGTATCGACGGATGCGCGGTGAAGCGGCTGACGGTCTCGGCGGGCGTGCGTGGATTGAGGGTGAGCGCGTAGTCCAGGTCGTGCAGTGCGTCCTGGTGCCCGCCGTCGCAGCTCCACTGCTCTGCCAGCCGATGGCCGGAGCCGTCACATGCCGGGCACAGTTCTGCGGCCGGCGCGCGGCGCTCGGCAAGCGCGACGAGAAGGTGACTCGGTACGTGTTCGTTGCAGGCCAGTGCTCGGCGCACGCTCAGATGCGGATGGGTTGCGAGCCGCTGCGCCAAGGGGTCGCTGATCCTCGGCGATCTGGCGGCCTCGGCGACCACCTCCAGGTCCGGGTCGTCGGCGAGGGCGGCAACAACGTCGGCTGGCAGATGCGTGGTCGCGGCGAGAGCCCCACGGATGGCCGGGTCTGGGCTGGCGGCGAGCCGCCATGCCCAGTCCTCAGGGATCGGCGCGATGTCCGCCATGGCGATCACGACCGGTGGGTCGAAGCGGTCAACCTCGTCCGGCGGCAACAGCCCGCGCGACAGCAGACGAATCACAACATGGGCGTCACCGCGGCGAGCCAGGAGGCGGATCTGGTCTCCGCTGAGATCGTCTCGCTCGGCCAGCTCAAGCCACACCGACGGGTCGCCCAGCGCAGTCAGCTGTTCAACAAGGGAGGCTGGCAGGGCAGGGTTACGCGCCAAGCCGGAGCGCAACTCCCACAGTCTCTCCTCCTCGCCGAGCGCGCCTGCTGGTCGCTCGGTCCTGCGCCCCGGCGGATCGCTAGTCATCGGAGCGCCTGACGGCGAGAACCTGCACGGGCCCGCCAACTGATCAGCTGTGACCGCATCAAGCTGGCCGTTGTCTTGCCGTTCGGCGGGCCGGACCGCCGTACAGATGCACACGCTGATCGACGTCACGGTCAGCGACGGCGCTGAGGAACAGGTCCGGTCGAGGTGACGCGGATGCGACGTGCACCGTCCAGGCCTCGTAGTACCAGCGGGCGGAGCAGGCGCAACCGGTGAACCGGAAATTGGCCCGGAATCGGCCGTACTGACCAGGTCGGAGCGTGAACATCCGGTACGACGTGCGCCAAGCCGGGTACGCAGCCCCGGCGGGGAGACGCTTAATCACCACGCCGTCTGCGGTGAGGTCGACACGTAGCCCGACCGCCCGCACCGCCTGAACACCCGAACCGACGGACGACGCAGGCCGGTAGCCGTCAGCCTCGTCAGCCAGAACATCGTGCACGACGAGCGTCTCGCCCGCCGGCAGCGGCGGAAGTTCATACGCCTCCGCGACCGACCGACGTCGCACCGCGTGCGTCGCCCCGCGGGCGTGGGCACCCCAGCGGACCCGGACACGTTGCACGACGAGCACGGCGACCAGGATGCTGGACGACGCTGGGTAGCGCCACCACGTTTCGGCCGTTCGACCCCCGAACGGAGGTGCCGGCGGGCCCGAGGGGGTGAGCCCGGCCGGGCCGCGAGAATATCGGCCGTCATAGCTGCCCTACGGAGCCACGATCGCTATGGCGTGCGGGCGGCGGGGGAGAGCCGCTCGTACTCCGAGACGCACCAGTGGCTGTGATCCCGCATCACGTTCACGTCTGGTCGACGTTCCACGCCTGCGGCAGATCGCTGCCACAGACGTAACAGATGAAGTCGCCGTCCTTGACCACGCTCAGTTCCTTGCAGTCAGGGCAGCGACGGAACACGAACTCGCAGGTAAACCCGCCCGGGTGATCAAGCCCCACCTGTTTCAGAGCCGCCGCCACCGCTGGCCAACAACGCGGTTCGGGACAGTAGCCGGTGGACTGGTTGCTGACCTCGCTGACCGACCACCCGTCCGGCCGCCGCACCAGAGCGATCTCTCCGGCTGCGAGCACCGTACCGCCACCAGCGCATGCCACGTGTTCGCTGCGTCGGGCCGCCAACCGCAAGACACCAGCGGTGTCAACCACGTACGTGAACGGCTCTGCCAACTCTCGCGCATCCACCGAGGCCACCCAGTCGGCGAACTCCTCCGCCGACCGGATCAACCGCCCCTCATCACCCTGCAGCGCGACCACAGCGATGTCCGCAGGCCCTACATAGCGGTAACGCTGCTGCTCAACAACCACCACTCGACCGTAGCGCCCTTCTGAAACACGGCCTAAGTCTGTTCCGGCAGCGTTCGTACGTGCGTCAAGGTCCACTTGACGTCGCGGGCCGGGCAGCGCTCCTCGGAGGAAGGGTCGGCGGCATGCGGAATGGCTAGCGAGCGCAGGCGAGGAGCGAACTGGTGAAGGCCATCTAGGCCAAGTCCTCGGGCTTCACCTTTCCCTTCCTGAGAAGGTTCCTAGCGAGGAGCAGGCGGCCGAGGATGGCCGCGTAGACGTTGCTCATCAACACCAGGAATGCTGCGCCGAAGTCGCGCTGACCGGCCAACATCAGGGCAGGAAGACCCGCGAACAGCAGGACGGGCAACATGAAGAGCCACAGAGGGAACCGCAGGTAGTAGAGAAGGGAGGGGGCAGAGGGCTTAGACGAAGCCATTAGAACCTACAGAGACTAGGAGGCCGGAAGCCCGCCCGCGGACTGAGTGACCAGGTGGGTGACGACCGGAGCGGCCGACGCCGGTTGCCCATAGACGATGATGGAACGTTCCGCAGGTCAGCCCAACTACGCGCCCAGCTCAGTCACGCCTGATCATTCCTCCGGGACGAAGAAATCAGTGTGCGGTATCGGCGTGTGGATCGCCAAGCCACCAGACATCGTGTGTTGTCCATGCTTCGGCGACACCGGAGACGCAGAGTGTGGAGCCACCGTCGAAGTCGAGGACCAAGCCCCCATCTGGTCCCACTGTCACTACGGCGACCGTCAGGTTCAGCAGCTCAAGCAGCGCATGCAGCGGCCCGGCGGGATCGTCGGGATGCCAGGTCGAGAGTGTGCGACGGTGGTGGGCGAACCTCACAGGTCGTATCTATGGACAGACGCAGCTCCGTTGGCCTGCCGATCTCCTCGTCACTACTGAACGTGATGAAGGGCCAGGCTTGCCTAACGCCGATCTCGACGACAAGAAGGCCGGCGAGAGAGTACGGGTCGTGGGGCACGGCCTCAAGGTACCGGCCCAGGCAGGGTGACAAACCGAGTGACAACAGATGTGGACGGCGCCGGACGCCCGGGGACGTTCATGGATTGTTTCCACAGCTCCGGGTAGATGGAGCCGGAGGTGACCACGCCGTCATGGTTGCCTGGGGTCAAGGGCGATGGCTCGGCGGCATCTAGAGCCCGGACGATTGCTGGGAAAGCCATTCCGGGTGCTGTGCCTTCAGCGCGTCCCGTTGCTCGCGAGTGGGCAGAACGACATCGGCTCCACCGTCGTAGGGGTGATACAGCCATCGGAGATCGGTCGGCGCGAGGATCACGTTCGCCAACTCGTCGTCGGCGACGGCCCTCAACAGGACGTCAATCGCGCCCCGTCGCCAGGGAATCGTCTCTGCATAGAGCTGTGTATAGGTGCGGTGCTCGGGCTCTTCCTCGGGGTCTTCTAGCAGGGTCTGCCAGTGCCATGCCGACGGCGCGATTTCTGAACGCCTCGGCCAGATCTGGGGGGTGGTTGCCGGGCCCTCTGTCCATTCGCTGGTTACAACAAGAAGGACGGCACCTGGATCGAGCTCTGACAGCACCGCGTGATGTCGGTCGAGCACTATCGCGTACTCGGTCTCGTTGTCTGCGTACCGCTTCGATCCTGGCAGGCTGTGGAACCTCACCCAACGATCCGGGTATCGGCCGCGAAGCCAGTGGGCGAAGGGAGGGCACTCGGGCCAACGCTGCTCCCACAGTTCGGTCAGGGCCGGCGGGTTCAGCTCCTGGCTCGGTGTCACCGCCTTGTTGTACCTCAGGTCTAGGAGGGTCGCTCGCCCGGGGATCAGGGGGTGGACTACCGACGGATCTCGTCGCGCACGAAGGCCAGCCACTACGTCATGCACGAGGGCGTAGCGTGACCGGTGGGTGCCCGTCGGTCAATGAGTCGAGCACCGGTGTGACGACGGAGGTTGCGCGTTCGAATCCCGTCGACCGCCCGCCCCTACGGCGCCGCCGTGAGCCGTGCCCGTTGCGTGCCCGACACAGCGGTCAACACCAGCCAAAGGCGGTCCGTGCACGGCTCCGAGGCGTGGCCGATGGTTCGGCGACCAGCCAGCACATCCTCTGAGACTGCAAACCAACCCGATTCCCAAGCTGACAGTTCAGTTGGGTCAGGACCAGATCGCCGGCTCTAGCTGGTTCGGGCGGGCCCGGAACTGGGTGGTTCCGTCCTCGGCTTCCACGTGGTCGAGAGCAGTGCTGACGACAAGGACCTGGTCCTCCTGCTGACCGACGACATGGCACCTCACGAACGCCGGCCGGGGCAGAGCAGCGCCAGGACGGCTGTCGTCATCCATGAAGAAGATAGGCATCTTGTCCAGCTCCGACCCCGGGAGCCGGGTCCGTGGCCGGGCGAGGTTGGGTCAACTGCGTCACTGTGGCGGTGTCCGCCGTGGGTGCGGTCCGTGACACGAGAGCCGACTCGGGCTGTTCAGGCAGCGCCGTACGTGCCGTCAAGGGCCGCTTGACGTGGCGGGCCGGGCGGCGGCCTGCGCCCGCGGCGGGCCGACGGCGGAGATGAAGGTGCTACTTGGCCGTCTGCATCGGCTGACCGGTCAAGGCGCTGTAGCAGACAGTAACTAAGATCATGACGCCGGCGACTGCGAAAGCTGCGCCCATCACCCGTTCCAGCAGGATGAAGCGCGCTAGACGCTCCCCGTGTGGAACGTCGGGGAGCCAGCGCCACGGCGGGACTCGCTGTAGCACGCTTGCCGCGGACATCGATCGCCGCACGTGCCATTCCGTCACCCCGCGAAAGTTGGAGGCCATGGCGACGCCTACGAGGCTCACAGCCGGGCCGATGATGACAGCGGCCACGACACGCCAGGTCTCCATCTGACCCCTCCCGGTGTGGTTACTGGATCTTAGTTGGCCACCCCGGCAATTGGGGGGCCAGCGAGCGTAGCCGGTGACAGCAGTGTCTCGGGCTCGGAGCACACATGGGGCGCAAGACAGCGTGAAACGTCGGCAACCAGCGACCAATGGTGTGAGCCACGGACAGGCCGTGACCAGGATGCCGAGCAGCTTGACGCAGGTCAGGCCAAGGCGGCGCTCAGTCCCGCTTCAACGTCTGACCCTCGGGCTGGGTGACCAACTGGGTGACGGCCGGGGCGGCCGACCCCGGACGCCCACGGACGTCCACGGACGATGGGAGACTGTTCAGGCGGCTCACCCCGGCTACTCGCCCAGCTCATCGACGATTGACCATCCTTTCGGGACGAAGAGGTCAATCAGCCCGAAGCGTTCACGTTACTGCTTGCCGCCCCACCACACGGCCAGCAGTCCCACGAGCCCGACGAGGACGACGCAGCCAAGCCCGACGCAAATGAGCAGAGCGGCGGCGGCAAGAGGCCCAAGTTCCACCCCCGGACACTAGGCGGCTGGCAAGCCTGTGCCCGAACGGTGCCCGATGCAGTGGTTAACAGGGGCATGGGCCGACGTGGCAGATCTATGCAAGTCGACGTTGCGTAGCGTTTTTCGGTCAGACAGTTACCGAGGGTGCGGATCAACGCGCGTCCCAAGCTGACAGTCTGGGAGCCACCCCATCTCCCGGGTGCCCGACTCCCCGCTGGGTAGCCGGTCGAAGCAAATTGTGTGCCGCTAGCGTGCCATTGGGGAGAGCAGTGGGGGAAGCCGACGGCGGACATCGACACAAGGCGAGTACATGAATAAGGGAAAGACCGTGCTTGTGGCCGCTGGCCTTCTGGCAGCGCTGTTGCCAGGTGCCCTTGCCTGGCGGGCACTGTGGCCGGTCCGCATCGACACTCTGTGCGGGGTCTTCCAGTCCCGCCAGGGTGGGGTCATCCAGATCACGCCAGATCACGCCTTCACGGTGTCTGAGGCCCTGTTCGGGCCCAACGCGGACGGGTCTACGGACACGATTTCCGGTAGCGGCCAACTTGGTCCGGACGACCTCGCACCTGATGGTCAGGTAGTTCTGCGGATGAAGGATGCAAGAGCACAACTTGAATTGAACACTCAGCGCAGATGGCGGGGTGAGGTGAGCTTGTGGCAGTGGGCCGACGACCCGGGCACTGGTGAACGCGAAACCTTCGTCCAGAAGTCTGCCTGCTAGGCGCGGACGGGTCCGCCTTCAGTCCGTAAGAGGTCACGGAGGGTGGGGGAGCGGTGAGAGATGACGGAAGGCATTTCCGCTGCTCGGCCACCATGTGTCCAGATCGGCAGGGCGGGCAGTTGATCTCGTAATGCGTAGGTCGGGGAGGCTGCACGGTCTACGACTGCCCGGCGGGGAGATTCCCTCTCATCGAGCCAGAAACCGCAGGATGGCGTCCCGAAGCAGTCGGTCCGGGTCGCGAGGCCTGAGGTCAGGATCGGAGAAGGGATGGCCGGCAACGAGCTCAGCCAGAGACGACGCCAGTCGCTTCCGTTCCGCTCGTAGGCTCGACCATGCCGAGTCGGGTAGCCGCAGCACGTTGGAGAGCAGGTCGCCCGGGTAGTAGTCGCCCTCGGCCAAGGGATCTCGGAGCAGGACCTGAACTGCGAGGGGCAACAAAGCCGGCACGCCAATCTCTTGACCCAGCATGATGCGCAGGTCTTCGACCGTGAACTCAGCCAACGGCTTGCGTCGCAGCTGCGTACAGAGTGTCACGAGAGCCGAGGCGTCCGAGCCGGGGTCCGGCCAAACGTTCCGCTCAAGCTGCTCGATGGTCGTCACTGCGGTCAGGATAGTCCGCATGGCAACTCTCGGTCGCGATGAGGTTGGCGGACCATCCACGAGTCGGTAGCCACACGGCCCAGCGGGCGAGAGCGGGCACGAGGCGTAATCAGATTGGCCGCTAGCAGCAGGCGTTCCGGGCATCACGACCGGCCGCGGTGCCCTCCCAAACTGGCGGTCCTGCGGAGCAACGGAAACCAAGCCCCGCCCGCTGCGGTATGCAGGGTCTACTCCGCGACGAAGATGCCCACGCCATCTTCCAGGCGACACAGGTACTCACGGTGCGAATCAACCTGATTCCGAAGCTGACAGTACGCTCCGACAGCGACTTACAGCTTCTCGCTGGTTTGATTGAGGTGCGCGTGTCAGAGCCGTTCGGTGCTTTAGAGCCGCGCGAGTCCAGCCGCGGCCGGCGACTGGTCCTGGCTGGCATTGGTCTGGCTGTCCTGGGGCATCTGCTGGCTCTCGTCGCTGTCGTGGGCGCTGCACGATCAGCCGGAGGCGGTCGGGGCAGCGATGTCGACTTGGAGGCCGGCGGTCGCTTCGGCGTCGCTTATGCAGTGCTGTGTACGTACCTCGGCACGCAGACAGTCCTGTTGGCTGGCGTGGTCATCGCGTCCGCATACGGGGGCCAACGGTTGAAGGTAGGGCTGATCGCAGGCTGGGGTGGTGGCTTGGTGTTGACCGTCGGCGTTGTTGTCGCCTGGTTTGTACTCGGTGCGTAGCCGTCGACAGCAACGAACCTGGACGCCCGCAGCCAGCGCCACCCGCAGCCGGAAGGTCCTTCGAGGTCATGGATGCGAACGGACGCCGCTGGACGACGCGTCTAGAACTTGTAAGCGAGAGGTCGCCGGTTCGATCCCGGCCGGGGGCTCCGATTCCACCAGGCGAATCCCGGCGGGCGTCGCCGCGAGTGAGCGGGTCGACAGCAATGCGGTTCATGACAGCCGTCCGTCGAGCTTGTCGAGCGCCTGACGCATCGCGTCAAGGTCGACGTTCGACCGACGGAGCCCGACCAGCTCACCTCGTCGAAGACCGATCGTGTTCAAGGTGGCCCTTGACAGGCCGTGAGTCCGCCGACGGAAGCGGATTGGCCGGCTGCCTGCCGTGTCGGGTCTCAGGACCTCCGTGACAACCCGGTCGGGATGTGGGTGACACGTCCGGCTAGACGATCTTGTAATGATCAGTCCCACCAAAGAGCAATCGCGAGCCGTTGCCGAGCGGCGTACAGGTAGAAGTCACGCACCGCGGCGAGGTGGTGGTGCAGGTATGCCCGCGGGTGTCCGTCGAACCTGGGCATTCTGAGGGTCGCCAATGCGGCCGCAGCCTCGAGAGGCACTGCGGCCAGTGCCACTCCCGGATCCATGTTGCCGAGCAACTTCGCGACGTCAGCGACGGCGTCAGGTTCGAGCGCCGTTACTGGGTGCTCCTCGCGGTAAGCCGGATTGATCTCCGCATCGCCCGTAAACGCCCGTCGCAAGGTAGTGAGGCTTGCACGGGTGACGTGGCTGATTTCGCAGGCCCGCAGGATGGGAGCCGGGGACCAGTCGAGGTCCAGGTGGTCGGACGAAGGGATCAGCTCAAACGAGCAGAGGTTGTCCAACTCCTCAGCCGACCTGCGGCACGCGGCAAGCTGGTCCGCAGAGAGTCGTGCCAGTTGCTGCGTTACGGCCACGGACGAAGTGTCTCAGGCCCGAACCCGCAGGTGTGTCCCGGCTTGATCGAAGCGACCGCCGGTCGCAGCGGGCAATCCCCGCTCGCAGCAGGCGCATCGGCCGGAAGGTGTAGCGCAGGTCTTGATATCGACCTGTCACAGATCCCGAGACCCGAGACCCGACAGCCGGCCGCCGGCCGGTGCGGGAGAACTTTTTGTACATCTATCAAGGCGGCCCGCAACGGGCCGCACGCGCCGCCGCCTTGGGCGCGCCGGCCGCTGCCGCTGTCGCTCTGCGGCCGTCGCGCCTGATGCCCGGCGGTTGGCGCGGACAGCGGGAAGCCCGGAGGGCTGCCGCAGAACGACAGGCCGTTGACCCGGTGGTGTGGTGAGCCGGCAGCCGGCCGGGGCCCGCGCGGCCACGAGCCCGCGCGGCGTAGAGGAGGCACGCCGGCCGCGTCGGCGAGCTGGCCCACCGTGTGGGGACGCGGTCACTGCGCCGCCGGCGGGGGCGCAGCGGCTCCAGGATGGCCGGGGCTCCGTCCGCGCGTTGCGGTCAGTGGGTGGTTGCGGTAGGCCATCCCGCCAGCCGACGACCCGGGCAAGCCGAGCAGACCACCGCCCGGCCCGCCAGCGTCCGTACGAGCCGTCAAGGTCCGCGTGACGTGGCGGGCCGGGCGGCGGCCCGCTCCCCAGGATGGCGGGTCAACGGCAGGCGGGATGGCAGGATCGGCCTCGTTCTGACGAGCAACGGGAGGTGCCAGGATGTCTGGCTGGGTTGATCTCTTGAGTGAGTCGCACGGCATCCGGGCGATTTACGGCGAGGACCTGCCGGCACTGACGTCGGTTGACCTCCATGAGTTGGTCCTTCATCGCGACGGGCCGCGCGCTACGTTGCGCTTTGACCTTTCTCAGTTCCCCAAGTCGCCACCGAAGAAGTGGGCGGATCAAGGCTTCAACGTCGTTCAAGTCCAACTCACACTAGAGGATGTGCTGCACCTGACCATAGCTGGTTGGACGACCCGCGCTGTGCTTGACATCAATGTCGAGCCCACGGGCAAGGTGCTCTCGTTGAGGGCAAACAATGGCCCGGTGGGCATCAGCATTGACGCCCGATGGCTAGTTCTGTCGCACCTGTCGGCCTATTGCCGTGCCTCGGCTGAGTGACTATCTGGGTGAAGACGGGTACGAGCGGCGGACGTCCACGGACGATCCCGGATGGTGCCGCAGGTACATGCCTATGACCGCGCAGGTCAGCGAGCCGTGTTGGTTGCCTGGGGTCAAGAAGTCGCCGGGTTGACATCCATAGGAGCATCGGGATGGCGGTCAAGCGCCTGCTGCCGTCGCTTGCGGTTGACCATGTTGCTTAATCTCCAGCGCCCACCGATGAGCAAGCGCATTGGCAGCGTTGCGCCCCTGAACGTCGATCCGATAGACTCTGTCGCCGATTGTGATCGAATAAGCCACCACCGGCCACTTGCTTGTGGTGGCCCGTAAGGGCCAAATGATCGTGGTCGCTACGAGAGCAGCAATCCAGTTCAGCAGGTAAAGAGCCAGCGGTATGACGTTTAGCGCGAGTACGATCCCGGTCGTATCGACGGAATCGATGGCCCATCCCTTGTAGTCAGGTCGCCAAGCCAGGCGTCGGCGCCCTACTCGCCACGTTGCCCATACCCCGGCCTCATCCTTCGCAACCACCCGCACGTCGAAATTCTGCTCCAGCCGCCAGAGGCGTTCCGACCCCGAGTGACCAACTGGGTGACAACGGAGGCGAGCAAGAGTGGACGCCCACGGACACTGACGGACCATTCCGGCAGCTCAGCCCGGCTACTCCCGCAGCTCATGGCCTCGTGATCGTTCTTTTACACCGAACGAGTCGCGAGCCGACAGCGGCACGTTGCCGAGTTCCGCTCTTGAGTCGTCAAGGCGGTCCGCAAAGCGCGCCGCGCCGGCCCGGCCGGCCACACTGACGGATGACAAGACCTTGAAGACCTCGGGGCTCCGGCCCCGAACTCCGACCCTCCTCAGAGATCAGCCGGGGGCGGATCACCTCGCCGGGCACCATAAGGGCTACCAGCCTCCCCGGACAGGGTCGAGGTCGCTCGTCCGGTGGGGTGCTCCACCTTGTCTCGGTCCGGAGAGGCTGGACGGTCTGACGACTGCCCGACGAGGAGTTCCGCTTGCAAGCGCGGCAGATGGCAGGTAGTTGTATCAGCGATGCTGACATGGCCCCATGCGGTCGGGTGGGCGCATTTGGGTCGTTGGCACACTGACGCAGTGTCGGTTCTTGAGGAAGTCCGCCGTGCCAGGATCACCCATCGTCTCCTGATCGGAGTCACGGGCGGTTGGCTCTCCTTGGTGGCCTGCAACTACCTGGCATACCCGCTGTTCGACACGCTGTCTTTGTTCGCTCTGCTGGTGATGGCAGCGTGCTGGTTGTTGGCCGTGGGCGGCTCCGTGGCCGCTCTGGTCGCGCTGCTGCTTCTACGAGCGTACAGCTGGGCTTCCGGTGCGCTGGTCGTTGCCCTTGGGCTCGGGCTGGTTGTTGGGACCACGAACTGGGAACGCACATACGTTGACAGCCAGTTCGGCCTACACCGGAACCAACTGGCCGAGCTGGCCGAAAGCCACCGCGCCGGCTCGCTACCGCCTAATGCCGCTTTGCCGTGGCAGCTCAGGTACCTGTCTATCGACGGGCGGGCGCATCGGCGCGATGGCGCGCTGTATCTGCCGGTATGGCAGGACTGGCGAGCTGAGAGCGGGGTCGGTCTCGGGTACTTCCCGACCTCGCCGGGGCCGGACACCCTGGTTGCTACCGCGTCTGGCGACATGGGCCACCCGGTGCGGTATCTCGGGGATGGCTGGTGGTGGGTCGCCTAGATGTGGGCCGACCAAGGGCCAGTAACCGTGGCGCCCGGCGGTCATGAGGGGGCACGACCGGCATCCGGCTCTGCCGCCGGCCGCAGGCGTTTCGGGCATCACGGCCCATTGAGCGCGCTCTTCCAAATTGACGGTGCTGCGGGCCGCCTCTGGGCCGTCTGGGCCGTTCCTGAGCCGTCAAGCGCCGACCGAAGATGACCGAGAACGACCAGCAGCACCCGAAGAAGTAGCAGGTCAACCACCACATACGGGCGGCTGATCTGGCGGGCGACGGGCGAGTCAACCTGTACGCCGGATACAGCTAGTGTCTGCTGCCGTGGAGTTCGCTGCGGGAGTCCCTAGTCGGTGGATTGTGACCCTGCGGTCTGGCGGAGTCATGGAGCTGGCGGCTGACGCGTATAGCGAAGAGGACGGTCAACTGCTCTTCTACGTGTTGGTCGAGGCAGATGCTGATGAGCAGGATCAGATGGTGACCGACCGACGGACACCTAACGATCCACGACGCGTTGGCATCGTGGTGGCCAGGCTGCCGGCAGCCGAGGTTGTCGACCTCTACACCGCTCCGTCATGGTCCGACGATGGCAGCAGTGTCGATACGACCACCTGACTGTCGGCGCGGGGTGCGGCTGCCGACAGAAATGATGACAGCAACCGGCGCGGACGGAGCCGGCTTCACCTGAGCGGAGCTGGACGGTTGGCCGAGACCGGCGACACGAGCGGACCGACCCGGACGACGCGCCCAGAGCTTGTAAGCGAGATATCGCCGGTTCGATCCCGGCCGGAGGCTCCGATTCCACCAGACGAATCCCCGGCGGGCGTGAGCCGGCTGACAGCAACGCGGTTCAGGACAGCCGTCCGTCGAGGTTGCCGAGCGCCTGACGCATCGCGTCGAGGTCGACGTGTGGTTGCAAGACGCGGGGCCCGGGGGACGGAGTCCGACCGACGGAGCCCGACCAGCTCGCCTCGTCGAAGATCGATCATGTTCAAGGTGGCCCTTGACGGGGCCGCACGCACCGCCGCCTGGGCGCGGGCCGGCCGCTGTCGCTGTGCGACGGTGGACCGCGTTCCTCGGGTCAGGGGCCATGGCGCAGCAGCTCACGTGGCGGTGGTGGTTGTTTGGGGATAGGGATTGCAGGCTCAGACCTGTCGTCCGGACGAACAAAGCGGGGCGATCAGACGGACGAAAGTCCAGGTCACGTCCCGCTTCGTGTACGTGCCAAGCGAGCCCGAATCATCACGCGGCCCGGAGGCTGGTCTGTTGCGCCGGCTTATCCCGCGGGTGACCCGGTAGGCGCCGGCATGTCGCACTTGTGGAACCAGCTAAGCCACGAATTGTCCCGATTGCCGTCGTAGATGACAAGAGCTGGCTTTTCCTCGTCATGATCGACCCCGAGCTCCAAGACGTCCGAGGACTTCTTGCCGTCGAGACTGTGGTAGCTGAGGTCCAGGAACGGCCAGCCCTGCGTCGTGACCCGGAAACTCCATGTGCCCGATCCGGAGGTCGGAGCGACGCCGTCGAACTCCATCCGGATGCGGTATCCATCCACGTAGTTCGGATCACCCAACAACTCGTCCAGGTGAGTCTTCGAGAGTCGGGTTATCTCGAAGGTGTCGTCGGCCTTGAGGGTGAGAATCTCCTGCTCCGAGCCGCACCACACGCCAGGCATGTCCTGTTCCTCGGGCAGCGGTGACGACGGCGAGGCGCAACCGGCGGTGACTACGGCCACGACCGCCAGCATTGCCGGCCAGCGGCGAAAAGGAGCCAAATTCGGCCGCCCACCAAGCCCAGCCGGACTGAGTTCCATCAGTTCTCCTTAGCCGGCAGAACCGGACCAGGGCACCGGGTGTGGCCGCCGCAAGTGCCGCCGGCTGGTCCGGGGGTCTTGCGCCCGCCGGGCGTGATACGACCCTCGAACCTCCATTCGATCATGGTCAAAATCGTAAGGAGCAACCGGGTCACCGTTGCTATCGACAGCAACGGTGACAGCAACGGGCCGAGACGAGGGCGGCCACCGACTCCCGAGCGCGGACAGTCGTCCGAGGTCGCAACGAGCACGGACCCTGCTCGTCAGAGCACTCAGTTCTTCACCCTAAGAGACGCTGCGTCACGGCGGTGAGGCCGTCGCCTATGCTCAGGCACTGCGCAACGCCATCCGCCAGGACCTCGAACGCAACCCTGCCACCGCGTCCACCTCTTCCTCGCCGGACCTGGCGGCCTCGCACTGCTGCTGGGACATCGCTGGAATAGGGCCGCTCCGACAGGGGTCTATGAAGACCTCGGTGCCGGGCACGGCTACGTGTCGGCGTTCGAGGTCGACGCGTAACTCGGTTGCGAGCAGCGCGGGCAGGAAATCGCGGAAAGACTGCACCGGCGCGCGTAGTGCTGACTCAGGAGATCATCGATGCATGGGGATAGTCAGGTGAGCAAGGGAGAGCAGGTCGTAGACCTGAAATTTGTGGCGGCGCGAGGGCGCAGTGTCGAGGTTTGTTTCGAGCCGGTAGGTGCCACCTTTTCCCTGAGCGACGGCGACGCGGTCTTTCTCCGGACCGCAATCTCAAACGTGGCCTCGCTTGAGATTGTCTCGTGGCCTAACGGGATTGGGGTTTGGGTTCCCTACCCCGGCGACTATGCGATTATTGACTCAAACGGTAGCGAAATCGACACGCTCTGACCTCCTCCCCCATAAGAGAGGAGGGGTGATCCGGGTGTGCGATGTTTGCGATGATATTCAGGCGAGAGCATCAGGAGTGAACGCGCGGGTGCTGATCTGAAGCCCTGCCAAGTGTCACCTGGAAGGGCCCGGCTATCGTCGTGCGATTCGGCGGCCCGGCTTGGTTGCCGAGGTCGACGACGCGGACCAGGTGATCGAAGCCCAACGGCGAGTGACCGAGCGGCGAGTGCGGGAGTGTAGCCTTGCAGACCGTGGGCCCGGCGAGGACGTCACCGCTGTGACTGACGACGGAGCCGTGTTGATGCTTATCCCTCACTAGTTGTCGTCTAAGGCGTTAGCGCAAGCTCATCACTAATGTCGATTATGGATATCTGGTCGGCGTCTCCCCGGCGTTAGTGCCACTGGTGGGGAGAAGCTCTATTTCTGGTTCGATGCCAACGGCATTTTCAGGGAGTCGACCGTGAGTGACATTTTTGAGCAGGTTAAGAGTCACGTAACTGGCTGCAGACTGGGCCATGGTGCACATTAGAGAAGGGCCTGCTGGCTATCCATATAACGAAATCCTTTGGTCTGCACTCGACCGGCTGGCTGGCGCTGACCTGCTGCAAGCCCCAGGGGTGTATCTACATGGTGAGGATGACTTCCGAGCCTGGCTAGCTGATCTTGATTGCTAGTCGGCCAGCTGGCTACGGAACTCAGAGTCGATCCGGCACCCCATGGCTCAATGGAGCCCGAGTTGTCGGTAGACCTCGGCCTTGTCTGCGGGGTCGGCGTCACGGAGCACGGCCGCGATGTCCCCGAGGGCGGTCACCAGACTCGTGATCTCTGCCCGGGTGTTGCCCATCTTCGCTTGGAGTTCGACTTCGGCGCGGGTGCGTTCTGCCTGGGTTTGTGCGATCTAGCCGGATGGTGCTGGCCGGCGTTGTGCGAGCCGGGGCGCTGCGTGCCCGTACGATCTCGGCCGTGCATACCACCCCACCGGCTCCGATCGATATGTGTGCCGTCTTCCCGCAGTTGTGTGCGTTTGCGCGGAGCACCACCCGGCTGCATCCACGGAAGGGCTCGCCGTCGGAAGAGCAGAGCTCAGTTGGCGGGCCGCTGCTCTGGCCGGCAGACGAGCCGTGGCCGGCCTGTGACGGCATCGGCCTGGACGACCATCCAGGCGAGGCTGGGGTCCCGCTCGTGCCGGTGCTGCAATTGTTCGCCGATGATGTGCCCGAGCTGCCGTTCCCCGAGGGCTCGGACGTGCTGCAGGTGCTGTGGTGTCCGTTCGACCATGATCCCTGGAGCGCTCCGCTTCCACGCTTGCGCTGGCGGCGACGATCAGCGATCGGACCCCGGCTAACGGCGATGCCGGCACCGCATGAGGACGCCGAGGAGTGGTATGTGCCCGACCCGTGCGTCGTTGATCCCGAGCGGGTGGTCGAGTACCCGTCGTACGACCTACCGCGCGAGGTGTGGTCACAGATCCAGGAAGCGGCCCGGCGGGTCGAGGCTGACCATGGCTGGGAGTACGACACCGACCTGGCGGTCGCCCCCGGGATCAAGGTCGGCGGCTACCCCGGCTGGACGCAGTCGCCTGACTGGCCGGTTTGCCAGTGCGGGCTTCGGATGCAGCATCTGCTCACCATCGCTACCTGGGAGTTCAACCGAGGCGACGAGCAACGTTGGGTCCCCCTGGAGGAACGGCCCGCAATGATCGGCTGGGGCTTCGATAGCCGCGCTGACCATCCGTGGCGGTCGCTCCAGAACCCGGCAGGATTGATGCTCGGCGACGCCGGAGGTATCTACATCTTTGTCTGCACAACGTGCCCGGGGCGCCCCTACGACCACCGATTCGACTGCTCCTGAACAGACAGGATCACCGACGACAGCGTTCCGCCGCGTCTTGGCCGGGCACTCATGTATCGCCGGCCTGGCAAGAACGTGGGAGGTAGGGCCATTGCACTACACGTGGGTTTCGTCGGCTGGCGGACCGCTGCTCGTCGCTCCTCAATCGGCCTTATCACTGTGGACCGGCGCTGATAGCACAGATGGCCCCGTGGAGAGCCGGGCGTGCGCGATCGACGGCTACGTCGGTGTGGTCGCCATCGGTCAGCGGCAGGCGCTTGCTCTGTGTGACGAGCCGGCTATGACGACGTACCTACCCTCGGAACGGCTGTTCCTGCGATGGTCCGCGACGTACGAGGAAGACGACCTGGTGAGTGCTGCACGCCGAGCGGTACGTGATGGCGTGAACTCGGACGCGGAAGAGGATGTCCGCTGGGCCGGTGGACGGGACGGTCGTGATGTTCGATTCGGCGTGGCCCGGCGCCGAGTTGAGTTAAGTCGTACACCACCTCTGTAGACGCGACCGGAGCGGGTGACCCCGGCGGAGCTCGTGTGATCAGGCGTGGCTTGTTCGGCAGGTTGTAGAGGAAGGTCATCGGCGATGAGCGGTGTGGTGGAGGTGCGCAGTCCTGTGGACTTCGGCCAGCTTCGCGCCAGGCTCGGGGCGGCGGACGTCGTTCAGTTCAGTCAGCCGCTCACCGAGGCGGAGTACCGGTCGCTGGCCGCGCTGTTGGCCGAGCATCCGACAGTTCCGCTGCGGGCCTACGGGTCCGACGACGAGCTTGCGACGCTACGGTTCCTGCGCTGGTTCCCGCACGTGCGTCGGTTCAGCGTCGCTGAGTTGCGTCACTTGACCGATTTGGCGCCGTTGGATCAGTTGAGCGCCGATGTTGACTACCTCGACATCGGCGAGACCCGCAAGCCCGTCCACCTCGGCCCTGTGGCCGAGTTTCGCCGGCTTCGCAGGCTGAGGATCGTCGGGCACCGGCGTGGCCTCTCCGAACTGCTGAGCGCCAACCCGGGCCTGCGGGAACTATCGCTGTGGCGGCTTCCCGTGGACCGCGTCCTACCGGTGATTGCCCTGCCATGCCTGCAGGCCTTGGCGCTGACCCTTGGCTCGCTGACGAACAGCGAATGGCTCACCCAGATCCCCACGCTTCGCTACCTGGCGCTGCGCGGCGTTCGAGAAGTCAGCGACCTGACCCCGGTGACACGCCTACCCGCACTGCAGTGGCTTTGGCTGGAAACACTCACCGTCGAAAGGCTGCCGCACTTCGGCTCCGACACCAAGTTGGCGCGCGTCGACTGCATAGGGATGCGTCACCTCCGCCACCCGGAAGCCCTCCAAGGCCTCGCCGCCGCACCCCAGTTGCGGGAGCTTCTAGTCGCGGCGCCGCATCTGCCAGTCGACGCGGTCGTCTCCCTCGTTGACCATCCGACACTCGAACGCGCCACGATCGTATTGGGCAGCCAACAACGCGACCGCGACGCCGAGGACCTCCTGCGGCTGCCACCACCACGCCCGGACACGCAGTTCGCCACGATCCACGAGCTGACCCGCGTCCTGTGACCCGAGGCCCGTTGGTTGAGGCGGCGGTGATCCGACCCGGGGGAGCTGTTCGGGAGCTTCCGGGAACGGCCAGCTTAAGAAAGGTCCATGGCGCGTAGGTCACCTGGTGCGCGTCGTGCGCAGTCGAAGTTGGCCGGCCGAGATGCCGGCAAAATCCGTCCCATCGAGGGCCTGTCGAGCCGCGCAAACGCGGCGATCGTCAGACTCCAGCTCCGACATCCGGAGATTGGCTCGGTAGCAACCGGCCGGCTATCGTCGTGCGATTCGGCGGCCCGGCCGGTGGTTGGACCCTCGTCTAGACGACTGTTCCTGTGCGAGCTGGGATCCGGTGGACCAGCGGGCGTTTTGGAGAGGTGACGCCTGTTGCCACCGGCCGCCGACACGAGTTGCGGCGTGTCGTCAACGTGTTGGACGAGGAGTTTTCCGTAGGACGCTGCCTGATCCTCGAGCGGCCGATCTGAGTGCCTGGCATGCCCAGGCATGACGGCGGCGGCCGCAGGAGCGGCGAACGTAGCGAGTGCCGGATACGCAACTGTTGGCAGCTGGGAACGTCGGCTTGAATGACGTGGTGATCACGATGCAGGCAGTCGTCGAGGTGCCGATGTTCGACAGCGGGTCGGCGCCGCCGTGGCCGGTGGAGCAGTTGGCGCCGGGCTCGCGGCTGCTACTCAACGCGGACTGCACTGATGAGCGGGTCGGGTTGATCGTTGCGGCCCTCGCGAATCGGATCGATGTGGCGCCTCCTAGCGGCCGGAATGAGGTTGTGGACGCGCTGCTGGCCGAGGAGTTGCTCTTCGTTGCTGGTGGTTTGCAGGTGGTTGACACCGAGAGCGGGACGAACGTGGTGCCGGGTTGTTGCGTTGGGCTGGAGGACTGGCGGGATTGGGCACAGGCGCTCGCTGGCGGCTCGCCGTGGCTGGGACACGATCCAGGCCCGGAGGTGGAGGTAATCGGTGAGGATCTCCGGGTGTGGCAGGACGGTGGCCCGAATCGTCATCGCGGACGATGGGCCGGGCGCCATGTCAACATTCCGCGTCGTGCATTGCCGGGGCTGCTGCTGCGCGTTCGGCGGGACCTGGTGGGCTTCCTGGACGCCCTCGCCGGGTGGGCCGAACGGTCCGGACTGGGCCAGCGAGGGAGTGCCTTGGTGAAGGCGGTCGACCAGAACTTCGCCGTCACGGTGCCGTTGGAATTGCCTGCTGGCCAATCGAATTGGTGATCCCGGCGGTGTTCCGTCAGGCGAGCTCAAGATCCTCGGCGACTCGCGGGCCGCGAGAAGCGACCGCCTCTCCCGCTGGCGCGACCGGCTCCTACTCTTGATTCCTCAACGCCTTCGTCCTCGCCACACCGCTACCACCAGCACACACCCTGCAGTGGTCAACCTGGCGACGAACATCCCAAACCCGCGCCCGCCGATCTCACTACCCGCGCAGACGAGCCACGTGACATTGGAGTACTAGACTCGCCCAGCCGGTAGAGGCGGCCGCTCACCTCGACCACGTAGACCGGTGGCAATTAGCTTGCCGTGCTCTTGGTAGAGGGCTCCGAGCGGCGACTTCTCGCCCAGCCCTTCTTCGAGTTGATGGTCGAGGCTCATACGCTACGTTGACCGAGTGCCCGTACCTCGGCTGATTCCTATAGCGCACGAGCCTTCCTACCGTACGGACAGAATTGGCCACTACGACGACGGGTTGTTCCTCGCGTCGGCGTGGGACCACCACGCATATGTGCACCTCTTCGGCCACGATGGGACGTACCGGCATTCAACGATCATGCGCGTCACGGATCGAGCTGCGCTCGACGAGGCGCTCGAAGGACTGCTCGCGAGCCTGCCCGGCAAGTCGTACGGCGACATCGCGGTTCAACTGTTCCAGACCCACCAAGACGGCATCGTCTTCGGTCTGATCGATGAGTCCGGCGACCGGGCTGGCGACGGCGGCCACGTCGACTGGGTCGAGCTGTACCCAGATCGCCTCGGATTTCACGAGCCATGGGATGGGCTCTACGACACCTGACGCTGGGCCGATCAGCCGCGAGACTCGGCGCACTACGACGGCCCGATGACGGCCTCGCCGCATCCCACTCTGTGTCGTGCGCGTTGGCCGAGCAGAGCAGACGCAACTGCTGCGCTTGTTGCTCAGCCGGCAAGGAGATCGCCCCCGCGCCCTTGGAGCCACGCAGCGGTTGCCCCGATGGTTGCCTCAGTCGTCGGCGGCGACGATGAGAATGATCTGCCCGGCCGAGCGGTCGATGAGCACGAACTCGTGAAAGTAGTCGTGCACACGTCCCCAGTCATGATTCGCCTCATCACCGAGCTCGGCGAGGTAGTAGATGCCATCGGCTGCGGCCAGGCGGGCGAACACCTCCCGCTGCAGATCAGCCTCCAGCTCGGTGGGCATGTCCCAGAGCGGATCCAACCACTCACGCAGGATCTGTACGGCCTTCTCCTGGCTGATGGGCTCGTAGAGTTCGGGAGTGATCACCCGCAGCCAATACGGACCGTGCCGGGGCCCGTCCGGCAGCACTCCACCACCTGCATAGTCGTCCCGGAACTGCGCATGCCCAATGAGTGCGGCAAGCAGCCCTCGATCGTCCACGGACTTCGCAGAGAAGTGCAGCTGCTTGATGTCGACCCATCGGAACCCGTGCTCCCTTGGATTCGGGGCGTAGCGTCGAAAGTTGATGAAGGAGCTAGCCTCGTGAGTGAGCCCGTTGTCCATGGCGGCAGCCTAGAAGGCAGGCGAGAGTCCCTGCCGATCCACCGGACAGGCTCCAGTGGGCGTTCGTCCAAGCGTTCGTCTGTGGGCCGCTTTCGCCGCGCACCGCCAGGACCCACGGTTTAGGAAGTGTGGACACGGGCGGAAGCCGCTCGGCAGTAGCCTGGCATGACCTACGCCGCCACGCTGGCTGCCACTCCAGAAGCTGACCGCCGTTGACTGTCGTCGCCCATCCGGACGGGCACGACGGGATCGAGCCGGCCGCGCTCGCACCGTCAGTTTGGAAGAGCGTGCTCAACCGGCCGTGATGCCCGAACGCCTGCGGCCGGCGGCGGAGCTGAATGCCGCTCGTGCCCGCTCATGACCGCAGCGCAGCCCGTTTACTGGCCCGTGGATGGCCCGGCCTGCAGCTCCTCAGGAGCGGGCCGAAGCAGACCTAGCTGCGGGTCGAAGCAGACAAGGCCGTGCTCGGCCGCAATTCGTGCAGCACCGGCCGACACCTCTTCACAGCGGCTGTACACCATCGGGAAATAAACGATGGGTCCCGATGCCTCCCTGATCAGTGGCCCGGTCGACCACGGACTCCGCTCATCCTCAGTAAGGTCGATCCATCTCTCGAGAAGGGCCTCGACGTAGGCTTGGATACGCGGGGTCGCCGGCGTTCGTCCCTCGCCGGTGTACCGCTCGCGGAGCGCCTTTAAAGTCGCCAGCGCCACGGCGTTGTCAGCGGGCCTGTCACCTTCCCACACCGCCAAGTCGTAACTCACGAGCGGAGTGTGCCAGTCAGCGCTGACCCTGTCGCGCAGTGGCTACGGGGTGAGCGATGAAGAGCGGATCTCCCGTCCGGGGAGGCTGGTAGCCCTCGTGGTGCCGGCGAGGTGATCTGCGGCGGCATCTATGAGGAGGGTCGGGGTTCGGGGCAGCGCCCGAGGCCTTCAAGCTCCTGTTGTCCGTCAACGTGGGCGGCCGGCCCGGCCGATGCCGCCCGGAGGTCGCCAGCAGCCCGGCGCCGGGCCGGCGCGGCCTGCTTTGCGGGCCGCCTTGATCCTCTGGAGGGCAATTCGGCAGTCTCACCAGCACGCAAGTTGTCGTGTCACGGGACATGCCTGACACTCGCGTCCCACCAGATGCTTGACATGATCCATATCGGTTGGTCGGGTGGCTTCCTGAGCCGGGAGACGGCTACCGCAGGGAGGGCTGAGGACATGGAGGTGCTCGACGTCCTGGCGGCGTTCGGCTCAACCGGCCGGGTCGGCCTTCTTCATCCCGGCACCCGTTTACAGGAGGTCGTCGCCGCCTACGACATGCCATGGGACATCGGGCGGATCGACAAACGCCACAGATGGCCGCACCTGTACTCCTACGGCGACGTCGAGCTCGTCGTATGCCGCTGCCGGATCATCACCTCAGTGACAGTCCAGACCTGGCGAGGGACGGTTGAGCTGCCGAGCCCGGCACAGTCTGGCGAGGTCGTCGCCGTACCCGCGCGACTGACCTTCGCTCAGGTGGCCGACGCCCTGGCCGCCGCGGACTGCCAGTGGGAACGACTCAAGCCGATCGAGGGACAGTGCGGGCTGCGCACCCTGCCTGAACGCGTCGACTTCACCTTCGTCACCGACGACGGACCCGATCCCGTGCTGCACGTTGCAGGCACCTGGGCCCACGAACACGACTGCATGGCGGCGTCAGCCGTCGACGCTGCCTTCGCCGACGACTTTCCTCCCGAGCAGGACAACTGACCACGTGATTAAGGCTTGGACCTGTTGCCCCGGCAGGATTTGAACCTGCGACACACGGTCAGGAAGTCCACTCGCAGTCAAAGGGATGGGAGCTACCGCAAAGCTAATCGTCTTGCTCCGAGCTAGTACCGGCTCGGAGCAAGACGATCTCTCTTGGTACATCTGTCACTCAGACGGCGCAGGCTCCGTCCGGTCCGCACTGCTCTCCTTCTCCAAAAGGCATGCGCAACGCGGGAGTGGGGTGGCTTTCGTCCCAGGCCCGACGCAGGGCGCGGGTGAAGGTGGCGCGGTCCACGCCGCCTCCGATGCCGTACTTCTGATCGATCACGATGAAAGGGGTGCCGTGCGCGCCCATCCGCTGGGCACGGTACTGCTCCTCCTCGACACGCGTCTTGTACCTGCGGGAGACGAGCACCTCGCGAGTCTCGTCCTGATCGAGGCCGATCTCACCGGCGAACTCGATCAGCTGCTCCATCGTCCACAGCTGTCGGTTGTATCCGAAATGTGCGTTGAACATCTCAGTCCACGCCTCGTGGTGCTTGCCCTGATCGGTGGCGTACGCGAGGAGCTCGTGGGTGAGGTCCGTCGGGCCGAGGGTGCGGTCGATGGCGTGGTACCCGCCGAAGCCCTCCTCGTCGGCGGCGATCTCCACCGGTCGCAGCACGTTGTTCATCTGCGCGATGGTCATCCCCGCGTTCAGGCTCAGCTGCGTCTGGGTGATGCCCTCAGGCGGGATGCCGGGGTGCACCTGGAACGAACGGTGGATGATCTCTACCTCGTCGCCGTGCTCGAAGTCGGCCACGGCGTTGCGCAGGCGCTGCTGGGTCATGCCGCAGATGGGGCAGATGATGTCCGACCACATCTCGATCTGCATCATGCTTCCTTTCTTGCGATTTGTGCGTGACCCCATGATGAGTCAGATTCGAAACACTTACAAAAGGCACATCCATGTGCGCGAGGAGGTCTCATGACAGGCGCTCACACCGGTGTACGCGCAGCCGTCAGGCAGGTGCCCGGCCCCTGCGCGCACTGGAACGACGATGACGCGGACGTAGGCGCAGCGCTCATTGCCGGCGACGCCTTCGCCCCACCTCGCATTACGAACATGAGTGAGTGTTTTGTAGGCACGGTGCGGTGCTGAGACGATTGGCCCCTGGCGGGCGGCTCGGGCCATACGAGCGTCCCTGGAAAAAGGAAATGATGTTGGACATGTTCTCCCCGGCGACGTTCGGATCGGTTCATCTTGAGAACCGGATCGTGCTCGCCCCGATGACGCGTCTTCGCGCCCACGCGGACGGTTCGCCGAGCCTGGACATGGCGACGTACTACGCCCAACGTGCGAGCTTCGGGCTGATTGTCACCGAGGGTGTCTTTCCCTCCCTGGAAGGACGCGCGTACTTGAATCAGCCAGGTATCGCGACGAAAAGGCACGCCCAGGGGTGGCGTCGGGTGACGGATGCGGTGCATGACCGTGGAGGCAGCATCTTCATGCAGATCATGCACGCAGGCATGGCTACACATTCAGCGGTCACCGGCGGTTCGCGGCCGGTCGGGCCAAGCGCGACATCAGCAAAAGGGCTGGCCCGCACACAGGGCGGCAAAGTGGCTATGCAAGCCGCTCGATCCTTGTCTGAAGACGAACTGCGAGGCATAGCCGCATTGTTTGCTGAAGCCGCTGAGCGTGCAGTTTTCGCAGGCTTCGATGGAGTGGAGGTTCAGGGAGCCAACGGGTACCTGCTCCATCAGTTCTTCGCGCCCAGCACCAACAACCGATCCGATAGATACGGCGATTCTCCGGTCAATCGAGCCCGTCTTGCAGTGGAGGTCGTCTCAGCAGTTTCGAGCGCGATCGGTGCTGAGCGCACCGCCCTGCGAATATCACCTCGGCACCATTCGCATGGGATCAACGAGTACAACGATGACGCCACGAACGACACCTATCACGCGGTGGTCTCGGGTATCGCCCCACTGAACATGGCCTATCTGAGCTACTTACCGGAAGTCACGTCTCCGTTCGCGCAGGAACTGCGTGAACTGTTTGGCGGTCCCTTCGTTGTTAACACCGGCCCTCGAACAGAAACGACTTACCAAGAGGCCGACCGCCTGGTGAGCGGAGGTTTCGCTGACGCTGTCGCAGTCGGCCGCGCCGGGCTCGCAAATCCTGACCTGGTTCGGCGATGGCGACACGGGCTCGAGCTGAATCGCCCTCGGATGCAGCACTTCTACGTCGGTGGCGCGAACGGGTATACGGACTATCCCGAACTGGCAACTTGATCCGCGGCTCATTCAGTTGATCGTCCGGCCCCACCAAAGACGCGTCGCACCCATGACGGAGAATCCGATGTTCCGGGTGGCGAACGGATGGGCGAGCACGATCTTCGCCGTTGTCGTCCAGCGCCAGGGGGCGAGCTTCTGCTTTGGCGAACATGTTCCGAGGCTCTGAGTGGCGCATCGAGTGGCTGTGAGGAATTCAGCAGCGCTGGCTGACCACGCTCGTGATCTCTGCCTGGCTCCGATCATTGCCGGGTGTTGCCGATCTTCGCTCCGAGTTCGAGTTCGGAGCGGGTAAGTTCTGCCGGGGCTGGCCGGGGCTGGCCGGGGCTGGCCGGGGCTGGCCGGGGCGGGGCTGGGCGACGGGCGACGGGTCGCCACAGGGCAACTACGGCCACAGGCGGACGGACTCGCGCGCCGGTGGTAGCGGAGAGTTAGAGGGTTCAGGGCGTTGACTTTGGCTTCGGGTGATGGGGTTGAGATGAGCGAGTGGAAGCCGGTGGTGTATCGAGGGGACGGGGCGTGGATTGGGATCATGCCTGACGGCCGTCTCGGCGTTGGTGTGGAGTCGGAGGGCCGCGCCACTCTCACAGGCTCGGGGTTTGTTCCCATGTGGCCGTACCTGGAACGCGATCTTCCTGCGGTCTTGGCTGAACTCTCCCGAGCGTGGGCGGATCTCGGGCAGGGAGGAGTGTCCTCTCCGGAGGAGCTTTTTGAGTTGACGGTCGAGTCGGCATGGAAGTCCGGTCGTTCGTACTGGATGCAGCTGGCCGCTCCATGGGCTATTGAAATGTCTCGCCGAGACGGCTTCGATCAGGATGTCGTTCTGAGACTCCTTGCCGAGATGGCGGCCTCTGATGTGTTGTCGTCCGGAGTGCGGAAGCAAGCGCAGCGTGCTTGCGAATAGACGCGCAGGGCCGACCGTTCTTCGGGCGTGGCGAGTTGTCTTGCTCTTCTAGCGCAGGTCGACGTTGACCTGGTGCTCCGCGAGCATGTCTAGTAGGTAGTCCATGGTGGTCGATGCGCTCAGCAGGTGCCGGTCGTAGCCGGTGACGAGGTGGGCGCGCGCGGTGGCCGAGTCGTGCCACACCAGCCGGAATGGTGTCCGTGCGCCGAACCCTCCAGTGAGGCAGTCGTGGAGAGCATTGAGGTTCCAGCCGAAGTATCCGCCCGGCCCGTTGATCGCCTCGCCGATGGCGCAGTAGAACCCTTCGATGTCAGTGACGAATCGGCCGTCGAGGTTGTACGTGGTGCCCGCGGGCCGGTCCGGCGTACTGGCTCGGTGGGCGAGCGCTGCTCCGGCCCAGTGGTGGCGCAGGTCGCGGTCGTAGCCGGCCCAGACGTTCTTCTCCGTGGGCGGACCGGCGTACCAGTGCTCAAGAACGCGGAGCGCCCCTGCTGGTAGTGGCTCCTGCGGGTCGCTGTCGATGGTCATGTCGAGGAGCCCGGCACCGAACCGCGATGGTTCGCTGGCCTGGATCGTTCCGGACACCCCGGCGCCGATCACCTGGCTGGTCGAACCGTCGGCGGTGACCATGCGAACGTCGGCACGGATCCGGCGTCGGCGGAGGCTCGCCTTGGTCGACTGCCCGACCGTCTCCAGCGCGGCGAGTAGCAGTGGTTCCGGTTGGCAGCCGAGCAGCCGGACCTGCGGCACCGGCGGTGCGGCTTGCTCGCGGAACACGCCTGTGACGTCTCGGCAGGTCCCGTACGACCGCTCGTCCGAGCCAAGGAGGACGAATTCGGTGACGTCGCCGGGACGTGTCACCGCCTCTGTGCGGTCGTAGACGTAGACGAACCCGTCGAGGTCGATATCCACGGTCTCCGGCACCGTCATGTTCGGTCGTTGGGCGGTGACGACGACGTCGGAGAGGTACTCACCCCACCACGGTGGTGGGATGCCTGGCGATGGGGGAGGTGCCGTTATCGCGACATCGCCGAGCCAGGATCGTTCGGTGCTGAGCGCCTCAGCGGGCAGCCGGTCGAGCAGCTCGGCGAGCGTGCCAGCCGCGGTGCAGCCGACGAGCGTGAACCGTTCCCGCGGCCGGGGCGGCAAGTCGACGAAGAGCCCTTCGACCTCCCGGCACAGCGCCAGCGGGGTGTCGAACTCGTAGGACCAGTCGGAGCCGACCTCGCCGAGGAGCAGCCAGCGCGGACCGACGGGATGCTTCCACTCCCTCCGCCGCTGCTCCGGCGGAAGGTCGGGACCGGGACCAGCACTCGTCGACACGTCGCGACCCTACAAGCCGGATGCGTCCTGGCCGACAGGCCTTTCGTCGTAAGGCGAAGCATGCATCCGTACCGCGTCCGGCTGCTACTACCGGTCGCCGGCAACGGTCGGCGATGGTCCGGACCGGATGGGTACTGCTAACGCCAGGCCGGTCGTGCCGAGCGGATGTTGGCTAGGTGTGCTCCCCGTCGAACGGTTCGTCGCTCCACCGCCACCACGCCTCGTTGCCGTCGATGTGAAGCAGGAATTCAGGAACCTCGTGCCCCTCCGGAGACCGAAGCGTCACGGCGCTCCGGATTTCCTCGTACGCGCGCTCCCAGGACTCGACGTCCACATCACCAGCATCAAGCAGGCGCAGCTCCTCGGCGAAGAGCGGCCGCACCTCCGCGAGCCCTTCCCTCTGGTCGACCCGAGCGTTCAACCACGGAAAGTCGCCGCCGGTCACGACGAGATCGGCAAGTACCCGGCCGTCGTCGCGCCGGTGCAAGATCCAAGCGCTACCGTGATGATCGCTCACGATGACGACGTTAGTCAGAGCCACCACTTCTCGTGTGTACGCCCGGGCGGCTTCAGTCCGGACCTTCGGATCGGACGCCGGCGCTGACTATCTCCCCGCTGCGAACGAGTTCTCGGATAGCTGTAGTCATGGCCGGCACGCCCGGTCCCGGCACGATCAGCTGGTCAGCGGCCCAGAAGTAACTGCCGTCCGCGACTTCGCCGGTCTCCTTCCATCTCGCGAGCAGGCGGCGGACCTCGTCGAGGGTGAGGATCGTCAGCGCCCAACTGGAGCCATCAGGAAGGTCTACGAAGGCATCTAC
The DNA here is from genome assembly GCF_003626545.1 of Micromonospora musae. Lineage (NCBI taxonomy): Bacteria > Bacillati > Actinomycetota > Actinomycetes > Micromonosporales > Micromonosporaceae > Micromonospora > Micromonospora musae. Next base: position 184,419 of record NZ_RAZS01000002.1, read on the forward strand.
GTTGGCTGCGGACTCCTCGGTCGTGTCGGGACCGAGAAGGAACCGGGCCACGAATGTCGGCTCCGTGATGGTCACGTACGTATCGGCTGCGCCCATGAGCGCTGATCATGCCGGCCACGGATCGGTGCGCCAACCAGAACTTTGCCCCGTGGGTTGTGGCACGGGTGGACGTCGAGCGGTACGTGCTCAACAGCCACTCTCACGCGTTCAAACGGCAGGTGGGCGCGGATCGCTAATCCAGCGGACGGCCTTCCAGAGCCGCGCTCATTCGTTGCTTCACGTCCTGATCCGGCTCGGCGCTGATCGCCTGCCGCAACCGGGACTCCGCGTCGCTGGGCCAGGCGCTTCGGGGCCAGGCAGCCAACGTCCGCACGGACATGTTCCGGTTGCGAATGACCGGGCTGGCTATTGACGCGGCGATCAGTGGCCAGCCGACACCGGGCCACTTGTCGAGATCTTGAACGAGGAAATCGAGACATTGGTGGGCAGCCCACTGCCGCCCAAGCCCGAGCTCCCTGCCAGGACCCGAGGCGACTTCATCCAACGGGAGGACTTCGACCGCGAGATCGATCACCTCGCCGATGCTGTCTCGGTCCACCTGCCGGACGGCGCTGAACCACTTGCCCGACTCCAGGGGCTCTACCCGCAATTGCTGCAGCAACGTGTGCAACGTCGAGATCCCCAGGATGTTACAGGCTCGTTCGGCCCGCCAGAACATCACCGGATCGGCCGACTCCAGGGCCTCAAGGGCCATCGGCGGCCACCCGGCGCGGCCGATGAGTTGCTGGCACTCGGCAGCGAACTGCAGGCGGGCTGCTTCGTCCCAGCCGCCGTCGGGCCACCCCTGGCTCGGCGCGGAGTCGGAGACGAAGTCTCGGATCGCGCCGACTGCCAGCAGATGCTGCAGATCCGAAGCGCGGTCCCGCATCAGCGTCAGGTAGATGCGGGTGACCGCGGCACCGTCGGTGTAGTCGTGGATGTCCTGTGCCGGCCCGCCAGCGAACAGAGCCATCAGGAGATCACCTGTGGCACGCAGCAGTTGGTCGTCCACCTCGTCGGCACTCAACGCAGCCAGCAGATCGCCCCGGGACGCGGCCAGGTACGCCAGGTACTCGTCCATGACCGTATTGCGGAACCCCTCGCGCAGAACCCAGTCGAGAATCTCGCGCCGTTCGGTGCCGGCGAGACGTTCGACCAAGTGAATTCGCCCCCAGCCACGCACTTGCTTGGCGAGGTGCCAGAGATCGTCGTCGGCGTGGTCCTGCCCGTTGTCGAGCGCGACTGCGGCGTAGAGGGTGAACTCCTCGTGACGACCCAGCGTCAGCAGCACCTCGCGGTGCAGGTCGGCCGGAAACAACCCGAGCAGAGCGATCCCCAGCTTCACCGGTCCTCGATGTGCGGAATCCGTGGCGAGGTGCATGGCCACCTTGTGGAGACGGCCTCCGTCGATGCTGCTTTCGCGGATGCGGCCGATCAGCGAGTCGATTGCGCTCAACAGGTCATCGGTGCTCTTCGCGCGTTCGTAGAGACGGGCAAACTGACGGCGCGCGAGCCATCCGCCCGCAGCCACAGCCTTGACCGCGGCGAACAAGCTTCCGGCGACGTCAGTCTCGCGGATGGCGACGTGGTGGCTGACCACGCCGTCCCAGGCGCCGGAGGCGAACTTCAGCTGGCCCGCGACGTGCTCCTCGTCCGGGAGCACCACGTCGTCGAGTTCGCTGCCCTCCGCCAGCTGCACCTGCAGAAATCCGTAGATAGAACGCGGATCGGGATCGTGACTCACGGCCGCGCACGATACCGGCCTGATCATGCAGCGGCCGACTCATTTCCGCCCCTGTGAGCCCGAGCGTGCCTCTTCAAGCGCCTGAACTACGCCCTGCACCCCTGCCCGATGAGATACCGGGTGTTCGCCGCGCGCGGCGCGCGCCAGATCGCACCTTGTCGTGGGCGCGGGCCAGGTCGGCGACGGCCATCGTCGAGACCTGTGCCAGGACCCGTATCCCGTGCGCCGTGCGGAGGTGTGGAATCTGTACGTTGTCGACATCGACCTCGACGTCAGCGACCGGGGACCGTTGGAGAGCCTTCCTGCCATGCGTCAACGCGTGACCAGCCGCATGCTCAGACGGTGCGGAGTGTCCGGTGATTGGCCCAATATGGTGGATGGGTCGCTCAACGCACTCCAGAATGATCGCGTGACAGCAGGGGATGTGTGTGCGGAGGACTCGAGGCTGGGAAATCATGTCCACGTATCGCCGCAGTTCGCGACACGGGTAGTCCGCCTGAGTTCCATCGAGCCACGTGCGAACGACATCAAGTTAATCGGCAGTGATGACGACGGTGTGGGGTACAGCCTCGGGTTCCGTCCAAGGGCGATGGCCCTGCGGGTTCAGTCCGCCTCCCTGCCGGACGAGGCTGCGTGAGCCGGCTCATCGCTCACGAGCTGATGACGCTCGGTACCACAAGCCCCCGGCTCGGGATCGACGGGTCCACAATGCCGAACCGCTACCTGACCGTCGACGGTGTTCCTGCCTACCAGATCGGCTATTCGTGTGGCACCTGCGGGCTGGTCCTGCGCCGCCAGTCCGGTGTTCCGAGGGGATCACTATCGGCGGCCGCCGTACGAGATCGTCTCAACGCCGGGCTGGACGGGCTCGACATGGAAGTCATCGACGCTTTCGCTGCCCGACTGCCGCGCGGTGACTACCAGGTGATGCTGGTGGACACACTGCCGACGCTCGTCGCGCCGGGCTCAACCGGTGACTACTTCGCGTTCGACGGGCCGGCCGGCTGGCGCAACGAAGAGTTCGAGGACTCCATCGACCCCGCCAACAGGAGCTACTACCGACTCGATCGTCAGGGTATCGGCGACCATGAGGAACTGTTCGAGTTCGCTGTCCCGATGGGCGACCCGGCCGCGCTGGACGCCGATGTCGTCGCACGGTACGTCCGCGCGCCCGGCCGACCGACTGCCGTCGCCTTCGGGCTGCTTGACATCGAGAGCCCCTGGTTCAGGCGGGAACGGCACTGGGGCCTGTTCCACTTCCTGCTCGACGGACATCACAAGACAGCAGCTGCAGCGTCCAGCAACGCGCCAATCAGGCTGCTCACCTTTGTCTCGGCCGGTGAGTCGCTGGCTTCCGGCGACGAACTGTTGAGTCTCCCGGAGATCATCCGCGTCGGCGGCCAGAGCAGGGCGGACCGATGACAGCCACGGACGTTTCGGATCGGGTCACTCAGTGCTGATTTCCCAGTACGCCTACTTCGCGCTGAAATCGGCAAGCGTGCCCGCATCGGAGATCGCCGCCCGCCTGGGCATCGAGTCGGACGGAGCCGTGATCCGAGGCAGCCGCCGCCCGGCTAATCCAGTGATCCCGGCCGCGCACTGCTGGCAGGTGGTCTGCCGAACGCCGGGCATGACCGTTGACGAGCAAATTTCACACATCGTTGATCGCTTGTTTGTGCACGCTCCGCAGATCGGCGTGCTCGCGGCCGAGCTCGACCGGACAGACGGTAGCGGGTCGGCCGTCCTGCAAGTCGTGCGGGTTTTCGAGCCTCCTGCGGGCGAGCCGGAAGACCTGTCTGGGCAGGTTGACGGCCTGGAGAAGCTGCCCGGACAGCATCAGCTGCTGGGCTGGCACGTTGACCGGCGGACGCTCGAGTTCCTCCGGCTCACGGGCGCCGAGCTAGACATCGACGAGTACGCCTACGGCTGACGGTGTCGAAGCACCCGGAGTTCGGAGTACAACGTTTTCCGGACATGCTTGCCGCGGCGGCCCTTGGCGGTGATGCGGAGCGACTGGTCGGCGCACCTGACCGGGCCTTGATCCAGCGGTTCCCTGTCTCGGCAACGCGGCTGTGCCTGACGGGCTATTGTGTCCGCCTGTTGAGTCCCAGAAGTTGAACAGCAGTTCGCCGACGTTAATCGGTTTCCAATAGGTGATGTGGTCCTGCTCGTGGGGGCCGAGGGCGCTCAGGTCGGCCTGTGACAGCGGGGCTCGTAACTGCATGACGTCGAGTACCTGGGCGTCTGTCAGGTTGGCGATGGCGGCAGCAAGGTCGGAGTAATCGACGAACGTGACGGTGATATCGCCGGTGCGAGCACCCTGTGTGGTGGACGGGCGACGGCGCTGACCGTGTCGGCCGGAGCCTGGGCGGCCGACGGCGGGGCGGGCGCGCTGATTACCAGGCGCAGGGCGCGTAGTCCTTCAGGAAGCAGCCGTACAGGTCTTCGCCCTGTTCGCCGCGGACGATCGGGTCGTAGACCCGGGCCGCGCCGTCGACCAGGTCCAGCGGGGCGTGGAAGCCTGCGTCCGCCAGCCGCATCTTCGTCGGGTGGGGCCGCTCGTCGGTGATCCAGCCGGTGTCGACGCTGGTCATCAGGATGCCGTCGGCCAGCATCTCCTGGGCGCTGGTGCGGGTCAGCATGTTCAGCGCGGCCTTGGCCATGTTGGTGTGCGGGTGCCCCGGTCCCTTGTAGCCGCGGGCGAACTGGCCCTCCATCGCCGATACGTTCACCACGTATTTGCGGCGGGCGGTCGCTGCGGCCATCGCTGGTCGCAGTCGGCTGACCAGCACGAACGGCGCGGTCACGTTGCACAGCTGCACTTCGAGCAGCTCGACCGGGTCCACCTCGTGCACCCGCTGCACCCAGCTGTTGACCGGGTCGAGGTCCGGGACCAGACCGCCGGCGTCGATGGCGGTGGCTGCCGCGATCCGTTCCGGCGAGGCGGAGCCGCTGGTCAGCGCCAGCGCGGTGAGCGCCTGCGGGGTGACCGGGGTCGACTGCGGCGGGGCGATCAGGCCCGCCGGGTCGCCCTGGCCGGCAGGTTTGGCGAACGTGATCAGCTCTGGCAGGGGGCCGTCCGGCAGGGCCGCGGCCTCTGCGGCGACGAGCTGCGCGTATGCCCCGGGCGTGCGGCGGACGGTCTGCGCCGCATTGTTGATTAGGATGTCGAGTGGTCCCTGGGCGCTGACCGAGTCAGCGAGGGCGATCACCTGGGCGGGGTCGCGCAGGTCGATCCCGACGATCCGCAGACGGTGCAGCCAGTCCCCGCTGTCCGGCATCGCGGCGAATCGGCGGACCGCGTCGTGCGGGAACCGCGTGGTTACCGTGGTGTGCGCGCCGTCGCGCAGCAGCCGCAGCGCGATGTACATGCCGATCTTGGCTCGGCCGCCGGTTAGCAGGGCGCGCCGGCCAGTCAGATCGGTGCGGGCGTTCCGGCGCTCCCGGTTGAGCGCGGCGCAGGGTGGGCAGAGCTGATGGTAGAAGGCGTCCACCTCGTGGTAGCGCTGCTTGCAGACGTAGCAGCCGCGCGGATTGTGCAGGAGGCCGGCCGTGGCACCTACGGTGGGCGAGGCGAGCGGGATGCCCTGGGTCTCGTCGTCGATCCGGCCCGGGGCGCCGGTGGCGGTGGCTGCCGTTACCGCGCGGTCGGCCGCCGCGATGGCATCTCGGCGTTCCTCGCGTCGCCGCTGCTTGATCATTTTGTAGAGCTTCGCGGTGGCCCGTTGCACCCGCACCACGTCGGGGTGATCGGGAGGCAGGTCCTCCAACGCCTCGAAGACGCTGAGACAGGTCTCCAGCCGTTGACGGTCGATGCCGTATTTGCCGGTTTCGGTGATGTTGTCCGCTGTCATGCCGTCGCTGTCTCGTCCCGTTCCCTGCGCCGGATCTACCCGGCCCACCCCAAGTTCGACCCGGAACTGTACGCACCGCACGGTCGCCGATGCATCCCGCATCTGTTCAACAGCCCACAGATCATGGATGCCAACCTCGCCGGTATGACGGCCACCACGGCCTGCTCCTGTGCCGGCTACTTGCCGACCAGCGCCGCCATTCCGGACCGGCTAGAGTTGTGCGAGCTTCAAGGTCATGCCGATCGTCATCGGCGGCGGGGTAATGGTTCGTGTCACCCCTTGGACACAATTTAGTACATGATCCACTTGGGGTTGCCTGAGCGGACACGATCCGGGCCGTTGGCCTATAGGTCAGCTTGAGTCCCAGCTCGCGGTAGATCAGTGTCTTGTCCGCGGGATCCGCGTCGCGGAGGACTGCGGCGATGTTTCCTAGGGCTTCGACGGCTCGGCGCCGACTTCGGAGTCATCGAGCCGCCGGAGCTTGTCGCTCACCTGAACATGCTCGCCAACCGGTGCCGACAAGCCGCTGGCGGCACATGATTCGATACCCCGTAGCCTCTCGGGGTTCACCGCCGTCCGGGTCGAGTCACGTCGTCGGCCTGCGGTGGTCGGCACCGCGATAAACGCCCTGCACCACCTACTGGCCGCGCCGACGTTGCGCGGCTGGACGCCTCTCCGCCCGTGGCGGTGGAGCGCACCGGGTCGCCGCACAGAGGCGCGCCCCGCAGGCCAGCGAACGCCTGCAGGGCGTGTATCTGCGCGGAACCGTCACTCACTGTTCGCGGCAGAACTCCTCAATGGGGTAGCCGACGTGCCGATCGGCGGTGGGAAGGTGGCCCAGGATCCGGTCCCCGGGCTGCAGTTCGGTCGAGTTGAGCACCACCGCGTCGGGCCCGAGCACCCGCACGTGCCAGTCGTCCTGAAGGATCAGGTTGACCGTCTGCCCATTCGGCGCGACCGCGTCGATGGAGATCAATGGCCGGGTCTCGATCTTGACTCGGCCGACCGTGACCAGCCGGGTCTGACCCTTGGTGGTCACCGCGAGCACTTTGCTGCCCGCCTCCAGCTCGCTCAGGTAGTGCGTCCGCCCGTCCGCCGCGACGGTGTACGAGTGGATGGCGCCAGCGTTCACCCGGAACGGCCGGGTCGGCATGTACGGCAGGGGATGCGTCTCGCTGACGCAGAGCACCATTCCCTTGGAGTGGGAACCCACCAGGATCCCCTCGTCCTGCCCGAAGTACGTGCACGTGTCCACGCAGGCGCGTTCGCCCATGCCCACGTGCCGCGTCCGGGTGACCTCCAGCTCCACCAGTGGGATCTCGCCGTGCTGGCCGGTCGCCGCGCGGCGCAGCGCGGTGGCGTCTCCCACCGACCGGGCGGCCATCAGCACCCCGTCGGAGCCGACCTCCAGCACCCCGAAGAGAATCTCGGCCTCGGGCACGTCGTGGGCCACCGTGACGATCGTTCCCTCGGACTCGGCCGCCGCGGCGAGCACGATCTCCAGCGGGATCTTGGTGGGGTCGCGGAAGTCCAGGACCGCGATCTCCTCTTCGCGGGCCGCCGTACATGCCTCGGCGAGAGTCGGCGCGTCGACGATCTCGACGTACCGACCGAAGCGCACGCCGGGGTGCGCCGCCTGTTGCGTGGCCCGCTCCGCGCTCGGGCCGGGCAGCACCACCGTGTCGGCCTCCCCGAGGTGATCCGGCAACTCGCCGCCGCGCAGCAGCAGAACCTTGCCCAGTGTCGGTGGCAGGCCCGCGAAGGCCGCCGGGTCGGACGCCACCACGGCGTCCAGACCCTGGTGTACGGCCTCTTCGAGAATGGCTGCGGTCGCCTCGCGGGCTGCCCGGATGTCAAGCCAGCACAGTCTGTTGCCCGTCATGGTGTCCTCCCTCTAGGTCGTCGATCTGTTCCATCGGGTAGCGATGCACCAGCCGCGCCACCCTGCGCGCCAGCTGCTCCGGATCATGGGCCTGGAAGAGGTTGCGACCCATCGCCACTCCGGCGGCCCCGCCGGCCAGCGCGTCGGCGACGAAGCGGAGCAGCTCGGTCTCGCTGCCCCGTCGCGGCCCGCCGGCCACCAGGACCGGGATCGGGCAGATGCTGGTGAGGTCGAGCATCCCCGCCACCGAGCCGGGATAGACCGTCTTGACCAGGTCCGCGCCGAGGTCGGCGGCGATGGTGACCGCGTGTGCGAGCAGGGCTGGATCGCGGGGATCGTCGATCCGTGGCCCGCGCGGGTACATCATCGCCATCAGCGGCAGATTCCACCGATCGCACGAGTCGGCGATCCGGGCCAGGTCCTGAATCTGCTGGTGCTCCTGCTGCGAGCCGAGGTTGACGTGCACGCTGACCCCGTCGGCACCGAGGCGGATCGCCTCCTCCACCGCCGTGACGACGTACTTGGCGTCGGGGTCGGGAGCCTGGCTGGTGCTCGCGTTGAGGTGCACGATGAGCGACATGTCGGCGAACCTGTCCGGGCCGATGTGTCGCATGCTGCCCTTGTGCACCACGACCGCGTCGACTCCGCCGCCGGCGAGCTGGCCGACGAGCCGGTCGATGGGCTGGCTTGGCGTCACCACCGGGCCGTCGGCGATGCTGTGGTCGACCGGCGCGACGACCAGACCGGCGGTGCTGTGATGGTGCAGTCGGCGTAGTCGCAACGACCGTGCCGAATGGCTGTGTAGGGGCATTTTCATCCTTCCTGTCCCGAAGGTGTGCGGCCCGGTCCGGTGGGCCGGGGGTCTCTTTCGAGCAGGTCAGGATCAGACGACTCTGAATTGGGCCATCATGCCCATCCCGCTGTGGTCGACCATGTGGCAGTGATAGGGGTAGACACCGCGCCAGGTGTTGAAGGTCGCCTGTAGGCGCACCGACTGGCCGGGAAAGATGGTCACGGTGTCCTTCAAGCCGGACTCGGTGGGGTCGGCCGGGTTGGGCCCGCGATCGAGCACCCGGAACTGCACCAGGTGCATGTGGAAGTTGTGGGGAATGGTGGTGTTCGCGTTCGTAACCGTCCATTCCTCGGTGGTGCCCCACGCGATGGTGGTGTCGATCCGAGCCGGATCGAAGACCTTTCCGTCGATGTACGCCCGGTGGCCCGTCCCCGGTTCGTCCATTCGCAACTCCACCTGCCGCCGCACCGTCGGGGTGGGCAGCGTCGGCAGCGTGCGCAGCCGGGCCGGCACCGCGCTGCGATCCCGCGCCGCTGCCGGTACGACGTCGAAGCGCATAACCTGGCCGACCTGGTCCGTCGGGCCTGGGCCCATGAGGTTCTCCAGCACCACGGAGCTGCCCGGTGCGTAGCGGGCGAAGTCGACCACCACCTCCAGCCGCTCCCCGGGGGACAGCAGCAGGTACGACGTGTCGACCGGCGCCTCCAGCAGCCCGCCGTCCGAGCCGATCACGTTGAAGATCCCGCTGTCGGCGAGCCGCAGCAGGAAGATGCGCATGTTGCTGGAGTTCACCAGGCGCAGCCGGTACCGCCGCGCCTGCACCTGGAAGCGGGGCGTCGGCCGGCCGTTGACCAGGATGGTGTTCCGGTTCTCGACGTCGTCCATGGTCCAGACCAGTTGCGCGTCGGCGTCGAAATGGGCGTCGCGCAGCACCAGCGGGACGTCGAAGGAGCCGCGCGGCAGCGGCAGGGCCTCCTCGGTGGCGTCGGTGAGCAGGTAAAGGCTGCTCAGCCCGCGATAGAGGTGCTCGGCCTCCATGTGGTGGGTGTGGTCGTGCATCCACAGCGTGGCGTGCGGCTGGTGGTTGGGGTAGGCGTAGACGCGCTCCTCGCCGGGGGCGATCGTCACACCGCCGGAACCGTCGTCGCCCGGCGTGGTCGCCCCGCCGTGCAGGTGCACCGCGGTCGGCATGTCGAGCCGGTTGCGCTGCTGGACCACCACGCGGCGACCGGAGCGGGCCCGGATGGTGGGGCCGGGCAGGTCACCGTTGTAGGTGTAGACCTCGGTGCGGGTGCCGGGCAGGATCTCCAGCCGGCGGCGGTGCATGGTGACCGAGTAGTAGTCGGTGGTGGCCGTCCGACGGACCGGCCGCAGTGTCTGAGGCACCGTGAGCGGAACGGTGAACGGCGCCGGGACGGCGGCCGGCGGCGCGACGGTGGCCGCCGCGGCGGGCGTGTCGGCCAGCCGGTCGGCGAGGCTGGCGAGGCCACCGGTCGCGCCGAGGATGCCCGACGCCGCACCGAGGCGCAGTAACTGACGACGAGTGGACACGGTGGTCCCTTCCAATAACGGGGTGGTGCGAATTCCGGTGCGTCCGGCGGCCCGGTCCGGGCCATTGCGCCACGCCTAGATGATGAGGCGCAAAACGCCTTCCGTAAGGTGTCGGCGGGTCGGTCGGGGACACTTGTCATCGTCCCGCTGACGTTCCGTCATGTGCGTTTTTCACGGCCGTGCACAAAGCGGGGTGACACTTGTCAGTGGATCGTTTCCAGCACTTTCCCGCAGTGCTCCGAGGCCCGGATGATCCGAGGCGGAACGGCCGCCGGTAGTCGGCGGAACCGCTCATCCGAACCGGCACCAGTGGACGGTTTCCGATGCCTATGGGAGGTCATGGAGATGCTGGCTGACGCCGTGCCACCGCACACCGTGGAACTGGACACGACCGGCGTGACCGGTCTGCGCCTGTACACGCGTGGGCCGGTGAGCCTGCCATGGCTCGCCGACCACGTCGTACCGGTCGCGCGGGCCCTTGCCGAGGGTAGTGGACGCATCGTCTATCTCAGGCGGGGCTGGTTGCACGGCCCACACGTGGACATCATCGCCCGGCGCGCCTTCGGCCCGCCGCCGCCATGGCACTCCATCGCGGCTCAGCTCGACGCCGGGCCGCTGGACCCCGCCACCGCACTCACCGATGAGGTGTACCTGGCTCAGGCAGAGGAGTTCGGTCGGCTGGAGGGGTTGCCACAACCGTACGGCGCCTTGCGGACGCACGGCCTGGTGGAGTTCCTCTGGGCCGCCGGCATGGAGGAGTCAGCGCCGGCGTTCAATCAGCTCAAGGATGTGGTGCGCGGCATGCTCGGCCGGCCGCTGATGCGCCTGGTCGACGAGCTGTCCGCCCACCCGGAACGGGCGACCGTACGCCTCGCCGAGGCGTTCGTCGCGCTCGCCGACACGCACGCCCTCGGCACCGCGTACGGGGCCCTCTCGTTGCGCTGGCACGCGGAGGCCTTCCTGGCCTGGGCGAAGCCGGCCGGCAAGGTCCGGACCACCTTCGCCAACCGTCTCGTCAAGGAGGGCGACCAGATCCGACAGGTGGTCGCAGACCGGCTCGCCGACGCGGCGTCACCGGCCGCGTCGGGCTGGCGGGCCTCGCTCGGCTACTGCGCCGGCGCACTCGACAATGCGGCTGCGAACGGGGTGCTAACCCCGGACCTGGTCGACTCGGTGGGCCCGGACGGCGGGCCGCGGCGGCGCCTCGCCGGTGAACCGGACAGCGACTTCCACCGGGCGGTGGGGGAGTCGGGCGTGGCCGAGTCGCCGTCGCCGTTCTTCGCCTCGTACAGCTTGCTGACGAACCTGTTCTACCAGCAGCTGCCGCTGTTGACCGTGTCCCCGCTACAGCGCTACTACATGTGCCACGCGATCGCGGAGACCGTCGACGACGTGCTGGGAGAGCCCTGGCAGGAGCGACTGCGCAGCCAGCGCTGGAACCTCACCGCCTTCGCCCACTGACGCCCGGCGTCCGCAGCGTCCGATCCACTGCGCCCGATCCACGGCCTCGGCCGAGGATCGGGCGCCGTCGCCTGTGCCGGACGGTGCACCGCCGTGCCGGACGATGCACCGCCGTGCCGGACGATGTACCGCCATGCCGGTCTCACCGCCGTGCCGGCCCTGCCCGCCGCCTGGCCGTGCCGGCCCTGCCCGCCGCGCGGCCATGCCGGTCGGGCCGGTCCCGTCGCCCATCGGTTAGCGCGACCCGCACGCAGGCCCGGGAGGGCCCGACCCTGCCCCCGCATCCAGGAGCTCCGGATGCCAGGCGGCCGTACGGCCCCTCGGCAGACCCGGGAGGGTCACCGAGGGGCGCGTTCCACCGTGAGCGATCCAGCTGCGTGAGCACGTCCCTGCCCCGCTGACTGGGCGCCTGCGTCCACGCCGTGCCGCGCCCCTGCATCGGACAGGGTGCCGCAGCCGCAGCCGCAAACGAGCGCGGCGACGTCCGGGCGGCGAGCTCCGGAACCAGGGCCGGAACTCACCGTCCGGACGCCGCCGTGCTGGCGGGCCGGTACGGCCGCGGATCACTCCGGGCGCGGGTCCCAGCGGAATCGGCGGACAGCGATCAGGGTGCCCAGCACACCCCAGGCGAGCAGGATGCCGTGCTGCTTCCAGTGCAGGCCGTCGCCGGTGGTGAACGCCGACAACAGGGCGTCGTTGAACGGCTTCACGGGCAGCAACCCAGCCAGGGTGTTCAACGTGTCGGAGTGGATGGGGAAATAGCTTCCCGAGATGAAGACGAGCGGAAACTGCACGAACTGCACCACCGCGGGGGCCGCCTCGGAGTTGCTGACCAGAGAGGCGACCGCCGCACCCAGGGCGCAGTAGCAGACCGAACCCAGCAGCAGCGTGACACCGACCGAGGCCCAGTCGGCGGGCACCGGCGCGTCGTACAGCGCGCCCACACTCACTACCAGGACGACGTCGATGACGCTGACCATCAGGCAGTGTGCGAGGAGCCCGGCGAAGTAGATCCAGGCCGGCAGCGGGGTGGCGTGCAGTCGCTTGAGAACGCCGGTCTGCCGTCGGGCGGCGAGCGCGATGGCGAGCTGGCCGTAGCAGGCCCCGAGCACCGACACGGCGGCGATCGTCGCCGTGTAGTACTGCATGCCGGTACGGCCGTAGAAGAAGTCGCTGGCCTCCCCGCCACCGAAGACCGCACCGATGATGGCGATGAACGCGATCGGGAAGACGAACGTGAAGATCATGGCCTGTGGGTTGCGCCAGAACGACAGCTGCTCGTACCGAATCTGGTGGAGCAGCACGGCCAGGTCGCTGCGGCGGCGGGACGGGCGGTCGGTGGTCTCGTCGGTGGGGCCGACGGCGACGGGATTCAACGTGGTCATGCTGCCCTCCGGTTCCTGCGGCGCTGCCGACGTGACGTGGGCGCGGCTTCGGGCCGGCCGGCGGCGTCGCCGGTCAGGCTCAGGTAGACGTCCTCGAGGGTGGGCTGCTCCACCGCCAGTCGGTGCAGCGACGTCCCGCGTGCCAGCGCCCAGCCGGTCAGCCGGTGCAACGCCTCGGTGGCGTCGTCCACCTCGAGGGTCACGTTCGTCTCGTCGACCTCGGTGGGGACGACGGGCAGCTCCTCCGGTGCCACGCCGTCGGGCCGGGCGAAGCGGATCCGGGTACGGGCGGTGTCTCGGCCGCCGATCGTCTCCGGGGTGCCCTGTGCCACCACGCGGCCCGCGTTGAGCACCACGATCTGGTCGGCGAGCGCCTGCGCCTCGTCCATGTAGTGGGTGGTCAGCACGACGGTGGTGCCGAGATCGCGCAGGCTGCGGACGACCTCCCAGGCGCCGCGGCGGGCGGTCGGGTCGAAACCCGTGGTGGGCTCGTCGAGGAAGAGCAGCTTCGGGTCGCCGATCACGCCGAGGGCGAGGTCCAGCCGGCGCTTCTGCCCGCCGGAGAGGTCCTTCACCTTGGCGTCGCGCTTCTCGGCGAGTCCGACGAGCTCGACCACCTCGTCCACGTCACGCGGGGCCGGGTAGTAGCCGGCGCTGCGGGCGACCGTCTCCCGCACACGCAGGTGCGGTTCCACCGCGATGTCCTGGAGCACCAGGCCGACCCGCTCCCGCAGCCAGCGTTGCTCGGCCCGGTCGCCCGGGTCACGGCCCAGCACCTCCACGCGGCCGGCGTCGCGGCTGCGGAGGCCCTCCAGGATCTCCAGTGTGGTGGTCTTGCCCGCGCCGTTCGGGCCGAGGAGGGCGACGATCTCCCCCTGCTCGACGGTGAAGCCGATGCCGGCCACGGCCTCGTGGTCTCGGTACCGCTTGCGCAGTCCGTCCACGACCAGGGCGCTCATCGGGGGTGCTCCGGTGCTGTCACGGTCTTTCCCTTTCGATTGGTTTTCCCGGACGCTAGGGCGTCCGGCGGCCGGAGAGCGGCGTCGCTGACCGACATCACCGCAGGCCGGGACAGATGTCACCGGCGGTCAGAGCCAGCCCTGCTCGTAGGCGATGCGGGCGGCGTCGAAACGGTTGCGCCCTTTGAGCTTGCGCATCGCCGAGGAGGAGAGGTTGCGGACCGTCCCGGCGGAGAGGAAGAGCTCCTTCGCGATCTCCTTCACCGAGGCGCCGCCGACGGTGAGGCTGAGGATCTCCCTCTCGCGGTGGGACAGGGCCTGCGCCCGCGCCCCGGGTGGCCCGATCAGGGCCGGGTCGATGGTGAGACAGCCGGCAGCCACCCCGCGGACCGCGCCGACCAGGTGGGACAGGCGCGCGTGTTTCGGGATCACGCTGAGAACGCCCGCCTCCACCGCGCGATCCACCAGGGCTCGCGTGGGCGAGGCGGCGATCAGCGCGACGCCGCAGGAGGGGAGTGCTTCGCGTACCTGACGGGCGAGTTGAAGGCAGTCCGTGCCGGCCATCCCCATGCTCAGGATCACGATGGAGGGACGCAGCTGCCGGACCGTGGCGACCACGTGCTGGCCACCGTTGACGAGACCGACGATCTCGAAGCCCGAAACCGTCCGCAGAGTCTCCGCGAACGCGTCCAGGACCAGAGCGTGGTCGTCGCAGACGACAATTCGAATGCTCATTGGGCCACCCCGCTGGTGAGAGGATTCGCCGGTGGCCGGCGTTGCGGAGGCCAATCCGACGTTGCCCAAAAGCATGGCGACGCGGCCGTGATCGGAACAGTGCACCGATCCCGAGGCAAACATGAAATTGCACAGCCGGCGAACCTGAAATTTTCATGCCGCGCCGACGTGTGTTTTTCACATCGGGTCGGTGACGTCGGCACTGGTGGGGTCGCCCCCGGCGACGACACCATTTTCCCAACACAGGGCGAACATGATCCCTGCCCCACCTGAAACGAGGATCACCATGACGCACTCATCCGCACCCAACCGCGACTCCCGTGTGGCGGGCACCGCCAACGCCTTCGGCCCCGCCGCTGCGAACTCCGGCCTGCGGATCAGCCAGCACGACGCGTGGACGACGTCCGACACCCCGGCCACCACCTTCACCTGGATCTGCCTGGCGGACGCCGCCCACGACGAGCGGGCCGCCTGAGATGACCGGGGTCGCGGAGCCGTCGCTGGTGGGCTTCCGGCGGCACCTGCGCCCGGAGGTTATCGCCGGCGAGGCGACGTACCTCTTCTCGGAGCACGGTGTGACGGCCGTCCAGGCGGCCCGGATGGAACACCTCACCCCGCTGCTCGACGGCACCCGCGACGTGGCGACCGTGCTGCGGGAGGCCCCGGAGGAATGCGCGGGCCTGGTCCGTGACCTGGCCGACGCCGGGCTGCTCGTCGCCCGTACGCCCAGTGTCGGACAGCACGACCCGCGGGCCGTGGCGTACTGGGAGTCGGCCGGGCTGGACAGCGGTGCAGCGACCTCCGCCCTGACCGGTGCCGCCGTCCGGGTCCAGGCCGTGGGCGGGGTCGACGACACGGCGGTACGCGAGGCCTGCGCCACCGCCGGCCTCGCCCTGATGACCGGCGAGGGTACCGCCGACCTCGACGTGGTGCTCTGCGCCGACTACCTCGACGCCGAGCTGGCCGCGGTGAACCGGCGGCAGCGCGAGACCGCCCGGCCCTGGCTGCTGGCTCGCCCGGTCGGCACCCAGCTCTGGATCGGCCCGGTGCTGCGACCGGGTCAGGCCTGCTGGCACTGCCTGGCGCACCGGCTCTGGTTGCACCGGCGGGCCGAGGCGTACGTGCAGCGCGTCCTCGGACGGAACGGACCGGTGCCCCGTCCCGTCGCCGCCGTGCCGCCGTCGGCCGCCGTCGCCGCCCAACTCGTCGCCCTCGAAGCGACGAAGTGGCTGGCCGGCCACCGCTACGCCGGTCAGCAGGCGGTGTGGACGGTGGACACCCTCACCCTGCAAGGGCGGCATCATGAGCTGCGGGCCCGCCCACAGTGCCCCTCCTGCGGCGACCCGCAGCTGGTCCGTGAGCGCACCCGCCGGCCGGTCACTCCGGTCAGCCGGCCCAAGGCGTCGACCGACGGCGGTGGCCACCGGGCGCTCTCACCGGAGCAGGTGTGGCAGCGGTACGAGCACCTCGTCAGCCCGGTCACCGGGCTGGTCCGGGAGATCCGCCGGGACACGCGCGGGCCGGAGTTCCTGCACTCCTACCGTGCGGGCGCCAACCTGGCCCTGGACGTGCGCGGCCTGGACGACCTGCGCCGCGGTCTCCGCAGCGAGCACGGCGGCAAGGGCGCCACCGCCGAGCAGGCTCGGGTGAGCGCGCTCTGTGAGGCGCTGGAGCGCCAGTCGGGCACCTTCCACGGCGACGAGTTGTGCATCCGGGCCCGCTTCTCCGAGCTGGGCGACGAGGCCGTCCACCCCAACTCGGTGCAGTTGTTCGACGATCGCCAGTACGCCGACCGTGCCGCCTGGAACGCCCGGCACTCGGCGTTCCAATACATCGGCCCGCGCTTCGACGAGCAGGCCGAGCTGGACTGGACGCCGGTGTGGTCGCTGACCGCCGGGCGGCAACGCCTGCTCCCCACCGCCCTGCTCTACTACGGCACCCCGGCGGAGGCCAGCCAGCGCTGCCTGCGGGCCGACTCGAACGGCAACGCCGCCGGAGCCAGCCTGGAGGACGCGATCTGCCAGGGCTTCTTCGAGCTGGTGGAGCGGGACGCGGTGGCGCTGTGGTGGTACAACCGCACCCGGCAGCCGGGGGTGGACCTCGACGCCTTCGCCGACGGGTGGATGGTCGAGCTGCGGCAGGTACACCGCCGGCTGCACCGGGAGGTATGGGCCCTGGACCTGACCGCCGACCTGGGCGTGCCGACGTTCGTGGCGCTGTCCCGGCGGACGGACAAGCCGGCGGAGGACATCGTCTTCGGCTTCGGTGCGCATCTCGACCCGGCGGTGGCGCTGCGCCGGGCACTGACGGAGGTCAACCAGCTGCTGCCCGCCGTGGTGGAGGTGGACGCAAAGGGGCGTGGGTACGCCTGCGACGACCCGGAGGCCCGCCGCTGGTGGGCCAGCGCGACCGTGGCCAACCAACCCTGGCTGAGGCCGAACGCCGAGGTGTCGGCCCGCACGCCCGCCGACTACGGCTACGTCCCGGGCACCGACCTGCGCGACGACATCCATACAGTGCAGAGAGCGGTGACGGCGCGCGGCCTGGAGCTGCTGGTGCTCGACCAGACGCGGCCGGACATCGGCCTGCCGGTGGTGAAGGTGCTCGTACCGGGACTGCGGCACTTCTGGGCCAGGTTCGCGCCGGGGCGCCTCTACGACCTGCCGGTCCAACTCGGGCGGATCATGCGTGCCACCCGGTACGAGGACCTGAACCCGATCCCGATCTTTGTCTGATCCATCAGCGCGTCGCCGGAGTGAGGAGGGCCCACGTGAGCAGCCACATGTCGTGGCGGCAGCCCGGCCGGCAGGTCAGGACGGTCGCTCTCTGGTCGTTCCCGGAGGACGTGCTCGTGGAGACCGGCGCCCCGGACGGCAGCGTGCTGCTGCTGACCCGGTGGGGTGAGATCCGGGTGACCGATCCGGATCCGACGACGGTGGAGTCGCTGCGCCGGATGAGCTTCGGCCCGGTGTCCCTGGAGAACGTTCTCCGGGGTGTCGCGGACGACAGCGTCGAGGACCGGCGTCGCCGGCTCTCCGCGCTGCTGGACCGCCTTCAGCACGTGGTGGTCCGGTCGGTGGGCCTGGCCGACGGCCTCGGTCCGTGGCTCTCGGCTCTGCCGCTGACCCCGAGGGCGGTGTTCCGCTTGGCGCCGCCGCCCGCGGACGGCCTGGTGTGGCTCTCCCCGGCGGTCCAGACGCGCCGCGAGTCGGGTGGCCTGGTGCTGGAGGTGCCCGGCGGCGCATACCGGGTGGTCCTGCACCGCCCGGACGGCGGCCGGCTGGTCGACGCGTTGGCCGCGCCGAGCACCGTGGCGGCGCTGGCGGTGGCCGTCGGACTGCCGGCGGCGCTGGTCGGCGAGGCGGTGGCGCATCTGCTCGCGACGGGCGTGGCGGTCACTGGCACGCATGCCGAGCGCGCTGCGGCGACCAGTGTGGACACGCAGTCCGCGAGGCGGGCGCACGAGTGACGCCGCCCCCCCGCTCGGGTGACGCAGACCTTAACATCGAAGTCCGCCGTCATCGCGGATCCGCCGCGAGGGCCTGAACGCGTAGGCTCGCGCGGGAGGATCGGCGCTCGGGGGGCGTGCACATGGACCAGACACCGTCAGACGATTCAAACCGGATCAACGACGACGTGCGCACCGGTCCCACGGCGTCGCGACTTGCCCGGGTCGTGGTCGCCACCGTCGTCACCGGGCTCAGCCTGGTCGCGCTGCTCAACATCATCGAGACGGCGCAGGGGCCCCGCGCGGTCGTGCTCGCCCTGGTGGCGATGAGCGGCCTCCTGTCACTGCAGCTGTTCTTCCTGACCGATCGGGCCCGTCGGCTCCCCGGGTCGGCCCGTCTGGGGCTGCTCGTCGCCCAGTCGCTACTCGGTTTCCTACCGTTCCTCGTCTTCGGCCAGTCCTGGGTCGGGATGCCGGGCTTCGTCGCGGGCAGCTTCCTGCTGATGCTGGCACCTCCCCGCTCCGTCGTGGCCTTCGCGGCGACGGTGTTCGGCACCCTTGTGATTCAGTCGGCGATGACCACAGAGGTCCTGCTCGTCGCGTACACGACGGTGTCCACGGTGCTGACCGGTCTTATCGTCTACGGGTTGTCCCAGATGTCCATCCTGGTCCGTGAGCTGCACGCGACCCGCACCGAACTGGCCCGGTTGGCGGTGATCCGGGAACGGCTCCGTTTCTCCCGTGACCTGCACGACCTGCTCGGCTACAGCCTCTCCGCGGTCACCCTCAAGAGCGAGTTGACCCGGCGCCTGATGGTCCGCAACCCGACCCGAGCGCTCGCCGAATTGGACGACATCCTGGGCATCTCACGACAGGCGCTGGCTGACGTACGGCAGCTCGCCAGCGGCTACCGCGACATGTCGCTGGGCGACGAGGCCCGCTCGGCGCGGTCGGTGCTGGCCGCCGCCGACATCCAGGTACGGATGGAGATCGATCATCCCGCGCTGCCGCAGGCGGTCAGCACCGTGCTCGCCACCGTGCTCCGCGAGGGGATCACCAATCTGCTGCGGCACAGCAGGGCGCGCAACTGCGAGGTGCTGGTCACCGAGCAGGGCGGGCGCGTGCTGCTCACCATCGCCAACGACGGCGCCGACCAGGGGCCCGGCCTACCGTCCGAGCACGGGGGCAGCGGGCTGCGCAACCTCTCCGACCGGGCCGGGGCGCTCGGCGGCCGCCTGGTCACCTGCTGCTCCCCGGACGGCTGGTTCCGGCTCCGGGCGGAGCTGCCGGTCAGCCTGCCCGCCGCCCTGGAGGCGCCCGCCCAGCTCGCGTCCTGACCGGGCCGGGAGGCCGGGTCAGAGCCAGCCGGCGTCGCGGGCGATCCGGATCGCGTCGATCCGGTTTCGGGCGTTGAGCTTGGTCACCGCGGTGGTCAGGTAGTTGCGGACGGTGCCGGGGGACAGGAACAGCCGCGTGGCGATCTCGGTCGGCTCGGCGCCCTTCTCGGTGAGCCGGAGCACTTCGGCCTCGCGGGTGGTCAGCGGGCATTCGGCGCTGTCCCAGGCGGCGAGCGCCAGCTGCGGGTCGACCACCCGGCGGCCCGCCGCCACTCCCCGGATCGCGTCGGCCAGGATCTCCGGCGGGGCGTCCTTGAGGATGAAGCCGGCGACGTGCGCCGCCATCGCCCGGCGCAGGTTGCCTGGCCGGCCGAGGCTGGTCAGCATCAGGCAGCGGCAGCTCGGCAACTGCTCGCGCAGCAGACCTGCCGCGGTCAGCCCGTTGATTCCCGGCAGGTCGATGTCGAGCACCGCGACGTCCGGCCGTTGCGCCAGCGCCGCTGGCAGGATGTCGTCACCGGACGCCACCTCGGCGACGACGTTGATGTCGGGCTCCAGGGCGAGGAGTGCCAGGAGGGCGCCGCGGACCATGTTCATGTCCTCGGCGAGCAGAACCCTGATCGTCACCCGGCCAGCTTCGCATCAACGCGACGTCAGGGGACACTCGTCCTACCAGCACGACTCTCCGGCCGAACGTCGTCACGCGGCGACCCATCCGGATGTGCCATCCCGACTGAACGGAGGTTAATCGGCGGCGGCGCGGAGGGCGACGCGGTCGGGTTTGCCCGACACGGTCAGCGGCAGCGCGTCGAGGAACGAGAAGCCGGCCGGCACGTGCGCCGGGGAAAGACCGGCGGCGATGTGGTCGCGCAGCTGGGCAGCACCACACCGGACCCCTGGACGCAACTGCACCGCGGCGTGGGCGGTCTCGCCGTGGCGCGGGTCGCGTCGGTCGTACACGACGGCGTCGGCCACCGCCGGGTGGGCAAGGAGAACCCGCTCCACGGTGGACGGATGAATCTTCAAGCCGTTCGCCTTGATCACGCTGCCGATGCGTCCGACGAGGTGGAGGTAGCCGTAGCGGTCGAAGCGGGCCAGGTCGCCGGTGCGCATCCAACCGTCGTGCATCGTCTGCGCGGTCAAGGCCGGGTCGCCGAGGTAGCCGGCCAAGGTGGTCGCCGCGCGTACCCAGACCTCACCGGTGACTCCGCGAGGCGTTGCGGTCCGGCCGTCGGCCTCGCGGATCTCCAGATCGACCCACGAGAAGGGTCGGCCGACGCTGGCCAGGAGCTCCGGCTCGGTGTGATCGAGCGGGGTGAGGGTACACATGCCGCCGGCCTCGGTGCTGCCGTACAGCTGGGTCAGCCGTTCGCCGAAGAGCTTCACCGCCTGGGCGACCCGGGTCGGAGCGGCGTAGGTACCGCTATAGAGCACCTGGCGGAGCGAGGGCAGCGCTCGCCGGGCGGCCTCCGGCCGGTCTACCAGTTGGTAGAGGTGCGGCACCGCCAGGTAGACGTCCGTTACCCGGTGCCGGACGATGGTGTCGACCACTTCGTCCAGGTCGAAGCCGTCGCGGAGCACCACCGCGCCCCCGCCGATCAGGACCGCGTCGACCATGGTCGCCGTGGCGTGGCTGACCGGAGTCACTGACAGCATGGTCACCGGCCAGTCCGGCGAGCCGTCCCCGGCGGACACCCGGATCCGGTTGTCGCGGGCGCCGAACGTTTGCTGCACCAGCTTCGGGTCACCGGAGCTGCCGCTCGTCAGGTCGACCACCGCGATGTCGTTCGGGTGCCAGGCGGCGGTCGGAAGGAGATTCGACCGGTGCTGGCGCAGCTCGTCGGCGGCCAGCACCGTCAGCGAGGGCGCCGCGGCGGCCAACTCCCGACCCCGCCCGGCGTTCGCCGCGTCGACCACGAGGGTGCGGGCGCCGGTGGCGTTCAGCACCCGCCGGCGGGCGACTGTCGAAAGATGTTCACCGTCGGCGCGGGCGTTCATCGAGCGCACGTGCGTGACGGTGGCGCCGAGCAGGTGCGCGGCGTACCGGGTGACCAGCATGGCCGGCACGTTCGGCTCGGTCAGCACGGCCACCGTCTCCCCGCGGGCCACACCGGCGCGGGTCAGTCCGATGGCGGTCGCCAGGATCGCTGCGGCGAGCTCGCCGCCGGTCGTCGCGCCCTCCGGCCGGTACAGGACGGGCCGTCCGGGTCGCCGTTGCAGGGCGTCCAGCAGCCGCCGTACGTAGTGCGCCTCGCCGGTCTCCACCGTGACCTCCCCGTCCGCAGCCTCCGCCCGCCGCCGAGCAGGGCGGGGACCCGGCCAGCCTCTGCCCGGACCGTTCGCCGGGCCAGCGCCACCACGATGTCCGTCACGGATGCGGGTACGGGTGTCACGAACCCGGCATGACCGGTGTCACCGGAGTGAGGTGCGAGCGTCATCCGTCGATGACGGCGGCCGGGGTGGCCGGGGACAGTGGCGGCGGCGCCTCGTTGCGTCGTGTCCGGCGAGGTCCGGAATCCGTGGCGGCGAGACCCGAGGCCCAGTCCCGCGACGGAAACGGAGTGCACCATGCAGACGCCAACCCCCACCGACGGCACGGTCGTCAGGTTCCGCGACGACGCCCGGGCGGAGTTCCAAGCCGACCGGGTCGTCCTCACCAGCCCCGCCGGGGTGGTCGCGATGCGGCAGGTCGGCAGCGGGCTCGGCGCGGCGCTACGCCGGCTCGCCGACGGGCCGGTCGACCCCGCCGTCCTGCTCAGCGGGTTGACCGGGCGGGAGGCCGCCCAGCTGCGCGGGTTTCTCGACCGGGCGCCCCACCTGCTCGCCTGGGGCGTCGTCGCGGGTGGCCACGAAATGCTGCGGCTTGAGCGGACCTCGCCGGGAACGCAGTACGCGCCGGTCACCGTGGCGCCGGCCGTCCGGGTGCGGCTGTCCCGCTTCGCCTTCTGCCGCACTCGGGAAGGCGCGCTGGTGCTGGAGTCGCCGTTGGCCCGGCACCGGGTGCTCCTGGTGCACCCGGTGGCCCGACGCCTGGTGGCTGAGCTGGGCACCCCGCGTACCCCGACGGAGTTGGCCGGCGACGACCTCGACGTCGCGGCGGTCGGCACGCTCCTGGGTCATCTCGTCGGTGCGGGCCTGGTCGACGCGGCGGACAGCGCCGGCGGCTTCGAGTCCGAGGTGGATCTGACGCTGCGCCAGTGGTCCTTCCACGACCTGCTCTTCCACTCGCGCACCCGCCCCGGTCGCTACGACGACCCGATCGGCGGGATCTACCCGCACCGGGGGGAGATCCCGCCGCTGCCAGCCGTCAAGGAGCCGCCGGCGGGCCGCACCGTGGAGCTGTACCGGCCCGAGCTCGACGAGGTGCTGGCCCGGGACCCGGCGTTCACCGTGGCGTTGGAGGGCCGCCGGTCCATCCGCTCCTACGGCGAGGAGCCGCTCACCTTGCGCCAGCTCGGCGAGTTCCTCTACCGGGTGGGTCGGGTGCGGGTGCTGCGCGGTGCCGAGGGCGACCCGACCGGCAACGAGATCGTGGGGCGGCCTTATCCGACCGGCGGGTCGGCGTACGAGATCGAGCTGTACCTGACCGTGCGCCGCTGCGCGGGCCTGGACGCGGGGATCTGGTTCTACGACTCCGCGGCGCACCGGTTGGTGCTGGTCAACGACGAGCCGGCGGACCAGGCGGCGATGTTGGACATCGCCGCGGGAGCCACCGGCGGCGAGGCGGACGGTGACGTGCTGATCACCCTGACCTCCCGCTTCCAGCGGCTGTCCTGGAAGTACGCGGGCATCGCCTACGGGATGACGCTGCGGCACTGCGGGGTGGTCTACCAGACGATGTACCTGGTGGCGACGGCGATGGGGCTGGCGCCGTGCGGGCTGGGGATCGGCGACGCCGACCTGACCGCCCGGGTGCTGCGGCTTGACTGGCTGCGAGAGACGTCGGTGGGGGACTTCCTGCTCGGCAGCCGGCCGGCGGGTGAGCTGGGCACGTGGCGCACCGAGGACGGCTGGCAGCTGCTCAACGGTGCGGACTGGGCGCTGCGCGCCGGCGAGGAGCTGGGGCTGGGATGACCTGCCGAAGCTTCGTTCCACGGGCCGTCCGGGCCTGGTGTGCGCCTTCTCCGACAGGCACTCATCTCGACCCGGGCGGCCCTTTCGCGATTACGGCCGGCGCCGGTGTAATTGCCACCGTGATATGTGTCAGCAGGCGCTGACAAAGCATGGACACGGTCGTTGGGCGGGGCCAGAATTGATTTCACCGGAAGGGTTGAAGGAAAGCCCTTAAAACAGAAGGAGAAATGACATGAGCATCGACGAGACCACCGCGGCCCAGGACGACAAGACCTTCGACTCGTTCGAGATCGCCGACCTGGAGGTCCTCGAGGTCGCCCAGGGCGTGGCTCTGCCGGAGCTGGGCGCGTCGAGCGGCAGCATCGGCACCTCGTCCTCCTCCTCGACCTGCTCGTCCAGCACCTGCTGAACGACCGTCACGGTCGGACCGAGACCAGCCGGACCGGCGACGGGACACAGTGGATGAACGATGGCGAGAGCCAGCCGGCGTCGGGCGCATCGAGCGGCCACCCCGGGGCGCCATCGCCCTCGCCCACCCGCTCGTCCAGCACCTGCTGACGCGGCTGACGTCGGCTGTGCTCGTCCAAGTCGAAGTTGGACGAGTGCAGCCGACGTCGGTGCGCCTGGCCCTCGCTCACCCGCGCCGGGACACGTCCAGCGCGGTGGACCAGAGCGCGACGGCGGCCGGCAGGCCGACCACCGCGCGTACGGTTCCGTTACTCGTATCAAGACCGTACGCTGTCGCGCCGGCCGCGGCCACCAGGATCAGCAGTGCGCCGGTCCACCAGTAGCCGGGGACGTCGAAGATCCGGGCCAGTGGCAGGAAGTGCAAGCCGACGACCAGGCAGACGGCCACGACGATCAGCCCTGGTGAACCGGCCCGAAGCAGCCCGAAGACGGCGGCCAGGATCAACGCGGTCTGGGCCAGGTTGACCAGGTGGAACCACCGCATCGAATGCGGGTGGACGCGGCGGACCCGGGACGGACCGCGCGCCCGCAGCCGCCGGCCCGCCATCAGGAGAGCGCCGGCGCCGACCACGGCGGCCAGGTCGAGGGCGAGCCGGACGCCGGTGGGCACCGGTAGGCCGGTCACACCCACGATCAGCCAGAGCAACCCATAGATGACCATCGTGACGACGCCCATGGCGAGCGGGTCTCGGCGATTCACGGACTCGCCGCCCAATTGACGCGCGCCGGTGTCAGCTGACATGGGCAGACCTTAGCGTAGGTCGCTCAAAAGGCGCAAACCACCCGCCGGGACGAGCCGTCAGCGAATTGCTGACAGTTGTCAGGAACATTGTTGTTCGATCGCCGCGCGGGTCGAGAATCGAATTCCCAGTGAATTTCCTGCTCGTCGAGACAATTCCGGAAAGGTGCGTCGACATGACGACCGAGGCGTATGAGCCGGCCACCGACGTGATTGGTGTGCGGCTCCACACCAGGGGGCCCGTGACGCTTCCCTGGTTGGCACGATCCGTGGTGCCGGTGGCCCGCGCACTGCACGACGACGGCAACGCCGTCGTCCACCTCCACCGGGGCTGGCGGCACGGTCCCCACGTCGACATCGTCGCGTACGGCGGCGCCGGGGGCGCGGCGAACTGGGCCACCATCGCCGCACAGCTGGACGCCGGCCCACTGGACCCGGCCCGTGCCCTCAGCGAGGAGGACTACCTCACGCAGGCCCGCGAGTTCGGACGGTTGGAGGCGGTGCCCCCGCCGTACCTGCCGATGGCCGAACATGGCGCGGTGCAACTGCTCCGCCGGGAGGACAGCGGCCCCCGGCAACCGGCGCTGCGCGCCCTGGCCGGCTGGGAGGTGGCGCAGAGCGTCCTGACCACGCCGCTGCTGGACACGGTGGACGAGCTGGCGCGCCGGCCCGAGCAGGGCACAGTACGCCTCGGCGAGGCCTTCGCGGCGCTCGCCGACTCGTACTTCCTGGGGCTGGCGCACGGCGTCTACTCGTTCCGGTCGCACGTCGAGGCCTTCCTGGCCTGGGCGCGGCCCACCCGGGACGTACGCCCGGCATTCGCACAGCGGCTGGCGCGGGAGGCGACGGTGCTGCGCCCGGTAATCGAGCAACGGCTCGCCGGCACCCCCAGCGGCCCGGCGGCGGCCTGGCGGACGGCGTTCGCCTACTGCGCCGGCACCTTCGACGCGGCCGTGACCGACGGCACGCTCAGCCTCGACCTCCTGGACGAGATCACCGGCAGTGTGGACACCGCCGCGATGGGCCCGCCCAGCGCCCCCGACGTGGTGCCGACCGGCGACCAGCCGGACACCGAGTTCCACCGCAGGGTCGCCGCATCGGGCGCCTACGACCGGACCACCCAGTGGTTCGCCGCATACCGCGTGCTGATCAACCTCTTCTACCAGCAGCTTCCGCTGCTCACCGTGTCGCCGATGCAGCGCTACTACATGTGCTACGCGATCAGCGAGCTGGTCGACGAGGTGCTCGGTGAGAGCTGGCAGGACCGGCTAACCCGTGACCGGGTCCGGGTCGTCGCGACCGCGGGGAGGGCGGCATGACCCTCGCCCCCGCCGCCCCGGCGCCTCTCGCCCCGATCAGCACCACCTCGCCGGCGGAGCCCCTCTGGCAGTTGCGGATCAACCCGCTGCGCCGGGCCCGCCTCGCCGACCCGACGCTGCGGGCGCTCCTGGCCGACCTGACCGACGTGGACCGGGCGCTGTCCGACAGTGCCGCCCGCTGCGCCGACGATCTCTACCGGCTGATCGGTGCCAGCTCCGACGAGGCCGAACGCAAGCGCCTGGTGGAGGCCCGCCGCGCCATCTCCCGGGACCGGGAGCCCCGCACGGACCTCACGCATCTGCCCGCCGTGGCCGCCTGGGTCGCCGCCCGGCATCGCCGCGACGAGCTGCGGGCCCGGCTCATCGCCGAGCATCCGGCGGCGGCCGAGCGGGAACGGGGGACCCTCGCCGGGCTGTTGAGCGACGAGGACCTGCGCCGTTCGCTGGCTCTGCTCGCTCCCGAGGTGCACGAGGAGGCCGAGCGCTACCGGGCCGCCGTGGCCACCGGCCAACCGGTCGCCGCCCGAGGCCGCAAGTCCGAGCGCGGCCTGATCCAGTACGTCACCCGGGCCATGGTCCGGACCAGCCCGCTGGCCCGGTTCACCGCTGTCGGCATCGCGGTGCCCGGCCCCGAGGGGGTCGACCCGCGCAGCGTGCCGTTCACCGGGGCGCACTCGTTCCCCAGCCTGGACCGCGTCATGATCGCCTATGTGCTGGGCGGGCTGAACCCACCGGCGGGCGCGGCGCGGCTCGGTGCCTGGGTGGGGCTCTCGCCAACCTCCGCGGTGGAGCCGGAGCAGGGCGCGCTGTTCTTCCTGCGCCCCACCGAGGGCGGCTACCAGCGCCTCTCCGCACCGCTGCGGGGCCCGATCAAGCTGCTGATGGACGCGATCGCCATGGGCCCGCGTCCGGCCCGGGCGGTGGCCGGATACGTCGCCACGCACGCCGGCTGCCCACTGCCCGACGCCGAGCAGATCGTGCTGCGGGCGCTGGACAGCGGCATCCTGTGCACCTTCAACGAGGCCGAGAACGGCGACGCCGACCTGGCCGAACAGCTGGACCGGCCGGACACCCTGGCCGCCGACGCCCTCGCCGACGTGCGTGCCGGGTTGTCTCGGCTGGCCGACGGGCCGGTGATGGAGCGGGGCGCCGACCTGGCGACCCTGCGCGCCGACCTGGCCCGGGTCAGCGGGCTGGCGCAGCGGCCGGCCCAGGTGATGGTGGAGGAGGACTACCTCCTCCCGCCGGCCACCGTGGACACCGAGCCGGTGCGGGGCAACCTGGCCGACCTGGGCGCGGCGGTGGAGCTGCTGTCGGTCTTCGACTGGCTGCACGACGTGCGCATGATGACCACCCGGGCCTTCGTCCGGCGGTTCGGCGCCGGCGCCTGCGTCCCGCTCGCCGACCACGCCGACGAACTCGTCGAGGCGGTGTCCGCACAGGCTGTGGCGGCCGGGGAGTACGCCGCGACGCTCACCGACGACAGCCCGGTCGGCGACGACCCGCTGCTGCGCCTCTACGCGCTGCGCCGCCGGATCATGGCCTGGACCCGGGCGGAGATCACTCGAGCCGCCGAGGCGGGCGAGCCCGAGGTGCGGTGGTCCGCCGAGCAGGCGTACGAGCTCGTCGCCGAGCTGCCCGAGGAGTTCCGGCGTGACCCACTCAGCTACGGGGTGCTCGCGCAGTGGGCGGGGGACCGGCTGGTCGTCAACGACGGGCTGCCGGGGCACGGCATGCTCTACTCCCGCTTCCTCGACGGCGACCGGCGGCTCGGCGGGCGGGCGCTGCCGTACCTCGCCGACCGGCTCGCCGAGCGCTTCGGCTGGGACGGCGCACGGGTCGTGGAGGACCTGGGGCTGCACCGACTCAACGTCAACGCCCATCCCCGCGTGCTGCCGGACGGGTTGGGCCCGGACGACTGGTACGCGCTGCGTCTGGTGCACGATCCGGACACCGACACGCTCGCGGTCACCGATGCCGACGGGCAGCGGCTGCGGGTGCTGCCGCTGGGCACCGGGCACCCGGGGCTGTTCCCGCCGCCACTGTCGGTGGCGTCCTGCCTGGCGACCGGCGGCCGACTCAACAACTACCTGCTGGACCTCTGGCACGGCGGCAACCCGTGGGACCGAGCCCGTACCCGGATCGCCCCGCGGATCGCCGTCGGCGATGTGGTGCTGAGCCGCCGCCGCTGGTACGGCGGCGCCGAGCTGGACGGGGCGCTGGCCGCGCCGGAGGGCCCCGAGCGGTTGCTCGCCCTCACCGGCTGGCGCGGCCGGTACGGCGTACCGGAGGAGGTGGTGGTCAAGACCGCCTTCGACGACGAGGCGCCCCGGTCACTGCGCCCGGCCGACATCATGCCCCGCCGGCAGAAGCAGAAGCCGCAGTACGTCGACCTGACCTCCGCCCTCGGCACCCGGGTGCTGCCGCGGATGCTCGAGCGTCGGGCCGACGGGAAAGCCGTGGACTACCTGGAGGAGGCGCTTCCCGGGGTGGTCGACGGCACGCACGCCTACGAGTGGGTGGTCGAGATCGGCAGGCGCCCCGGCGGCCTGTTCCAGTACGGAGGGAAGAAGTCATGAGACTGCGCGCGCGACCGTACCTGCACTACGCGCCGACGCCCGACGGCGTCTACCTCGCCGGGGGCCGCGACCAGCTCGTCCTGCGGGGCTCAACGCTGCTGTTCCGGGTCGCCGACACCTGTGTGCCGCTGCTGGACGTCGGCACCACCGAGGACGAGATGGTGACCGCGCTGGGCGAGCGGGCCAGGCCGGTCGTCCGCCACCTGGTCGACCAGCTACGGGGGCACAACCTGCTCCTGGATTTCGCGGCGCACACCGTCGCCGAGCCGGACGAGGCCGAGCGGCAGCGGTGGGCCGGGCCACTGGCGTACCTGGAGGCGGTCTCCGCGGATCCGTACGCCGCCTTCGCGGCGGTGCGGGCAGCGCGGGTGGCGGTGGTGGGCCCCGTCGAGGTCACCGGGCCGGCGGTGCGGGGGCTGCTCCGGGCCGGGATCGGTGCGGCGGAGGCGCGGGATGCGGCCGACGACCTCAGCGGATTCGACGCGGTGATCCGCTGCCTCGCCGCCGGCGAGGCGCCCGAGCCGGCCGCGGCGCCGGTGCTGCCGGTGCTGCTGGACGGCCGGGTGCTGGTGGCCGGACCGGTGGTGACCGACACCGCGACCGCCGCCAGGTGGCCGGCGTGGCGGGACCGGGTCCTGGACCAGGCTGCGGCGGAGTCCGTGCCGCCGCCCGCTCGTCCGGTCGCGGACGCGCTGGCCGGTGCGCTCGCCGCGCACCTGCTGTTCACGGTCATCGCCGGTCAGGACACCCGCCGGGACGCATACGTCGTGCATTCCGACGCGCTCACAGCTGACCGGGTGGTGCTCGGAGCGCCGCTGGCCGACGACGAGCGCTGGCACCTGCTGGACGACGCCCAACCCGTTCCGCTGCCCACGATCGACGACCTGACCCCGGCCGTCTCCGCCCTCACCACCCGCTGGACCGGCCCGTACACCCGGGGTGACCGGGAACCGGAGCTGCCCCAGCTACCGCTGTCACAGCGCGAGCTGGCGTACCGCGACGGCCGGACCGGCTCGGTCTTCGCCGGTGGGCCCGACCTCCAGACCGCGTACGTCGCGGCGGCCATCGAGGGGATGCGGCGGGCGCCCGACGGCGGCGCGGCCGGACTGACCGAGGAGACCTGGCTGCTCGACGGCGCACTGCGGCTGCTCGCCGCGGAAGCCGAGCCGGCCCCCACGTTGGACCCGGCCGAGCTGGACCCGGAGACGCACCGGATCCGGCAGAGCCTGGGTGCCCAGCCGCACGTCGTCGACCTGCGCGCGGTACCCGGCCTGGACTGGCGGCTGGCCCGGGTGCGCACCCCGGACGGGGAGACGCTCGGCGTGGCATGGGGGCCGGACACGGACACCGCCGTCCGGGCCGCCGTGGGGGTGGCTGTCACCGCCGGACAGGTCGAGGCAGCTGGCGGCGAGCCGGCACCCGCCCTGCACACCGACGCCCTGCTGCTCGCCGATGACGGCGTGGTGCACGCGCTGCGCAAGCAGGTCACCGCGCTGGCCGCGGCGACCGGCCGCCGGTTCCGCGGCCGCGCCCGGCACGCCGATCCCGTCCTGGGTGAGCTTCCGTTCTGGTACGGCCCGGTCGAGGTTACCGGCGACATCGAGGAGCAGACCGATGGGCACTGACACCGACCGGCCCAACCTCGGGCCGGGGTTCGCCGCAGACGCCGCCGACGAGTGGCTCACCGCGCTGGCCCCCCTGCTCGCGGTCGACGCCACCGTGACGCTCGACCGCGGATTCGACCTGAACTGGCAGACCGGGCAGTGGCGCCGCAGCGCCGCCGACGGCCGCGAGCACCTGTCGGTGCGGGTGTACGACGACGAGGTGCAGATCGGCCCGCGCTGGGCACCGGGCACCGACGCCGGCTGCCCGGTCTGCGCCGAGTCCCGCGAGCGTTCGGTGCTGGAGCACCCGTTGCAGGCCCGCCTGGACCTCAACCGCTGGCGGACCGGCACCGGCGACCCACTGCTGCCGGACCTGCTGGCGGCGGCTGCCCGGAACCTGGCGGACGTGCCGCTGGCTCCTGGCGAGCTCGCTGTGGTCGGCCCGGCCGGTGTGCGGCGGCACCGGATCCCGCGGCACTTCTACTGCTCGTCCTGCGCACCGCGCTTCCACCCGGACCTGGACTGGCGACCGGAGTCGCTGACCCTGCGCAGCCACCCCGCCGCACCGGGCGACCCCACCCGGGCCGCGGACGGTGCCCGCCTGGTCGTTCCGGGGGCGCTGCGGGACCGGGTCGTCGACGAGCGCTTCGGCCCGGTCCAGAAGATCATCTTGGAGTCGGCCGCGCCCTTTGCCATGAGCATGTCGATCATGCCGGACGCGCCGGCGTGGGGACACGGCCGGGCGATGACCTTCCGGGAGGCCGAACCGGTCGGCCTCATCGAGCTCTACGAGCGCCTCGGCGGCTTCCCGTTCGACGCGCCAGTGCTCCAGGGGCTGACCTACCGTCAGGTCGCCGACCACGCCCTCGACCCGGCCACCCTCGGCGGGCACACCGACGAGCAGCTCGCCCACCCCACCGCCCGGGTGCTCCCGGTACACCCGGACAGCCCGATGGACTGGGTGTGGGGCCACGACCTCAGCACCGGGCGGCCGGTGCTGGTACCCGCCGAGATCGGCTTCTACCAGTACGAGTACCGGTACAAGTTGAACCGCCGGGCCGCCCGCGCCGCGCGCCGGGCCAACCCGCGGGAGAACCGCAAGCACTTCTACGACTCCTCCAGCGGCTGTGCCGCCGGCTCCTGCCTGGAGGAGGCCGCCCTGCACTCGCTGCTCGAGCTCGCCGAGCGGGACGCCTTCCTGATCGCCTGGCACCGGGCCACCCCGCTGCCGGTGATCCCCACCTCGACGATCACCGACCCGGACAGCAAGGCCCTCATCGACCTCATCAACGCTCGCGGCTTCGACGTCCACATCCTCGTCGCCACCCAGGACGTGGCCCTGCCGATCGTGTGGACCCTCGCCGTCAACCGGACCGGCGGATTCCCGGCCACCTTCCACTCCGGAGGGTCCGGCGCCAACCCGGCCACCGCCATCAGGGGCGCCCTACGGGAGGTCGCCCAGCTCGTCACCGACCCGCAGGACCCGGACACCTCCGACATCGAGCCGATGCTGGCCGACCCGTGGAACATGGAGGAACTGGTCCACCACCCCCGCTACTACATGCATCCGGCCACACTGGCCCGTGCCACCGCCGTGCTGGGCGGCCCGGAGACCACGATCGCCGAGGCGTTCGGCGACTGGCCCGGCCAGCTCGAGCGGGCCGCCGCTGGTGACGTTCGGGGCGCCCTGGACCACGTCCGGGAACTCTACGCAGCAGCCGGCATGGACCGGATGGTGCTGGTCGACCAGAGCACCCGGGAGCACCGGGACGTCGGCATCTCGGTGGTCAAGATGGTCGTACCCGGCATCCTGCCGATGTGCTTCGGCCACGCCCAGCAGCGGCTGCTGGGCCAGCCCCGGCTCGCCGCCGCGCTCGCCGGCACCGCCCAGGCCGGACGACCGCTGCCCTACGACCCCCACCCGTTCCCGTGAGCGCCGGGATGCGGGTTCCCGCCCCGTACACCGACCACACCATCGGCCGGGAGTCGCTCTGGTACGCGTACGCCGCCGGGGCCGACGAGACCGTGATCCCACCCTGGCTGTCCGAGCCGGTGCCTCCGATGGAGACGCACGTCCACCCGCCCACCCCAGCCGCCGCCGTCGGAGGCACCCGCCGGCCACTGCCGTACGGGACGGCGGAGCTGCTGTCGCGCACCGCGTACCCGCACGGGCAGGTGGCGGGGGAGGTGGCTGACCCGCTCGGGCACGCCCTGGTCGCCGCGTACGGGCCGCAGTGGTACGACCCGGACAACGTCTACAACCCCCACCGCGGCTATGCCTCGCCGCGCTGCCTGTACCCGGTGCAGGTCTTCGCCGACGACGGAGAGCACTGGACGCTGCTGGATCCCGACCGGCACGCGCTGACCACCCTGTCGGTACCCGGGCATCCGCCCC
This sequence comes from Micromonospora musae, assembly GCF_003626545.1. NCBI lineage: Bacteria > Bacillati > Actinomycetota > Actinomycetes > Micromonosporales > Micromonosporaceae > Micromonospora > Micromonospora musae. Next base: position 216,785 of record NZ_RAZS01000002.1, read on the forward strand.
GGGCCCGGCAGCTCGCGCTGACCGGTCGCTACACCCGCATCCCGCGCGGCTACCGCTGGTTCCGCGGCTCACTGGTCGCCATCGAGACCGGCTACGCGCTGCGCGCCCTCGCCATCGGCCTGCACCACTTCCGGGTGCCAGCGTGGGTGCGGCTGCCCGACGCCGGGGCCGGCGCGGTCCTCGCCGAGGTGGGGCTCGACCCCGCCTGGGAGTGGTCGCTGCCGGTCACCGTCGGGTTGGGTGCGCCCCCTCTCGTGCCCGGCCCGACGCCCGCCGACCCGCCCGCCGAGTCACCCGATCCGGTCCTCGCCGAGGTGGCGGCGGTGAACCGGGCGCAAGCGTTCACTGACCCACCCACCCGGCTCGGCTCCGGTGTGCCGGCGGACGCGGCCGCCGCACCGACCGCGCCGGACTGGGCGGAGCTGACCTGGCGTCGGAACTCGGGACGGATGCCGGCGGGCCGGCCCGGCTTCGACTCCCGGCGTCGGCGGCTGCCGGCGGCGGTCGTGCACGACATCACACGCTGGCTGGCTGTACCGGCACCCGGGCCCACCCTGGCCGCCGTCCGCGACCGGATCACCGTCTCGGTCGCCCTGCGCGACATCGACGGGTACGCCGACGGCGTGCACCGGGTCGGGCCGGACGGCGAACTCGTCCTGCACCGAGCCGACCGGGAGATCACCACGAAGCTTGAGGCGACGTACGGCTACCCGCTCACCCCGACCGACGGCTGCGGCGTCCGGCACGCCTCCATGGTGTGGTTCCTGTCGGTCCGCCCCCGGGAGCTGAACGCCGCCTACGGGCCGACCGCCTGGACGGCCACCCAGTACGCCGTCGGCTGGGCCGCGCACGGCCTCTCCCTCGCGGCCAGCGCGGCCGACCTGTACGCCCGGCCGGTCCGGGCGTTCGTGGAGAACGCGACACGGAACCTGCTCGGTCTGGCCGGCGACGAGATGATCGCGCTCGCCGTGGTGGTGGGCACCCCGCGGCACGCCAGCGGCGGGCTGCTCGACATCAGGTTGTGAGGAGAGGTGCCGTGAGCGCGAGCAGTTACCCAGGTTCGCGAGCCCCGCAATCGAGAACAAAGGAGATGCCGTGACCCAGACCGTGCTCCGCCCCGACCACGCCGCGACCCGGCCCACCGAGTGGAGCTCGTGGCACCTGCACCTCGCCTCCGACGCCCGCTCGGTGCAGGACCGGGTGATCCAGGAGGTGATCCGGCCGGTGGCCGCCGAACTCGACGGTCGGCCCTGGTTCTTCATGCGTTTCTGGCAGGCCGGCACTCACCTGCGGTTCCGGGTCGGCGACCTGGGCTCCGAGGCGTACCACCGGGTGGAGGAGGCGTTGCGCGACCGGCTGGCCGAGGCTGGCCGGCTGGCCGACGACGAGGAACCCCTCGACGAGGCCGGCTACCGGGCCGGCGCGGTGACCTTCGCCGCCACCGAACGCGGTGCCGACCGGCAGGTGCTCGACCTGATGCCGCCGGGCGTGCATCGAGCCGTTTACGAGCCGGAGCACCTGCGCTACGGCGGTCGGTCGCTGATGCCCGCCACCGAGCGGCTGTTCCAGCTGTCCAGCGAGCTCGTCGTCGCCATGCTGCCCAGCCGGCCCTCCGAGGGGCTGCGCACCGGGCTGGGACTGCGAGGCACCATCGCCGCCGCGGCCGCCCTCGGCGGCCCCGAGCGGCAGGCCGAGTTCTACCGCCGCAGCATGGACGCCTGGCGGGTGTGGGCCGGCCACTCCGGCACCACGCCTGAGCAGCTGGCCGCCCTCTGCGCCGTCGACGCCACCGGCCCGGTCCCCGACCCGGACGCACACGGCCCGTTCCGCCGTTGGCACGCCGCCATCGCGGAGCTGGCCGAGCAGATCGCCGCCAGCGGCGACACGCCGCCGGCCCAGATCCTCTTCTCCCACGTCCACATGCTGCACAACCGACTCGGCCGCAGCCTCTTTGAGGAGCTGCGCACCTACGCCTGGCTCGCTGCGGCGTACCCGGACGGAAACCCGTCATGAGTAGCCCGCGGGTGGCGGTCGTCGGCGCCGGCATCGGCGGGCTGGCCCTGGCCGCGGCCCTCGACGCGGCCGGCACGGCCTACGAGGTGTTCGAGCGGGCCGACCGGCTCACCGAGGTCGGCGCCGGCGTCCAGCTCTCCCCGAACGCGGTCCGGCCCCTGCACCGGCTCGGCCTGCGGCCCACGCTGGACTCCCGGGCCGTCCGACTCGCCGCGGCGCAGATCCACGGCTGGTCCGGCCGTCCGGTGGCCCGCACCGAACTCGGCGCAGCCTGTGAGGTGCGCTTCGGCGCGCCGTACCTGGGGATGCACCGGGCCGACCTGCGCGACGCCCTGCACGCGCGGGTGGACCCCACCCGGCTGCATCTGGGCCGGCCATTGACCAGGGTGGATCGTGACGGCGAGGAGGTGGTGCTCACCTTCGCCGACGGCCGCACCCATCGGGCCGACGTGGTGGTCGGCGCGGACGGGCTGCGGTCGGCGGTCCGCGCGGCGCTCGTCCCGGACACGCCGGTCTTCTCCGGCCTCGGCGTGTTCCGTGGGCTGGTGCCGATGGACCGGCTGCCGGCGGGCGCCCGTGCGCCGGTGGCCCGGATGTGGCTCGGTCCGGGCAGGCACTTCGTCTGCTACCCGGTCAGCGGCGGCCGGGCACTCGGTTTCGCCGCCATCGCACCCCTGCGCCGGCCGCCCGTGGAATCGTGGTCCGTCACGGTGGATCCGGCCGAACTGGTCGCCGCCTTCGACGGCTGGCACGCCCCGGTCGCCGCCGTCGCGCAAGCCGCCCGCGAGGTCCGCTACTGGGCGCTGTGGGACCGGGAACCGTTGACCGCCTTGTCGGTCGGGCGGGTCACCCTGCTCGGCGACGCCGCCCACCCGATGCTGCCCTTCCTTGCTCAGGGCGCCAACCAGGCCGTCGAGGACGCCGTCGAGCTGGCCTCCTGCCTCACCGGCGCCTCCCGCGCCGACGCCCCTGACCGGCTGCTGCGCTACCAGCGGCAGCGCATGCCCCGGACCACCGCCGTGCAGAGCGCCTCTCGCGCGCAGGCTCGGCACATGCACCTCGCCGACGGCCCCGAACAGGCCGCCCGAGACGTGGCGCTGCGCCAGGCCGCCGACCTGGACGCCCGTGCCTGGCTGTACGGGTACGAGCCGGGCGGGGTGGCGGCGTGACACGGGTCGCGATCGTGGGCGGCGGAGTGGCCGGCCTGGCCGTCGCCGCGCTGCTGCGCCAGCACGGGGTGCCGTACCGCATCTACGAACAGGCGACCCGGTTCACCGCCGTCGGCGCCGGCATCCAGCTCTCCCCGAACGGGGTGCGGATCCTGCGCCGGCTCGGTGTGGGCCCGACGCTGCGCGAGCACGGCGTCGCCGCCGAATCGATCGAGATCCGACGCTGGGACGACGGCCGGCTCCTCTGCGCCCTCCCACACGGCGACGCGTGCGTGACCGCCTACGGCGCCCCGTACGTGCTTATCCACCGTGCCGACCTGCAACGCGGCCTGGTCGGGCTCCTGCCGGCTGCCGACCTCGGGCTCGGCCGGCGCGTCGTCCGCGTCAGCGAGGACGACGAGCAGGCCACGCTGCACCTCGCCGACGGCACCAGTGACACCGCCGACCTGGTCATCGGCGCCGACGGTGTGCACTCCGTGGTGCGTCCCGCGCTGATCGACGACACCCCACGCTACTCCGGCTACGCCGTCTGGCGCGGCCTGCTCCCGGTGGACGAGGTGCCCACACTGGGCCGCGTACCCCGGGTGCTCTTCTGGTTCGGGCCCGACGCCCACGTCACGTACTACCCGATCGCCGCCCGACAAGCGGTGCACGTCAGCGCGGTCTGCGCGCAGAGCGCGGAGACCGGCGACCCTGCCGTCGAGGAGCTGACCGCCGCACTGGACGGCTGGCATCCCGAGGTGCTCCGGGTCATCGGCGCGGCCCGTGGGGTCAGCCGCTGGGGACTGTACGACCGGGAGATCGCCGGGCCCTGGCACAGCCGTCGGCTGGTGCTGCTCGGCGACGCCGCCCACCCGACCCTGCCGTACCTGTCGCAGGGCGCCAACCAGGCGCTGGAGGACGCCCTGCTCGTCGCCGACCTACTCGCCGCGGACCCGGCCACCGCCCTCAATCGGTACGAGCGGGCGCGCCGCCCCCGGGTGGCGGAGGTGCACCGGCAGGCCCGGCATCGGGCCGCCCTCTTCCACCTGCCCGACGGGCCAGCGCAGCGCGCCCGCGACGAGGAACTGGCCCGGCAGGTCGACCTGAGCCACCTCCGGTGGCTCTACGGCCACGACCCCGACGCGGAGCTGGCGCACGGCGCGTCGACCGGCGGGAGCGGATAGATCGACCCACGAACCTGTGCGGAAAGCGGCGCTGACTTCGGCGCCCACACGGATCGGCTGGCCCGGGCGATCGAGGGCCAGCGCCCTGGCCGCGATGCCGCCACGCATCCGGCCTGGCGGCCCAACCCGGGCGAGCCCTGGCGTTCAGAGCCGGGTAGCCCTTGTCCGCGAACGTCATCACCTCGGCGCTGCTCAGCGCGTCGACGATGCCGTGAACGCGGGCGGCGCTCAGGTCATGAATGGCACCGGGCAGCGCCGCCGATGCCCAGACCAGGCGACCCGCAGCGTCCGCGAGGTGGCTCAGGGTTCGACTGGACAGCGGAATCGTGGCGGGGTAAGACAGCACGGCGAGGCTCCCGGTCGGGGCATCGGATCTTGGTCGACTGCTGTCTTACCTGGAGCCTCGCCCTCATCGATCTCCGGGTTAGCCGCACCCGCCGTGACCAGCACGATCACGATGAAAAGGGCTCATTGGGCAGCGCTGAGCAAGGAAACCAAGCCGCGCCCGCTGCGGTATGGAACTCGCTGAACCCGATCAACGTCAAAGCTGATACAGCTTCAACCTACGCGGACGTCGACGTGTCCGACTACACCTCTTCGAGCGACAGTCGGGCGGGCTGGTTCGACTGCAGCGCGGGCGCGGACGACATCAAACTGAACACACACTGGATGGACGGCTACAACGACTCGCAGAAGCACGCGGTGGTGACCCACGAGTTCGGGCACTCTCTCAAGCTCGCCCACGGGCCGGAGATCGCGGTGATGGACACGTGCCCGGCCTGTTACAACCCGAACATGAACAACAACCTGCAATCGTGGGACATCAACTCGTATCACAACGTATGGGGGGTACTGAGCATGAACCGCCGCCTTGTTCGACCGCTGGTCGCAGGCGCCGCCGCCGTCGCGGTGGCCTCCGGCGGATGGTTGGCCTACGACTCGCTGCGGGCGGGTGACATGCACACGGTGCACTCGTCCTACGCGTTCGATGTCACCGACGAGACGAAGGTCGCCGGGTTTGCCGACTACGTCGTCGTCGCGACGGTAAACCGCGTCGCGGAGGTGCAGGAGCGCGACGGCGCGCCCTACACCGTCTTCGACGTGACGGTGGACAAGACCCTCAAGGGCGAGCCGGTCAAGACGCTGCGCGTAGTCCAGCTGGGCGGAACCCTCGGCAAGGACACCTGGCAGGTGGAGGGCGAGTCTCTGCTACGGCCCGGCACGACCTACGTGCTCGCGGCGAAGACGGAGCAGGGGCGTGGGACGCATTAGCTGGTGGGCGGGGCGGATTTCCCGGTCGTTGACCGGTCCGCGACGCGTGCTGGCGGTGGCCCAGTGGTCGAGTGGCAGGACAGCGTCGCCCGCCAACGGTGGCCCTAGGAACTCCCGAAGAGCTCCTGACCGCCGTCCTTCGACCGAACACCCCTGGCCTGTCGCCCCGATCCCGGGCGACAGGCCAGGGGTGTTGTGAGGTAACCGGGCCGCGGGCACTCCTCGACGAGCTGCTCGTTCTTCGTCGCCGTCGACCATTGATCGCGGCTGAGGGTCCCCACCTCATATGGAGGTAAGGACCCTCAGCGCGGCTCGAAAGGAGTGAAGCCATGCCGGCCGTCGTTGATGCTGTCATTCCCAGCGACAATGGACTGTTCCTGGTCCGAGACGTCAATGCCGAAAGCTTCGAAGCTCGACTGGCGGCCTTTCAGGCATCCCGCATCATCGTCGGCGGCGACAAGAGCCTGGTCGACAGCCGACGGCGACGGCGCCGCAGGTGACGCGACTGGCTCGGTGACTGTTGTGGGCGGACTCTTCGACTGGCTCAGCTGCTGATCGGTGAACAGATGGCTATGGACAAGACCCTGCTGTTGGGGGCCACAGATCCTGATTGGGATCCACGGATGAGCGAGGTCGTGGCGGACCTCGAGGTGGTGTTCGGTTTCAAGCTTCCCCGGAGCCGGCGGGAAAGGAGATGTTCCTCGGGGGCGACGATCGGAGTCACGCGTGGTTGACGCTGGAGGGGGAGGATTGGGAGCCGTTCCGCAGCCATCCCTGCAACCTCGACGTCGCGACCGGTGAGCCGGAGTTGCTGTACGTGACCTCTTTGTTCGAGCGGTCGGCCGGCCTCGCCCGGTATCGCGTGATCCTGTTGCTGGACGACGCCTGCGTCCGGTCGACGCACTTTCCACGCGAGGAGTGGTGACTCGACCAGGCGGCCGCTGGCGCGCGCCACCACCGACGGCGTCGCCGTCTGCGTCTACCCTTACCGGGTGAGCCTTCCACCCGACCGGTACGCCTCAGCCGGCGAACCGGGGCCCGACCAGGCGCCCCGGCCGGCACCGACACCGGAGGCTCTGGAACTGCCCGACGACGTGAAGGATCTGGAAGGCTGGATCGTCGCCGTGCTGCGGGCCGCACCCGTCGACCAGATCTTCAGCGCGTCCGCCCGTGCTGAACGGCTGGCCACAGAGCGCTTCGGAGCGACGGCGACGGTGGCAGCCCTGCGACGGGTGCTGCCGATGGAGCTGGCTGCCCGCTTACCCCCGCCGTGACCGGCTCCCGGCCGATCAAAGACGGCAGTCCGGCGAGGCTCACCGCTCTTGCCGCAGATAACAGGGCCGCGCCATGTAGCCGCCAGAGGACGTCACCGTAGGCGACCCGTGCTGGTGTTGGGCGTGACCAGGGTCATGAGTGTCGTCCCGGGTCAGGGCCCCGGCAAAGTCGCGTGACGGGGTCTGGCTTGTGGAAGTTGGAGGGGAAGCGCCGCTGTTGGTGGCAGCAAGACGGGCATGACCCGACCGGAAGATCATCAAAGGCAACCAGCCCCACCTGCACCGCCAACTCACCGGCCTGCCCTGGCGGACAGTCCCGGACGCCACCCGCGACTGCGACCGCGGGCACGGCCGCCGCGAGATCCGCAGCCTGAGGATCCTGACGACCTCCACCGGCATCGACTTCCCGCACGCCGCCCAAGCCATTCAGATCCGCCGCCGTAGACGCCGCCTGGACCAGCCGAAACGCTTCACCACCGAGACCGTCCACGCCATCGCCGACCTCCGCGTCGACCAGGCGAGACCGGCACAACTGGCGGAGTGGATCCGCGGCCACTGGTGAAAACAAGATCCACTGGGTCCCCGACGTCACGTACGACGAAGACCGCAGCCAGAGCCGCACCGGCACCGGCCCCGACGTCATGGCCCGCCCTACGCAACGCAGCCATCGGCGCCCTACGCCTGACCGGGGTCACCAACATCGCCGCCGCCAACCGACACCACGCCCGTGACAGCACCCGCCCACTGGCACTACTCGGCATTACCTGACGACTTTGCCGGGGCCCTGGCGTCTCGCGGCCCATCGGGGCGCTTGGCCATGCACCTTGACGCGGACGAAGACGCCCGGAGGCGGCGGGCCAGCCACGGCCTCGACGGCGTCAGCCCGAGGTCGAGCTGAGCGTCCCGCGAGGCGAGTCGTGGGATGCTCTTGCGCCTGAGCACCGGAGAGGGAGATCATCACGCATGCTCGACCCCTCGCCGGAGGACAACACAACTTCACCGACAGTTTCCACGCCGCACTTCGTTGGTCGTGATCGGGAGATGGCGGCGCTCCGGGACGCCTTGGCCCGGCCGCCGGCGATCGTGCTGGTGGAGGGCGAGGCGGGGATCGGGAAGAGTCGACTGCTGCGAGAGTGGTTGGCCGCGCCGGACCAGCGCAGCGCCTTGGTCTCGGTGTGCCCACCGCTTCGCGAGTCGCTGACGTTGGGGCCGATCGTCGACGCGTTCCGGGGGATCGACGGGCCGGTGTCGCGGTTGCCGCTCACCGACCTCGCGGGGGCGTTACGGCCGCTGTTTCCCGAATGGTCCGCTGACCTGCCGCCCGCGTTGCCGCCCTTGGACGACGCGAAGGCGGCGCGGCATCGCCTGTTCCGCGCCCTGGACGAGCTGCTCCGGGCGCTGCGTGTCGACGTTCTCGTCCTCGAGGACGCGCACTGGGCCGACGAGGTGACTCTGGAGTTCCTGCTCTTCGTCACCTCCCGACAGCAGTCGGACGGGCCGAGCCTCGTGATCTCCTATCGGCCGGAGGAGGTGGACGTCGGATCGCTGCTGCTGCGGCTGACCTCCCGGTTGCCTGCCGGCGTGACCCAGCTGAGGATCGCCCTGGCGCCGATGGGACCCCCCGACACGGCGGCGCTGATCTCCTCGATGCTGGACGGCAACCCGATATCGCAGGAGTTCACGACGTTCATGCACGAGCGGACCGGCGGTGTTCCGCTGGCGCTGGAGGAGTCGGTTCGCCTCATGTGCGACCGCGCCGACCTCGTCTTCCGCGACGGGCAGTGGGTGCGGCTGAAGCTGCGCGAGCTACAGGTGCCGCCGACGGTGCGCGACTCCACCCGGGAGCGGGTGGGCCGTCTGTCGCCGGAGGCGCAGCAGGTGTTGCGAGCCGCGGCCACGTTGGCCGAGCGCGCCTCGGTGGCCACGATCGCGGTGACCGCCGGTCTGTCACCGGCCGCGTGTCGCGGCGCTATCGCGGAGGCGGCCGATGCCGGCGTCCTGGACGGGGACGACCGCGGCCAGTGGCGGTTCCGGCATGTGCTGGCCGCCACGGCCGTCTACGAAGCGATCCCGTTGACCGACCGCAGGCACTTGCACCTACTGGCCGGCCGGGCGTTGGAGGACATCCATCCGCCGCGGGTCGCCCGTCTTGCCCGCCACTTCCGTGAGGCGGGTGAGACGCGGTCCTGGGCGCGATACGCCGAGCAGGGCGCCGAGCTGGCCATGGCCTCGGGTGACCACACCAAGGCTGTCGACCTGCTGGTCGACCTGTTGTCGTCGTCCGAGCTGGCGCCGGGGGACCGGGCCCGGGTCGCGCGCATCGCCGGGGTAGCCGCACTGGGCCGTCGTGAACCCGTCGACGAGGTCTACCACCGGGTGATCCGTACCCTGCGCTCGGTGCTGGAGACCCCCGGTCTCTCGGCACGCCAGCAGGCCGAGATCCGCAACCCCCTGGGTCGGCTGTTGATCACCGGGGGTGAGGCGCAGGCCGCCCTCGGCGAGCTCGAACAGGCGGTGGCCAACCTCGACCATGACCCGGTCGAGGCGGCTCGGGCCATGACCTATCTCGGCTGGGCCTATGCGGGACCGTGGCCGGCGTCGACTCATCGCCGTTGGCTGGATCGCGCCGCCGAGCTCACCGCCGGATTCGACTCTCCCGCCGAGCGGTTGAACCTGGCCGGCAACCGGGCCGCCGCGCTGCTCATGCTCGGCGAGGAGGAGGCCTGGGACGTCGTCGCCGACCTGCCTGTCGACGGCGCGACCTCGGCGGAGCGGCTCGACGTGGCCCGCATCCACGCGAACGTCGGGACCGGGGCACTGATCTGGGGTCGGTACGCCGACGCGGAGGAGCACCTTGCCGTGGCCATGCGCCTCGCCGAGGCCGAGCAGGCGTCCCGCTTGCAGTACAACGTCCGGCTCGAACAGGCCAACCTGGCGTGGCTCACCGGCCGGTGGGAGGGTCTCGCGGAGCGGAGCGCGGCACTCGCCGACGCCGACCGTGACCGTCCGGCGCACTACCTCGGCAGCATTCGGCTCGCGGCCCGGCTGGCCGCCGCGACCGGACGGCGGCGCGCCGCGGAGGAGCAGTTCCGGCTGGTCCTCGAGGAGTCCGCCCGGCTCGGCGCGGTCGACGACACGATGGAGGCCGCCGCCGCGCTGGCCAGACTGTGGCTGACGGACGGAAACAGCGGGCGGGCGCTGCAGATCACGGACGAGCCGATGGAGACGGTCCGGAGCAAGGGCATCTGGGTCTGGGCGACGGACCTCGTCCCCGCCCGGATCGAGGCGCACCTCGCCGCGGGCGACCTCAAGTCCGCGACCCGCCTGGGCGACCAGTTCGCCAGAGGTCTGCGTGACCGTACGGCGCCCGCGCCACGCGCCGCGCTCACCGTGTGCCGTGCCCTGCTGCTCGCCGCGGCCGGAGACCACGCCCGCGCGGCGACGGCGTACGACGGGGCGGCGCGCGCCTGGGGCGCGCTGCCGCGCCCCTACGACGCGATGCTCGCCCGCGAGCGTCAAGCCGAGTCACTCATCGCGCAGGGCCAGAGCGACAAAGGCCGGGAGCTGCTGGCCGCACAGTACGAGCAGCTGTTCCGGCTCGGCGCCCGCGGCGACGCGGACCGGGTCGCACAGCGGCTCCGCGAGCACGGCGCCGAGGTCCCGCGGCTGTGGCGCGGCGGCCGACGAGGGTACGGCGACCAGCTCTCGCCTCGCGAGCTCGACGTGGTTCAACTGGTTGTCGCCGGTAAGACGAACCGGGAGATCAGCCGGATCCTGGCCAAGTCCCCGGCCACTGTGGATCAGCAGCTGCGTGCGGCGATGCGCAAGTTGAAGGTGACCTCGCGGACCGCGCTCGCGGTCAAGGCGGTGGAGGCCGGAGTCTTCGCCGAAGAAGATCCTCTCGATGAACCGTCGTGAAAATTGACGTATCCACTGGATAGCGACGGGCACTCGGCCCGCCGAGCATGACTCCATGATTCATAGCCCTTGGGCAGTGCATGCCTGAGCGACCTGTCGCGCGGAACGACTCGGCCACCGAGCACCAGCCACCACCCGAGCTGCCGCACGAGCCGCACCCCGGCGACACCTCCGACGCCCGCGACCCCGACGGTACGGATGGTGCCGACGACCACCAGAGCCACGACCCCTACCAGCCCCTGTAGGCCGAAGGACCCCCATGAGACTCAAAGCCCTCGCGGCAACACTAGCCGTAGCGGTCGGCCTGAGCGCGATCCAGGCGCCACCGGCGTCGGCCGCCGAGCCGGATCCCGGCGCGGCCGCCAACAAGATCGCGTCGAACCTGAAGGACCGCTTCCGCACGCAGCCGGCCTCCGACTTCTGGATCACGTTCGACACCAAGGCCGACCTCGGGCCGGCGAAGAAGATCACCGACTGGACAGCTCGCGGTCAGTTCGTCTACGACGCCCTGAAAGCAGCAGCGAAAAGCTCCGCGGCGTCCGTCACCGCCGAGCTCGACGAGGCGGGCGTGAAGTACACGTCCTACCCGCTCGTCAACGCCGTGCTCGTCAAGGGCGGCACGCAGCAGCTCGCGCTCGACGTCGCCTCGGTCGGGCAGGTCGCCGAGATCCACGCGACGCCGCAGGTGGCGCTGGTCGACCCCGTGGAGGAGAAGACCCCGGCCGACCGGGCGGCCCGCCCGGCCAGCCCGAAGACCGCCGCCGACGACGGCACGGTCACGTGGGGTCTGGACGCCATCCACGCCCCGCAGGCGTGGGCCATGGGCGCCACCGGTGCGGGCATCACCGTCTCCAACCTCGACTCGGGTGTCCAGTTCGACCACCCCGCCCTGGTGCACCAGTACCGCGGCACGAAGGCCGACGGCACGGTCGACCACAACTACAACTGGATGGCCACCCGGGGCACGTGCACGGGCGCGCCGTGTGACGACAACGGACACGGCACGCACACCATGGGCACCATGGTCGGCGTCGACGGCACCAACCACGTCGGTGTCGCCCCGGACGCGCAGTGGATCGCGACGAACGGCTGCTGCGACAGCAGCGGCGTCGAGTCGCTGCTGGCGTCCGGCTGGTGGCTGCTCGCCCCGACCGACCTCCAGGGGAACAACCCCGACCCGTCCAAGCGCCCGCACGTCGTCAACAACTCGTGGGGCCAGACCGTCGAGCACGCCTTCGACGACTTCTTCCAGGCCATCGACGAGGCCTGGAGCGCCGCGGGCATCTTCAGCGTCTGGTCCTCGGGCAACACCACGCCGTACGCGGCCTGCGACACCGTCTCCTCGCCCGGCTCGGCCACGAGCGCCTACTCCGTCGGCGCCTACGACTCGGACGGCAACCTCGCGTCCTTCTCCCGCAAGGGCGAGGGCGAAGGTGACCGGATCAAGCCCGAGATCTCCGCTCCGGGCGTCGCCGTCCTCTCTTCGTACCCGAACAACAGCTACACCGAGATGGCCGGCACCTCGATGGCGGCTCCCCACGTCGCCGGCGCCGTCGCCGACCTGTGGAGCTACGACCCGACCCTCATCGGGCAGGTCGAGGAGACCCGACGCCTGCTCGCCGATTCGGCCGTCGACGTCGACGACACCGAGTGCGGCGGCACCGCCGACTTCAACAACAAGTACGGCGAAGGCCGACTCGACCTCGTCCGCCTGCTCGAGCTCGCGCCCCGGCAGGGCGGCACCCTCACCGGTGTCGTCACCGCCGACGGCAAGCCGGTCCCCGCTGCCGAGGTGACGATCAGCGGACCGTTCAGCCGGTCGATCGGAACCGACGAGGACGGCCGGTTCACGACGAACCTGCCGGTCGGCGACTACCGGCTCAGCACCAAGGTCTTCGGCTACCTGACCGCGACCGCCGACGTCACGATCTCCCTCGGCCAGGACAGCTCGGTCAAGCTGCCGCTCACGGCCGCCGCGAAGCACGACATCAGCGGCCGCGTCGTCGACGACAAGAAGCAGCCCGTCCCGAACGCCGACGTGACCGTCAAGGACACGCCGCTGAAGGCGGTACGCACGGACGCCAACGGCGCGTTCACGGTCGCCGGTGTTCCGGAGGGCGGGTACACGCTGAACGTCAAGCCCAACGCCTGTTTCTCGCCCACGACCGTCCCGCTGACCGTCGGCGCGCAGAACGAGTCGCTCGAGATCTCCGTCGGGCTCGTCGTCGACAAGGGCGGCTACAGCTGCGCCGTCTCCGAGGGCGAGTACCTGCGCGGCACCGACCCGGTCGAGTTCCCGAGCGGCGTGTGGGCGACGGTGAAGCTGCCGTTCCCGATCGCGCTCTACAACGGCAGCCACGACAGCCTCGGTGTGAGCCTGCGCGGCGTCATCTCCCCGGACACCTCCACCGGACCCGGCAGCGGCGGGGCGGGCGTCTTCCCGTTCTGGCTCCAGACCCCCGTGGAGTTCGCCCCCGGTGGGGGAGTCTTCACCGCAGCCACCAAGGTCAACGGCGAGGACGCGTTCGTCGTCGAGTTCCGCAACGCCAAGCTCTGGGCCTACCCGACCCGGACGGAGTACACGGAGCCGGTCAGCTACTCGGCCACGCTCACCCGCTCCGGCACCGTGATCTTCGGGTACGGCGACGGCGTCGGGACCGACGACCCGGTGACCGCCGGCGCCACCGCCACCACCGGCATCCAGGGCTGGGCCGGCGTCGACGGCATCCGGTTCTCCGAGAGCGCCCCGGTGCTGCACGACGGGATGGTCGTCACCTACGACCTGCCTGACTTCGGTTACCTCGACGCGACGGTCGTCGACCAGAACGACGGACAGCCGGTGGCCGGGGCCGAGGTCTCCTTCTCGAACAAGTCCGGGCTCGTCGAGACCGTCACGACCAACGGCACGGGCGTCGTGCATCGCCAGCTTCCGGTCGGCGACTACACCATGACGGTGGACGCGCCGAACTACCAGATCGGGACGTACCCCTTCTCCCTCGACAAGCTCTACGCGAAGGCCAAGGTCGACGCGCGGCTGACCACGGGTGTCGCCGGGCTGAAGGCCGACGGCCTCGACGCGCTGCTCGGCACCGACCAGAACGGTGTGGGCTCGCTGACGCTGACCAACAACGGCTCCGCCCCGCTCACGTACACCTTGGGCGAGGCCGCGCGCCACCCCGAGCTCGACACCACGGGCGCCACCGCGCGCACCGGGACGGGTGCGGACAGCACGATCGACCTCACCGCCTGGAAGGCCGGCGCGAGCGGCATGAAGCCGTCGAACGCCGACGGCAAGGCTGCGACCGCGAAGGCCGCGGAGGCACAGGCGGCCGGCAAGGTCGGCGTGACCTCCGGCGGCGACGTCATCACCCGGATCCCCATCCCGGGCACGATCGCCGAGAAGGAGCCCTCCGGCGTCGGGTACGACGGCGACGTCTGGGTCCACGACTACAACAAGCGGACCAACACCGCCTACACGGTGACCGGCAAGCCGACCGGAAAGGTCTTCGACGCGTCGTGGAACCCCGCGTACCGGGCCTTCGACATGGCGCTCGACACCAAGACCGGTGACATGTGCCAGATGGAGGACAGCCCGGCCAGCTTCATCCACTGCTTCGACCGGAAGACCGGGAAGGAGACCCGGCAGGTCAAGGGTGACTGGTCCACCCTGCAGCTGACCGGACTCGCCTACAACCCGACGGAGGACGTGTTCTACGTCGGTGGCCGGGCGAACGGCATGATCGGAACCGTCGCCGGGACGTCGCACGACAACGCGGGCGCGCTGCTCTCCTTCTGCGCCCCGCCGCTGCCCGAGGTGATGGGTCTGGCCTACAACCAGGCCTCCGACACCATCTGGTACACCGACCTCACCACGAACCGGCCCACCCGCCTGCTGCAGGTCGACCCGGACGACTGCTCGCTCGTCAACGCGTGGTGGTTCCCGGGTCAGAAGGCGACGCAGGGCGGCGGCCTCGAGACCGACTCGACCGGGGCGCTGTGGGCGGCGGACCAGGTCGCCGACGACGTCGTACTGGTCGACGTCGAGGACGACCTGCTCACCGACCTGCCGTGGCTGTCGCTCTCCTCGGCCGGCGGCACCCTCGCCCCGGGCGCGTCGACGACCGTCAAGGTCTCGATCTCCTCGAAGGACGCCGAGCCCGGAGTCCTCGGGGCGAACATCGTGGTGCGGTCCGACTCCGGACGTCAGTCCAAGACGTACGTCCCGGTGACGCTCACCACCACGAAGTACCAGGTCGGCGTCAACGCCGGCGGCGCGAAGCTCACCGACGGCTCCGGCTACACCTGGTCCGCCGACCAGCCCGCCGGCAAGAAGGCGTGGGGCTACGAGGGGAAGACGAAGGTCACCTCCACGAAGGCCGGGATCGAGGGCACGACGGACGACATCCTGTTCCAGTCGCAGCGCACCACGCCCGACAAGCAGTTGTTCTACCGCTTCCCGGACGCGCCGAAGGGCACCTACGCGATCGATCTCGGGTTCGCCGAGATCGAGAAGGTGGCCAAGGGTAAGCGGGTCTTCGACGTCGTCGTGGACGGGTCGCTGACGGAGTACGCGTACGACCCGGCCGCGGCCGTGGGGCAGAACACCGCCGACTGGCGCACCGCCGTCGTGAAGCACGAGGGCGGTCCGCTGACCGTGGAGCTGCGGGGCTCGAAGGGCCTGAAGGCCCCGACCGTCGCCGCGCTGCGGGTGACGCTCGACCCGCGCGCTGACGCGGCGGAGCCGGATCCCCAGCCCGAGCAGCCGGACCCGGGCCCCGTGCCGGTGGCTCCGGCCGGTCGCTCGTACTCGATGAAGGTGACCGACGGGCTCTACCGCCAGGGCACTGAGGAGTCCGGGTGGCACGGCGACGACAGCTGCGGCGTGCTGTGGTTCGACTCCAGCTTCCTGTTCCCGTTCTACGACACGGCCTGGGACGGCGTGTGCGTGACGACGAACGGCCAGCTGATCTTCGACCGAGCCAGCGCCGTGGGGAGCAACACGGAGCTGCCGTCGCCGTACACGTTCGACGCGATCTACCCGTTCTGGGACGACCTGGTCGTCGACGACGAGGCGAACATCTACTTCGGCAGAACCGAGGTGGACGGCCTGGCCGCTGAGGTCATTGAGTGGCGCAACGCCACCTTCTACGGCGAGCCGGCGGCCCGGGTGAGCTTCTCGGTCACCCTGATCGCGGACGGCCGGATCCAGATCGGCTACGGCGACGGCGTCGGCGGCGACAACCCCCTCACCCGGGGATCGTCGGCGACGGTCGGCGTGGAGAGCCTGACCCGCAACCCCGCAGGTCAGTACTCCTTCGACCAGCCCATCCTCAAGGCCGGCCTGGGGCTGGAGTACACCCTCCCGGCCGCGGGCACGATCGAGGGCACGGTCACCGACAAGAACGACGGTAAGCCGATGGCGGGCGCGATCATCACGCTCAAGGGGCCGAACGGTGAACGGGTCATCACGACCGACGCGAAGGGTCGGTGGAAGGCCCAGGCGCTGGTCGGCGAGAACACCGTGGAGGTGTCGTCGCCGAACTACGTCACCGCCAGCCACCCCGTGACCATCGCCAAGAAGGACCAGGCCGAGGTCGTCGACACGGCGTTGACCACGGGCATCGCCACCGTCACCGGAGCTGACCTCGACTGGCTCCTCGACAAGGGCCAGAAGGCGACGGCCGACGTGACCGTCACCAACACCGGCTCCGCCCCGCTCCAGGTGCGGATCAGCGAGCAGCAGCGCACCAGCGACGGCGGGCACGAGGCCGCCGACCTTCCGTGGCTGAGCCTCAAGGGCGCGGCCGCGACCGGCACGGTCACGCTGGCGGCCGGGGCGTCCACCACGGTCACGGCGACGGCCGACAACGCCGGCGTCAAGCCCGGCGTACTCGTCGGGGACGTGCTCGTGGCGACGAACGCCGGCAAGGGCGAGACCCAGCTCAAGTCGGTCCGCCTGGCGACCTCGGCCTACTGGCGGGGCGTCGACGTGGGCGGATCAGGGTACGTCGATGCAGACGGCTTCTTCTGGTCGCCCGACCAGGCGCTCGGTTCGCGGCCGTGGGGCTACGTCGGCGGCAAGGCGCGTACCACCAAGGCCGACATCGCCGGCACCGAGGACGACGCGCTGTTCCGCACCCAGCGGACCGGCAAGACGTTCAGCTACGTGTTCAAGAACGCCCCCGCCGGGACGTACCGGATCGGCCTCGACTTCGCGGAGATCGAGAAGGTCAAGGCCGGCGAGCGTGCCTTCGATGTCCTGGTCGACGGCAAGGTCGTGCTCTACGACCACGACGTCCAGGCGAGGGCGGGTGCGCTGACCGCGGAGCTGAACACGGTCACCGTCGCGCACGCCGGCGGCGATCTGAAGATCGAGCTCAGTCGCGAGAAGGGCGAGGGCGACCCGATCCTCAACGCCCTGAAGGTCCAGGAGGACCCGCGCCCGTGAGTTAGCCGAACCGGTTCGCAAGCAGTGGTCAGAGCCTCCACGGAGAAGGATTGCCGTGGAGGCTCTGACCGTTCCTACCGACTTTGCGGCGGCCGTCGTTCGCGCACCTGTGCTGGCGACTCAGGTCACCTGGTCAGGAGTGGCTCCCAGCCGTCGCGGTGGCGCAGGCCGCGAGGTTGGAGCCGGATCTGGTCGTGCGCTGTTCCGGAGACCGGCTCGGTTCGTATCGTTTCGGGCCGGTCCACCACGACGCAGACGTCCTCGCCGGGCCACCACCAGCCGCAGGAGCGGGCCAGGCCGGCCCAGGCGTCGAGGTGTTCGGCTTCGTCCGGCCCGTACCGGGCGAGGCCGAGTCGCCGCAGCACGTCGTAGTAGGCGATCCATGACGCGTCCTGCTGCCCGTACCAGCACACGGGCAGCGGAGCGTCACCGGCGAGGGCCGCGCGTACGGGGAGGTAGTACCCGTGCGCGAGGCTGCGGTGCAGTGCCGTGCGTACGCCTTGATGCAGCACGACAGCGAGCGGAACTCCGTTGTCGAGCGCGCGTAGCGGCGCCAGCTCGGGCCACGGCTCCTTGGTCTTGCTCCTGCGCACCGGTGACAGTTCGGGATCGGTGTGGGTGACGCCCGCGCTGAGCGCGCCACGCAGCTGGGAGGCGATCATGGCGATGCCGCCGGCCAGCGGTGGTGTCCCGCGCGGCCGGGGGTCCCTGATGCGCTCGTAGAGCTGGTCGAGGGTGGGCCAGCCGGTGATCAGGGGGCGTGCCTTCTCCGGCGAGTCGACCCATTCGAATCGAGGTCGGGGCCGTGCTGCCCTGGCGTAGATGGCGGTCAGGCACCGCTCGGCGGTCGACCTGTCAGTCGGCTGGGTGGAGAGGGCGTGGTCCAGCCACTCCTGGCGAATTCGGATGGCCTGCTGCCACAGGTCGTGAGGGCTGCCGCTGCGATCGGCCTGTGGAGGATTCGCGGCGTCGCTGCGCCGCGCGGGGGCGCTCACAGCGCCAGGGCGTCGCCGCCCTTCCGGTACGAGATCATGGAACGACTATGGCCCACCGCGCGACGCCGACGCAAGGCGATTCTCCACCTGCACGGTCCGGTCGCAGGACGACGCCATTCCGCATGCGCAGACCCTCGTCGGGCATCACGGTGCACCGGTTGGCCCAAGGGCGGGGTACGCGCGAAGCTGCCGCACCGAAGGTCACAGTGCTCGCAACGGGCTGGATCAGGTGGTTTTCAGGTCGGCGGCTCCAAAGGAGACACTGAAGCGCTTGCACCAGATGGAGACGCTCCGGAAGTCCGCCGGATCCACGGAGGCCGGGAGTTCGTACACCTGGTCGCCGCGGTTGCCCTTGAGGCGGGCCACCTCGATCCAGCTGCCGTCGTCGAACACCCGCCAGCCGGCCGGCCCGCTCTTCACCGGCTGGTCGGTCAGCCATACCCGTAGGTCCGGCCCGTTGGACGTGTCGAGATCGCGAAGGACGAGCTGGTGCCGGCCGTCGGCGAGCCGGACGATCTCCGCACTGCCGGTCGTTTCATGCTCGTGAGTGATGAAGTCACCGGCGGAGACGATGCGATTCGCGCCCGGCCTCGTGGCGGCCGGGCGGGACGTAGCGTCGGCGGACGCGGAGCCGGTCGGTGTGGGAGCCCTCTCGGCGACCGGTAGCGCCTCGTCGACGCGAGTGTCGGTGAACAGTTTCCACGGCTGAAACCAGAAGAGCCCGAAGGCCGCGATGATTACGACCACGGTCACGCTTGCCCAGATCAGCGGCGGCCGTACTCGCTTCGTCCACATGCTCGCCAGAGTACGTCGCACCGGTCGTCGAATCGGCGGCCATCCATTTCCAGATTCTTACGGCTGTTCCGCTCACGAGATGCGGTGCGACGGCGGCCGCTTCCGGCAGTTTCACGCACAAACGCTGGTCCCGGTCGCGTCTGCGGCCGGGACCAGCGGTGGAGCTGAGCTCAGGAGGCGGCGATGCCTTCCATCCCGATGCCGTTCTCGAACTTCGGCAGCCCCTTCACCTCGGTGACGAGTTTGAGGGAGCCGTCCTTGCCCACCTCGTAGCCCTGCACGTTGCCGGCGGCGGCGTTCTGGACGTACAGGAAGCCGTCGCTGGCGGTCATGTCGATCGAGCCACCGCCGGTGTCGGCGGCGACGGCCTTGACGAGGACGAGCTTGCCGTCGCGGTCGACCTTGTAGGAGCTGATGGTGGAGCTGCCGGCGTTGGCGACGAAGAAGAAGTCGCCGACGCGCTGGATCCAGCACGGCGCCTGCTGGCCGTTGGGCACCGACGGCCCGATCTGGTCGAGTCCGCCGTCCTTCTCCAGCTCGAACCGGCTGAGCTCGTTGCTGCCGGATTCGGTGACCAGCAGTGTGTCCTCGGTGTCGAAGGTGAAGCCGAACGGGGTGTTGCCGGCGTCGCTGATCACGGGGTGTCGGGACAGCTCGCCGTGGCGGCCGATCTCGTAGCTGAACATCACGTTGGCGGCCTTCGTGCTCACCAGCACGAACTCGCCTTCGGGATCGATCTCGACCTGGGCCGGGGCGGTCATGAAGGCGGGCGGGTTCCCGTTGTGCAGCCCGAGTGACCGGTGCGCGCCCTCGATCGGCGACAGCCGGTCCTTGTGCAGGCGGAAGCCCTGAACGGAGCCTTCGCCGCCGGCGTTGAGCACGTAGACCAGGTTGCCCCGAACCGCCACGCTGACCGGCAGCAGGCCGTGCGACCAGACGACCTGGAGCTTGTCGAGCTTGGTGCCGTCGACCCGGAACACCGTCACGGTGTTGCTGCCGGCGTTGACCGCGAACAGCAGCCCGTCGTGATAGATCAGCGACCCTTGCGACGCCAGCGCGTCGCCCGGCGCGCCGACGGTGAATCCGCCGAGGCCGCCCGTCTCGAACTCGCCCTTCGGGGAGAGGTGGCCGTCGTCGTCGCGGTCGTAGACCTTGACCGTGTTGCCCTCCGCCTTGTTCGTCTGGACGAACAGCGCACCGTCGTCGCCGTCCTCGTGGTGCTGTCCGTGGCCACCACGGTCGTCGTGCCGGTACTCCGGTCCTCCGCCGTCGGCGAGAGCGAGCCCCGGGAGCGCCCCGACGCCGGTGAGCCCGGCGAGGAGCGCGGCAGTGGCGAGCGTTTTGCGCTTCATGATCTACCTTCCGGTCGTGACAGCCGCAAACGGGAAGAACTCTCCTGTTTGCAGGCTATGGCCACCTAACGTCGCGCCCGGGCTGTTTACCCAAAAGGTGGATATCCGGCATATTCGTCCCAGCATCCTGTCGGATGCCCATGCTGCCGGTCTCACGGACGGTGGCCCGTCACAGTCCGAGTCGTCCCAGCCTCGAGTTCGTCTCGGTCACCACGTCGGTGAGGTCCCGGTAGGGCTCGTCCCACGGGTCCTTGAGCCCGAAGCCCCGGTGCGGATTCTCCAACCAGCTGCACCAGTGCCAGCCCAGGCACCAGGGCCGCTCGGCGAAGGCGTCGGCGGAGGCCGCGTAAGCCAGGCCGCGTTCCCGTTGGTTGAGGAAGGAGCCGGTACGACCCGGGCTCATCACGGTCGGACACCAGTTGCCGGTGTCGGCGATGAGGACCGGCCTGCCGGTTCGTTCGTGCCACCGATCGACCATGTCCAGGGCCGCCTCCAAGCGCCCGGCCTCTGGTCCGGGAAACAGCTGTACGGAGAGAACGTCGACGTACGACGCCATGGCATCGAGCACCGGCTCGGGCGCGCCGACCCGACCGCCGTAGCGGTCGCCCAGGATCAGGTGGTGTGGGTCGTGCCGCCGGATCGCCTCACTGGCAACCCGGTAGTACGCCTCGGCGATGGCCGCCAGCTCTGCCGCTGGGTAGCCGGCACCGGTCGGGTGCCGGCCCCAGCAGGGGACGTCGACCAGGAAGTAGCCGAGCAGGTTCGGGTCGTCGGGCCGGCACAGCGTACGGGCCAGGTGGTCGCACCACTGTGCGAAAGCGGGCTCACGCGGATCCCGGTACGCCGGCACGCCGTTCCAGTGCTCGATCTCGGCGACCCGCAGCGAGAGCGTATACGGCACACCGGTGCCGGCGAGTTCGTCGGGCGGCAGCCCCTCCGAGTGACCCAGGTCGACGACCCGCCCCTCCGTGGACAGTCCGCTGCCGCTGACGTACTCGGAGGTCCAGCCCACGGTGTTGAATCCCCACGACGTCATCTCCGGGATCAGGCCCTCGCGGAGCCAACGTCGGCGCGAGCCGCCGTACCGGGACCGGTGAATATCGAGGTTGTGGGGGTAGCGCAGGTTGGTGTCGTCGGCGTGCACGATCCCGATGGAGCGGAACGGCTCACCGCCGGGCGTACGCAACCGCCAGCCGTCGCGGTGCTCCACAGTGAAGGCGGGCGGATTGCTGGTCATCTCCTGGGTCACTTCCTCGGTGGTCGACGCTACGCGGCCTGATGCTCGCGCAGGTAACGGACCAGGCCGGCGACATCCTCGGGGACG
This sequence comes from Micromonospora musae, assembly GCF_003626545.1. Taxonomy (NCBI): domain Bacteria; kingdom Bacillati; phylum Actinomycetota; class Actinomycetes; order Micromonosporales; family Micromonosporaceae; genus Micromonospora; species Micromonospora musae. Next base: position 238,511 of record NZ_RAZS01000002.1, read on the forward strand.
AGGCGCCCGATCGCCCCGCTGGAGTAGACGCTCACCACGACCTTGCCCTCCGGATCGAGCACGAACCCGGTCGACTGGAGATACCGCGGGTCGTCGTTGACGAACGCACCGGTCGCCTCGGCGAAGGCGTCCGGGTCGGCGCTGTGACCCACCGGGAACTCCAGGCCGTGCTCGGCGATCGTCTGCTTCGTCGTGGGCTCGTCATCGACCGATACCGCGACCACCTTGACGCCGAGTTCGGCGAGCTTCCCCAGCGACCGCTGGAAGGCGCGCAGCTGCGCGTTGCAGTACGGGCACCACGAGCCGCGGTAGAAGAGCACCACACCGAAGCCACCGGCGAGGGCGTCGGGCACTCGCAGGGTCTCCCCGTCGGGTAGGGAGAGCGTCAGCGCGGGAAAGTGCTCACCAGGCTGTAGCAGGCTCATTCTGAATCTCCTCGTTCGGTTTGCGCCGGGCACCAGAGCGGTCCTGCCGCGAACGGATCGGTCATGTCACTTTGGCGACGAGTTCCGAGCGAGTTCTTACCGCCGGGAGACCGCCGTCACATCGCGGGCCGCGAAGGCTTCCACGGCCCGCCCGACCCGGTCCGGTCCGCCGTCGATGATTCCGGCGGACGCCCCGGGTCGGCCGTGGCTACAGTTCGGTGCGTGATGCCGGCAGACCCGACGACGTTGGACGACAGTCCGGACACCTCAGGCCGACTCGACCCGGAGTCGGCCGAATGGGTGCGCACGCTCGGTGGTCGCGGCGCGGAGCGGGAGGCGGCTGTCGTGCGGCTGCACGAGCTCCTGCTGCGGGTCGCGCGCGGCGAGGTACGGCGCCGTAGCGGGTTGCTGCGCGTCGACGGCCCGGAGCTCGACGACCTGGCGCACCAGGCGGCGGCCGACGCGCTGCTGGCGATCACCAGCAAGATCGGCCAGTTCCGGGGGGAGAGCCGCTTCAGCACCTGGGCCTACAAGTTCGTGATCTTCGAGGTGTCGAGCAAGATCGGCCGCCACTTCTGGCGCCGGCCGCAGGTGCCATTGGAGGCCGAGGAGTGGGAGCGGTTGCCGGACCGGTTCGGCCTCGACCCGGCCCGGGAGTCCGAGTGGCGCGAACTGATCACCGCGCTGCGCCGGGCGGTGGAGACGGAGCTGACCGAGCGTCAGCGCCAGGTCTTCGTCGAGATCGTGCTGAACGGCGTACCGTTGGACGCCCTGGTCGCGCGGCTCGGCTCGAACCGGAACGCGATCTACAAAATCATGTTCGACGCCCGGCGTAAGCTGCGGACCGCTCTCGCCGCTCATGGGTATCCGCATGACAACACCTCGGAGCCGCAGCGATGAACGACATGTCCGCACTCGACCGTCTCCTGCACACCGACCCCGAAGACGTGGGCTGCGGCCAGGCGATGGAGATGCTGCACCTGTACGCCGAACTGGCCGCCACGAACGCCGAGGCGGCGGCAGAGCGCTACCGAGGAGTCGCCGCCCACCTGCGCGCCTGCGGCCCCTGCCAGGAGGACCTCGAAGGTCTGCTGGCCGCGATCACCGATCCGAGGCTCTGAGCCGCCACCACTCGTCTCCTCGCGGTCAGCGGTACCGGCCGTCGTAGCGGACTCCGCTGCGGGCATCCGTGAAGCTGACGCCGACAGGTACGCCCTCCTCGACGATCCACCGGATCGTGTACGTGGCCCGGTACGTCGGCGGCCAGAACGAGGCGAAGGTCCCGTCTCCCGTGACGGACCACTCGCCGGCTGACGGTGTGCCCCTGTCGACGTAGGTCGTCCGGCCCTCCGCCGTGAACGATTGAGTCGCGCCGTCGGAGAAGACGAGCTGTGCGGCGGTCAGGGCGGCGATCATGTCCACCGCGGCGACCGGCTGGCCGTCGACCACGTTTCCGCCGGTGGGAACCGGGTTCATCGAACTCTCCTAGCTATCATCCGTGGACCTTATCGTCCGTTTTATGTTCTGCAGGGGAGGCGCCTGTCGGATCCGGGAGGACGCCTCCCCAGGGTTGTCGTATGTACTGCTGCTGGCATCAGCGGTAGCTTTCCGCTGCGGTTTGCCGGGCAACGTGGGGCCAGCCTATCCTGGACGTGATAGTCCAGATAATATGCCTGGGACCACGGACGGCCCGGTCCCCGCCATGGAGAACCTCGTCATCCGGGCACTCGCTGGCGATGGCGCCGTGGGCAGGTGTCACATCGACACCAATCGACTGCATGGAAGCGCGGGCGGCAGCGGGAACGTGGCCGCCCGGCCACCTGGAGGGGGACGTATGGCAGTGATCACACGCGGCTTCGGCGGCCGCAGACGCGACGACACCGACCTCCCGCCCGGCCAGTACCGCACGGACGATTTCCCGGTGCTGTCGGCGGGGCCGACGCCGCGCATCAGCCTCGACGACTGGGAACTCGCCGTCGTCACCGAGACCGGCGAGCGGAGCACGTGGTCGTGGGCGGAGTTCACCGCCCTCCCTGCCGACGAGCCGACCGTCGACATCCACTGCGTCACGCACTGGTCGAAGTTCGGCACGAGCTGGCGGGGCGTCTCGCTGGACACGTTGCTCGCCGACGTCGAGACCGCGGCCGAGTACGTCGTCGCCCACTCCTACGGCGGCTACACCACGAACATCCCGATCGAGGACCTCCTCGACGGCCAGGCCTGGGTGGCGTACGAGTTCGACGGTGAGCCGCTGGTTCCGGTGCACGGCGGGCCGGCCCGTCTCCTCGTTCCGCACCTCTACTTCTGGAAGAGCGCGAAATGGCTACGGACTCTGGAACTGCGTCTCGACGACGAGCCCGGGTTCTGGGAGACGGCCGGGTACCACAACTACGGGGACCCGTGGCGCGAGCAGCGGTACCGGGCAGACTGACCTGGCAGTCGGCTACCGTCGCCGCCACCCGGGCGGAGACCGCGACGGCGCGGACGCTGATCCTCGACGTCGACGGCTGGACAGGTCACCTGCCGGGCCAGCACATCGACGTCCGGTTGACGGCCCCCGACGGCTACACGGCGCAGCGCAGCTACTCGATCTCGTCCGCCCCGGGGCCCGAGCGGCTCGAAGTGACGGTCCAGGTGGTGACCGACGGTGAGGTCTCGCCGTACCTCGTTGAGGTTGCGGAGCCGGGCGACCAGATCGAGATCCGCGGGCCGCTCGGCGGCTGGTTCGTACGCCGACCCGCCGACCCGCGCCCGGCGTTGCTGATCGGCGGCGGGTCCGGCGTGGCGCCGCTGATGTCGATGGTGCGTGCGGCGACGAGCCCCACCCGGCTGCTCTACTCGACCCGGTCCCCGTCCGACGCGCTCTTCACCGCGGAGCTCGCCACTGCGGGAGCCGCAGCCGATGGGCTCGTCGCAGTCACGCACGTCTACAGCCGGGTCGCGCCCGCAGGCTCTCCGGTCCCACCCCGGCGGTTGGACGCGGACGACCTCGCCCGGGTCGTCTGGCCCCGCGATGCCGACCCGGTGGCGTTCGTCTGTGGGCCCACCGGATTCGTCGAGACCGTTGCCGACCTGCTCGTCGGTGTCGGTCACGATCCCGCGAACATCCGCGCTGAACGTTTCGGACCGACCGGAGGATGACCATGTCGACCATCAACGGCGGAGGCGACGACGCGGCCTGGGTGGACGGCAACGCCCTCGCCGGACCGCTCGGCGAGATCATGGGGACCGACCTCACCGTCGCCGAACTCACCTGCGCAGGGTGCCGGACGACCCGCCCGCTGGCCGCGATGCGGGTGTTCGACCGAGCGCCCGGCCTCGTCGCCCGATGCCCCGGCTGCGAGGCAGTCGTCCTGCGCCTGGTGCGTACGGCCGACCGCGCGCTGGTCGACCTGCGTGGGGCGCTGCTCCTCAGCCTCCCGATGCCGACCGCCTGAGCGTCGAGAATTCGGTCAATCGCGCTCCTCCTGACGACGTCGGGGTCTCCGACGTCGGTTCGTATTGTCCGAGGCGAGATACTTTGCACTGTCAGCGACCTGACCGAGCGCGCTCAGGCCGCTGATCAGACAACGAGATCAGGAGAAGATATGCCGGGCAACGCCGAGAACATGGTCACGTTGACCAGTCCGGAGCATGATTCGGGTGGCTCGAACCTGTCCGGAGCCACCGGGCACGACGCGGAAGACCTCGTCATCACCGACAACAGCGAGCTCGGCATCTACGAGGCCGCGATAGGGGGCCGGACGGCCGCCGGCCTCGTCTACAGCAGGGTCGGGAACCGCGTCGTCCTGTCGGCGACGTCCGTGTTCCCCGAGTTCCGAGGCAGGGGAGTGGCGGGGAGGCTCGTCGCGGGCGTCCTCGACGAGCTGCGCGTCCAGGGCAAGACCGCCACCGTCACGTGTCCGTTCACGGCGGCGTTCGTCAATTCTCATCCCGAGTATGCCGACGTTCTCGACCCGGTCTTCCCTGGGCCGCACGTAGCCGGGCACGGGAGTTGAACACACGCCGACGCGTCTGACGTCGCGCTCATCGCTGGAGCAGCACGGTCGGCCGGGGTGCGCAGGGACTACGCGCGCTAGGGGCAGGGCTGGCTGCGGACGTGTACGGGCACGTCCGCAGCCCCGCAAGTGACGAGTCGCCCGAACCGGCCTACCCGGTCGGCGCGGGTCGACAAGGCGGGCAGGACCTCTGTCCCTGGCGCCCTACGGACGAACGCGGACGACGGTCTTGCCGGTGGTCCGCTTGGTCGAGTTGAAGGTGGCGACGGCGTCGTCGAGGGTCGTGACGTTGCCAATGTTCGTCCGCAGCCGGCCGTCGCGCACCCGCTGGACGATCTCCCCGAGCTGAGCGCGGTCGGCCTCGACGACGAAGTCGACCGCCAGGCCGTCCGCGGGCCGCGTCTCGACCGGCCCGACGACGGAGACCAGCGTGCCTCCGGCTCGGACCAGGCCTGCGGAGCGCCTCCCGATCTCGCCGCCGATGACGTCGAAGACCAGCTCGACTCCGCCGATGTCTTCGAGGGCGTCGTTCTCGAGGTCGACGAACTCCTGCGCGCCGAAGTCGAGCGCCTTCTGCCGGTCGGCAGCGCGCCCGGTGCCGATGACGTAGGCGCCCGCCTCGCGTGCGAGCTGCGTCACCGTCGAGCCGACCGCGCCGGCCGCTCCGTGCACGAGGACGCTCTGCCCCGCCCGAAGGCGGCCGTGGTCGAACAGCCCCTGCCACGCGGTCAGGCCCGAGATCGGCAGGCTCGCGGCCACCGTGAAGTCGACGTCACCGGGCAGCGGCGCGAGGTTGCGGGCCTCGACGGCCACGTACTCCGCCAGGGTGCCGTCGCGCGTCCAGTCGGTGAGGCCGAACACCCGTTGTCCCACGGAGAGTCCCGTGGTGCCGTAGCCGAGCGCGGTGACCACTCCGGCCAGTTCGTGCCCGGGGATCGACGGCGTCCGGTCCCGGCCGAGGCGATCGGTCCAGGTCGAGGGCCACGACAGCTCCGTCGGTACGAATCCGGACGCGTGAACCTGAACGACGACGTCGTTCAGCGCCGGCTCCGGCTCGGGCCGCTCCACCAGCGTCATCCCAGCCGTTCCTGCCGCCTGGTCCGTCACCACGATCGCTTTCATGCGAATTGTCTCCTTGCTCGTTGTCTCCAGCCGGCCGCCCTGGACCCCGCCGGTTCGCTCCGTGCACTGATCAACGCGTGCCGGGCAGGTCGTTCCTTTCCCACCGAATCGCGAACTGTGCTCGTGGCACCCGGTTTTCCGAAAGTGGCGCAGCGGTCCTAGCTCGGAGCCGGTGGGCAGGCCGGATACTTCGCCGCCAGCGGGGCACCCAGTAGGGCGCCCCGAACCTAGTCGGGGCATAACTGGTCGGTCAAGTCCACTTTCGGAGCCCGGCGGAGGCCGCGTTGAGTGCAACCCATCCCAGGCTGAAGCGCCCAATGATGGTGCTGGCCGGCCGCCTCTGGGCTCCGTCTCTGGACGCTATAGTCCATGGAAGGCGAGGGCTGCGGGAATAGAGTCGGCCCGCGAGGTGTCTGTACCTCTGCGTGCCCAGGCGCGCTTCGCCTGGTTCCTCAGCTTCGCACCGAAAGACGGGGAGGGGAGAGCTGTGCCCGAGCAGGCCCAGTACCACAAGAACCCGGAGGCCGTTTCGCGGCTCAACCCGGAGCAGTACCGCGTTACCCAGCAGGACGGCACCGAGCGCCCGTTCGCCAACGCCTACTGGGACAACCACGAGCCCGGCATCTACGTCGACGTCGTGTCCGGCGAGCCGCTGTTCGCATCGGTCGACAAGTACGACAGCCGCTCCGGCTGGCCGAGCTTCACGAAGCCGATCAGCAAGACCAACGTCGTCGAGCTCCAAGACTCCAGTCTCGGGATGATCCGGACCGAGGCCCGCTCGCTGTACGGGGACAGTCACCTCGGCCACATCTTCGACGACGGTCCCGCCGACAAGGGTGGACTGCGCTACTGCATCAACTCCGCGTCGTTGCGCTTCGTCCACCTCGACGACCTGGAGAAGGCCGGGTACGGCGAGTACCGCAAGCTGTTCACCAGTGACAAGAACACCGACGACAAGTAAGGGGACGACGTGACCACCGAAAAGGCGATCCTCGCCGGCGGCTGCTTCTGGGGTATGGAGGAGCTGTTCCGCCACCAGCCCGGCATCGTGTCGACTCGCGTCGGCTACAGCGGCGGCGACGTCCCGAACGCCACCTACCGCAACCACGGCACCCACGCGGAGTCGATCGAGGTCCTCTACGACACCGAGAAGACCGACTTCCGCGCGCTGCTCGAGTTCTTCTTCCAGATCCACGACCCGTCGACGAAGAACCGCCAGGGCAACGACATCGGCACCAGCTACCGCTCGGCGATCTTCTACACGAACGACGAGCAGAAGCGGGTCGCCGAGGACACGATCGCCGACGTCGACGCCTCGGGCCTGTGGCCCGGCAAGGTCGTCACCGAGGTCACCCCGGCGGGCGACTTCTGGGAGGCCGAGCCCGAGCACCAGAACTACCTGCAGACCTACCCCAACGGTTACACCTGCCACTTCCCCCGCCCCGGCTGGAAGCTGCCGAAGCGGGCATCGGCCTGACACCTCCGGCGCGCGGACCTCGGGTCCGCGCGCCGGCTCGGGCCGAGGTGGTCGGCCGGAGCGAGGAGTGGACCTCACCGGCGTCCGTCCGGGTAACGCGGTCGCTCGATCCGGTCCGGGACGGCACGTCCGCGGTTCCCGCCGCTGCCGTATGCCAGCTATGCCCCAGAACTGGGGCATAGCTGGCAGAACGGGCAAGTCGATGACGAGGGGCAACGCGGCCGAGCTGATACGGCAAGCCGGTGATCCACAGCGGGCCACGTTCCTGGAACTCTTCTTCGACCTGGTGTTCGTCCTCGCGCTCACGCGGCTCTCACGCGATCTGGTAGCGGATCTCGGATGATCCTCCGGCCGTTTTGATCGAGGATCACCGCGAACCTGGCCGAGCGCCACCAGCAGTTCTTCATCATCGTGCTCGGCGACATGATCCTGGTGACCGGCCTGGCGCTGGGCAACGGCGGCTTCACGCCGGACGGGGTCGCCGCCTCCGTCGGCGCCGAACTCGTCATCGCGAATCCACTCGGGCGCACCCCGCCGGCCTGGATCGCCGTCATCCTCGGCGGACCCGCGCTGTACCTGGCCGGACGGGCCCGCTTCGAGCACGCGGTGTTCGGTCGGGTGTCCCGGTCCCGACCGATCGGCATCCTCGCGCTGGCCGCGCTTGCGCCGGCGATGTTCCTCCTGCCGCCGGTCGCGGTCGCGGTCGCCGCCGCTGCTGCCCTCGTCCTGACCGGGATCGCCGGAGCCGACGCGGCCCGCGCCCGCCGAAACCCGTCCGAGCCGCCGTCCCCACCCGGCCAGCGGTGGGGACGTCTTGTCTGCCGGGCCTATATACGGGACTAAATAGTCCAAAATGAGACTCGCTCAATGATGTTCCGTGGATGCAACGCCCATTAACGATGCTGGTGCGCACCCTTCTTCTATCTTGATGTGGTCGAATGCGAAATAAGATTGAACGGACTCCACGGTCCAATTCTCAGTGGATTCCTCGGCGCGTCGATACACTTGACCAATGGGCGACGAGCAGGGGTCTGCGCCGACGAAGCCGCGGAGGATCAGTCAACGGGGCATCGCGACGCGAGAGCGGATCCTCGAGGCCGCGAACCGGCTGATGTTCGTACGCGGAGTGAACGCGACCACCCTTGACGACGTCCGTGAGGCGAGTCAGACGAGCAAGTCCCAGCTATACCACCACTTCGCCGACAAGCAGGAGCTCGTACGCGCGTTGGTCCGATATCGGGGCGCGCTCGTGCTCCAGCGCGAACGCGGAGGGCTGGAACGGCTCAGATCGTTCTCCGGGCTGGTCCGGTGGCGTAACGCGCTGGTCCAGGCCAACTCCCTGAACAACGGCAAATACGGGTGTGGCCTCGGGTCGATGGCTGTCGAGCTGTCCGATCAAGATGAGCAGGCCCGATCGATGCTGTCGGAGACGTTCGCGGCATGGGAAAAGCTGATCAGCGATGGTCTGCACCGGATGCGCGACAGCGGCGCGCTGCGTCAGGAAGCCGAACCGGAGAAGCTGGCCACCGGGTTGATGGCGGCTCTGCAGGGTGGCTACCTGCTGGCGAATACCGCGCACGACGTCGGACCCATGGAAGTCGCTCTGGACATGGCGCTGGAGCACATCAAGTCGTTCCTCACGGAGCCGTCCGGCGAGTCGACCCGCTGATCGAGCCTTCTCGTCGTGATCGTGCTGGTCGCGGCGGGTGCGGACAGTCCGGAGGTCGTTGCGGGTGATGCCGCCGTAAGCAACCTCGGCGGCGTCGATCCCGGTGGCGACGACTCGACTCGGCCGGCAGGCCCTCGACTCGGCCGGTAGGCCTACGCGGCAGCATTCCGGCGAAACTGCCCTCGCCTGGTTGGGCGGCGACGGTCGCCGCCCCGACGCGGGTACGACCGTACACCGCGCACCTGCTGGACCGATGGGTCCATCCCTGGGTTCGGCGTCGGCCGGGTGCAGCCGAGGGGTCTTGGGTCTGTACGCCGCCAGATGCAGCTAGAGACGCCGGATGGCGACGTCTGAGTGGTTCTGGTGGCTGGCGAGTAATTGGACTATCCAGTCCGCGAAGGCTAGCCTGCTGAGGCGCCCGGTCATGGGTAATACCTGGCCGCGGCCCCCGCTCGGACTGCGGCCCGGCTACTGCCGGATCCGCGTACCGGACTGTCACTACCGAGATCAAGAGGAAGGCGCGGCTGATGGAAACCGATCGGGACCGTGTCGTCGCATCCGCCCGAGCTGTCCTTCCGCTCAATGAGCGTCGGCGCACGGAGCTGACCAGCCGCGGCTTCACGTTCGTCGCCGACGAGCCGCACAACGGCGCGCTCGGCGAAGGCCCGACGCCGACGGAGTACCTGTTGATGGCGCTCGCGTCGTGCACCGCTCAGACGCTGCGGCAGTACGTCGACTACAAGTACGACAACGCCGGTGACATCACCGTCGAGATCGACTACCACGAGCCCGAGCAGGAAGGCGCAGAGCGCTACCTGAAGCGCACGATCACGCTGAGCGAGGAGCCCGATCCCGACGACCTGAAGGTGATGCACGACATCGCCGAGAGGTCGCCGGTGACCCTGCTGATTCAGTTCGCGTGGAGCGTGCGGACCGAGTTCGTCGGGCCGCGCTGAAATCAGGCCGCCTGCTGCTCGGCGATCGTGGCCGAGCAGCGGGCGCCGGTCTTTCCTCCCCAAGCGGCGACGGGGTTCCGTCGACCGCGACAGCCTGTTACGCCATGCGGCGACGTGCCCGCGGCGCGGGCTGTGGCGACCGCGAACCGATCCAGGTCGCGGCCCGGCCGCACCGATCCTGCTGAACGACCGCTACCGGGCGGCCGGCGCTGCCTCGTGGCCGTCGCCGGCGCCCCGGAAGGTGACGTGTGACCGAAAGCAAGATGAGCGACCGAACGATCTGGATGCGGAGTCTGGCGACACCGCTGCGAGCCTTCCTGCGAACCGAGGCCGGCAGCGCCGGCGTGCTCGTGGCCGCCATCGTCGCCGCACTGCTCTGGGCCAACCTCGACCTCGGCTCCTACGAAGCCGTCTGGCGCACCCAGTTGGCCCTGCGGCTCGGGAACCTCGAACTCTCCCGCGACCTGCACACCTGGATCAACAGCGGCTTGATGACGCTCTTCTTCCTGGTCGTCGGCCTTGAGACGCGGCGCGAGTTCGACCTCGGCGACCTACGCGACCGGCGACGCTTCGTGCTGCCCAGCCTGGCCGGCGTGATCGGCATGCTGATCCCGGTGCTGATCTTCCTGGCGGTCAACCACGGCGGCCCGGGCGCGCACGGCTGGGGCGTGGCCATGTCGACCGACACCGCCCTCGCGCTGGGCCTGCTGGCACTGCTCGGCCGGGGCGTGCCCGACCGGGTCCGAATCTTCCTGCTCACCGTGTTCGTGGTCGACGATCTGATCGCACTCGTCGTCATCGCCCTGGTCTACAGCGACGACATCAAGATGATGCCGATCATGGTGGCCGTGGCGGCGTTCGCGATCATGCTGGCGATTCGGGCGGCCGGCGTACGGCGTGGCTCGGCGTACGTGCCGTTCGCCGTCGTGATGTGGGGCGCGCTGCTGGTCAGCGGAGTCGACCCGGTGGTGGCCGGACTGGCCATCGGGTTGACCGCCTTCGCCTACTCTCCGGGCCGAGCTGAGCTCGAGCAGGTCAGCGGGCTGTTCCGGTCGTTCCGTGAGCAGCCGACGCCCAAGCTCGCGCGTACCGCTTCGATCGGCCTCGCGAACACGCTCTCGCCCAACGACCGCCTTCAGCGCATCTACCACCCGTGGTCCAGCTACGTCATCGTGCCGCTGTTCGGCCTGGCCAACGCCGGTATCGGCATCGACGGTCCGTTCCTGGCTCGGGCGTTCGCGTCGCCTGTCACCTGGGGCGTGCTGCTCGGATTCGTCGTCGGCAAGCCCCTCGCCGTGATCGGCACCTCGGCCGGGCTCACCTGGATCTCGCGTGGCCGCGTCCGCCCGGCCGTGGGCTGGGCGGGCGTGCTCGGTAGCGGCACGATCGCCGGTGTCAGCTTCACGGTGTCGCTGCTGATCGCCAGCCTGGCCTTCACCGGCGACCAACTCGCCGAGGCCAAGGTCGGGGTGCTCAGCGCCGCGATCGTATCCTCGGCGCTGACCTGGACGGTGTTCCGCTTCACCAACCTGCTGTCCAAGGAGAAGCGCACCCGGGCGCTCTTCGGCGACGTGACGGAGCTGATCGACCTCATTCCGGAGGTCGACGAGAAGTACGACCACGTCCGCGGCCCCGCCGATGCGTCGGTGACGCTGGTGCAGTACGGCGACTTCGAGTGCCCGTACTGCGGAAAGGCCGAGCCGGTCATCCGGCAGTTGCTGGGCCACGCCGATCTGCGTTTCGTGTGGCGTCACCTGCCCCTGTCGGACGTGCACCCCCAGGCCCAGCTGGCGGCCGAGGCCGCCGAGGCGGCGGCCGCGCAGGGCAGCTTCTGGCAGATGCACGACCTGCTCCTCGACCACCAGGAGAAGCTGAACATCCCGGATCTGATCAAGTACGCCGGCGACCTGGGTCTGGACCAGAACCGGTTCCACGACGACCTGATCAGCCATGCCCACGCCGCCCGCATCGACAGTGACATCGACTCGGCCGACAACAGCGGAGTGTCCGGTACTCCGACGTTCTTCATCAACGGCCGCCGCCACTACGGCGCCTACGACATCAACACCTTGACGGCCGCCATTCGGATGGCCCGAGCCCGGGCCCGCCTCGGCCGCGAGGCGCCAGCGACGATCCGAGAGCAAGAGGCTCAGCGCCGATAGCGATACCGGCGAAACAGCTCCCGCGTAGGGCCCCCCGCCCTCAAGTGGCGTGGGTCAGCCCCGGCCGGTCGCGGCGCTCCCGCCCCGTACGGTCCGGATCCGCAGGTGCGCGCGCTCGCCCTGGACGCCCAGGAGGCTGAGGATCTCCACGGGGTGCTCGTCGGCGTTGCCGAACCAGTGCGGGGTGTGGGTGTCGAATTCGGCCGCCTCACCGGGACCCATGACCAGATCCTTGTCCCCGAGGACCAGGCGCAGGCGGCCGTCGAGGACGTAGAGCCACTCGTAGCCCTCGTGGCTGGACTGCTCGGGCTCCGGTGAGCGCATCTTGGGCGAGATGATCAGTTTGTAGGCCTGCAGGCTTCCGGCCCGCCGGGTCAGGGGCAGCATGGTCATGCCGTGCCGGGTGACCGGCTTGAGGTGCAGGCGGGGATCGCCGGTCTGCGGCGCCCCGATGATCTCGCTGATGTCGACGCGCAGCTCGCGCGCCAGGGGGAGCAGGAGTTCCAGGGTGGGACGGCGCTGGCCCGCCTCCAGGCGGGAGAGCGTGCTCAGGGAGATCCCGGTGGCCTGCGCGAGGTGGGTCAGCGACAGGTTGCGCCGCGTACGCAGCCCTCGCAGGCGGGGCCCGACGGCTGCCATCGTCGACGCGGTCTCGTCATCCATGCCCCCAATATTGCCACCGCAGCAAGGATCTTTGCCTCTTCGTCCGAACGGTCCGACTGTGTCAGCAGGTGCCCCGACCAGGGGTGACGCCGGACAGGAGAGGTGCGATGACCCGAGGCAGCTTGCTCACCGCCCCCGCGGGTGGGCACGACAGCGAGTCGACATCAGGGGCCGGTGCGACGATGGCCGTGGTGATCCTGGTGCTGACACAGTTGATGTTCGTCGTGGACACCTCGATCGTGAACGTGGCCCTACCCGACATCGGACGTGAACTGGGCTTCTCCGACACCGGGCTGTCCTGGGTCGTGACCGCCTACGCGTTGACCTTCGGCGGGCTGATCCTGCTGAGCGGCAAGGTCGGCTCCATGATCGGCCCCCGCCGTGCCCTTCTTCTCGGCGTGTCGGTCTTCGTGATCGCCTCGATCGCCGGAGGTCTCGCCACCTCGGCGGAGCTTCTGGTGGCCGCCCGCGCCCTGCAGGGCGCCGGCGCTGCTCTCGCCGCGCCCAGCGTCATGGTGCTGATCATGGGCAGCACCGATCCCGGCCCGCAGCGCTCGCGCGCGATGGCGATGTTCGTACTCGCCGTCGGCGCCGGAGCGGCGGTCGGTCTGCTCGCGGGTGGGGTGCTCACCCAGACCCTCGGCTGGGAGTGGGTGATGTTCGTCAACGCACCGATCGGTCTCCTGGTCCTGCTCGGCGCCCTGCGCAACCTGCCGGAACTGCCGCGCCGACGCACCTCGCTGGACGTCGGTGGCGCCGCAGCCTCGATCGTGTTGATGGTGGCCCTGGTCTTCGCCTTCACCTCCGCCGCCGACCGAGGCTGGACCAACCCCCTGGTGCTGGGCGCGTTCGCCGTCGCCGTGCTCTCCCTGCTGCTGCTCCTGGTGGGTGAGCGTAGGCATCCGCACCCGGTGATGCCGCTGGCGTTCTTCGCCTCCATGCGCAGCGCGGGCCCGCTCCTGTCCATGCTGGTCGTTCCGGCCGGTCAGGTCGGCTTCCTGTTCTTCACCACGTTGCTCACCCAGCAGGTCCTCGGCTTCACCCCGATCCAGACCGGACTCGCGCTGGTGCCGTTCACGCTCGGCCTGATCGCCACCAACCAGCTCACCCCACGGCTGCTGCCGCGCCTGGGCGAGCGCGCCATCGGCGGTACCGGCCTGGCCGGCCTGGTGCTGGGCATCACCTGGATGGCGTCAGTGGCCGCCGACGCCGGCCCGCACACCTCGATCGTCACGGTGCTGCTGCCTTCGGTCCTGCTCGGCGCGGGCGCGGGCGCGACGTTCGCGCCCGTCACCGCCGTCATCATGCACCAAGCCCCCGCCGAGCACATCGGTGCCGCGGCCGGCCTCAACCAGGGCCTGCAGCAACTCGGTGGTGCGATGGGCCTGGCCATCCTCACCAGCGTCCTGGCCACCGCCGGCGGCCTGGACCACGGCCTGGGCGCGACCCTGCTGGCCACCGCGGCCTTTCCGTTGGCCGGCCTGATCCTCTTCGGCGGGTGGGCGCGCCGGATCCCCGCCCCCGAACCCACCCACGCGTGACACGCCACCCGCGACCTCGCCACGGGCACCCGCAAACGAGGCGCGCTGCCACCGCGCCCGACGGCCCGCCGGTGACCGCCACGACACCCATGCGCACCGCCCGACAGACCCGCTGACACCACCCGCACGATCAGAGGAAGCACCATGATGAGCCAGGACCTCGCCCACCGGACCGCCCTGGTCACCGGAGCCACCGCAGGCATCGGCCGCGCCACCGCCCTGGCCCTCGCTGCGCGCGGCGCCGACATCATCGTGCACGGCCGCGACCGGGAGCGCGCCGCCGACACCCTTCGGCAGATCGAGGCGATGGGCGCCACCGCCCGCTTCGAGCCCGCCGACCTCTCCGACCCCGCACAGGTGATCGCGCTGGCCGAGCGCGCCGGCGACGTCGACATCCTCGTCAACAACGCGGGCATCTTCCAGTTCGCCCGCACCGCCGACAACGACCCGGCCACCTTCGAGGCCCACATCGCCGTCAACCTGCGCGCCCCGTACCTCCTCGTCCAGGCCCTCGCCCCGGGCATGACCGCACGCGGCCACGGCGCCATCATCAACATCAGCAGCGGCGCCGCCAGCACCCCCGGCCACGGCAGCGGCATCTACGGCGCCACCAAAGCCGCCCTCGAATCCCTCACCCGCGTCTGGGCCGCCGAGTACGGCCCCGACGGGGTGCGCGTCAACGCCGTCGCCGCCGGCCCCACCCGCACCGAAGGCACCGCCGCGTACGGCCCCGCCTTCGAATCCGCCGGACAGGCCGTCGCCCTCAAGCGTCTCGCCGACCCCGAAGAGATCGCCGGCACCATCGCCTTCATGGCCTCCCCGGAGGCCAGCTACGTCAACGGCGCCACCCTCAGCGCCATGGGCGGGCAACCTGCCCTCGGGTAGGGCCCGCTGATCGAGGGAGCCGTGCTACCGAGATGCGGGCCAGTGCTCCGCCCTTCAGGGCGGGGGTGAAGGCCCGCGCGGGAGGGCCGCCAGGCCCGAGCGTGCCCGTGACCGTGGCAACGTCCCGTCGGGCTCCGGCGATAACCAAGCCGGGGTCTAACGCACCACCGTCGCCGCAGGGCTTGCGGAGACGATAAACGCCTGTGGAGTGGACGTAAGACCGGAGCAACCTTCGGCGGATCGCGGTGAAGCAGGAACCCACCCGGGCGTTGCGCGTTCCGTGCGCGGCGCGGAGGGAATCCCCGCCATTCATGGCGGCGGAGGAAGTCAATGGCGGCGTCGGGCGTCGGCCTCGGTGTCGAGCAGGTCGTTCAGCGTCAGCGCCGAGTTGATCAGAGACAGGTGGCTGAACGCCTGTGGGTAGTTGCCGATCTGCTCACCGGTCGCCGCGATCTCCTCGGCGTAGAGGCCGAGGTGGTTGCTGAAGGTGGACATCTTCTCGAGGGTGAGCCGGGCGTCGTCCAGGCGGCCGGAGCGGGCCAGCGCCTCGACGTACCAGAACGTGCACATGTTGAAGGTGCCCTCATGCCCGGGGAGGCCGTCGGGGGAGTGCACCGGGTCGTACCGGTGGACCAGGCTGTCGGAGACCAGCTCCCGCTCGATCGCGTTCAAGGTGGACCGCCAGAGGGGGTCGCTCGGCGTCACGAAGCCGACCGCCGGCATGGCGAGCAGCGCGGCGTCCAGCATGTTCTCGTCGTACGCCTGCACGAAGCTGCCGCGTTCCCGGTGGTACCCGCGGGCCATGACCTGGTCGTAGATCAGGTTGCGTTGCTCGGCCCAGCGGGTGGTGTCGCCGGGGCGGCCGGTGCGGGTGGCGAGGCGGATGGCCCGGTCCAGCGCGACCCAGGACATCACCCGGCCGAAGGTGTAGTTGCGTGGGTGGTGGCGGCTCTCCCAGATGCCGGCGTCGGGCCGGTCCCAGTGCTGGCAGAGCCAGTCGACGAGCCGGACGGTGCTCTTCCACACCTGGTGCGAGACGCGGATGCCCTGCTCGTCGGCGAGATGCATGGCGTAGAGGGCCTCGCCGTGGATGTCGAGTTGAAGCTGGTCGGCGGCGCCGTTGCCGATCCGCACCGGGCTGGACCCCCGGTACCCCTCCAGATGGTCGAGCACCTCCTCGTGCAGGTCCGAGGAGCCGTCCACCCGATACATGATCTTCAGCGGGTCCTGGTGGTCACCGGCCTCACGGATCCGCTCGTCGAGCCAGTTCATGTACCGGCTGACCTCCTCGGTGAAGCCGAGGCCGAGCAGCGCGTGCACCGAGAACGACGTGTCGCGTACCCAGGTGTAGCGGTAGTCCCAGTTACGGGTGCCGCCGACCAACTCGGGCAGCGCGGCGGTGGGCGCGGCGATCATCGCGCCGGTCGGCGCGTACGTCATGAGCTTCAACGTGATGGCCGAGCGCTCGACCATCTCCCGCCACCGCCCGGTGTAGCGGGAGCGCTCGACCCACCGCCGCCAGTAGTCCCGGGTCCACTCGAACATCCCCTCGACCTCTGCCGCGGAGATGGTCCGTGGCTCCGTGCCGGCCGTCTCCAGCACGATCCCGCCGGTGTCACCCTCGTTGAGCGTGCCGTACGCGATCAGGTCGCCGTCCTCCAGGCGGACCTCCCCGGTCTGCGCCCAGAGCTGCCGTACCGGGTCGACCGGGTTGAAGGTGAGCGTCGCCGACGGGCTGCGGAACAGGTACCCGTTCGGGTGGCGCTCCAGGTCGTGCCTCTCCCGGGCGTAGTCGAACCGGGGTCGGCACTCCACCCGGAAGCGCATGCTGCCCCGGACCATGGTGACGATGCGGACCAGGCGGTGCGAGTCGGTGGCCAGATCACCGGTGACCGGCATGAAGTCCATCACCTCGGCGACGCCGTCCGCGCTGATGAACCGGGTGATCAGGATCGGGGTGCCGGGCAGGTAGAGCTGCTTGGTGACGTATCGGACGTCGTGCGGGGCGATGCGGAAGTAGCCACCGCGTTCCCGGTCCAGCAGCGCGGCGAAGATGCTCGGCGAGTCGAAGCGCGGCGCGCAGAACCAGTCGACGGTTCCGTCGCACGTCACCAGGGCGGCGGTCTGCAGGTCGCCGATGAGCCCGTGGTCCTCGATCGCCGGATAGCTCTCCACGCCGCCTCCCGGTCTCGACAGCCTCCTGCGCAGTAACCTAAGGGACGAATTGTCCGGGTCGGCCCGATTCGTGGTCAGCCACCCGCGCGTGCTCGATGCGCCTCGACTGCTCCGGGGCGCGGAGACCCGCCACCGCTACGCCCCCGTCCGGGCACGAATCATGCGAGGCCGGCCTGGATGGCGAGGATGGCGGCTCGCACCCGGTCGCGGCTGCCGGTCTTCGCCAACACGTTCGCGACGTGGGTCTTGACCGTGCTCATCGACAGATGAAGACTCCGCGCGATCTCGTCGTTGTTGAGCCCGGCGCCGATCAACGTGAGCACGTCGGTCTCGCGTGCGGTCAGTTGGTAGGCGGCGAGGTCCACGCGGGTGGCCGGGCCGGTCGACCGCACACGTTCCAGAACCGCGCCGGTGATCTCGGCCGAGAGGATCGCGCCGCCGGCCGCGACCGTGCGGACGGCGGACAGGAGGTTCTGGGCGCTACTGCGTTTGAGGAGGAATCCACGCGCTCCCGAGGCGATGGCGTCCAGGACGTAGGCGTCATCGTCGAAGGTGGTGACGATGATGACGGCCGGGGCATGGGGAATCGCGGCCAGCTCCCGGGTGGCCTGCAGGCCGTCCAGTACCGGCATGCGGATGTCGACGAGGGCGACGTCGATGCGGGGATCGCGGCGGACGGCATCGAGGAGCTGCCGCCCGTCCGCGGCTTCGGCCGCGACGTGGATGTCCGGCTGGGAGCGCAGGATCTGGCTGAAGCCGTCGCGGACCAGCTGCTGGTCGTCGGCGATCACGACACGGATCATGGCCTGGCCACCGGCAGGACGGCCTCCAGTACGGTACCGCCGCCGGGGCGCCGGTTCACGTGTGAGCTGCCGCCGAGCGCCCGCGCGCGTTCCTCGACGCCGAGCAGCCCCGAGCCGCGCGTCACGGCCCGGGGCGGACCGATCCCGTCGTCGCTCACCCGCAGCCTGGCCTGGTCGCCGACGCGGATCAGCTCGACCCAGGCGGTCGTGGCGTTCGCGTGCCGGGCGATGTTGGTGACGGCCTCCTGGACGATGCGGTATGCCGCCAAGACGCCCACCTCGTCGAGTCCCGGCTCGGCGTCGAGCCGGACGTGCACCGCCACACCCTGCTGGCGCAGCGGCTCGGCGAGCAGTTCGTCGATGTCGGAGAGGCGGGGCGGGGCGCTCACGGCCACCGGTGCGTCCGGGTTGCGGAGATGTACGACGAGCGTGTCGAGCTCGCGCAGAGCGGTGCGGCCGCTGTTCGCGATCGTCCGCAGCGCCACCGCCGGGTCGCTGCTGAACTGTCCGGCCTCGGCCTGGACCACCATCGCGGTGACGTGGTGACCGACCACGTCGTGCAGTTCGCGGGCCAGATTCGTGCGCTGCGCGAGCCAGGCGGCCTGGTCACGTAGCTCGGCCGTCTCCCGGGTGAGCGCGTTGCCGCGGGACCACGAGCGCATCAGGACAGCGAGGAGATAGCCGGCCGCCACGAAGGCGAAGGGCTGTTCGTAGAGCCCGCGATGGTTCAGCAGGGCGACGGTGAGGGCACCGGCGGCGCCGGCCAGACCGGCCGCCCAGCCCAGCCACGGTCGACGGGCCGGATCCTCGCAGGTCGAGACGAACACGAGAGCGGCCGCCGCCAGACCCAGCTGGACCGACTCACCGGTGCTCACTATCGCCACGAACCCGGCGCAGGCCGCGAAGACCAGGGCCCGAGCGCCGGGCGGCAGGGCCATGGCCGTGAGGGCGGCGGGCAGCACCAACCACACCCAGCCCGTCGGTACGAGCACGTCCTGGTCGACCGTCGTGACCACGACTGTGACGATCACACCGGCCGCGCCGTAGGTGAGCCGGCGCGCGCCTCTGAGGCTGCGGACCCATTGCCCGATCGCGGTAACCACCTGCACAGTCTCGATGATCCGCCCTGGGCCGGCCAGGTACCCAGGTACCGGTCCGGTCGGTACCCCGGTACCGCGGCCGCGCCGAGGGTCGGCACCCCGGTACGTTCCGCCGGAAGGGCCAAGAACCGGAGCCTGCAGGTGTGACTCTCGTCGACTCCCGGCCCGTCCTGCAGGTCGGCCCGCTGCTCACCATCCCCAACTGCATCACCATCATCCGGACCCTCGCGGCCGTGACGCTCGGCATCGTCGCTCTCGCCTCCGGTTCGGTCGCCTTGATCGCGGTGGCGTACGGCATCTACTGGCTCGGTGACATGCTCGACGGCCTCGCCGCGCGGTGGCTCGGTCAGGAGACCCGAGCCGGCGCCGTCCTCGACATCGTGAGCGACCGGGCCTGCACTGCGGTGCTCTGTGTCGCCCTGGTCGCCCTGGTTCCCGATGTCTCGCTGGTCGCCATGGTGTTTCTGCCGTCGTTCATGGTCCTGGACACCATGCTGTCGCTGGTGTTCCTGTGCTGGCCTGTGCTCAGCCCGAACCATTTCCATGTCGTCGACCGGCGCGTATGGGCATTGAACTGGTCGCCGCTGGCGAAGGCGGTCAACACCGCCGGGGTCATCGGTGCTGTGGCCCTCGGGCAGTACTCGGTGGCGGTGACTGTGGCATTGGCCGTCCTCGCGGTCAAGGCGTGGTCCGCCGTGGCGGTGGCCAGGCTGCTGAGGCGGGACGGCCGGGCGTGAACGGTCTCGTGGAGGCTGCGGTCGCGCTCGGGTACGGGTTCGTCTCGGCCCTCGTCCCGGTCGTCAACGCGGAGGCCTACGCCGTGGTCGCCGGGCGTCCGGGCGGGTACGCCGTGATCGCCGTGGTCGCCCTGGCGGTCGGGCAGACCGCGGGAAAGCTGCTGCTGTTCGAGGCCGCTCGTCGCGGAACCGGCCGGCTGGCCCGGAGGCTCGCACGACGCAACAGATCGGGGCGCGCGGCCGCCCGGACCGCCCGCTGGACCGAGCCCGTCCAGCGCTGGCTCTCCGGCCGCCGCACCGGTCTGCCGACGGTGCTGCTCTCCGCCTCCGTCGGCGTCCCACCACTCGTCCTGGTCAGCGTCGCTGCCGGAACCGCCGGCCTGCGCCGCTGGGAGTTCGCCGTCGCATGCCTGCTCGGACGGGTACTCCGCTTCGCCGTCCTCGCCCTGCCCGCGACCCTCGCGTGACCCCGAACAGAGCCGCGGCGGCTCAGTCGTCTTCGTGCTGACGGAGTCAGCCGAGCTTCTTGACCAGAGTCTCGAAGGCCAGGTCGCGACGGCGGGGCAGGCCGAACCGCTCGTCGCCGTAGGGGAACGGGGTGACTTCTCCGGTGCGGACGTAGCCCCGCCGCTCGTACCAGGCGATCAGTTCGTCCCGTTGGGTGATGACCGTCATCCGCATCTCCCCGGCGCCCCACTCCTGCTCGGCGTGGCGCTCGGCCACGTCGAGCAGCTCGCGCCCCAGCCCGCCGCCCTGCTGCGAGGGTGCGACGGCGAACATGCCGAAGTAGGCGTGGTCATCGCGGCGCTCCACCTGGCAGCAGGCGACGAGCCGGGCCCCCTCCTCGACGACGAGCACCGAGCTGTCCGGGCTGGTCACCGCGGCGGTCACCATGTCGCGGTCGGTGCGCTGGCCGTCGAGCAGGTCCGCCTCGTGGGTCCAGCCGGCCCGGCTGCTCTCCCCCCGGTACGCCGACTCGACCAGGTCGACGAGGGCGTCGACGTCGGCGAGGCCGGCGATCCGGACGGTACGGTGCGTGGTGCTGGTCATCGGCGGAACTCCAGGAGTAGCGGCAGTCGGTGAACCATCGTATGCGGCCGACCAGGACGTCTACTCGCACCGGACCGCGATGAAGAGGAGGTGGAGGAGATGAGGAAGGGCGGTCATAGGCGGATGGCAATGCCGATCCTGCGGTCACGTCGCCCGAGGAGCAGGTCGAACCCGAACACCAGCCGGGCGATGGGGTAGCGGCGGGCCATGAGCCGGCGTACCCGTGCCGTCTCGGTCCGGTCCAGTAGTCGGGCCTGGCCCCGTACCGTTGGCGCGCCGGCGGCGACCCGGCCGTTCGGGTCGCACGGTGTCACGGTCACCGTGGCGTTGTTGCGGATCCTTCTGACTTTTCCGCTCTTGCGCTGGGTGAGCACGAAGAGCTCGCCTGCGTCAGCGACGAGCCCAACGGGGGTGGGGACCGGTCGTCCGTCCCGGCGGTAGGTGGTCACGGTGGCGTACCGGGTGTGGGCGATCTCGGCGGGCACGCTCATGCGGGAATCGCGTCGGTTCGCCGGTCCAGCCAGGACGCCCCCGCGATGGCCGCGGCACCGAGCGCCTCCCAGCCCGCCGCGTTGAGAAACGCCCTGGGCGCGCGACCCGTGGCCGCGAGCCCGGTGAGGCCGGCCGCCATCAACAAGCGGCGGGCCATGACGTACCTGGGAAAGCCGGGCCAGCCCTGCGCCGCCCCCAGCAGATAGGCCCCGCCCTCGCCGATCGCGGCGAAGGAGCTGCTGCCCAGCACGGCTGTCGTGTGGTCACCCGGTCCCCGCTCGGCGGGGCGCTCGAATCCGGAGAGGCGCTGTTGGCGGTCGGGGCTGACCACGCCCAGGGTCCCGAGGGCGGCACCGACCGCCCCCAGGCACGTCAGGGTCCAGAAGGTGGCTCTACCTCGTCCAGCGTTCATCTCTTCACTTCCTTGCATGTCTCGTTCGGTCGCCGGGCACGCCGGTGGCGGGACGCCGGCTCTGCCAGATCGACCAGGGTCGGGCGCCGAGCCTCGGACCCGCGCCGAGCCGGACCGCCGGATTCCAGGGCACGACATTCTCCACCGAAAGTGGTAGTGACATCACCGTTTTAACGGTAGCGCTAAAGTGGTGGTGTTGCCACCACTTCGATCGGAGGTCCGAAGATGCGGGCACCCCGCCGGGACCAGCTCCGCAACCGGCAACGGTTGATCACGGCTGCCCGCGAGGCCTTCACCGAGCACGGCCCGGAGGTCGCCCTCGACGAGATCGCACGCCGGGCCGGCGTCGGGACCACCACGCTCTACCGGCACTTTCCGGAGAAGGAAGGGCTGATCGAGGCGGTCCTCGACGACCTCGCCGCGGCGGTACGGGACAACGCGGAGCGCGCCATGCAGAACAGCGATCCGGTCGGCGCCTTCCGGGCGGTGTTCAGCCAGAGCTGCGACATGTCCGAGCAGGAGGTGGCGACGTTCGCCCAACTGGCTGGCGCCGGCAACCGTGCCGACAAGCACGCGCAGCGTCTGATCACATCCGTCGTCGGCCCGGCCACGGATCGGTTGCGATCCGCCGGCCGGCTGCGCGCCGGCATAACCGCCGATGACATCGCGACCTTCGTCCGCATGACCCTCAGCGGGGACGGCGACGAGGCTCGCGGTAAGGCGATCCAGGTCATGCTCGACGGCCTCGTCAGTCCGCAAGACGCCACGGCGACCTGACGTGGCCGCGTCCGGCCTGCTCCGAAGACGGCGTCCGGCGTGGCGGCTCACCACTTCCCGAGCGCAGTGCGGCCGGTCGGGAAGTTGCTCCAGCGCCTTGCTGGACAGCGGAATCTGGCGGGACGGAACAGTGCAGGCGAGGCTCCCGGCCGTGGCAGCGGACCTTGATCGACTGCTGCCTGGCCGGGAGCCTCGCCGTCATCTGTTTCGGGCTCAACTGACCCCGCCCTGAGCTACAGGGTCAGTCGCCCTTCGCGGCGCGGCCGAGGCGGATCGCCGAGATGAGGAAGAAGATGGCGCCGGGGATGGCGTAGCCGATCGCGTTGGTCAGCGTCGGGTTGTCCGCGGCGGCGCCCGCGATGAACGCCCCACCGGCGAGTACGGAGATGCCACCGCTGATGATCATCGGCCACTGGCCCCCCATCCTGCGCCGGGTGACCCCCACGAGCAGCTGGATCAGCCCGGCCACGATCGCCCACGCACCCCAGACGCCCAGCACCGCCGGAATGCCGGAGGTGCTCGCGACGGCGAGACCGACGGCGGCGAGCAGACTGACCGTGACGTTCGCGTAGAGCAGGGCGGGGGATCCGGTGGCGCGCGACGCGCGGGCGTCGATGATCGCGGCTGCCACGTCGAAGAGCGGGTAGAGCACGAGCAGCGTCACCGCGAGTGGGCCGAGGTGCTCGGCGGTCGTGAACGCCACGAGGGCCCAGACGATGGCGAACGCGAAGCGGACGAGGTACAGCCGCCGCAGGGCGGCTGCCGTCGTCGAGATGCCGGGCGCGGCAACGGTGGTCATGGTGATCCTCTCGGGGTTCCCTGTCGGAGCGGCGGTCGATCGGCGGGTGCCGGTGAGCTGGTCGATCAAGGGGCGTGGCCGGCTCGGCAATCAGGTAGAACGAACGTTCTGTCTCGGCCAATCATGAACGGCTCACTACGTACTGTCAAGACGGAACGTTCTGTCTACCGGTGGCACCGAGGTCGGAGCGCGGCCGCGACGCGGCGCGAGGAGTGAGACGGAACGTTCTGTCGCTACCATGGAGTCATGGCGAGCAGCGAAACCGACGTCCGGCCGTCCGAGGCGCGCCTGCGGCTACTCGGCGCGGCTTCCCGGATCTTCTATGCGGAGGGAATCCACTCGGTCGGCGTCGACCGGATCGTCGCCGAGGCGAGTGTGACCCGGGCCACCTTCTATCGACACTTCCCGGGCAAGGAAGATCTCGTCCTCGCCTATCTGCGCGGGGCCGACCAGGCCATCCGTGGCCAGGTGGAGGAGGCCGTCACGGCCGTCGCGGCCGGCCTGCCGGCGAGTGACGCGCTGCGGGCCATCGCGGCGTCGATCGCCGAGGGCATCCGGTCCTCCGGCTTCCGCGGCTGTGCCTTCCTGAACGCCGTGGCCGAGTACCCCGACCCCGACCACCCCGTACATCAGGCGGTCCTCGCGCACCGGCAATGGTTCCTCGACACCGTCACCACCCTGATGGCGCGCATCGAGCAGACCTCGGCCGAGTCCGCCGCGCAGCACTTCGTCATGCTGCGCGACGGCGCCATGGCGGCCGGCTGTCTCTTCGACCCCGAGTTGATCTGCGAGACCTTCCTCCGCGGCGTCGACGGACTCGTCCAGACGCATGCCGCACGGCAGCCGTCCTGACCGCTTGAGCGGTGGGGTTGGTCGGCGCGGCTCGATGACCCGGCGGCTCCGTGCGCACGCTCGGTCGGCGATCGCCGCGCGAACCGGCGGATCCTCGACGCAGGGCGGCGGTCAGCGGGCGTTCGCCGCGGCGTGCCGGCGTAGGCGCGACGGTGTGGTGCCGGTGATGGTCCGGAAGGCTTTGCCGAAGGCGGAGGGCGAGTGGTAGCCCACGGCGGCGGCGATGTCATCCAGGCCGCGGCCGGTGGTGGTCAGCAGGTCGGCTGCGATGATCATTCGGGTCCGCGTCAGGAAATCCGCGACGCCCATTCCCGTCGTCGCGGAGAAGCGCCGGACCAGCGTGGCCCGGGAGACCCCGGCGACACGCGCGAGGCTCGCGATCGTCCACCGTCGCTGCGGCTCGTTCACCACGGCGTCGACGACGGCCCGCAGGCTCGCGTCCGTCACGGCGGTCCATGGCGTGAGCAGGTTCGCGGTCGACGGAGCGCCGCGTTCGTCGCCGCGCAGGACGAGCACCAGCAGCGCCTCGCAGAGCGACGCGAGCAGGGCGCCGGTGCCCTGGGCGTCGAGTGCGGCCTCGCTGCGCATGAGCTCGCCGAGCGGGTGCAGTGGCGAGCCGGCTCCGAGGCCGAAGGAGGCGTGCACGATGTCGGGCAGGCCGGCGAAGAGGAGTTCTCCCGCCCCCGGCTGGTAGGTGTAGTGGCCGCAGAAGAGGTCGACGGCGGGGGCGTCCTCGCCGCGCAGGGTGGTCACCGAGTCGCCGGTGTGCCGCCTGGAGGGCAGCGGTGGCCCGTCCGCGACGACCCGTATCCGGTGCCGCCCGGCGCGCGGAAGGATGAGGACGTCTCCGGCGTGCAGCTCGACCACCCGATCGTCGATCTCGGCCACGCAGTCGCCGTCGAGCAGCAGGTGGAAAGGCACCTGCCCGGCCGCGCCGGGCGGATTGTCCAGGACGTGGGTGCCGGCCAGCAGGCAGCGCACATCGACGGCGCCCTCCAGGCGAGCCGAGCGGATGATTCTGCTGATCGAGTCCATGAGCCGATCACGATAATACTTGAGCCTCTTCCGTCTTGTCGGATCGCTCGCTCCGGTGAAGTCTGGGACCCATGACTTCACTGCACGCGGATCTGCTCGTGATCGGCTTCGGCAAGGGCGGGAAGACCCTCGCCGCGACCATGGGCCGCCAGGGTCGCCGAGTGATCATGGTGGAGCAGTCCGCGCTGATGTACGGGGGGACGTGCATCAACATCGGCTGCGTGCCGACCAAGGCGCTCATCCATCGCGCGTCGGTCCGGCCGCAGGACGCCGACCCGAGGTCATGGTTCGCCGACTCGGTGGCGTGGACGGCCTCGCTGACCTCGATGCTGCGGAAGAAGAACTTCGAGATGCTGGACACCCTCGACTCCGTGACGGTCGTGACCGGCACCGCCGCCTTCCTCGACGAGAAGCGGGTCGAGGTCACCGCCGGCGACGACCGGATGGAGATCACGGCGGACACCATCGTCATCAACACCGGCGCCCAGACGGTGGTTCCGGAGATTCCCGGCCTGCGCGACAGCGCCCACCTGATCACCGGTACCGACCTGATCGGCTCGCCCGACCTGCCGCGCCGGGTCGCCGTCGTCGGCGGGGGCTATCAGGGGATCGAGTTCGCCGCGACGCTGAGCCACTACGGCGCCGAAGCGACAGTGCTGGAACGCGGCGGCCGCATCCTGCGCCGCGAGGACGACGACGTCGCCGAGGCGGCCGAGAAGATCCTCACGGACCAGGGCGTCACCTTCGTCACCGGAGCGAAGGTCACCCAGGTCACCGACTCCGGTGCCGCCGCGGTCGTCCACTACGAGGCGAACGGCACGGCGGGCCGGATCGAGGTGGACGCCGTACTCGCCGCCGCGGGGCGGGCACCGCGTACGGCGGAACTGCGACTGGACGCCGCGGGCGTACGCACCACCGACAGCGGCGCGATCGAGGTGGATGAGTACCTCCGGACGAGCCAACCGCACATCTTCGCGGTGGGCGACGTCAACGGCGGGCCCCAGTTCACCTACATCTCCCTCGACGACTACCGGATCGTCGCCGACCAGCTGACGGGCGAGGGGAACCGCTCCACAGCCGACCGGGTGGCCGTGCCGTACACCCTCTTCATGACACCGCCGCTGGCCCGCGTCGGCCTGACCGAGACCGAGGCGCGCGCCACCGGCCGGCCTGTGCGCGTGGCCGCCAAACCGATCGCGGCCATCGCGGCGATGCCCCGCGCCCGCATCCTGGACGACGTCCGCGGGCTGATGAAGTTCGTGATCGACGCCGAGACCGACGCCATCCTCGGAGCCGCGCTGCTCAGCGTGGACGCGCAAGAGCTGGTGAACACCGTGGCGCTGGCGATCCGCAGCGGGGTGACCGCCGGCGGGCTGCGGGACGCGATCTGGACCCACCCCAGCTCCACCGAGGCCTTCAACGAGGTACTGGCCAACGTGGTGCGCTGACCCGACCGCGGCCACAGTCTCAAGGAGACACATCATGACGAGCAACCCCACCACCGCGACGCACCAGCTTCGGCCCGGCCTCGCGCTCACCGTGCGCGCGGCCGGACACGGTCGGCCAGTGCTGGTGCTGCACGGCGCCGGCGGTCCCCACACCATCGACTCGCTCCTCGTGCACCTCGCCGACGGGCAGCAGGTGCTCGCACCGACCCACCCCGGCTGGGACGGCACCACCCGCCCCGAGAGCATGACCAGCGTCGCCGATCTCGCCGCCACCTACCTCGAACTGCTCGAAGCAGAAGGGCTGAGCGAGGCGACAGTGGTCGGCGTCTCGTTCGGCGGCTGGGTGGCCGCCGAGATGGCCGTGCGCGACCGGGACCACCGCGTCGGCCGGCTCGTGCTCATCGACGCCATCGGCCCGCAGATCCCCGGACACCGCCCCGCCATGCCGAGCAACGCGCCACCGGAGAACCTGGCCGCGCTCCGCGCCTACACCCGAGACACCCTGGAAGACCCGACCCTGCTGGACCGGGCCCGGCTCCGTACGATCCCCGAACTCCTCGTCTGGGGTGCGGACGACCCTGTCGTCAGCGCCGAATTCGGCCGCCGTTACGCCGACGCCATCCCCGGCGCACGTCTCGTCCTCATCCCGGGTGCGGGGCACCTGCCCATGCGGGACGCGCCCGAGGCGACGTTCGCCGCCATCGACGCCTTCCTCGCGGAGGCCGCCCCCACGAGAAGCTGACTGCCGGGCGATCCGACGACCCGCCCAGGCGCATTCATCGACTCGGTCGTCGGCGAAGCAGGGCGGTGGCTCAGTACTGCTGCGGGCCGACGGAGCGCTTCAAGTTGGCCGCGGTCACGCCTCGGGCTCGCGATTGCCGGGCGTCTCCCGTGCAATCGGCGAGGCGAGATCCTCGAGCGGCCGCTGCCGGCTCCGCAACGCGTCGACCAGCGCGATAAGAGCCAGCACTCCGGCCACGACGCTCAGTCCGACCATCGGCGACCAGCGCGCCAACGCCGTCGTGACCAGCAGCAGAACCACCAAGCCGATCACCCGCGACCTGGGGACCCGGCCGAAGATCTCGTAGTCCAGCCGAATCCGAGCGAGGAGGAAGAGCACCGGGCCGCCCACCACGAAGAGCAGCCACGTCGGCCGCGGCGGCCCGAACGGTTGCGCGATGACCAGCTCGTAGCCAACCGCGGTGACCAGCACGCTGAGTACGATCAACGCGTGCGTCCGTTCCGACGCCGTACCCAACTGGCCGGGCAGGCCCGCCCGCCCCAACGCCTCGTTCAGCAACCGGCCGGCGCGGTGAAAGTAGATCCGCCACAGCACCGCGCTGGTGATGAACGCGATCCCGAAGGCGGCCGCCCGCTCCGCGGAGTAGTCCACGCCACCGAAAGCGGCGCCGATGACCAGAATCGACTCGCCGAGCGCGATGAGGAAGATCTGCTGGTGACGTTCGGCCAGATGCTCTCCGGTGATCCGCCAGCGACCGACCGCCGCGGCACCGAGCCGAGGCAGCGGCCAGCCCAGAGCCCAGGCGAGGTAGTCCACCGCCAGCGCGGCAGCCCACAGCGACAGGCGAAGCCGGTCCGGGCCCAACGCGCCGACCAGCCAGAGCGGTGCGGAAAGCGCTGACCAGGCGGCGAGTCGGAACGGCACCAGCCGCCGTGGATGGCCACGCAGTGCGGCCGCGACCACCAGCGGCCGCACCACCATCACCATCAGGTACGCGACCGTGAACGGCACCGCCCGCTCCTCCACGGCGCGCGGCAGCGTCACCGCCATCACCAGGGCGGCGAACATGGTGCCGATCACGACCGCCTGAATGATCGACCGTTCCGGCTCGTAGCGACTGGTGATCCAGGTGGTCTGCGACCAGATCAACCAGAGCGCCAGGAACAGCAGCAGCGTACGACCGAGCCCGCCGACGAGCGCCCAGCCGGTCTCGTCGCTGACGTCGGCGAACCGTTGCGAGACCCGGGTCAGGGCGACGACGAAGGCGAGATCGAAGAAGAGCTCCAGGAACGTGGCACGCCCCGAACTCGCTTCGGCGCGCAGCAGCGCAGCACCGCGTCCCGCCGCCATCGTCCGCTCCCGTCCGCCCCTGGCACCAACGAGTTGGCCGGCGGCCCTGACCGAACCGACAGACGGGTGTGGGGGCCGGCCGGCTGCTGGCCCCCACACCCTGTGACACATGCCCGTTCGTCATGTCGGCACGTGACCAGCGGATCCCGCACGATGCTTCTATCCGTGGTCGGCGGTGTCGGCGAGTCGGTACACCTGGCACCGACTTCGATCGGTGCGAGGCGACCGTCGGCCGGGCCGCCCAGGAACCAGGCCTCCACGGCGGGCATCCGGGTTCCCCGGATCAGGGCCGTGTCGTTTGAGGGCCCGGTCGGATCGGCTGCTGGCCGGCAGGGGCGTACAGCACTGAGGCCAACCGCGGCTGTCTGCGCCGACGCGGGATCAAGGCGGCCATCCCGGGAATGCACGGCGCGCCGTGCGCTACGAAGCCACCGTTCACGTCGCCTCGATCAGCATCTGGCTCCGGGGCCTGAAACGACACACGTAGAACATGATCTCGAATCTCACCCCGTGCCCTGCGGTTGCCGACCGAGGCGGCTCCAGCTCCTAGTCCTCGACGTCCACGTCCACGTCGATGTTCCCGATGCAGACGACGGTGTTGTTGGGCTGAGTCTGGTTGTCGTTCGTCGTCTCGACCGACGCGGACTGCTCGTAGCTGACGTCGCTGTCCTCGATCTTGTTGTCGCTGATGATCTGGTTGATGCTCACCTTGTTGGTCTGCTCGCTGTTCGCGCAGGCAACCTCGGTGCGGTCCGAGGCCTGTTCGTAGGGCCGCTCCGAGGCCTGTTCGTACGGCGCGGCGTGCGCGGCAGCGGGCGTGCCGAGCAGCAGGGCGCCGCCGCCCAGCGCCACCCCTACGGCGAGCTTGGTCAGAAACCTCTTCGACATGTCCCTCACTCCCTCCTGGTCGTCTCGGGCAGACGAGCCATGACGAACATAAGAAGGATTCATGTCCGCTCGGAGCGCTTTCCGGGTTTCTGACGCAAGCAGGCCTTCGACTGCTATACGAAGTCGCCTCACATTTCCGGGTGATAGGCCTGGTTCAGTCTCGTCTGCGGCGACTCATGGGAACGTTTGGCTGTACCCCTGATGGGACTGCCTCAGCCTCCGTTGGAGCGGAGTGACTGGCGACCGGTCTCCTCATTTGGCTCGTTGTCCGCCGCAGGCTTGCCCAGCCGGGCCACCCAGTCGACGAACTCCGCGTCCTGCCTCGCCAGCGGCTCGCCGTCCGCCGGGGTGCCCGCGCCGTCCCCGTCGGCCCGGGACTTGCTGCGCCGGAACAGGCCCAGCCGGCCGCTGGCCCGCCCGCCGGCCCGTCCCGCCTCGACGACGGATGCCGGGCCGGTCGGCGCGGTGCCGGTCGCGGGCGGGGGCCCGGCGCGCCGGGCGCTCGCGAGGGCGTCCCAGTTCGCGGCCAGGTTCAGGTTGGGCAGGGGCGGCCGGTGCCGGGGTGGGAGCGCCGGCTCGAGCCTCTCTTGCTTGCCGGCCGGTTGGATCGCCTCGGCGCCAGGAGCGGGCTCGGTGGAGGGCGGCACCCGTCGCGCCGGAACGACCGGCCAGGTCGACTGAACCTGCGTCCGGTCGGTCTTCGGCGGTTGGTACATCCGGAGGGTTCCCGGGGCGACGAGTGCCCCGCCGGTCGGCATTCCGTCGGGCCCGATGTTGTCGGCCTCCGTCTCCGCCGTTCCGGAGTCGTCCCCGCCGGATCCCGCGGGAAGGTGGGCCGCCGTCGCGGGGATCGGTTCCGATGTCTCCGAGGTGTCGTCGAGATCGGCGGGTACGGCGCGGGCCGCCGGCACGGTGGCGACCGCCGGTGCGGCGGTCCGCGGCGCGTGGTCGGCCGGTACGGCGCTGTCGTCCCAGTCGCCGGGCGGCGCATCGAGGCTCAGCGGTTCGGCGGCGCGCGGGAGCTCCGCTGCGATTGCACCGGTGACCGGCAACGTGCCGGCCAGGTCGGCGGGCCCCGGCTCGTCGGCCGGCGTCATGGCCTGCGGCACGGCCGCGTCGACGGAGAGTGGACGGAGGACCTCGGTCGGCTCGACCGCCTCCTCATCGGCCGTGCGCCGCAGGAGCGGCCAGCGGAACGACGCGACGACGGCCGAACCGAGCAGACCGGCGACGACGGCGAGCAGCGCGGTGTAGTAGGGCGTGATCTGGTACCGGTCGACGGCCTCGCCGGGACCGGCGGTCAGGTAGGCGAAGGCGACCAGCACCGGGCCCGCCGCGCCGGTCGCGCCGTTGACCAGCGGCGGATGCCCGCGCCGGCGGGCCAGCCCGCTGGTCACCGCGCCGAGGAGCAGGGCTACCGCCGGCAGGATCAGGATCGCCTGTCGTTGGGCCGCCTCCGCGCCGAGCCCGACCGGTTCCAGCACACCGAGCCGTACGGCGGGCAACACCCCGGCGGTCGCCAGCGACGGGACGACCGGGACGAGCGCCAGCAGCCAGACCACGCCGCCCACCGCCGCCATGTTCCAGCCCAGCGGCGGCTTCACCAGTGCGGCGATCGCACCACCCGCGCCGACCAGCGCGCCGAGGATCGCGCAGATGCCGACGGCCCAGATCGGGTCCACGGAGAGACGCTCGGCCGCCTGGACCGGCCGGACGCAGAGCGGCGCCACGACGGTGGCGCCGAGCGCCGCGGTGGCGGCGATCGCCACCAACCTGCCCGTGCTTCCCGGCTCCCCGTAGCGGCGGGCCAGGCGTGCGGTGACGACGGTGCCGGCCACGGCGGCGTATGCCGCGAACCAGCCCACCCAGACGAGCTGGGCAGGCCACTGGTTCACTGTGGTGTCGGCGGGTGCGCCGGTGAGCTGGACGATGCCGAGGCCGAACGCGATGCCGAGCTGACCGGCACCCGCGAGCACTCCCAGCCCGAGCGCTGTGAGCAACAAGTTACGCCAGGTACGAAGGACCATGTCCGGAACGTTACGCAACTGATGCAGACATTTACGGCGAAATGCTGGATTTCACATCGGACTGCAGTGTCGACGGTCACCCTCAGTGCGGGTCAGGCGCGCGGTTCGGGTGCTGCCGCCACTGTGGCCAGCATGTGGACGACGTCCGGGTGGTGACGGTCGCCGCGTCGGCCAGTGTGGAACGTCGAGGCGCGGGTCCAGCCCGCTCCTGGTCGGCGCGTTCAGGTCGCGTCGGCCGCGCAGCAGGAGCAGCCCGGCCGGCATCCGCACGCATCGACCCCGCCGGCGCCGGGCTCACCGGCGGCGGCGTCGGTGCGGGGGGCGTTCAGCGGGACGGCGCAGCAGGCGTCACCGCGCCACGCCTCGCGACCCTCCTTCACCGCCACCGCGGCGATGACCAGCGCGGCGATCGGGTCGGCCCAGGACCAGCCGAAGAGACTGTTCACCCCCAGACCCACGAGCAGTACGCCGGAGAGGTACGTGCAGAGCAGGGTCTGCTTGGAGTCCGCGACCGCCGAGCGTGAACCGAGTTCCCGCCCGGCGCGGCGCTGCGCGTACGACAGCACGGGCATGATCGCCAGCGACAGCGCCGCCAGTACCAGCCCGATGCTGGAGTGCTCCGCCTCGGCGCCGCCGACGAGCGCCCGTACCGACTCCACAGTCACGTACGCGGCGAGGGCGAAGAACGAGAACGCGATGATCCGTAGTGCGACCTTCTCGCGTGACTCGGGATCGCGGCCGGCGAACTGCCACGCCACCGCCGCCGCGGACGACACCTCGATCACCGAGTCGAGCCCGAAGCCGATCAACGCGGTCGACGACGCGAGCGTGCCGGCGGTGATCGCCACGACCGCCTCGATGACGTTGTAGGTGATCGTGGCGGCGACCAGCAGCCGCACTCGCCGGGCGAGCACCTGACGGCGCGCGGGCGGCGGCCCCGCCGGGGGCCGACCGATCAGGGGCAGGTCCATCAGCAGCAGCCCTTCTCGTCGGCATCCGGGCAGGCGGCCGGGTCGACCGCCAACACGAGACCGAGCAGGTCCGCCAGGGCGTGTGCCAGGCGGCCGTCGGCCAGCTCGTAGCGGGTGCGGCGGCCCTCCGGCACGGCGACCACCAGGCCGCAGCCACGCAGACACGAGAGGTGGTTCGACAGGTTCTGCCGGGTCGTGCCGAGCAGGTCGGCGAGCTCCGCCGGGTAGCCCGGCCCCTCGCGCAGCGCCAGCAGCAGCCGGGCCCGCGTCGGATCGGAGAGGGCGTGACCGAAGCGGGCCAGCACCTGGCCGTGCGTCAACGTCTCCACTCGTCGGACAGTACAGCATGCGATGTACTAAGCCGCGAACTCGGGCGTAGTCGCTCCGAGCCGGTGGCGGAACAGGCGGGTCTCCGCGGCCCTCCGCCCGTTCGCACCGCCTGGTTCACACCCGGGCTTCCACGCGCTCCGGCGCGGGGTCGAGCGGCAGGTCGCGCAGCCGGCGGATCGGGGTCGAGAGGTAGATGATCGGGGAGAGCACGGTGAGCGCGCCGAAGATCAGCAGCGTGGTGCGGGCACCGAGCGGCCCGGCCAGGGCGCCGGCGAGCAGGCCGCCGAGCGGGATGGCGCCCCAGGAGACGAACTTGACCGTGGCGATCACCCGCGAAAGCAGCTCCGGGGGGCTGGCGAGCATCCGGTAGGTGCGGGTGGTCACGCTGAGCACCACCGAGCAGCCGGCGAAGACGAGGTTGCCGACGGCGAAGGCGAGGTAGCCGGCGGTGCCGGTGCCCAGCGGGATGACGAGCGCGCCGGCCACGCTGACGACCGCCGCGATGATCAGGCCGCGTGCGGTGCCGACCCGATCGGTGAACCGGGTCGTCAGCGCGGCGCCGATGAGCGAGCCGAGGCCGTCGACGGCGATCAGCAGGCCGACCAGGAGCGGCGGGGCGTGCAGCTCGCGCAGCAGGTAGTACGGGAAGAGGGCCAGCATCGCGCCGGAGACGAAGTTCGTCGCGGTGGCGTCCCACATCGCCGGCCCGATGATCGGGTGGCGGAGCACGTAGTGCCAGCCCTCGCGGATCATCGTGACCATCGGGGGCCGCTCGACCGGTCGCTGCACCCGCCGGGCCGGAAGGGTGCGCAGCAGCGTGGCGGAGATGAGATAGCTGACGGCATCCACGAAGAGCGTCGGCACCGCGCCCAGCAGCTGCACCGCGAGCCCGCCCAGCGACGGCCCGCCGAGCTGCGCGGCGGCATGCGTACCGGAGGTGAGGCTGTTGCGCGCCTGCAACTGCGCCGCCGGCACGATCTCCGGCAGGAAGGTCTGGTTCGCCACGTCGAAGAGCACGTTGGCGAAGCTCGTCACCAGGGCGACCGCGACCAGCTGCGCCACCGTCAGGGCGTCGAACCACCACGCCAGGGGGACGGACGCGATGGCGAGCGCCCGGATCAGATCCAGGGCGACCTGCATGCCGCGCAGCGGCAGGCGCTGCACGATCACCCCCGCCGGCAGGCTGATCAGCAGGTACGCGAGATAGCCGGCCGCCGTGATCAGACCCATCTCGAACGCCGACGCGTGCAGCACGGTCAGTGCGGTCAACGGCAGGGCCAACCCACCGACCGCCGAGCCGAAGAGGCTGGTCGTGCCGGCGACCCACCAACGCCAGAAGACAGTAAGTTTCATAATGGAACTGACCATAGTGATGGCTGCGCGGAAAGTCGACCTCGCCCTCCAGACCCGCGACGCGCCGGCGGAGGGCCGGGCCGGATCGCGGGGAATCGGTCAGGACGCCGGAGCGCCGCCCCGGATCGCGGCCGCCTCTTCCTCGGTCGCCACCACCGGTGGCGCCGCCGGCATGGGGCGGCGGGCGGTCTCCGGCGCGAAGTACACCGCGATGCCGCCGACCAGCCCGGCCGCCACCAGCAGGAAGGCGGGGGCGATCAGGCTGTGGGTGCCGTCGACCAGCGCCGCGGCGACCAGCGGCGTCGTGCCGCCGAAGAGCGAGGTGGAGATGTTGTACGTGATGGAGAGCGCGCCGGCCCGTACCCGGGTGGGGAAGAGCGTCGGCAGGGTGCCCGGCTCGGTGCTGTCGAAGCAGAGGTACATCAGGCCGACGAGCAGCGTGCCGAAGAAGACGGCGACCACCGTGCGTTGCTGGATGATCAGGAAGGCCGGCACGGAGAGGACGACCAGCAGGACGCAGCCGGTCATCATGACGGGCCGACGCCCGACGCGGTCGGAGAGCCGGCCCGCGAACTGCAGCAGCACCATGAGGATCACCAGGACGACCACCACCACGATCAGCGAGGTGTTCTGGGAGAAGCCGAGCTGCGCCGACAGGTAGCTCGGCAGGTACGCGGTGAGCATGTAGCTGGGCACGTTCAGCACGAGGACGAGGCCGAGGCAGACCAGCAGCGGGCGGCGCTGGTGGCGGACCAGTTCCTTCGCCTCCCTGCGGAGCCCGGCCGAGCGCTTCGGCGCGCGGGTCTCCAGATGCTCGAAGGCGGGCGTCTCGGTCAGCCGCAGGCGCAGGTACAGGCCGACCAGGCCGAGCGGGCCGGCGACGAGGAACGGGATTCGCCAACCCCAGGAGTCGAGGTCGGCTGTGGACAGCACGCTGGTCAGGAGCGTCACCAGCGACGCGCCGAGCACGAAGCCGGTCAGCGTGCCGAACTCGAGCCAGCTGGCCACGAAGCCGCGCCGGCGGTCCGGCGAATGCTCGGTGATGAACGTCATCGCCGAGCCGTACTCACCGCCGGTGGAGAAGCCCTGGATCAGCCGGGCCAGGAGGAGCAGCACCGGGGCCCAGACGCCGACCTGGGCGAAGCCGGGGAGCAGCCCGACGGCGAACGTGCCGAGCGACATCGTGATCACGGTGAAGACGAGCACCCGCTTGCGACCGATGCGGTCGCTCAGCGGGCCGAAGAAGAGGCCACCCAGAGGACGGACGAGGAAGGCCGCGGCGAAGGTCGCGAACGACGAGAGGAGCTGCGCCGACTGGCTGGCCTCGGGAAAGAACACCCGCCCGATCGTCACGGCGGTGAAGCTGTACACCCCGAAGTCGAACCACTCGATCATGTTGCCGACCGCGGTCGCCGCGACGGTACGCCGGAGATCGCCGAGGCGGACGACGGTCACCGCACCCGGGTCAGGGCGCCCCGCCGCGCCGTCACCGGTCGGGGCCGAGCCGTCCGGACCGGCGTCTTCGCTCATCTCGTACGCCCTCCTGGCCTGCGTTGTACGACCGCGGCGGGCGGGCCCGTCCCGATCGCGGGGAGGCGCATTCCCGGCCGCGGGTTCGCGAAACGCGCTCCCATTCGTTCCGGCTGCCGACCGCGGTTCACCACCCGCCACGACCGGGCCTTTTCGTCCGGCGATGGTGTCCCGGAGCAGGGGGCCTGTGGGACCATCACCGCATGAGGCGGACCTTGGCCGACGTGGTCGGCCGGCGTTACGAGGGCTACTTCCGCGACCGCACTCCCGTGCCGTTCGAGATCGTCGACCGTGACGGCGCTACCCACGGCTTCGGGGTCAGCGAGGCCCTGCCACCCCGGTTCAGTCTGGTCGTCCGCGACGACGTCGGTCAGCAGGCGCTGCACTCCCTCGACCAGCTCCAGGTGGTCCTCGCGTACCTCGCGGGACACCTCGACGTCGAGGGTGATCTGTTCGCCGCGCTGACCATGCGCCGGTTCTTCTCCGACGTGCACCCGATCGCCTTCCTCGGCCGCTGGCTGCCGGCCCTGGTGCACGGGCGGTACGGCCACGACCAGCGGTCGATCTCCCGGCACTACGACGAGGATTCCGACTTCTTCCTGACCTTCCTCGACACCCGGCACCGCTGCTACACGGAGGGCGTCTTCGCGCGGGACGACGAGGCGCTGGAGGACGCGGTGACCCGCAAGCTCGACCTGGCACTCGACGCCATCGGCGTCGGTCCGGGGGACCGGGTGCTGGAGGTCGGTGGCGGGTGGGGAGCGTTCGCCGAACACGCGGCGCGGCGCGGCGTGGCGGTCACCACCGTGACGCTGGCCGCCGAGTCCGAGCGTTTTCTCACCGACTTCTTCGCCCGGGAGGGGTTGCCGGTCACCGTGGTGCGGGAGCACTTCCTGCGCTACCGGTCCGCCGAGCCCTTCGACGCGATCGTCAACATGGGCGTGACCGAGCACCTGCCCGACTACCGGGCCACCCTGCGGGCGTACGCCCGGCTGCTGCGTCCCGGCGGGCGGATCTACCTCGACGCCCTCGCCATGCGGCGCAAGCAGCATGTGTCCACGTTCTTCAAGCAGTACGTCTACCCGGGGAACTCGGCCCCCCTGGTGCTGCACTCGTACCTACGGCAGGTGGCCCGATCTCCGTTCGAGCTGCTCGACCTGGAGGACGACCGGCACAACTACTTCCTGACCTGCCGGGCCTGGGCGCAGCGGCTGGACGCGCGGCGCGAGGAGATCGTCGCCCGCTGGGGGGAGCCGCTCTACCGCCGGTTCCGGATCTTCCTCTGGGGTTCGGCCGCCGGCTTCGACACGGGTCTCGTCCAGGCGTACCGGTGGGTCCTCATCCGCACCGCGGCCCGCCCGGCCTGACCCGACCGAGGCCGGGCGCGGCCCGACCTCGGCGCCGAGCGGACCGGGTACGACGGGTACGCGGTGCTCGACGCCGGAGGCCGGATCGTGCGTCTGCTTACGCCACGGCTCCGGTCACCGCGAGGGTGTACTCCCAGAGCCGGTCGGCGGCGGCGGGATCGACGGACCACTCGGCCACGCCGGCCATCGCCCCGGGACCGTTCGCCAGCGTGTGCGGGCCGCCCTCGACGACTTCGGCCTCCTGGTTGTGCTCGAAGTAGCGCCCGGTCACGCCCTCGAGCATCGGCGCGGCGGCGAGCAGGACCGTGGTGGCGGCCCCCTGCGCGGGCGTCTTGTAGTAATCCGGAGTGAGCAGGTAACCGTTCGCGTCCATGGCGCCGAGCGCTTGCAGGGTGGCCGGGTCCATGTGCCGCGTCAGGTTCGTGTGGATCGAGCCCGGCGAAGCGGCGTTGGCGCAGATCCCGTCCTCGGCCCAGCGACGGCTGAGCGCGACGGTGAAGAGCGTGTCGGCGGCCTTCGACTGCGCGTACGCGATGAGCGGGTCGTACGGCCGCCGCTCGAAGTGCGGATCGTCGAAGTCGAAGCCGGCCAGCAGTTGCGCGCTGGAGCTGACCATGACCACGCGCGGACCGAAGCTCCGCGTGCGCCCGGTCGACCGGAGGGCCGCCCGCAGGCCGGTCACCAGAGCGAAGTGGCCGAGGTAGTTGGTGGCGAGCTGCATCTCCCAGCCTGCCGCGTTGAGCTGGCGCTCGGGGAGCGCCATCACGCCCGCGTTGGCGACGACGGTGTCCAGCGGGCCGTCCCACTGGTCGCAGAAGGCACGTACCGACGCCAGATCGGCGAGGTCGAGTGCGGCGACGGTGGTGCCCGGGAACTCCTCGACGATGGCCTTGGCGGCGGCAGGGTTGCGGGTGGCGATCGTGACCTGGGCGCCGGCGCCGGCGAGCGCGCGAGTCGTCTCGCCTCCCAGCCCAGACGCCCCGCCCGTGACGATCATGCGGCGTCCGGTCAGGTCCACCCCGGTGAGGATCTCCGCCGCCGTGGCGCGCACGGAGAAGGGGGTAGTGATGAGTGACATGGCTGGTCTTCCAATTCTCGATGGAGCA
Source organism: Micromonospora musae (assembly GCF_003626545.1). Lineage (NCBI taxonomy): Bacteria > Bacillati > Actinomycetota > Actinomycetes > Micromonosporales > Micromonosporaceae > Micromonospora > Micromonospora musae. The sequence continues at coordinate 276,753 of NZ_RAZS01000002.1, forward strand.
GGCCCGCGCGACACGCGACGACGGCGGCGACCGGAAGGCGCCCCGGTGGCCGGAGGGTGCGGCGGGCGTTGCGGGGGAGGGCGCGTCAGGCGGCGGCGGTGTAGTGGCCGGGGACCATCCGGGTGGAGACGCCGAAGCGGTTGAAGGCGTTGATGGTGGTGATGGCGGCGATGAGGTGGGCGAGTTCGGTCTCGTCGAACTCGTTCGCGGCGCTCGCGTACACCTCGTCGGGGACGAAGCCGTCGGTGAGGACGGTGATCGCCTCGGTCAGCGCGATCGCGGCGATCTCCCTCGCCGTGTAGAAGTGCTTCGACTCGGTCCACGCACCGAGCTGGATGATCCGTTCCGCTGATTCGCCGGCCGCCAGCGCGTCCTTGCTGTGCATGTCGAGGCAGAAGGCGCAGTGGTTGAGCTGGGAGGCGCGGATCTTCACCAGGTTGAGCAGGGTCGGTTCGATGCCCTGCCGCGCCGCCGTGTCGAGCCGGATCATGGCCTTGTAGACGTCGGGGGCGAGCTTCATCCAGTCCAGGCGCGGGGCGTGCTCGGGGAGCCGCTCCGTGCGGTCGTTGATCGTCATGCCGGCAACGGTACGGCTCATGTGGCCCGGAGATCTGGTCCACTTTCGCGGTAGATCTCCGGGCCAATTCGGAGCTTGTCCCACCGCCGCTCTGCGGCGCCTACCTGCCTCCGGGCCTGGCCGGGGCCCGCGCTTCGCAGCTGGCCGCGCGGGCCCCGGCGTGCCCTCCGGGGGAGGGTCAGGTCAGTCGAGGTTCGGTGCCGCGAATCCGCCGAACTCCCGCTCGAGCAGCTCCGCGAAGCGGATGGGCGTGTGATCCTCGAAAATCGGTCCGATCAGCTGAACGCCGATCGGCAGACCGTCGCGAGATCGGGCGACGGGGGCCACCGTGGCCGGGTTGCCGGGCGCGGAGGCGACGCCGGCCCAGACGAGCTGGTCGGGGTAGTCGTACTCGACGCCGTCGACGGTGATGCGGCGTGCCCACTGGTCGGCACTGTGGTCGTGTCCGAAGGCGGTGGTGGGCGCCGCCGGGCAGAGCACGACGTCGAACTGCGTGAACAGCGCGGCCCAGGCGGCCCGGTGCCGGGTGCGGAGCGCGTCGGTCTCGAGCCAGTCCCGGTGACTCAGCGCCGCTCCGCGCGCCCGTTCGGCGGCCAGGCTGACGTCGCCGCTGTCGATCTGCTCTGCGGCCTTGCGGACCTGTTCGTAGGCGTCCGGCGGGTAGGCGGCGGCGACAGCGGCAAGCAGGAGGCGCATGTAGAGCCGGGCCGCCTCGGTCTGATCGGGCAGGAGCGGGCTGTGCCGCTCCACCCTCGCGCCCGCCGCGGCGAGCTTCTCCGCGAGGCCGTCGATCGCCGCGGCGACCTCGGTCGAGGTCGGAATGGCCGGATGGCTGTCCAGGACGAGGACTCGGTAGTCGGCCAGGCGGTCGTGGCGGGCCGGTGGCGGTTCGTGCCGGTACGCGACGCCGAGCCCCGCCGCCTCCGGCTCGGCCAGCAGGTCGAGCAGGAGCGCGAGATCGGCGGCGGTGCGGGCCATCGGGCCGATGACGGCGAGATCCCGGTCGTACGACAGCGGCGGCGTCGCCGGTGGCGTGTGCCCCCGCGACGGCAGCAGGCCGAGCGAGGGCTTGTGCGCGTACACCCCGGAGAAGTGGGCCGGTAGCCGCAGCGAGCCCGCGATGTCGGAGCCGAGTGACACGGGGCCGAACCCGGCGGCGAGCGCCGCGGCTGAACCACCCGAGGACCCGCCCGGCGTACGGCTGGTGTCCCACGGGTTGTTCGTTGTGCCGTACAGCGGGTTGTAGGTCTGCAGGTCGCCGAGTGCGATGGGGACGTTCGTCTTACCGAGGATCACGGCCCCGGCGGCCTTGAGCCGCGCGACCGCGAGGGCGTCCTCGGCCGGAACGAAGTCCTTGAACGGCGGAATGCCCCAGGTCGTCGGCAGCCCCGCGACGTTGAACGACTCCTTGACCGTCATCGGTATCCCGAGGAGAGGCCCGCCGGCTCCCCGCGCCCTGGCCCGGTCGGCCTTCCGCGCCGCGTCCAGGGCCCGATCGAAGTCGCGCACGGGTACGGCGTTGAGCTTGCCGTCGTAGCGGTGGATCCGCTGGATCACGACCTCGGCCAGCTCCACGGCGGACACCTCGCGCGCCTCCAGTGCGGCGGCCAACTCCCGCACCGTCGCGTACGCGTAGTCCTCGGTACTCAACATCCACTCCTTGGTGATCCACCCTCGGCGGGGGATCGTGCGCGTCGGTCAGCTGCTCGGCGAGTCGACCCAGTCGCCGTTCGCGACGATCGCGAGACCGTCGGGGTCGAGGCTTCGACCGGATTCCGTACGCGGGCCGATCGTGACCGGCTCACCGGTGCTGCGTTCGACGAGTCGCAGCGGCCCGCCCTCCTCGGCCTGCAGGTGCTTGTTGCCCCACTGCATCAGGGCGAAGACCGCGGGGAGCAGGTCCTTGCCCATCTCGGTCAGCAGGTACTCGTCGCGAGTGCGCTTCCCCGGCTCCTGATAGGGCTGCTTGACGAACAGCCCGATCTCGGTGAGCTGCTTCAGCCGAGCCGCGACGATCGCCTCGCTGGTCCTCGTCCGGCGAGCGAAGTCGTCGAAGCGCACCGTGCCGCACAACGCCTCGCGAAGGATCAACATCGACGAGCGCGTGCCGATGACGTCCATCGCCATGGCGATCGAGCAGTTCTCCAGCCGCCAAGCGCTCCGGTCGGCGAGCACTCCCGCGAAGGTGATCGACACAGCCCCTCCCATCAGTCAGGTCAGCTGGTCCGGAAGCTACCACCTGACTACTAACCATCAAAGCCAGCTCCGCTGTGACCTTCCGAACGGACGGTGACGCCTCGATCCATGGCACGCTCGGGTCGCGATCGTCGGGGCGCTGTTCCGTCGGCCGGACGTGCGCGCCGGTGGGCCCTCGGTGCGCTCGACACCGCAGCGAACCGGGACGGTCCGGGCCCCTGGCCGCATTGAACCGCGAGGGCGGCCCGCTCGTGATCACCACACACGACCGGGCCGCCGCCGCCCGACCACCGGGCCGGGCGGCGACCGCCGACCCACCTCACCGCGAGGCGGATCCGAGGGTGTTCGTGCGCTCCGCGCACTGGCCGACCAGCGCTCGCCGAACACGCGCCGCGGCCCGGCGATCCGTGACAACAAGGAGGATAAATGTCCGATTCATGGCTTCCCACCCTGCGTACGGCGACCCCGGAGGAGGGATTTCAGCTCGCGATCAAGCTTTCGCGGATCGGGGTGAAGATGACCCAGCCCTCCGCGGAGGTGCGCGAGAGGCTTCGCCCCGAGTACGCCGAGAGCGCCGACAGCCTGATCGCCAGCTCTCAGGTGATCGCGCTCAACTTCCAGACGGTCGCACAGGCGAACGACTTCTGGCGGAGCTGACCGGCTCGCACCCCGATCCGCCGGCGCACGGCAGGCGTTCGTCCGCTGCGACGCGTCCGCCCGATGGCCGGCGGGGCCGGGCTTCAGTGGCGGCCCGTCCGACGACCTCTTCGTCGGCGGGCCGCCGCCATGCCGCAGGGTGACGAGATACGCACACCACGTGTAATTGCTTTGTCAAGCAAGTAGTTCTAGGTTGGGGCCTGCGTCCCACGACGCGAAGTTCCTTCCATGCGTGTGCACAGAAGCCAGTTACAGGAGGTTCACCATGGCAATGGTGACGAACAAGGTCGCTCTCATCTCCGGGATCGCCCGAGGGCAGGGCAGGTCGGACGCGGTGCGGCTGGCCGAGGAGGGCGCCGACATCATCGGCTTCGACATCGCCGCCGACGACCCCTCGGTCGAGTACCCCCTGGCCACGAAGGAGGACCTCGCCGAGACGGTCCGTCAGATCGAGGCCACCGGCCGGCGGGCGCACGTCGCGGTGGCGGACGTACGCGACTACGACGCGGTGGAGAAGGTCATCACCGAGGGGACCGACAGGTTCGGCCGGCTCGACATCGTCATCGCGAACGCCGGCATCGCCCCCGTCACCAACCAGCTCCGATTCCGCCGGGACACCTTCGTCGCCGCGATCGACGTGATGCTGACCGGCGTCTTCAACACGGTCTATCCGGCGATCCGGCACATCAGGGCCGGGGGCCAGGGCGGTTCCATCGTCATCCACGGTTCGACGATCGGCGTCGTCGGCGGCATCCTCACCGAACCGTCCCCCGGAGAGATCGGATACGCCGCCGCCAAGCACGGAGTGGTGGGTGTCATGCACACCCTCGCGAACGCGGTCGCGGCCGACCGCATCCGGGTCAACGTCGTACACGCCACCGGCGTCAACACGCCGATGGTCGTCAACGAGGCGATGGGCCGCCACTTCCAGGACCACCCCGAGATCGCGAAGATCGTGGTGAACCCGCTACCGGTTCCCGGCGGAATGCTGGAGCCGGCGGACGTCACGAACACGGTCCTGCACCTCGTCTCCGACGCGGGGCGCTACATCACCGGGCAGTCGGTCGTGGTCGACGCCGGCTACACCACCTACCGCTGACGCCGATGCCGACGCCGGGGCCCGTCGGCTTGCCGCCCGCCCGGCGAGGCCCCGACGAGGCTCCACCACGATCTCCACGTTCAAAGTGCCGTAGGCCCCTCGTCCGCGACCCGGATGATCGTCTTGCCGGGCGTGCGGCGATGGCGGGTGAACGCGGCGGCCGTCTCGGAGAGCGGTCGCACGTCACCGACGAGGGGCGTGAGTCGTCCGGCCCGGAGACGCTGGGCGAGATCGGCCAGCCGGGCACGGTCGGGCTCGACGACGAAGAAGACGGCTCGCCCGTCCTCGGGCTGCACCTCGGGAGGCGCGGCGATGGTGACGACGGTGCCACCGGGGCTTACCAACTCGGTCGATCGCGCCAGGATGTCGCCGCCGATGACGTCGAAGACCACATCCACCTCGCCGACCTGCCGCAGGTCGTCGGTGGCCAGGTCGAGGAAGGTGTGCGCGCCGAGACCGAGCGCGACGTCGCGGTCGTCGGCCCGGCCGGTGCCGATCACGCGGGCGCCGACCTCCCGCGCGAGCTGGACGGCGATCGAGCCGACGCCGCCCGCGGCGCCGTGCACGAGGACGGTCTGGCCGGTCGTGAGGTGGGCGTGGTCGAAGAGCCCCTGCCACGCGGTGAGCCCGGAGATTGGCAGCGCGGCGGCCACCGTGTGGTCGATGTCGGCCGCGAGGGGAGCGAGGTTACGCGCCTCCACCGCGGTGTACTCGGCCAGCGATCCGTCGCGGGCCCAGTCGGTCAGCCCGAACACCCGCTGGCCCACGGTGAGGCCGGTGGTGCCGTAGCCGAGTTCCGCCACGACTCCGGAGAGCTCGTGCCCGGGGATGGTGGGTGTCCGGTCACGGCCGGCGCGGTCGGTCCACGTCGCCGGCCAGTCGAGCTCTCCGGGGGTGAAGCCGGCCGCGTGCACGCGCACGATGACGTCGTTCTCCGCGGCATGGGGATAGGGCATGTCGGTCAGGGTGAGTCCACCGACACCCGCGTCCCGGTCCCGCACGGTGATCGCTCGCATGCTCGAAATCCTTTCCGGAAGGTTCGTCGATATGGCTGGTGGCCCCGCTTCCGCCGACGGCCTCGCTGCCGGACCGGTCCACATCGTTCGCCGCGTGGCCTCGGGTCCGGTCAGCTCGACCAGGGCGAGCCGAGAATCAGCTGGACCGTCGTCGGGCGCTGGAAGCCGGGGATGAAGTGCTCGAGGATGTCGGAGTTCATGTTGCCGTTCGTCGTCTCGGGGCGGTCCTTGAGCCCGTCGACGTGGGCGCGCAGGAACTCGTTCTTGAAGTCCCCCCGCGGGTGGGCGGCGAGGATCTCATTCACCTGGTCGGGATCCAGCCCGTCCAGGCCGATGCCGACCACATCGGTGGCGATGCCGAGCTGCGTGATCGCGATTTCCGGGCCCATCCGATCCGGGATGCCGAGCGTGGTGTGCAGCGCGATCGCCGTCCAAACGGTCTCGGCGGCGGCCGGGGAGAAGCCCCGCTCCAGGAGGAACTTCCGCGCGTGGTCGGCGCCGTCGACCTCGAAGCGCTGCTTGACCTCGGAGAACGGAGTCAGGAGGCCGAGGTCGTGGAACATGGACGCCAGGTAGAGCAGCTCCGGGTCCACCTTCACACCGAGCTGCTGAGCCTGGATCACGCCGAACAGGAAGGCCCGCCGGGAGTGGTGGTAGATGACGGGGCGGGTCGTCTCCTGGATGAGCCTGGTCGCTTCGGCGACCGCCGCTGTCTCAGGAATCTCCAACCCCGCGATGACCTCTGGCATTACCTCTGACCTTTCGGAAGGGTGCTGGCTGTAGAGCGTCTGTCCGACTCCCATGCTGCCCACCGACCGTCTCGCGCCGCCGCCTTCGTCCGGCCAGGAACCACTCAAATGCGGACCACGCCTCAGCCGCACCGCGTACGGCCGACTCCTCCGCGATGGGGTGCGACTTCGCGCCGTACGGCGCAGCTCGTCCCGCCCGGCGCCCGGTGTCGGGTTTGTCGCGAGCGTCGACCGGGCGTCGGCTGCGGCGCGACGCTTCTCGTGGACCAGTTCGCTCGTGCTTACCCGCTCTGCCGCCTCGAATGAGGCAGCCCACCGAATTCCGGGTGACCGGCCGACCGCCGTCCTCAGGGATCCCACTGATCGCCGATTACGGTGTGCTACCAATGGACGGTGTCCTTGCCTCCCGCGTCGCCGACCCACCGGCGGTCCGTGCCACCGGAGTCCCGCTGGTCGTCGCGCGAATCCGGCTCCGGGGACCTCCCGGTGGCGAACGCCGGCCCCCACCGCGTGGTGGTCTTCGCCTACGACGGTGTGACGCTGCTGGACCTCGCCGGTCCGGCGGAGGTGTTCAAGGAGGCGAACCGGTTCGGCGCCGACTACCGGATCGCACTGCTGTCACCGACGGGTGCGGACGTCACCTCGAACCTCGGGGTCCGGGTCGCTGTCGACGGCGACCTCTCCTCGGACGCGGCCTCCGACACGTTGCTGGTGCCCGGATCCGACCTCTATCCGCGTACCCCGGTCCCCGGCTACCTGGCGGACGCCGTGCGGATACCGGCGGCCGTGGCCGGCCGGGTCGCGTCGATCTGCACCGGGGCGTTCATCCTCGCCGCCGCCGGCCTCCTCGACGGCAAACGCGCGACCACCCACTGGCAGGTCACGCACGAACTCGCCGCCCGATGCCCGACGTGCCGCGTCGAGCCCGACGCGATCTACGTCCGCGACGGCAGCACGTACTCCTCGGCGGGGGTGACAGCCGGCATTGACCTGGCGCTCGCGCTCGTCGAGGAGGACCACGGCGCGGACCTGGCGCGCCACGTCGCCCGCGCCCTGGTGGTGTACATGCAGCGCGCGGGCGGGCAGTCCCAGTTCTCCGCGCCGTTGCAGGGGCCGCCGCCCCGCTCGCCGGCGCTCCGCACGATCACCGACCTGGTGACGGCGCAGCCCCGCCGGGACCACTCGCTGGGTGAGCTGGCGAAGCACCTCAGCGTCAGTACCCGGCACCTCACCCGGCTCTTCCAGGACGAGCTCTCCACGACACCGGCCCGCTACGTGGAGAACATCCGGTTCGACATGGCTCGGGCCCTGCTCGACCAGGGTTACACCGCGACGCAGGCCGCGACCCTCGCCGGGTTCCCCAGCTACGAGAGCATGCGGCGGGTCTTCGCGAGGAAGCTGAAGATCAGCCCGGCCGCCTACCAGCGCCGATTCAGCACGACCCGCCTCGCGAGTGTGTGACCCGGAGGGTACGGATCACCGGCGTCGGACCCTCACGCCGGCGGCCGAGTCGCCCGCCGGCGTGAGTCCTCTGTCGATCAGGCGGCGGACGGTCCGTTCTGGACTCGACTGATCAGATCGTGCAGCGGCTTGGTGCCGCTGCCGACCATCACCCCGGTGATGATCGCGTCGATCCAGACGGCCAGCCCGTTCCAGTCCGGCCCGGCCACCGCGTGCAGGACATAGAACCCGGTTGAGCTGGACGCAACGGTCGCCAGCCCGCTCGCGAGCCCCCACGCGACGATCGTGCGGTTCGCCTTAGCCCGGGCCATTGCCGCTCTCGCGGTGGTGACGGCCTCCGACGAGACGTCGGCACGGTTGCTCGCGGCGGCCAGCGTCCGCTCCAGCGCGGCCTCGGCGCGGCGTCCCGGAAGCCACCGGGAGAACGGTTCCAGGATCCGTTCGAGCGCCGCGGCGAAGACCAGCAGGGTGAGGAAGACGGCAGTGGTGTCCGACGGTTCGATCTTCGCCGGGTTGGCGCCGCTGCTCCAGACCGTCCAGGCGACGAAACCACCGGCGGCCATCAGTACGAACGCGGCGACCACCGCGCCGGGTCCGGCCTGCTGCGACGCGACCGCGAAGGGAGTGACACCCGGGTCGGCCTCCGTCGTCGGAGCCGACTCACTCGCCCCGTCGGCCCCGGAGCTCGGCCGCGGCGCGACAGCGCGGCCCTGCGCCATGTCCGTACCACTGGCCTCGGACATTTGTTGGATCAAGATTTCCGACCAACCTCTCGACTGTCGCACTCACGGGCAGCCGCAACCGTTCCGGATTCTGACCGCCGTGCGCGCAGGCGCACAGACATCGTTTGATGCGGGAGGTTACGTCACGACAAGGGTCGCGACAATGCCTGTTGTGTCGACCGGGCGTCGATCTCCGACCACTATCGACGCCGGCCCCGATGAGCAGCGAGAACGGTGGATAAAAGCCGGATGAGACTAAAGCCACATAGGACGAATTGAACCGATGGCCATTCCGAAGCGGAGGCGTCCGGAAACACAAAGTGATAGCGCCGGATCGCAGGCTTTCCCCAATTCGACGGACGATCGCCCCAGGACGTCCACCGAACCGTCGACGGGGGGCCACCGGCCTCGACTGTCACAGGCCCGTGTGACGATCCGCGCCGTGACTGGATGGAGCTACAACGATCGCCCCGAGGGCGCCGGTTTCCTCACCGAGCGGATCGCGGAGCCGGGTCGAGGAGAGATCGACGGCGAGATCTGGAACTGGGTCGTACGCGGCGAGGATGACGCCGACGAGTTCGTGGACTACTTCGACGACGACGAGGAACGTCACGGCGCCACCGACGAGGAGCTTCGGGCGGCGTACCGGAGTGCGGTGGCCGCCCGGCGGGAACAGCAGGCCGCGTGGGGGGAGGTGCGGAGCAACCTCACCGCGGCCTTCGCCGAGCTCAACGAACTCGGCGTGCTGGCCCGGGAGAACTTCAGCTGCTGCGGCACCTGCGCGGCGGCCGAGATCCACGACGAGCGGGACGACTCCCGGCACTGGCACGGATACCTCTGGTACCACCAGCAGGACACCGAGTCGCTGATCGCGCGGGAGGACGGCGAGGTCTACCTCGGTTACGGCGCCTACCCGACGCCGGACTTCGACGAGGACGCCTACGCCGCGCTGCCCGAGGCCGAACAGCAGGCCCGCTACCACGCCGACCTGGAGCGAATGCTGGACGAGATCGCCTTCCCGGTGCTGCGCCGGCACGGCATGCGGGTGGAGTGGAACCGCAAGCAGTCCAGGCGGATCCGGGTCACCGGCGCCCAGTGGTACGCGCCGATGAGCTGAACTCCGCCCGCGCGGTGGGGGCCAGGCCGCTCGCCTGACCCCCACCCGGTCGATCCGACCCGGTCAGCCCAGGTACTTCTCCCAGGGCCCGGTGATGGCCAGGGTGAGGCCCGGGTCCTGCATGTTGACGAAGAGCATCTTGCCGTCGGCGCTGAAGGTCGGCCCGCAGAACTCGGAGTCGTTGAGCTGGTTGCGGGCGATCGCGTACGTCGGGCCGCCGGGGATCGCGCTGAGCACGTGGGACGCGCCGGAGCCGTCCTCGGCCAGCACGAGGCTTCCCCACGGGGTGACGGTCACGTTGTCCGGGCCGTCGAAGGTGAGGTCGTTGTACTTGACCGCCGTACCCTCCTCGGACTGGGTCTGGTGCGGGAAGTACGTCACCAGCTGGATCGTCTGGGCCTTGTAGTCGTAGAACCAGACCATGCCGTCGTGGGGCGCGGCGTCAGCCGGGAGGTCGCCTTCGTCCCAGGCGTACGAGTTGACCACGTAGACGCCCTCGTCGGTGCCCCACACGCCCTCGAACTTGCGCCCGCGGGTGACCTGGCCGTCGGCGAACTGCTCACGCACCGGCTTGGTCCGCGCGTCGCGCTCGGGCACCGGAACCCAGCGCACCGGGAACGGGCGGCCCAGCTGGGCGGAGGTCAGGTAGGCGACGTCCGGCAGCACCGAGCCGTCGTCCATGATGATCTGCATCGCGGCGAGGACGCCCGCGTTCGGAGCGAGGCGGGGGAGCACACCCGGGCCGAGCTTGACGCCGTGCGGCGCCGTCCAGCGGTAGAAGAGGCCGTTGGGGCCGTCGGCGTCCTCGGAGAGGTAGACCTTCGTCCGGTCCTTGTCGATCGCCAGGGCCTCGTGGGCGTAGCGGCCCAGGCACTTGATCGGCGTCGGGTCCGCGCCGCCGTCGGCGCGCACCTCGAAGACGTACCCGTGATCCTTCTGGAAGACGCCCGACCGGCCGCCCTCCTCCCACTTGTCGCCGGCCCGGTCCTCGGTCTCCTCGCAGGTGAGCCAGGTCCCCCACGGGGTCGGTCCGCCGGCGCAGTTCGCGGCGGTGCCGGAGAGGGCGACGAACTCGCCGAGGTTACGGCCCGAACGGTCGGTCTTGATCACGGTGCAGCCACCGGCGTCGACGGCGCCCGCGTCGTAGACCGTGCCCTTGACGTGCGGCACACCGAACTCGCCGCCCGGGTCGATCTCGTGGTTCTGGATCAGCGTGTAGCGGCCGTGGCCGGCGTCGTAGACGGCCATGCCGTCGTGGGAGGAGGGGGTGACGCCCTGGCCGCGGTCGAGGCGGGTGACACCCGTCCGCGTCACGATCGTGTAGCTGAAGCCCTCCGGCAGGGCCAGGATGCCGTCGGGGTCGTCCACGAGCGGCGGGAAGGGCACGTGGCCGGCTCCGGCCGGCGGGCGGGGACGACCCGGGTGGGCCTGAGCCAGGGACGGGAAGGCGCCGGCGACGGCGATGCCCACGCCGGCGGCGGCACCACCGGCGAGGAACGTACGACGAGAGGAAGGCACGTGGATCAGCTCCTGGTCAAGACAGTTGCGACGATCTGCAGCCAACTCCTGCGGGCGGACGCCGACGCGTCACTCAAGGGGGCACTCGGTGACATGGAGGTAAAGAATCAGGGCTGCTCGCGCATCGTCCAGGCGGCGGCGTGCTCCCGCGGACCCTGCTCGTCGACGGCCGCCGCCGACCTCCGAGCCCTCAGGGCTGCGGGTGGAGGTCGCCGAGGAGCTTCTCGACGCGGGCGCGGATGTCGTCGCGGACCTGGCGGACGACGTCGATGGGTTGGCCGGCCGGGTCGGTGAGCTTCCAGTCTTCGTAGCGTTTGCCGGGGAAGACGGGGCAGGTGTCGCCGCAGCCCATGGTGACGATGACGTCACCGGCTTCGGCAGCGTCCCAGGTGAGCCGCACGGGGACTTGGTCTGTGATGTCGATGCCGACTTCGCGCATGGCCTCGACGGCGACGGGGTTGAGCTGGTCGGCGGGTTCGCTGCCGGCGGAGCGGACTTCGACGGTGTCGCCGGCCAGATGGCGGAGCCAACCGGCGGCCATCTGGGAGCGGCCGGCGTTGTGGACGCAGACGAACAGGACGCGGGGCTTGTCGCTCATCGTGCTTCGGTCTCCTGGGTGAGGTGGGGTACGACGACGGCGTCGGCGGCGTCTCGGGCATGGGGATACCAGGCGGCGAGCGCGGCGATGGCGAGCAGGCCGCCAGCGAGCTGGGCGGCCACGAAGCCGGGCACCGAGGTGGGGGCGATGCCGGCGAAGGTGTCGGTGAAGGCCCGGCCGATGGTGACGGCGGGGTTCGCGAACGAGGTGGACGAGGTGAACCAGTACGCCGCACCGATGTAGGCGCCCACGGCAGCGGGCGCGGCGGCGGTCCGGCCGGTGCGGGCGAGGGCGAAGACCAGGACGACCAGGCCGGCGGTGGCGACCGTCTCGGCGAGCCACAGGTTCCCGCCGGTGCGGTCGGTCCGTGACCAGGCGGCGGCGGGAAGGTCGAACATGAGGTTCGCCAGCACGGATCCGGCGATTGCGCCGGTCACCTGAGCGACGGTGTAGGCGGCGAGGTGCGAGGCGGTCAGGCCGGTGCCGGCGCGGCGGCCGAGCCACCAGTCGACTGCGGACACGACGGGATTGAAATGGGCGCCGGACACCGGCCCGAACGCCAGGATCAGCGCGCCCAGCGCGAGGGCGGTGGCGATCGCGTTCTCCAGGAGCTGGAGCCCGACATCGCCGGGAGAGAGCCGGGCCGCGGCGATCCCGGACCCGACGACGGCGGCGACCAGGAGCGCGGTTCCGGCGAACTCGGCCGAGGCGCGTCGGGCGAGGGTGCGGCTCACGCGCCGGCGGGGGTGGCCGTGCCGGGCAGGTCGAGGAGCGCGCCGAGCTGGCGGAACGCCTCGGGTCGGACCCGGTACCACACCCACGTGCCCCGCCGTTCGGAGTCGACCAGGCCGGCCTCGCGCAGCACCTTCAGGTGGTGGGAGATGGTCGGCCCGGACAGGTCGAACGCCGGAGTCAGGTCGCAGACGCACATCTCGGGCACCGAGGCGATCATCGACATCAACCGCAGTCGGACCGGGTCGCCGAGGGCTTTGAACATCGGCGCGACCATCGCCGCCTGCTCGGCGTCCATCGGGCGTACCGCCAGGGGTGCGCAGCAGCCCACCGCTTGAAGGTCCACGACCGGCAACGTCTGTTTCGACATTTCTCTAGGTTGACAGATCTCGAAACAGGGTGCAACGTGGGGGCTGATTCGAAAACCATCTAGACAACGGCGGCGTGCCGCCGCCCGACTCCGACGTCCGTTGACCCACCATCACCAGCAGGAGGTTCCCCATGTCCCGCGTCCAGCTCGCCCTGCGCGTGTCCGACCTCGAAGGTTCGGTCGCCTTCTACTCGAAGCTGTTCGGCGTCGAGCCGGCGAAGCGTCGCCCCGGCTACGCGAACTTCGCCGTCGAGAACCCGCCACTGAAGCTCGTACTTCTCGAAGGTGAGGCCGACCAGCCCACCGTCATGGACCATCTGGGCGTCGAGGTGTTCAGCACCGACGACGTCAACGCCGCCACCGCGCGTCTCACCGACTCCGGCCTCATCACGTTGGAGGAGAAGAGCACCGAGTGCTGCTACGCGCTGCAGGACAAGGTCTGGGTGCGCGGCCCCGGCAACGAGCCCTGGGAGGTCTACACCGTCAAGGCCGACGCCGAGACGCTCGCCAAGACGACCGAAGGGGAGTGCCGCTGCGGCGAACCGAACGGTGTCGCGGCGGAGCAGGCGACGGTGGCGAGCGGCGCCGGATCGCGCTGCTGCTGAACGAAGGAACGTGCGCGCCTGACCGTGGGCAGGTGTCAGGCGCGCACGCCTCCGCTGCCGACGACGACCGCTTCCGCGAGGGGCGCGGTCGGGTCAGCAGGTCGCCGGCGGGACGCTCTGCTCGTACTGGAAGACGTTGTGGGGGTCGTACTTCGCTTTGATCTTGCGTAGCCGGTCGAAGTTGTCTCCCCAGTAGGCGGTCTCCCGCTCCGCCATCCCGATGTTCGGCACGTTGACGTAGGCGCCGTTGACGTAGGGGCGCAGTGCCTGGCTGAACTCGGCGATCCAGGCCTGGGCGATCGGCGTTACCGCGTCGCCGCTGTCCGGCTCGCCACGAGTGCCCCAGCCGGCGCCGGGCTCGGAGTAGAAGAGCGCCCTGCGGTGCGGGAACGCCGTACCTCCCTGGGGTTCGTTCGTCTGCGCGCCCCTGCCGAACGCCTGGGTGAAGAAGTTGCTCTCCTCCGAGGGGGCGTCCTCCATGAACCCGCGGATCACGCTGATCGCCTTCTTCGGGAACGGCTCGTTGGTGAACTGCGAGAAGAACTTCCAGTTCGCCGGCTCGTCCTCGATCGGGACCTGGAAGCCGGAGTAGATGTCGCCCCAGTTGCCGAGCTGCACAGTGACCTGTGGGCTGCCGATCGAGAGGACGGGCTCCAGCAGGTGCCGGGCCTCTGCCTCCGATCCCTCCGCGAGCACCCCGAAGAGCAGGATCTCGGACTTGTGGATCTCCAGTTGGGTGCCGAGGCGCGGGTCGGTGAACGGCGCGGAACGCTGCCACGTGTCGAAGACAGCGTGCAGGTCGTCGAGGCCCTCCCAGGTCGCTTGCAGGTAGGCGACGCTGCGCAGCGGAGCCGCCTGGTACGTGAGTGAGGTGACGATGCCGAAGTTGCCGTTTCCCGCGCCGCGCAGCGCCCAGAGCAGGTCGGAGTGGTGGTGCAGGTCGACCTCGACCGCCTTCGCCCCGTCGGCGCCGTGCGGGAGAACGACCTCCGCTCCGATGAGGTTGTCGCAGGCCATGCCGAGGTAGCGGGTGAGGAAGCCGAAGCCGCCGCCGAGAGTCGCGCCGGAGAGGCCCACGCTTCCCTCGGTACCCGTCGTCGCGGCGAGGTCGTGCTCGGCGAGCGCGGTGACCGCCTCCAACTGGTTGAGCCCCGCGCCGACGCGTGCGACGCGGGCAGCGGTGTCGATGTCTGTCGACTTCAGCTCGCTGACGTCGATCACGATGCCGTTGTCCACGTTCGACCAGCCCTCGAGGCTGTGCCGGCCGCTGCGTACCCGGAGCGCGACGTCGTTCTGCCGCGCCCAGGTGAGGGCGTTGACCACGTCCTGGGTCTCCTGGGCGAAGACGATGACCAGCGGATAGCGGACGAAGAGTTCGTCCCAGCCGAGGCTGGCGTCCGCGTAGTCGGGGTCCTGGGGCCGGACGATGCGACCGGTCAGTCGTGCCGGCGGGTGCTTCTCGCTCGACGACCACCCCGCGGTGTCGGCTGCGAAGCCCGGGGTGCCTCCGGACAGGAGGCCCGGAAGAGCCACCGCCCCGGCGCCGACGGCGGTCGCCTTGAGTAGCTTGCGACGGGAAAGGTCGTGCATGATCCGCATCCTCTCGATCGGGCCACGCCGGCTGCCGATCAAGAGGACTCTTGCCTGTCAGCGGACGTGCCAACCGACGGTATTACGAGAGGTTTTGTCCGGGTTGTGAGTCTTTGTCGTAATAGCCCGCTCGGGTGATTCCCGCCCGGCCACGGCAGAGAGCGGTCGGGGCGGCCACGTCACGGTGCGGGTGGGCACTCGCGGCCTAGCTTCGCGGTGCGAGGGTGCGCAGGACGCAGAACTCGTTGCCCTCGGGGTCTGCCATGACCACCCAGCTCCGGTCCGCCCCCTGGCCCACATCCGTCCTGGTGGCGCCGAGGCCGAGCAGCCGGGTCACCTCGTCCTCGGTGCTGCCGTCGATCGGGCTGACGTCGAGGTGCAGCCGGTTCTTCGCGGTCTTGCCCTCGGGCACCCGGATGAAGAGCAGGGTGGGCGGCATCTGGCGGGCCCGAACCTGCTCGACGGTCGGCACCCAGGAGCCGATCTCGACCTTGCTCTCGCCCTGGTCGATCACCGTGAAGTCCAGGACCTCGCACCAGAAGGCGGCGAGCCTCTCCGGATCGTGGCAGTCGACGGTCAACTCGGTGAACCTGCTTGTCACGACTCTCCCCGATGGTGTGGACGAGGTTGAGGACCAGGGACATCAGACTTGCTGACCTGGCGCATCGGATGCGTGCGGAACCCCCGGTGGGAACAGGTCCGCGAAGGATCGGTTCCCACCGGGGGCTTCACGCGTTGGCCAGTATCACCCATTCCGGCGCGCCCGATGGCGGTCGGGTCGGCGTCGCTCCTTCGACGTGGAGGGCGACGATGCGTCCGTCAGCTGCGCGCCCGCCGGGTGATGCGGGTCTGGGCGGCGAGGCTGATGAGCGTGAGTAGAACCGTCAACGCGGTGTAGCAGACGACCGCCGGCACCTCGCCGAGTGGGCCGGTGAGCTGCCCCTCGACGACGATGGGTAGCCCGAAGGCGACGTACGAGACGACGTAGATCCCGCCGACGAGTCCCGCGCGCTGGTGCGCCGCCGCGAGCGGGAAGACCAGGCGCAGCGCGGCGGTGAAGGACGCGCCGAAACCGACACCGGCGATGGCCTGCCCGATGATCATGATGGCCAGGCTCCCGGCGAACACCCCACCGATGATGCCGAGGGCCCCGACGAGGGACGCGTAGATCCCGATGGTCATCGCTCGCCGTGGATCGAGGCGGGCGAAGGTCAGCCCGACGACGGCCGCCACCGCCGGGGCGATGAACCCGGTCACGCCATTGAGCACACCGCTGTCCAGGTGGAAGACACTGCGGACCATGCTCGGGGCCAGCCCGCCGGAGAGCCCCGCGAGCATCCAGACGGCGGCAACCACCGGCGCCGCGGCGGCGAACTCCGTTCGGGCGGCGGGCGGAACAGCGACGCGCGGAACCATCGAGCGGAGCGCGCCCGAGGTGCGGGGCATCGTCTCCGGCGACAGGGCGATGACGACCGCCCCGAGCACCGTGAGGGCGATGAGGACGACGAAGACGATCGTGTTCGCCGTGGCCGTGAACTGGATGGCGAGACCGGCCAACAGCGAGCCGGCACCCAGACCGCCCGTGAGGCCGACACTGCCGAGGATCGTGCCGAGTCTCTTCCTGTTCGACGGGGCGAGCTCGACGAGCGCCGCGGTGAAGGCGGCCGTCGCCGCGCCGCTGGCGACACCTTGCACGATGCGCCCGGCGATCACCCAACCCACATCGGGGGCGACGAGGAACAGGACGTTCGACGCCAGCTGGATGACAAGCGCGCCGACGAGCACCGGACGCCGTCCCACATGGTCGGAGAGCGACCCCAGCGTCAGGACGGCGGCGAGGAAGCCGATCGCGTAGACCGCGAAGGCCAGCGTGAGCAGTGACGGCGCGAAGTTCCACTGCTGGCGGTAGAGCACCAGCAGGGGGGTCAATACACCCGCCCCGAGATACAGGCTGGTGAACGCGAGCGCCGCGCCCGGCAACGCCAGCCCGGCGGGGAGAGTACGCCGCCGGCGGGTCGCGGGCGCGTCGATGGTTCCCGGAATCGAGGACATGACAGCTCCCTGGAACGGTCGCGCGTGGCGATGCGCGAGCCGATGAGTTGGTGAAGGTGGAGAGGGAATCCGCGGCCGGGCCGGACCGTCGTCGGCCGGGAACTGGTCCACGGGCGAGTTCGGTGCGCGGCCCGGCGCCCGGATGGTGATCGTTAGTCGGTGATGACGACGACGCCCGACGGCGCATCCAGCAGCTCCACGGTGCGCGCGGCAGCCCGGTCGATCTGGACTCGGGGCTCGGCGGGGATCTGCTCTTCGTTGTAGGTGCCGGGCCCGTAGAACTGCCCGTAGCTCAGCACCACACCACCCTCGGCGAGGACGTTGCGCTCCAGCTCGGCGACGGCCCGGGCGTCGGGCCCGTCCGGCAACTGCCAGGCGACGGTCTGGGCCAGGATCTTCGGCGATCCGCTCTGCCGGGCCGCCTCGATCAGGTTCTGGTTGCCCTCGGTCCGGATGCGGGCGTTCAGCTCCGCATGATCACCGATCTTCTCCACCTCGTCCGGCAGATCGGTCAGCTCGTTCAGGATGACGTCCGGTTCGAATTCGCGAACCGCCTTGATCAGGGCGTCCCGGTCGAAGACGTCACACAGGATCGGCTCGGCGCCGAGCTGCGCCAGCAGCTCCGTCTTGTCGGACGAGCGAGTCATGCCACCGACCACATGCCCTGCCTGAACCAGCCGGGGGATCAGCCGCCGCCCGATCACACCGGACGCGCCGGCGAGAAAAATCCGCATCATCGCTCCCAAACAATCGTGGTTTCGTAGGTCGAGCCACGTGCGCCACCCGGGCCGCACCGGAATCTGCCCGGTTTCAGGCGGGCTGTGTTCCTTGCGTCCGCTGTCCGAATGTGGGTGCCTGCTTCGTGGTTACGGCCGCAAAGTTACGCGCCAGGTGGCACCACGATCTGGTCCAGTTACACGGCGAGTCCGTGGGCCAATTAAGCGTCGACCCGACCAGCTGCCGAGACGTGCGCGGCCTGGTGGGACGGTCGATCGCGACCCGTTCACCGCCGCCGGCTCACCGGGGTCGGACGTGCTCCGCCGCCCAGCACCGAGCGGGTGACGTGCTCCGCCGACCGGCCGGGCGGGCGGGGCGGGGGAGGGCCGATCAACAGCTCGGCGGCGGGTTCGTGGCCCAGGTCAGAGGGCGCTGAGCAACGCGTCGAGCGGCCGCGGCAGGCGGTCCCGGGCGACGGCCGCCTCGACGAGCAGGCGCGCGTACCGCTGGTTGCGGCGGGAGCTGCTGCGCAGGAACCGCCACAGTTGCGCCTCGGGCTGCCGGCCGCGCCAGGCGGGCTGGCTCTGGAAGGAGTGGAACGACCGGAGGTCGCCCTGCGAGTCGAAGAGCGCCTCGACCTCCTCGGTACCCAGGGCGCGGATCAGCTCGTCCTCCAGGTCCTTGTCGCAGACGTAGAAGCCGAGGCGCTCCATCTCGCCGCGCGTACGGGGCGAGCCGACCTGGGCGGCCTCCAGCCCACGCCGGAACACCGCCTCCTCACGCACGTCGCAGAGACCAGCCCGTCTGACCCGTGGGCCCAACGGGGCCAACCTGGTGAGGAAGTGGCCGATCGCGTGTGCCCCGCCGATCGGCACGATCACGACCCGCTCCGCCTCGAGGTCCCGGCCTCGGCCCACGGCGGCCGTCTCCAGCGCGATCTGATCGCTGATGCCCTCGACGAGCACCACGGCCAGGGCGGACTCGACCTTCGCCAGCGCCCGGGCCGTCGCCCGGATCGAGGCGGCATTGCCCCCGAGGTGGCCGTCGAGCGCGTCGGCCGGGGAGGTGTCAGCCTGTCGGGTCGTGGCCATGGCCGCAATCATCGATGATGTGCCTCTCGTCCGACCAGGGATTTAGGGTCTGATCAACGGGGGAGTCAGGCCGCGTAGCCGGGGTCGGCGACGGTCTCGGCGATGCGGGTCAGCCAGTGCAGGTCGTTGGCGCGAGACTCCGGGCTCGCCGCGGAGTTGAGGATGCCGTCCAGGAACGCGGCGGCGTCGTCGAGGTGCCGTTCGCCGCGGTAGTAGCTCAGCGTGGTCCGGTCCACTTCGTACGGGCCGTAGCCGGTGCGGAAGAGCGCGGCACGGTGTGCGTTGATCGGATGGTCGCCGAAGTCCTGGCTGTAGACGAACATCAGGTCCCGTTCGCGCGGCGCGAGGATGGGCGCGTCCCAGTCCACGGCGTGCAGGGGGCCGTCGCCGTCGGCGATCAGGTTGCCGGGGTGGATGTCGGCGTGGCAGATGACGTGTCGACCCGGCGGCACGTGGCCGGCGAGCTGCTCGACCGTCTCCGACAGGCGGTGCAGCGCGGCACCGTACCGGGCCCAGAACGCGCCGAGGGCTTCGCTCGCCGCGGCCTGCCCGCCGAGGAGGCGCAGCCGCTCACCCGCGTTCGATCGGTAGGTCTCGCTCGGCAGGTCCGCGGCGATGTCGGCGCTCGGTGCGACCGCGTGCAGCCGGCCCAGGAACTCGCCGTACTCGGTCCACTGCCGGTCGGCGAGACCACGCCCCCAACGGCTGCCGCCGTCATGGAACGGGTAGAGCAGCAGCTGGTAGGCGCCGAACCCGTGGCTCGATCCGCCGTCCGGCAGGTCGATCGGTGCTACGACCTGCCGGACGCCCTGCGCCCGGAGGAAGCCGGGCAGCCGGGTGGCCGCCCGGCCGAACTCGCCGTGGCGCAGCTTCAGGAAGTAGCGCCCGCCCTCGGACGTCTCCACCCGGTACGCCCATGCGTGCCCGTCGAGCCCGACCGGCATGAACGTGAGACTGGTGAGGTCCACCGCCCAGGCGGCGGCCACCTCGGTCGCGAGTAGCCGCTCGTCGACATCAGGCTTGTCGATCACAGCCGGAGCGTCGCAGCCGGCGGCCCACCCGGCAAGGCGGTTTCGTCTGCCTGCGCCGGCGGTGGCGAGACAGGCCACGTTCACATGAAGTTGCGGGTGTGCAGCGCGGAGAGCGCGGTCGCCTCGTCGGCCGGGAAACCGATGTATTCGAGCCGCCGGCGGCGACCCTCGTCCATCGCCTGTTGCAGGCGGAGCACCTCCTGCCAGCCGTGGCTTATCGCTGCCGGCGTCCAGGACCCGGCGGCGAGGACGACCAGCGCGTCGAAGACCTGTTTGTTCAGCCCGGCCGTGTCGGCGAGGGCGGCGTGACGTCGCTCGACAGCCGTACGCAGCCGGTGCAGGAAGCCCTGGTCCGCCCGGACCACATGGGCGGTGTGCGCGACCCCGAAGGCGACGTGTCGGGCCTCGTCGCGGGCGGCGAGTCGGGTGACGTCCGCGGTGACCCGGTCCGGGGCATGCCGGTGCAGGAAGTGCAGCAGGTCCAGGAAGCTGCCCTCGCCCAGGACGGAGAGGAGGAACGAGGCGAGGGTGAAGTCGGGCTCCTCGATCAGGGTCTGCAGCGACGCCCGGCCACCGGCGCCGGAGAGCCCGAGCACGTCCCGGTTGAGCAGGGCCCGCCGACTGAAGATCTCCACGTGCCGCGCCTCGTCCGCGGCCTGGGCCGCGAGCAGCTGCATGACCTCCCGGAAGTGCGGATGCAGCCGGGACAGCAGCCGGGCCGGGATCATCAGCGCCGCCTGCTCGTTCTCGACCAGGTAGGTCATCACCTGGACGACGGCGTCCTCGACGTGCTCCGGCAACGACCCGGCCGCCGCCCAGTCCACTGCGGTCGCCGGATCCCACTGGTTCGCGGTGGCCTGGGCGTAGAGGCGAGGTGCGAGGTCGGCCCAGACCAGGTCGCGGTCGACCCAGTCGACCGCCAGGGCGGGGCCGCCCGGCTCCACCAGCGCGCCTCGGGCGGCCAACCCCCAGTGGCGGCTGGCGTGCGCGACGACGTCGTTGGCCGTCGCGCCGGCCCGCTGCGCGTCCCGCCAGCGGTCCAGATCGGCGTGGCCCCGGATGATGGTCGGCCCCTCGACCGCCGGGTCGAGCCGGTGCCCTTCGGCGCGGCACCAGGCGGCCAGGTGCACGCCGAGCGCGGGATGTCGGCCGCGTACCACCAGCCGGTCACCGGGCGTCAGCCCGGCCAGCGCCCGCTCGACCAGGAGGTGACCGCCGGAGTCCAGACCGAGATCCTCAAGGTCGATAGTCGGCGGCACCGAGTGCTCCCCGGGGATCGTAGAAGTCGGTCTCCGTGACCGCCCTGTCCAGCGCCGCGTAGCGGTCCGTCCGGCCGGGCAGCCACTGCTTCAGCCCCTCCAGGTCCAGCAGCGGCCGGGCCGAGTCGTCCGCGTAGGACATGCCGAGCAGCAGCTTGCCGAAGTGGTCGACGAGTGCCGGGTCGGCGGCCGGCCCGGCGGTCAGGTTGCAGTGGTCGTACGGCGCCGTCTGGGCGAGGACCCGCACCGATCCCGCCGGCAGCGTGCCCTCCCGCCCGAAGAGCAGCAGGTTCGCGTCGAGCAGGCAGGCCGCGTCCGCGCGCCCGGCGCGCAGCGCCTGCGCGGCGTCCCGCTCCCCGCCCACATGGTCGCCGTGCAGGCCGACCCCGACGTCGAACCGGAGCAGCTCGATGTCCACCTTCGGGTCCAGGCCGGCGGCGCGCAGCAGCGCCAACGGCAGCAGGGTCGCCTGCGGCGAGTCGACCGCACCGGTGGCCACCGTCCGGCCACGCAGGTCGGACAGAGTCTGATGCGCCGAATCGGCTCGCACCACGACGACCGAGGTGAGGTCGCGATCCGTGTCGCGCATCGCGATCGGACGTACCGTCGTGTCCTGCGCGCGAGCCAGCCGCTGGGCGCGCAGCCAGGCCAGGGGAGAGTTCCAGGCCAGGTCGATCCGGCCGGCCAGCAGCTCCTCGACCTGCCGCTCGTACTGCGAATAGAGGACGTAGTCCAGGTCGAGGCCGCGGTCGCGGAACCAGGACCGGAAGCCGGTCCAGATGGTCACGACCTTCGGGTCGTAGGCGACGGCGCCGAGCAGCAGGGTGTGCCTCACGCGTCGGCTCCGTCCAGCAGCGGCAGGCCGCACAGCGCCCGCCCGACGAAGTCCAGCAACGCCGGCGTGGTCGGCGCCATCACCCGGGCGGCCCGGGAATCGCGGAAGCGGCGTTCGATCCCCAACTCCTTGCGGAACGCGGCGCCGCCGCACGCCGTCATCGCCAGGTCCGCGACCTCGGCGGCACCGCCGTCCGCCGCCGCCTTGATCTCCAGGACGAGCAGTTGCGCGTCGTCACGTCCCTGGGCCAGTGCGGTCAGGGTGGTGTCCAGGAGCGCCGCGGTGCGATCGGTCTCGATCCGCATCCGGGCCAGGATCGCCCGGGACTCCGGCTGCCCGGCGAGCGACCGGTTCAGGTGCTGCAGCCGGGTACGGGTCAGATGCTCCGCCGTCTCCCGGGTCACCGCCTGCATCAGTCCGATGCTCGCGGCGGCGTTGAGCAGCAGGAAACAGGGCAGCACGGCGGTGAGCGCGAGGTCCAGGCCCGCGCCGTCGGGGCCGAGCCGGGCGCTGGCGGGCACCAGCAGACCGTCGGCGGTGACCGGGCGGGAGTCGTTGCCGCGCAGTCCGAGCCCGTCGAACTCCGGGCCGATGGAGAGTCCCGGCGAGCCGGCCTCGACCAGCCACAGCGACATCGGCCCGGCGGCGGTGAGCGGCCGGCTCGACCAGACGTAGCTGTCCGCCTCGCCGGCCGAGGTGACCCAGCTCTTCCGGGCGTCCAGACGTACCTGCCCGCCGTCGTCGGTGGCCGTGCTCACCGGCGCCCAGAAGTGGCTGCGTGATCCGGCCTCGGAGAAGGCCAGCGTGCTCAGGTGCCGTCCGGCGGCGATCTCGCGCAGCACGTCGCCGGAGTCCGTGGCGGTCAGCGCGGCCACCGCGCTGTAGTGCATCAGGGTGACCATCGCGGTCGACCCGCAGGCGGTCGAGAGTTGCCGGATCACGTCCGTGGCCGCGCGGAGATCCTGCCCGCCGCCGCCGTGTTCGCTCGGCACCGTGAGGGCGAGCAGGCCGACGTCCGCCAACGCGTCGACGGCCTTGCGGGGAAAGGCGGCGGACCGGTCGACCTCCAAGGCCTGGGGTACGACGATCTCCTCGATGATCCGACTCAACGACTCGTGATGTCCCATTGTCTTCCTCCCCAGATGCAGAGTGAACCGACCTGTGGTGGTGCCAGTGGCCTGGGAATCCGGGTGGAACGGGTGACTGCGCCCACCGGTTCGGTGGGGGTGTCCGGTGTGAAGTGGCTCGGAGAGCGGAAGCGGCAGACGGCGCCGGAGGCCAGGTGCTGAGTGGGTGTACTGGCTGGGCAACAGCGTAGTTACGGAACGCGACGACCGGAAGAGGCTCCCATCGATCGGTCATCGTGCCAGCGCCCGCCGCGGCAGCGAGCGGGCCACCCCGGCCTAACCGGCCGCTGACGTCGCGGCGAGTCAGCCGGCCGGGACCCGCTCGGCCGGCTGGGCGGGTGGGCGTACCAGCAGGTCCGATCGTCGGGGCAGCAGGAGCGGGGTGGCGAGCAGGAGGACGCCGGAGAGCGCGATCGCGGCGAGCGGGCCGACGAGCGTGGCGAGCAGGCCCCAGATCACCATGAGGGTCGCCTGCGTGAGTCTGCTGCTGACGCTCCAGGTGGTGAGGACCTGGGCGGCGCGGTCGGCGGGAGTCCGTTGCAGGCGTTCGGTGGCGTGGATCGGGTTGAAGACGCCCATGCACGTGATCAGCAGGCCCTCGACGACGATCACGGTGAGGAGTCCGCTGAGGCCGGGCTGGAGAAACGCGAGGCCGAGCGGGAAGAGCGACCGCAGCCAACCGGAGACGGTCATGACGCGGTACCGGCCGTGACGCCGCACGAGGCGTGCGCAGAGCCGGGCCCCCACGAAGCCGCCGAGTGCCGGGAGGCCGAAGGCGAGACCGTACTGCCAGGCGGGGAAGTGGTACTCGCCCAGCAGGAGGAGGGCGAGGAGCGGGGCGGTGGCCATGATCAGGCCGCCGACCAGAGTCGAGTTGAGGAACAGTCGCCGTAGTACGCGGTCGCGCAGGATGAACCGCCAGCCGTCGAGGAGGTCGGCGCGGCGCAACCGGGTCGCCGGGTCGCGGGGCGTCGCGACGTCGCCGCCGCGGATGCGGAGCACCCCGAGCGCGGAGAGCAGATAGCTGATCGAGTCGGCCAGGATGGTGACGACCGGGCCGAGCAGCCCGCTGAGCGCGCCGCCGAGGGGCGGTCCGGCCGCCGTCGCCACCCAGCTCGTGCCCTCGAATCTCCCGCTCGCGATGAGGAGGTGATCACCGCGGACGAGGTGTTTCAGGTACGCGCCGGAGGCCGCGGCGAAGGTGATGCTCGCGGCCCCGGAGACGACCGAGACGACCAGCAGTTGGCCGTAGGAGAGCGAGCCGAGGAGATACGCCGCCGGGACACTCGCCATCGCCAGGAACCGGGCCAGGTCCATAGCGATCATCACCGGACGCTTGGGCCGGTGCTCGACCCACGGCCCGAGCGGGAACGCGATGATCGCCGCGACGGCGAGCCCGGCGGCCTCCAGGAGCGAGACCGCGAAGGCCGATGCGTGCAGCTCCCGGACCGCGATGAGCGGGAACGCGCCGAAGGCGATCCACGTGCCGTAGGTGCTGACCGCGTAGGCCGACCAGAGCCAGCCGAAACTGGCGCCCAACTTTACGCGCACGTCGCCTCCGGGGACAACTGATGGTGGTGTCCCTGCATCAGATCGGCCGGGAAAGCGCAGGGTCAAACAACCGCTCCACGGCGAGCCACAACGATCAGTTGGGCAGGCATAGGCTGGGCTGGTGGATACCGAGGCGGTGCGATCGTTCGTCCGGGCGGCCGAGTTCGGGCAGTTGCAGCACGCGGCCGACGAGCTGGGCGTGACCCAGCAGGGGATCTCGAAGCGGGTCGCCGCCCTGGAGCGGGAGCTGGCGGTGCGGCTGTTCACCCGTACCGCCCGGGGGGTCGAGCTGACGCTCGACGGTCAGGCGTTCCTTCCCCATGCGCGGAGCATCGTCGCGGCCGTCGATCGGGCGGTCACCGCGGTCCGGCCGGGCTCGCGGGCGCTTCGGATCGATGTCCTCGGCCTACGGAGCGCGCAGGCCGTCGTGCTGCACGACTACTGGCGGTCGCACCCCGAGACGGAGCTCGACGTGGTGACGCTCAGGGTCGACGACCCGCACGTGGTGGCCGCCGCCGTGCGGGCCGGCGAGATCGACGCCTCGTTCCGAACCGTCACCGATCCGGCCACGCTCCCGCCCGACGTACGGATGGTCCACGCCTTCGACTCGCCGCTGGAACTCCTCGTCGGCCCCCGGCATCCGCTCGCCGCCGCACGAACGGTGACCCCACGCCAGCTGCGCGAGCGTCGGATCTGGGTGCCGGGCATCGTGCCTCGGAGCGAGTGGGCGGAGTTCTACGACCAGCTCGCCGCCGCCTTCGACCTGCGGATCGACG
The DNA here is from genome assembly GCF_003626545.1 of Micromonospora musae. NCBI lineage: Bacteria > Bacillati > Actinomycetota > Actinomycetes > Micromonosporales > Micromonosporaceae > Micromonospora > Micromonospora musae. Next base: position 302,199 of record NZ_RAZS01000002.1, read on the forward strand.
CGGCGGGCCCGAACTTCGGCACCGAGGTGCTCCTCGACGCCCTCGCGGACTCCGCCGACGTGGCCACCCTCGTCGGCTCGCGCGACCGGTACCTCTGGCCGGCGAGCCACGACCTGCGCCGCATCCCGATCGTGGACCCGGCGCTCGTCTACCCGCTCTCGCTCATGCTCCCCGAAACGGATCCGCATCCGGGACTTCGGGCGATCATCGAGCACTTCGCGAGCCTGACCCCGATCCCCGAGACGGCCTGGCTCCCTGCCTGGGCGGCGGCAGCACGCCGCAGCGCCGACGAGATCGCGGACACCCGCCGCTGACGGGCGGGCCGCGCGTCAGCGACCGGAGCGCTCGGTCTCCAGGAAGAGTCCGAGGGCCTCCACGACCAGGCGGTGGTCGTCGAGTTGGGGCAGGCCGGAGACGGTGACGGTGCCGACCGGGCCGGTGCCCTTGAGGATGATCGGGAAGCAGCCGCCGTGCGCCGCGTAGCGGGCCGGATCGAGGTGGGCCTGCTCCTCGAAGGTGGTGCCGCGGTCGCGGAAGCTCTGGCCCACCCGGTAGGAGCTGTGCCCGAACCGGCGTACGACCCGGATCTTGCGTTCGATCCAGTCGTCGTTGTCGGCGGAGGTGCCGGGCAGCGCGTAGTGGAAGAGCTGGTGGTCGCCGAGGCGGATGTCGACCGTGATGGCGTGGCCCCGTGCCCGCCCCAGCTCGACCAGGCGGGTGCCCAGGGCCCACGCGTCGTCGTGGTCGAAACGGTCGAACTGGAGGCGTTCCTCCTGCTCCTGAAGCTCTGCCATCACGGTGTGCCGCTCCCTTCCTCGTTCGTCACAGCGATCTAAACAGAGCGGAAGCCGGCGAGGCGCCACGGTGTGCCTACCGCAACAGCTCGGCGGCGGGCCCGGCCGTGACGCGCCGGCGCGTGCCACCACGGATGGCATGGGCGGCACCCGGTCGGGTACGCGACGACGATGCGCGTCACCAAGTACCTGCACTCGTGCCTGCTCGTCGACACCGGCGCCGCCCGGCTGCTCATCGACCCCGGCCGGTTCACCTTCGTCGAAGGCCAGGTCACCCCGGAGGACTTCGGTGACCTCGACGCGATCGCCGTGACCCACCACCACCCCGACCACGCCGACCCGGACGCCCTGACCGCGATCACGCGACGCACGGGGGCGCCGCTGCTCGGCAACCGGGAGAGCGCCGAACACCTCGCCGGGTACGGCCTGACCGTCACCGTGCTCGAACCCGGACGGCACCACGTCAACGGCGTGACCATCGACGCGATCCGTGCCGACCACGAACCGGTGCTCGCCGACGAGACCCCCGCCAACACGGCGTACCTCGTCGATGGTCGCGTCCTGCACTGCGGCGACTCCCTGCACCCGGTCCTCTTCGCCCACCGAGGCGTCGACCTGCTCGCCGTGCCCGTCCTGGGCCCGTACCTGACCGAGCGACTCGTCGCCGGCTTCATCGCCCAGCTCCGGCCCGCAGCCGTCGTCCCGTTGCACGACGGCTACGCCAAGGACTTCTTCATCACCCAGCGTTACGACACCTACCGCCCCTACGTCGAGCAGCTCGGCATCACCTGGCACGACCTGATCAGGCCCGGCGACACGGCGACCCTCTGACCGGCGGGCCTACGGCATGACTCCGCAGAGCGCGTCCAGCGCGCCCGCCCACGCGCTGTCCGAGGGGGCCGCGTAGTTGACCACCAGCCCGTCCGGCTCGGCCGACCGCCAGCCCGGGTCGGCCAGTTCGTGACGGAAGTCGGCCATCGGGGCCACCGCCAGGCCCCGGTGGGCCGCCGCCTGGACCACCGACGCCTCGGTGCCGAGCGGGAGCTCGAGGACCGCCTGCAGCCCGGCCGCCATCCCGGTCACGCGGACGCCGGCCGCCCGCTGGGCCAGCGCCGCGACCAGCTCGTCCCGGCGGCGCCGGTAGCGCACCCGCATCGAGCGCACCTGACGGTCGTACGCGCCGGAGGCGATGAACTCGGCGAGCGTCAGCTGCTCCACCGCGCTCGACATGTAGTCGATCTCCCCCTTGGCGGCCACGATCTCCGGGACCAGCTCCTTCGGCAGCACCATCCACCCGAGCCGCAGCGCGGGCGCCAGCGACTTGCTCGCCGTGCCGAAGTACACCACCCGCTCCGGGTCCAGGCCCTGCAGCGCGCCCACCGGCTGGCGGTCGTATCTGAACTCGCCGTCGTAGTCGTCCTCCAGGATCAGCCCGCCCGTGGCGCGGGCCCAGTCCACCGCCGCCGTGCGTCGCTGCGGGGTCAACGCGACCCCCGTCGGGTACTGGTGCGCCGGGGTCAACAGCGCCGCGCCGACCCCGCTCAATCCCGCCAGGTCGTCGGTGCGCGCGCCGTGCTCGTCGACGTAGAGGGGTGGGATCCGCAGGCCGGCGCTGGTCAGCAGGTCGCGATAGACGTCGAGGCCGTACGACTCGACGGCCAGCGCCGGGACCCGCCGCGCCCGAAGCACCTGCGCCATCAGCGTCAGACCGTGGTGGAAACCGGCACAGATCACGATCCGATCCGGCGTCGCGTACACCCCGCGAGCCCGCGCCAGATAGTCCGCGAGGGCGGTACGCAGCTCCACCCGGCCGTGGGCGTCGCCGTAGCCGAAGGCGTCGTTCGGGGCCGTCGTCAGCGCCCGGCGGGCGGCTTTGAGCCACTCCGCGCGGGGAAACTCGGCGAGGGTCGGCGTACCCGGCAGCAGACCGTACGTGGGACGGCGCTGGGCGGGCCGGGCGCGAGCGGCGGCGGGCGCCGCGCCGCGCGGTTCGGCCCGCTTGGCCACCCGCGTTCCGGAGCCCTGTCGGGCGGTGAGCCAGCCCTCGGCGACGAGTTCGGCGTAGGTGTCGGCGACCGTGTTGCGGGCGATACCGAGATCGGCGGCGAGTGAGCGGGACGACGGCAGCCGGGTGCCGGGCACCAGACGTCCGCTGCGGATGGCCTCCCGCAGGGCGTCGGTGAGCCCGGCGCGCAGCCCGGAGCCGGTCAGGTCCAGATGCAGGTCGGCACCGGAGACCGACGGGGCGGAACTGGACCAGGAATCTGTCACGGAAGTGGACCGTATCGCAGTGCCACCGGCGACGTAGCGTTGCCGGCATGACGATCAACGACGGCGTGGAGCGAACTCTGCGCTCCGACGCCCCGCACACCCTCGGGGCGTGGCCAAGATGACCGCCGCTACCTTCCGCGCCCTGCACCAGAACCGCGCCAACGGTGACCCGCTCGTCCTGCCCGGACCGTGGGACGCGGCGAGCGCCCGGGCCTTCGTCGAGGCCGGCTACCCCGCGTTGGCGACCCCGAGCGCCGGGATCGCCGCCTCGCTCGGGTACGAGGACGGCTCGACTCCGCCCGACGAGATGTTCGCCGCCGTGGCGAGAATCGCCCGCGCCGTCGCCGTCCCGGTCTCCGCCGACGTCGAGGGCGGGTACGGACTTCCGCCCCGGGAGCTGGTCGGGCGGCTGCTGGACGCGGGTGCCGTCGGCTGCAACCTGGAGGACTCCGTGGAGCACAGCACGCTCAAGGATCCCCAGTGGCACGCCCAGTGGCTGGCCGAGGTGCGGGCGGAGGCGGGTGACGACCTCTTCATCAACGCGCGCGTCGACACCTTCCTGGTCGGGACGGGCGACCCGGATGACGCCGTGGCACGGGCGCGGCTGTACGCGGCCGCCGGCGCCGACTGCGTCTACCCGATCATGGCGCCGGCCGAGGTGATCCCGCTGCTTCGGGCGGGCATCGAGGGCCCGCTCAACCTGGTGGGAACGCCGGAGAAGGAGGCGGTGGCCGAGCTGGCCCGGCTGGGCGCGACGCGCATCACCTTCGGTCCGCAGCTGCAGTGGCACGCGCAGAGGGCCACCGCCGAGCTCGCGGCGCGGCTACGCGGCTGAGGCCCAGCGCCCCGCAGCCGCCACTGGATCGGCGCTCCAGAGCCGCGACTGAGGGCGTTTGCGAGGCTGGCCGGGTCCGGGGTTTGTTGACGCGGACCGCGTCCAGCAGCGCCAGAAGTTGGGGGTTGTCGCCGGCCTTTGTCGGGGGTGAGCAGGATCGAGCTACCCACAAGAGGTTCCGTCTCGGCCTTGACCGCCGCGCTGCATAGGCTGGCGTCTCATCCGACGCACCGCGACGAGGATCAGCACATGTGCAGCAGCACCAGGATCCGCCTGATCGAGCCCACCGACGCCGCCCTGATCGCCGCGCATCGGGTGCGGGACTTTGAGGCTTTCCGGCAGTGGGAACCAGCCCAGCCGGCCGACTTCTTCACCCCGGAGGGCCAAGCGGAGCGGATCGACAGGCTGCTGGCCGGATACCGGGCCGGCACGGTCTGGCCGGGAGTGGTGCTCGCCGATGAGCAGGTGATCGGGCAGGTCACGGTCGGAGGCATCCTGCCTCAGCCGCACCTGCGCCGCGGCTCCGTCGGATACTGGATCGCCACCGTCGCACAGAACCAAGGGCACGCCGGGCGCGCCGTCGGGCTTGTACTCCGGGTGATGACGGACGAACTCGGGTTGCATCGCGCCGAGGCGTCCACCGATCTGGAGAACCTGCCGTCGCAGCGGGTGCTGCGCCGCAACGGGTTCAACCCGTACGGTGTCGCGCACTCCTCGATTCTCCTCGACGGGAGTTGGCGGGACGGGTTGCTGTGGGAGCGGGTCCTCGGCGACTAGGTTCTGCCTGGCGGATCATGAGTCTGGCCCCATGATCGGCAGGACACGTCCTAGCCGAGAAAGGTCAGCAACTGCCGTGCGGTCTCCTCCGGGGCCTCCTCCGGAATGAAGTGTCCGACCGGCACCGGACCGCCGCGGACGTCGTCGGCCCATTCTCGCCAGATGGCGAGCGGATCGTCGTAGAGCTTCGCGACCGCACCGTGCTCGCCCCAGAGGAAGAGAACGGGGCAGGTGATCCTCCGCTCGCCCCGGTCAGTCTCGTCGTGCCGGTAGTCGACGCTCGCGGCGGCCCGGAACTCCTCGCAGATCGCGTGGACGGTCTCCGGGTCGCCGAACTTCGCGACGTATTCGGCGCGCACCTCGGCGGGGAAGGCGTCCTTCACCGTCGGCCAGTTGTCGAGCATGAAGTCGACCAGGACGGCGGGGGCGGCGCCGATGAACCGCTCCGGCACCGGCTCGGGCGCGGCCAGGAAGGACCAGGCCCAGTAGGCGAGGCCGAACTCCCGGTCGGCGCGGTTCCACGCGTCGCCGCCGGGAATGACGTCCATGACGGCCAGCCGCAGGACGGCGTCCGGCTCGTCAAGGGCGAGCCGGTAGGCGCACCGCGCTCCACGGTCGTGGCCGACGAGCCGGAACCGGTCGTAGCCCAGGCTCCGCATCACCTCCAACTGATCGCGAGCCATCGCCCGTTTGCTGTAGGGCTCGTGGCCGGCGGTGCTGGCCGGCGTGCCGCTGTCGCCGTACCCACGCAGGTCGGTGGCGACCACGGTGTACCGCTCGGCGAGGTGCGGCGCCACGTGACGCCACATGAGATGCGTCTCCGGTATGCCGTGCAGGAGCAGCACGGGCGGCCCGCTGCCGCCCCGGCGTCCGTGGATCGTCGCGCCCGAGGTGGTGACGTCGAACTCCTCGAATCCGTCGAACACGAGCAGGTCCCCTCCGGTGTCTCCTGAATGCTCCCGTCCCGGCCTCGCGGCCCCCGGCGCAGCGGCGGGTGAGGGGTGTGCCGGCGGCGAGGCGAGACGACCAGCGGATCGCAGGCCCGGGAGCGATGGAGCGAGGCGGACGGGCAACCGGAGCGCGGCTGCCCGCCTCGTTGTTCGACGTTACCAACGCCGGCCGTGGCAGACAGGGCTTCTCGCGCGCTGCAACCTCGGCCGCCGAGGTGGGGAGGGGCGCCGGCCGGATCACCAGCGGGTGCGGACGCGCCAGCGGGTGCGGTACACCGGCCGCCCGTAGTGCGGGAGGAAGGCGATCGCCACCATCGCGCCGGTCGTGATGGCGGCGACCGCGAGCGGCGGTAGCTCCCGCAGGGCCGGTGCCGCGAGCGCCAGGACGACCACGCCGAGCGGCAGCCGCCACAGCATCGCCCGGAACACCACCAGCGCGTATACGCTGCGTCCGGCGAGGAAGACCGCCGGACCGGCGACCACGATGGCCAGCTCCGTGACGGTCGTCTGCCCCAGGGGATTCATGGCGACGATGTCACCACCGGCGGCGATCAGCACCACGCCGGAGACCATGACCAGATGCGCGTACGCCGCGACCAGGGCGAGCCGGCCGGGATTGCGGGACTCGTCGATCCCGGTGGCGAGGTGGTCGGCGACGTAGACGATGTAGATCCGCCACATCGTCACCGTCATGACGAAGAGGAGGACCACCCCCATCGTCCGCAGTGACACGAACGGCGGGTCCCCGTAACGCCGCACCCCGACCAGGACGATCTCGCCGAGCGCGACGATGAACATCTGCCGGTAGCGCTCCGACAGGTGCTCGCCGGCCACCCGCAGCTCCTCCGTGGTCGCCCGCCCGAGTCTCGGCAGCGGATATCCGAAGAAGCCGACCGCGAAGTCCGTCATGACCGCCACCCCCCAGAACACCAGCCGGACCCCGCTGGGCAGGAACGCGCCGACCACCCACAGCACACCGGTGGCGCAGAACCAGATGAGCACCCGCATCGGTCGCGCGCGCAGCGCGTGACCACGCAGGGCGGTGACGAGGATGAGCCCGCGACAGAGGTGCAGGCCCACGTACGCCCCGGCGAAGGCGATCCCGCTGGCGTCCTCGAAGGCGCTGCTGACGGCGAGCGACATCAGCAGACCGCCGAAGAGTACGAGCAGGACGATGAGCTGGACCAGTGGCAGGCCGGGGTCGTACCAGTCGGTGGTGTAGGCGGTGACCGTCCAGACCCACCAGACGGCGGCGAGCAGGACCATGGTCTCCAGCGCGTGGTTCCAGCTCAGGTTGCCGGTCAGTCGATCGGAGAGCCGGGTGAGGGCGACGATGAGGCCGAGGTCGAAGAGCAGCTCCAGGTAGGAGATCCGGCGGGGGGCGTCCGGACTGCGCAGAATCCACCCCGACCGCGCCTGTGCCACCGCCTCCTCTTCCGGTTTGTCCCGTTCGAACTTCGTACCATGCCGAACCAGGCGTGGCGGGACCTTTGCCCGCACAACCGGACATGACCGGCGTGAACTCGAGAAACCCACGCATTCAGCCGCCGGGGGCTCGGTCAGTCGTCCTGCTGCGGGCCCAGCCGGCTGATCTCGTACCCGTCGGGGTAGCTCCTGGTCGTGATCCCGTCCGTGAACAAGGCGGTCGTCCGCGGCTTGCCGAACCAGCGCTGCGACCGGGAACGGCCCGTCAGCACCAGGTGCAGGCCGGCTCGGACGGGCCAGGCCGGCCGAGCGACCTGCGTCGCCTCCCGCAGCCGCTCGTCGTAGAGGGCGGCGACCATCGCGTCGCCCAGCGGCGCGAGCGCCCGGGGGATCCGGGCGAGCATCAGCATGCGGGTGGCCCGCTCGACCGCCGCCGCATGCTGGTTGGGCCGCAGATGCGCGGCGTCGTGGACGTCGAACCAGGTCTCGAACGCCTCGTAGGAGTCGGGGATGCCGGTGATACCCATCCGGCGGCCGAGCTCCCCGTAGAAGCGGTGGGTGGCGCGCAGCTCGTGGCAGCACGGACGGCGCCAGCCGTAGCGCTGCAGCCACCGGGTGGGGATCACCACCAGGCAACCCAGGACGTAGAGGTAGTCGTCGTTGCTGATGTCGTACCGGCGGTGGATCTGGTTGACCCGGCGCAGGGCGTCCCGGCCGCGCTGCTCGTCGAAGCCGTTCAGCACCATCTCGTACATCAGGATGCCGGTGTCGTCGATCCGCTTCTGCGTACGCTCGGTCAACTCCCCGGTGACCGCGTGCACCGCGGCGATCGACGGGAGGGAGAAGGACCGGTTGAACGCCAGGTTGAGCCCCAGCTTCAGGTCCCACGGGAACTCGTACCGCAACATCGCCTGGTAGATGGCCAGGTGGTCGTGCTCCGGATCGAGTGCGCGGATGCGAGCGAGGTTGGCGTAGCGGGCTCTCATCGGTGGGCAGCTCCGATCGGTGGTCACCGGGTAGGGTTTCGACGCCGCCCGCCATCATGCGGCAAGCGGTCAGAAAAAAGTTCCGCCGGTGATGTCGAGAACCGGTGCCCGGCTCCGTCCCCGCTGTGAACGCGACGAGAATGGGTCGCACCAGCATCGAGGAGAACCACGATGGCCAAGTACCTGCTGCTGAAGCACTACCGTGGCGCCCCGGCCGCCGTCAACGACGTGCCGATGGACCGGTGGACGCCGGAGGAGATCTCGGCGCACGTGCAGTACATGAACGACTTCGCGGCGCGACTCGAGGCCAACGGCGAGTTCGTCGACGGCCAGGCGCTCGCCCCCGAGGGGACGTTCGTCCGGTACGACGGAGAGGGGCGACCGCCGGTCACCGACGGCCCGTTCGCCGAGACCAAGGACCTCATCGCCGGCTGGATGGTGATCGACGTCGACAGCTACGAACGGGCCGTCGAGCTCGCCGGGGAGCTCTCGGCCGCCCCGGGGGCCGGCGGGAAGCCGATCCACGAGTGGCTGGAGCTGCGTCCGTTCCTGACCGCGTCGCCCAACGTCGCGGACTGCCACTGAGGTGGACGAGCTCCTGCTCCGGAGCCTCACCCCGAAGGTGCTCGGGATCCTCGTCCGCCGCGGAGCCGACTTCGCGGCGGCCGAGGACGCCGTGCAGGACGCCCTGATCGAGGCGGTCCGGGTCTGGCCGGCCGAACCGCCCCGGGATCCGAAGGGCTGGCTCGTCACCGTGGCCTGGCGCCGGTTCCTCGACATGGCCCGGGCGGACGCCGCCCGCCGCCGACGTGAGGAGCTGCTCGACGCGGAACCGGCGCCCGGGCCCGCCCCCGAGGTGGACGACACGCTCCAGCTCTACTTCCGCTGCGCCCACCCGTCACTGACCCCCTCGTCGGCGGTCGCGCTCACACTGCGCGCCGTCGGCGGGCTGACCACCCGCCAGATCGCCCGGGCCTACCTGGTGCCGGAGGCGACCATGGCGCAGCGCATCAGCCGGGCCAAGCGGACCGTCTCCGACGTACGGTTCGACCAGCCCGGCGACGTCGCCACCGTGCTGCGCGTGCTCTACCTGGTCTTCAACGAGGGCTACTCCGGCGACGTCGACCTCGCCGCCGAGGCGATCCGGCTCACCCGGCAGCTCGCGGCCGCCATCGACCATCCCGAGGTGGCCGGGCTGCTCGCCCTCATGCTGCTCCACCACGCCCGGCGGGCCAGTCGGACCACCGCCGACGGGACTCTGGTGCCCCTCGCCGAGCAGGACCGGGGCCGGTGGGACACCGGGTCGATCGCCGAGGCCGTCGAGATCCTCCAGGCGGCCCTGGCCCGCGACCGGCTGGGCGAGTTCCAGGCCCAGGCCGCCATCGCGGCACTGCACGCCGACGCGCTCACCGCCGAGGAGACCGACTGGGTGCAGATCGTCGAGTGGTACGACGAGCTCGCGCGCCTGACCGACAGCCCGGTCGTCCGGCTCAACCGGGCGGTGGCCGTCGGTGAGGCCGACGGAGCGCGTGCCGGGCTGGCGGCGCTCGCGGAGCTGGACGACACGCTGCCCCGCTACGCGGCGGTGGCGGCGTACCTGCACGAGCGCGACGGCGACCTGGCGACGGCGGCGCGGCGCTACGCCGAGGCGGCCCGGCAGGCGCCCAACCTCGCCGAGCGCGACCACCTGACGCGCCAGGCCGCCCGGCTCAACACCCGCCGGCGTAGCTGACCCGGCTTCCCGCGCCGGCCTCAACCCCGGTCGGCCCCGCGCGGGGCCGACCGGGGCCGAGGTGGGCCGCCGCCCGGTGCCGCGTACGTCACACCTCCCGTGCCCGCTCGGCCGTCACGAATCGGTGCACCGGTCGGTCCTACCTGGCGGACCGGCAGTGCGGCTCGGCCCGAGCCATCCCGCCGGCAGGACCCTGTCTCACCGTGTCGACCTCCCGCCCCGGCGACGAGAGGTCGGAACCGTCGGAAGGCGGCCACCATGACCGACATCGCGCGAAAGCAGCCGAGCGCGCTCGACCAGATCCCGGATCGAGACCCCGAGGAGACCGCCGAGTGGGCGGCCTCACTCGACGCCGTCACCGCCGCAGCCGGTCCGCACCGCGCCTCGTACCTCCTGCGCCGCACCCTCGAACACGCCGAGGGCGCCGGCCTCGGGCTGCCGAAGCTGCCGGAGACCGAGTACGTCAACACCATCCCGACCGCCGCCGAGCCGGAGTTCCCCGGCGACGAGGAGATGGAGCGGCGGATCACCGCCTGGAACCGGTGGAACGCCGCGGCGATGGTCAGCCGCGGCAGCCGCTACGGCCTCGGCGGCCACCTCGCCACCTTCGCCTCCGCCGCCTGGCTCTACGAGACCGGCTTCCAACACTTCTTCCACGGCAAGGAGGCCGACGGCTCCGGCGACCAGCTCTACATCCAGGGCCACGCCTCCCCGGGCATCTACGCCCGCGCCTTCCTCGAGGGGCGGCTCACCGAGGAGCAGCTCGACCGGTTCCGGCAGGAGGCCGGCGGCGACGGCCTCCCCTCCTACCCGCACCCGCGCCGGCTGCCGTGGCTCTGGGAGTTCCCGACCGTGTCGATGGGGCTGGGCCCGCTGTCGGCGATCTACCAGGCGCGGTTCAACCGCTACCTGCAGCACCGCGGCATCAAGGACACCTCCGCCTCCCGCGTCTGGGCCTTCCTAGGTGACGGTGAGATGGACGAGCCGGAGTCGACGGCCGCGCTCGCCCTCGCCGGTCGCGAAGGCCTGGACAACCTCACCTTCGTGATCAACTGCAACCTGCAACGGCTCGACGGGCCGGTGCGCGCCAACCTCAAGATCGTCCAGGAGCTGGAAGCCCAGTTCCACGCGGCCGGCTGGAACGTCGTCAAGGCGCTCTGGGGCACGGCCTGGGACGACCTCTTCGCCCTCGACACCACCGGCGCGCTCCTGCGCCGGCTGCGCGAGGTCCCCGACGGGCAGTTCCAGACGTACGCGGCCCGCGACGTCGCCTACATCCGCGACCACTTCTTCGGCACGGATCCGGCGCTCGTCGAGATGGCGAAGGTACTGACCGACGCGAAGATCGCCGAGTGCTTCCACGTCTCGCGGGCGGGCCACGAACCCCGCAAGGTGTACGCCGCCTACCGGGCCGCGGTCGAGCACCGGGGCGCGCCGACCGTGATCCTCGCCCAGACCGTCAAGGGTCACACCCTCGGCTCCGGCTTCGCCTCGCGCAACGCCAACCACCAGATGAAGAAGCTGACCGGCGAGGAGTTCCGGGCCCTGCGCGACCTCCTGGAACTCCCGATCCCGGACAGCAGGCTCGACGGCGACCTGATGCCGTACGCCCACCCTGGCGCAGACTCGCCGGAGGTCCGTTACCTCCACGAGCGCAGGGCCGCGCTGGGCGGCCCCGCCCCGATCCGCCGGGTCCGGCCGGTGGTGCTGCCCGAACCGCCCGCCAAGGCGTTCGAGACCCTGGCCAAGGGGTCCGGCACCCAGGAGATCGCCACGACGATGGCCTTCGTCCGCCTCGTCAAGGACCTGATGCGGGACCCGCGGACCGGCAGGCGCTGGGTGCCCATCGTCCCGGACGAGGCGCGCACCTTCGGTATGGAGTCGCTCTTCCCGAGCGCCGGGATCTACTCCCCGCACGGCCAGACCTACGACCCGGTCGACCGGGACATGCTCCTGTTCTACAAGGAGGCCACGAACGGGCAGATCCTCCACGAGGGCATCACCGAGGCCGGTTCGATGGCTGACTTCACCGCCGCCGCCACGTCGTACGCCACCCACGGCGAGCCGATGATCCCGTTCTACATCTTCTACGCGATGTTCGGCTGGCAGCGCACCGGCGACCAGATGTGGGCGCTCGCCGACCAGCTCGGCCGCGGCTTCCTCATCGGCGCGACCGCCGGCCGTACCACGATGACCGGCGAGGGCCTGCAACACGCCGACGGCCACTCGCACCTGATCGCCTCCACCAACCCCGCGGCGATCGCCTACGACCCGGCCTTCGCCCACGAGATCGCCGTGATCGTCCGCGACGGCCTGCGGCGGATGTACGGACCGGACGCGGAGGACGTCTTCTACTACCTGACGGTTTACAACGAGCCGAAGGTCCAGCCGGCGATGCCGGCCGGCCCGGACGTCGAGGAGGGCATCCTCAAGGGCCTCTACCGGTTCAGGACGGCCGACGCCCAGTTGGCCGCGGACGCCCCGCGCCTGCAACTGCTCGCCTCCGGCACCGCCATCCACTGGATCCTGGCGGCCCAGCGGCTCCTCGCGGCGGACTGGGGGGTGGCGGCCGACGTGTGGTCCGCCACCTCCTGGAGCGAGCTGCGTCGCGACGCGCTGAACTGTGACGCCGCGCAGCTCCGGGGCGAGGACCGGACACCGTACGTCACCCGGGTGCTGGACGGCGCCCCCGGCCCGGTGCTCGCCGTCAGCGACTGGATGCGGGCCGTCCCGGACCAGATCAGCCAGTGGGTGCCGCAGGAGTGGCACTCGATCGGCACCGACGGCTTCGGCCTCTCCGACACCCGCGAGGCCGTCCGCCGCCACTTCGGGGTCGACCCGGAGTCGATCGTGGTCGCGGCGCTCGCCGCCCTCGCCCGGCGCGGCGACGTCAAGCCCGAGACCGTTCAGCAGGCCCGTGAGCGCTACGGGCTCTCCGCCGACCGCTGAGCGGCCGTCACGAACAGTGACCCGCTCCGGTCCCACCTGACGAGCCCGCGTACCCCCTGGCGCGGGCGCGACGAGGCCACGACCACGGCGTCAGACCGCCGTGCGGCTGGCCTCGACCGGCCGCCCCCCTGACCGCACAGGGGGGCGGCCACCCCTCACCGCAGAACGGGAAACACCATGAGCAAACTAGAACGACGCCTCTCCACCTCGGTCCTGGTGATCGGCACCGGCGGCTCCGGCCTGCGGGCCGCGATCGAACTCGCCGAGCGCGGCGTCGACGTCCTCGCCGTGGGCAAGCGACCGAAGCTGGACGCCCACACGTCGTTGGCGGCCGGCGGGATCAACGCGGCGCTCGGCACGATGGACGCCGAGGACAGCTGGCAGCAGCACGCCGCGGACACCATCAAGGAGAGCTACCTGCTCGCCAACCCGCACACCGTGCAGATCGTCGCGCAGGGCGCCGCCCGGGGGATCCACGATCTCGAACGCTTCGGGATGGGCTTCGCGCGGGAGGAGGACGGCCGGATCTCCCAGCGATTCTTCGGCGCCCACAAATACCGCAGGACCGCGTTCGCCGGTGACTACACCGGCCTCGAGATCCAACGCGCCCTCGTCCGGCGCGCCACCCAACTCTCCGTCCCCATCCTCGACACCGTCTACATCACCCGCCTCCTCGTCCGCGACAACGTGGTGTTCGGCGCGTACGGCTTCGACGTGAACGACGGCACCCGCTACCTCGTACACGCCGACGCGGTGATCCTCGCCGCGGGCGGGCACACCCGGATCTGGCGCCGGACGTCCTCACGTCGGGACGAGAACACCGGGGACTCGTTCCGCCTCGCGGTCCTCGCCGGCGCCCGCCTGCGCGACCCCGAACTGGTCCAGTTCCATCCGTCCGGCATCCTCGAACCCGAGAACGCGGCCGGGACCCTCGTCTCGGAGGCCGCCCGCGGCGAGGGCGGCATCCTCCGCAACGCGGTGGGGGAGCGGTTCATGGAGCGCTACGACCCCGAGCGGATGGAGCTGTCGACCCGCGACCGGGTGGCGCTCGCCGCGTACACCGAGATCAAGCAGGGCCGGGGAACGCCGAACGGCGGGGTCTGGCTCGACGTGTCGCACCTGCCGCGCGAGACCATCATGAACCGGCTGCCGCGCGTCTACCAGATGATGCTGGAGCTGCAGATGCGCGACATCACGACCAGCCCGATGGAGATCGCGCCCACCGCGCACTACTCGATGGGTGGCGTCTGGGTGCGCCCGGAGGACCACGGCACCGACGTCGCGGGCCTCTACGCGATCGGCGAGGCGGCGAGCGGTCTGCACGGCGCCAACCGCCTGGGCGGCAACTCGCTCATCGAGCTGCTCGTCTACGGCCGCATCGTCGGTGCCACCGTCGCCGACTACACCGCCGGGCTGGACGCGCAGCGGCGTTCGCGGGAGGCCGTGGGCGAGGCTCGCGCCGAGATCGACGGGCTGCTCTCCGCGGACGGCCGGGAGAACGTCCGCGCGCTGCAACGGGCGATCCGCAACACGATGACGGAGCACGCCGGTGTGGTCCGCGACGAGCAGGGGCTGCGCACCGGGCTCACGGAGCTGGGCGCAATCGAGGACCGGATGACCGACATCGGCGTCCACCCGGACATCGCGGGTTATCAGGACCTGGCGCACGCCTTCGACCTCAAGGCCTCGGCGCTCGCGGCGCGAGCCACTCTGGAGGCCGCGCTCGAGCGGCGTGAGACCCGCGGCTGCCACAACCGGAGCGACTACCCGAACCTCGACCCCACGCTCCAGGTCAACCTCGTCTGGTCGCCGACGGCGGGCATCGTCCGCGAGGAGATCCCACCGGTCCCCACGGAGATCGCCGAGCTGATGCAGGACGTGTCGACCGTCGGGAAGCTCGTCGAGTAGTCGTCGCCGTGGCGTTCGGCCGCCGTCCTCGGCCGAATGCCGCCGGCGCACCGGCGGGGGCGGGCGCGGGCCGACACCTGCGCCCTCCGCCGCCATGCGCGAGCCGGGCCGGTTCACCGGCCCGGCTCGACGTATTCGTACGGCCGCAGGCGCGACAGCGGCCGACGGCAGACGGTCGCCGGGCCCCGCGAACGGGGCCCGGCGACCATCTCCACGCCGGCTCGCCGCCGGCCTTCGCCCGCCCGGGCGTCGACCGCGAGCCGCCGCCTACTCGGCGGGCTTGTTCTGCACCAGCCAGTCGGCGTACGCGACCTTGCCGAGGAGCGCGCCGTCGCCCGGCACCAGGCTCCGCTCCTCCAGCTCGGACCCGAAGTAGTGCGCGTGCGGGTCGGTGACCACCTCGCGCGGGTCGCCCGCGGCGGCCAGCACCTTCCGGAAGAACTCGTCCATCCGGCCCTGCTCGGGCCCGGCGATCTCGACCCGACCGTTCAACGGCGAGCCCACCGTCACCCGGCCGAGCGCCTCGGCCACCTCCTCGCCGGCCATCGGCTGGAAGAGCACCGGCGCGATCCGGACCACGCCGCCGTCCGTGGCGGAGTCGGCGATGCCGGGAACGAACTCGAAGAACTGCGTCGCGTGTACGAGCGAGAACGGAATCGAGGACTCCTCGATCAGCTTCTCCTGCGCGATCTTCGCGCGGAAGTAGCTGTTCGCGGCGAGCCGCTCGGTCCCGACGATCGAGAGCGCCACGTGGTGACCCACGCCGGCCGCCGCCTCCGCCGCGAGCAGGTTGCGGGTGGAGGTCTGGAAGAACTCCATCACGGCGTGCTCCTCCCACGAGGGGGAGTTCGACACGTCGACCACCACGGACGCGCCGGCCATCGCCTCGGCCAGGCCCTCGCCGGTGAGGGAGTTGACGCCGGTGTTCGGCGACGCCGCCACCGCCTCGTGGCCGTGCTCGCCGAGCTTCGCGACGAGCTTCGACCCGATCAGGCCGGTGCCGCCGATTACCACGATCTTCATCTGAAGCCTTCCCATTTGCCTTGAGCGTCAGTTGTCATCCGTCACCCGCTACGACCGGACAGCCTGCCGGCCTGTGACATCCTCCGGCGTTCCGATCTTGAATTCCTGCCGCCGGAGCGACTCCACCCGGAGGCCGGTCTCGCGTCCTACTGCGCCGGCTCGTGCTCGCGTACCATCCTGGCGATCCGGCGGTCCGGGACCACCCACACGATCACGATGGCGACGAAGCAGACCAGCGCGATCCCCACTCCGACGCGCCCGCCGATCAGCAGGGCGGCGAGGATTCCGACGACGTCGAACGCCACGGAGAACTTGCCCTTGAGGTCGGTGCCGACGGCTTCCCGCAGCGGCGAGTCCGGCCCCTGCTGCCGGATGATCACCTGCTGGAGCACGACGTACGCGACGGCCGCGCTGAGCAGGTTGAGACCGTAGACGACGACCGGGGTCTCTTCGAACCTCGACTCGGAGACCCAGGTGGTGGTGAACGGCACCAGCGACAGGCAGAACAGCAGTCCCAGGTTGGCCCAGAGCACGGCGCCGTTGACCCGCCGGACCAGGTGGAACATGTGGTGATGGGCGTTCCAGTAGATGCCCACGTAGACGAAGCTGAGCAGGTACGTGAGCAGGCCAAGGCCGGTGTCGTGGACGAGGCCGGGAAGGTCGTGCCCCTCCGGCACCCGCAGCTCCAACACCATGATCGTGATGATGATGGCGAGCACACCATCGCTGAACGCCTCGACTCGACTGGTCCTCACCGCGCCGCTCTTCTCCTTCCGATGCCCGGACTCCGGTCCCCGAACCCGCCGCCGTCGTCGCCGTCGTCGACGGCGACGCGTGCGCCCGCCGGGGCACCGACCGGTACGAGGTCGGGCCCGCGGCCAGGAGGCAGGGGTGAGGTCGTCGGCGACGTTGCCGGGGCCTCGCCCCTGCCGGTTCGGGGGCTACGCCGGGATCCGTGCGCCCGCTTTCGGTGGGCATGCGCTTCTCCCGGCGTCTTTTCGTTCTCCGGCAGTCGAGACAGCGCAGCAGCGGAATCTGTGACAGGCGCGGTGGATCGATCACGCCGGGCCGACGCGCGGGCCCGGCGGCGGGAGAGGGGTGGGAGAGCAGTGCCGCGTCGTGCCTCGGGCTCTGGCTCGAGGCACGACGCGGCTACGGGGTGGGGCGTGCTCAGCTGGTCTCAGGGCACCAGCACCACTTTGCCGCCGGCGTGACCGCCGTCGCTGAGCCGGTGCGCCGCGGCGGCGTCCGCGAACGGGAGGACGGCGGCGACGGTGGCGGTCACCTCGCCGCGGACGAGACGGTCGGCGAGCGCGGCGAGGTCGGCCGCGGATCGCTGCTCCGGTCCGGCGGTGAAGACGACGCCGAGATCCGGCGCGGAGCCGTCGGCGATCGTGACGATCCGGTCGGTGCCACCACGCAGCTCGATCGAGTCCGGCAGGGCGTTCTTGCCGGCCACGTCGAGCACCGCGTCGACGCCGTTCGGGGCGAGCGCGCGGACCCGCTCGACCAGTCCCGGGCCGTAGACGGTGGGGATGGCGCCGAGTCCCCGTACCCGGTCCTGGTTCGCCTGGGCGGCGGTGCCGATCACGGTGGCGCCGCGGTCGGCGGCGAGTTGTACGGCGATCTGGCCGACGGCCCCGCTCGCGCCGTGGATGAGCAGGGTGTCCCCGGCGCGGACCCGCAGCAGGTCGAGACTGCGGGTCGCGGTCTCCAGGGCGACCGGCAGCGCCACCGCCGCCGCGAAGTCCAGGTCGTCGGGAAGTTTGGTGTACGTGCTGGCCAGTGCGAACTCCCCGTAGGCCCCGGCGGGCGCGTCGGCCCAGCCGACGATCCGGTCGCCGACGCTGACGTCGGTGACGCCGTCGCCGAGGGCGTCGACGACCCCGGCGACGTCCACCCCGAGTACGGCGGGCAGCGGGGTCGTGAAGATCGCTTCCATGGAGCCGCTGCGGATCTTGCCGTCGATCGGATTCACCCCGGCGGCCCGGACCTGGATGCGGATCTGCCGCGGGCCGGGGGTCGGCTGCGGCAGTTCGGCGACCTGCAGCACCTCGGGCCCGCCGAACGAGTAGAACGTGATCGCCTTCATGGTCGACTCCTGGTTCTGTGGATGACACAGCCCGTCCATCAGGATTAGCTGTCTAGGACAGGTAACTGACCGTGGGGGTGGCTGTATTTCGCATCCACCAGTGACTGCCACCACTGCTGACCAGGTCAGGTAATCTGCCGCCATGGGGACGGGTGACACGCCGGGCGAGGGCGAGCTGCCGGAGACCGCTCTCGGTGGCCCGATCAGCTACGCCATCGTCCGTCTCGGCCGGATCCACCGGTTGCGCGCCGCGCAACTGCTGCGAGAGGCCGGTCTGCACACGAGTCAGGAGTTACTGATGATGCGTCTGTGGGACTCGGGCCCACAGCGACAGGTCGACCTGGCCGCCTGGTTCGACACCGACTCGGCCAGCATGAGCCGTACGGTGCAGCGCCTCGAACGCGCCGGCTACGTGCGACGGGTGCCGGACCCGGACGACCGGCGGGCCACCCTGGTCGAGCCCACCCCGGCCAGCCTCGCGCTGCGGCGCGAGGTCCAACGGATCTGGACGGAGCTGGAGCGCCTGACCGTCAGCGAGCTGACCGCGGAGCAGCAACGCGCCGTGCTCAGCCTTCTTCGGCAGATGGAGAGCAGCCTGCTGGAACCCTCGGCAGCCGATTAGTCCGCCAGGTCGGCTCAGGGATGTCGGTGCACGACATCCCTCGCCCGGTACTCCCGAGGGGGAGCGGGATCCCCCGGGCGGGTGTGCTGCCACCGCCGGAACCCTGCGACGTTCGGTATGGCGACGGGCGCGCTGAAGCCCGGTGGCCGGACGAGAAGCATCGGACCGTGCGAGGGCGAGGCGTGGCATGGCTCAGGCGACCAGGCAGGCAGTGGCGGGGGCGACGGCACGGTGCGCGCCGCCGCCGCGATGGGCACGTTGGGCGGGACATGCGGCATGGGTGGCGCCGGTGCTCGGCTTCATCCCGCTCCACGTCCCGTGGATCCTCGGCATTCCGCTGTTCGCCAACCCCGGCCCGTTCGGTGAGTGGTATCAGGGCCGCGGCCCCGGCGTCGGGGACCACCCGGTCGAGGGGTTCCTCGGTATGCCGGCCGGTGCGTTCTACCTGGGCGTTCTCTGTATTCTCGCCGGCCTCGGCGGGGTGCTGGCCCTCGGTCTCATCAGCGACTGGGGCCTGACCTTCCCTCGCTGGATACCGCTGCTGCGTGGCCGCCGGGTCCCGCCGTGGCTCCCGTTGACGCCCACCGTTCTCGGCTCCGCGCTGATGATCGGCTACTCGCTGACGCTGCCCACGCAGCTCTTCGAGCAGCTCGACACAGCCGGCCCGCAGGACATCTTCACGACCACCGGAGTTCTTATCGGCCTGCCGCTGCTGGTGGCGTGGGAGATCGCGTTGCCGGTGGCCGGGTGGTCCTACTACCGCCGCACTCGTCGCGTCGAGGGCTCATCCGGCTCTCGGGGTCGACGCTAGGCGTACCGACCGGGGGCGCGGCCTACGAGGCCAGCCGCGCGGGTGCGGCGGCGCGTTCGGGTTGGTTGATCTCGGCCCAGACCACGTCGAGGGAGAGGCCGAGGACGTCGGCGATCGCCGCGATGGTCGAGAAGGCGGGGGTGGCCACGCGGCCGGACTCGATCTTCCGAAGGGTCTCCGGCGAGACGCCGGCGTCCAGCGCGGTGAGGAGCATCGAGCGCTCCCCCCTGGCGCGTCGCAGGAGGGCGCCGAGGCGCTGCCCGCGTTCGACCTCCGCGGGGGTGAGCGGCAACCTGACCATGGGCCGATTCTAGTACCGGGATACTATGGCCGGGATAGTTATTGGATGTGCGAGGAAGGCGGCACATGATCGAGCTCCTGAACCCCACCGACCTGCCGCGAGCGAGGGAGACGGGCGCCCTGGTCGCCGAGATCCTGCAGACCCTGAAGGGCCGCAGCACGGTCGGCACCAACCTGCAGGAGATCGACAGGTGGGCCCAGGCCATGATCCTGGAGGCTGGAGCGCAGTCCTGCTACGTCGACTACGAGCCCTCCTTCGGGCGCGGGCCGTTCGGCCACTACATCTGCACCTCCGTCAACGACGCCGTCCTGCACGGTTTGCCGTACGACTACACGCTCGCCGACGGCGATCTGCTCTCCCTCGACCTCGCCGTCTCCAAGGCAGGGGTGGTTGCCGACTCCGCCATCAGCTTCGTCGTGGGCGACTCCGCGCCCGCCGAGAGCGTCGCGCTGATCGACGCGACCGAACGCGCGTTGCGCGCGGGGATCGCCGCCGCCGGACCCGGAGCCCGGGTCGGTGACCTCTCCCATGCCATCGGTTCGGTGCTGAGCGAGGCAGGCTATTCGATCAACACGCAGTTCGGTGGTCATGGCGTCGGATCGACGATGCACCAGGACCCGCACGTGTCGAACACCGGGAAACCCGGTCGTGGATACAAGCTCCGCTCCGGGCTCCTGCTGGCGCTGGAGCCGTGGGTCATGGCGGACACCGCCGAACTCGTCACCGATGCCGACGGCTGGACGCTCCGAAGCGCGACCGGCTGCCGGACAGCGCACAGCGAGCACACGATCGCCATCACCGACGACGGAGCCGAGATCCTCACCCTGCCGAAGCAGACGCACGGGTGAGGTCGAGGTCAGGGGTGCCGCGCTCAGCGCATCATGGCGAGGAGCTTCTCCACCGTGTTCCAGTTGCGCACGGTCGCCGGCGGGCCGCCCTTGATCCTGGACAGGGCCTTCATCAACGGGCTGTCCCGCTGCCCACCCGGGCACCAGATGTACATCTCGGTGCCGTCGACGGCGTAGCGGTCCGCGCCGAGATCGACGCCGGCCAGCTCCTCCTCGACCGGCCGGTCGGGCGGCCGGGCCAGGAACGAGACGACGTACCTCGATCCGTCGTTCGCCACGGCGGCGAGCGGATTCCTCGCCACCACCCGGGCCATCTCGTCGCGGCTGCGTAGGAACACCTCCACCGGCATTCCGAACCGCTGCTCGAGCGCCCGTTCGATCAGCGGTCCCAGCTCGTCCGGCGGCCGGTCGGAGTCCAGCACCACGTTGCCGCTCTGCAGCAGCGTGGCGACGTTGCCGTACCCCTCCTCGGTGAGCAGAGTGCGCAGGTCGGCCATGGCGACCCGCCGAGCCCTGCCGAGGTTGATGCCGCGGAGCAGCACCGCGTAGCGGGCCATGTCACTCCTTTCGCGCAGCTCGCTGCCGATACTGGTGCAACGAAGGCCCAGGATCATCGGCTACTCGGGTTGAACTCAGCTCAAGTCACCACCGTCGGTGCAGGCACGCTGGTCCGATCAGGAAGCACGACGAGCCCTCGACCCCCGCCCGAGATGGTTACCGCGAGAGCGGCGAACTCGTTGGAGGGGCAGATCACCGACGCGGGTAGGGGGCTGCGTGAGCATCCGCGGTTACAGGCTGCGGTGACCGGCACCGGAGAGTCTCGGCTCGTTCGCGGCGAAGCCAGCTCGCAGCGCGCCACCTTTCTGGAGCTCTTCTTCGACCTCGTCTTCGTCTTCGCGCTCACCCGGGTCTCCCAACGGCTGATCACCGAGCTCGACGCGGGCCGGCCCGGCCTGCTGTTCGGCCTGGGGCAGACGATCCTGCTGCTCCTGGGCATCTGGCTGGTCTGGTCCTTCACGGCGTTGACGACCAGCCGGCTGGACCCGGACCGGCCGCCGCTCCAGATCGTGGTCGTGTTCAGCATGTTGGGCGCCCTGGTGATGGTGATCGCCATGCCTGAGGCGTTCGAGGAACGAGGCCTCCTCTTCGCCGGCGCGTACGTGGCGATCCAGGTCGGCCGGCCGCTCTTCCTCCGGCTGCTCAACGCCGCGGAAGCGGTCATCTCCAACCGGTTGATCTTCTGGCTGGGGCTCAGCGCGGTGCCCTGGCTGCTCGGCGCGTTCGTCGGCCCGCCGTGGGCCCGGGCCGCGCTCTGGACCCTGGCGATCGTGCTCGACTACACCGGACTCGTCAGCGGGTGGCCCACCCCGAGGCTCGGCCGGTGGCGGCTGCCCGGTCGGTCGCTCGCCGGTGAGCATCTGGCCGAGCGGTATCAGCAGTTCCTGCTCATCACGCTCGGCGAGTCGATCCTGGTGTTCGGCACGACGTTCAGTGGTACGAGGCTCGACCTCGATCGATCGGTCGCGTTCCTGCTGTCGTTCCTGACCACCGTGCTGCTGTGGCGGGCCTACTTCCACCGGGCCGGCCGGCTGCTGGCGGCGGCGATGACCAACGCCCGCCGACCGGACGCACTCGGACTGGCGCTGTCCCACACCCACCTCGTCATGGTCGCCGCCATCGTGCTCACCTCGGTCGGGTACGAGCTGTTCATCGAACACCCGCGCGGGGAAGTCCCGCTCGTCTGGCTCGCCGCGATCCTCGGCGGGCCCATGCTCTTCCTGGCCGGAACAGCACGTTCGTGTACCAGCTGCTCGGCCGGGTCTCCTGGCCCCGGGTCGGCGGACTGGTCGCCATGGGACTCCTGGTGCCGGCCGCGGTCCACCTCCCACCGCTCGCGGTCGGAGCCATGGCCGCCGCGGTGCTGGCAGCCGTCGTCGGTGTCGACGCCATCCTGTACGGAAGCCGGGCGGCCGGACCACCGACACCCCCGGCCTGGGAACCGGCCCGGACGCGGGCGCGCCTCGTCGGCGGGATCGTTTCCCCGCTACCGGAATGCGGCCCAGTGCTCCGGCCTTGAGGCCGGGGGTGCAGGCCCGTGCTGGGAGGGCCGTCAAGGCTCGAGCAGTGCTTTAACCGGGACGGTTCTGCTGCTCGATGTACTGCTTCACGACGGTCAGCGGTGCGCCGCCGACGGACCCTGCGAAGTAGGAGCCCGACCACAGCTTGTTTGACTGGTAGTAGTGGTGCACGAGGTCGGGGAATTCCTGCCGTAGCCGGCGGGAGGAGACGCCTTTGAGGCTGTTGACCAGCCGGGTGACGGCCATCTTGGGCGGGTAGTACACGAGTAGGTGGACGTGGTTGTTTGCGCCGTTGAACTCGATCAGTTCGGCCTCGAAGTCGGCGCACACGTCCCGCATGATCGCCTCCATGCGGGTCAGGTGCCGGTCGGCGAACACGTTGTGCCGGAACTTGGTGACGAAAACCAAGTGGACGTGCATCGCGAAAACGCAGTGTCTGCCGGTGCGGATATCGTCAATGTCAGGCATAGACCAAGATGATACTGTGCCTTCTTGTGCAGCTCCGGTACCAGTTCCGCGTCTACCCGACGTCCGGCCAGCAGATCGGTTTGGCTCGGGCGTTCGGGTGCGCGCGGGTGGTGTTCAACGACGGGCTGCGCCTGCGTCAGCGGGCCCACGAGGCGGGCGAGAAGTACATCTCGGACGGGGAGCTGTCCCGTCGCCTGATCACCGAGGCGAAGGCGACGCCCGAACGGGCGTGGCTTTCCGAGGTCTCCAGCGTGGTGTTGCAGCAGGCACTCGCGGACCTGAACACCGCGTACCGCAACTTCTTCGCCTCGGTCTCGGGCAAGCGCAAGGGCCGCAAGGTCGCTCCGCCTCGCTTTCGGTCGCGCAAGGACAACCGGCAGGCCATCCGGTTCACCAAGAACTCCCGGTTCAAGGTGCTCGACAACGGCCGGCTCAGGTTGCCGAAGATCGGCGACCTGCAGGTGCGCTGGTCCCGATCTTTGCCGTCGGAGCCGTCGTCGGTGGCGATCATCCGGGACGCGGCCGGGCGGTACTTCGCCTCGTTCGTCGTGCAGACCACGGACGAGTCGTTGCCGCCGGTCGACTCCGAGGTGGGCATCGATCTGGGCCTGACGCACTTCGCAGTCCTGTCCGACGGCACGAAAGTGACCGCGCCGAGGTTCCTGCGCCGCGCCGCCCGCAAGCTCAGAAGGTTGCAACAGGCCCTGTCCCGAAAGCAGCGCGGGAGTCAGAACCGCAAGAAGGCAGTCGTCAAGGTCGCCAGGGCGCACGCCCGAGTGGCCGACACCCGCCGGGACTGGCAGCACAAGCTGTCCACGACGATAGTTCGCGAGAATCAAGCGATCTATGTCGAGGACCTGTGCGTCGTCGGTCTCGGCCGGACCCGGCTGGCGAAATCCGTGCACGACGCCGGATGGTCGTCGTTCACGGGCATGGTGGAGTACAAGGCCGCCCGCTGGGGGCGGACCTTCGGGAAGATCGACCGGTTCGCGCCCACGTCGCGCACGTGCTCGACGTGCGGCCGGATCGACGGACCCAAGCCGCTGTCCGTCCGGTCGTGGACATGCCCTTGTGGCGCGGTCCACGACCGGGACGTCAACGCGGCGATCAACGTGTTGGCCCAGGGACGCTGGGACAACCCAAACGCCTGTGGAACGCGGGGCAGACCGGCACTCGTGCCGGCACCGCGGCCGACCTCACGTCGAGAAGCAGGAATCCGCCCGCACGCCGCGTGTCCCACACGCAACGTGGAGGGAATCCCCGTCCTTTAGGCCGGAGAGATCGTCAACAGGCGATTATCCGTCGGCGGCTCCGGTCGGCGGCCGGATTGGTCGCTGCCGCCGTCGCTGTGCCGCGTCCCGGACGAGGGACAGGACGATGACGAGCAGGCCGAGCAGGGCGACGACGGCGTTGCCCGCCGTGAGGAGCACCGCCTCGCCGAGGCCGGCGTGGTCGAGGTGTGTCAGGTGGAAGAAGAAGTGCGGCACGGCGAAGGTGGAGAAGGCCGCGGCCGCCGGGATGGTGAAGACGGACCGGGGTACGGCGAGCGCGATGCCGAGGACGACGGCGATCCCGAGCGTGGCGCCGCCGAAGTCTCGCGCATAGTGCTCGCTGAACGGCGGCGTGAGGCTGACCGTCGGGAAGTTGTCGTAGAAGTTCTCGGGGAAGGTCTGGTTCCAGAGCCCGACGACGAGCTCGTCGAGGAAGATGATCGCCAGTGCGATCCGGATCAACGCGGTGATCCGCCGGCCCCGGGTGTGGCTCTCCGGCGCGGCGGGATCCCGGCCTGCGCTCACCAACCCCGCCTGCTCTGCGCCACCGGGCTCGCCAGCCACTGGTCGAAGGTCTGGGTGCCGCGTGGGCCGGCGCCGGTGGGCAGCAGGGCGCCCTCGGCCATGGCCCGGCCGACCGCTCCCGGGAGGCGGACCGGCAGGACGACGCGACGACTTCCCCGGGCACGTAGCAGCCGCCGAGCCATCTCCGGCATCCGCAGCTGCTGTGGGCCGGCGAGGTCCGGCACCAGACCGGCCGGCTCCGCCACGGCGAGGTCGACCAGGCAGCGAGCGACCTCGCGGGCCGCGATCGGCTGGCTGAGCAGCTGGGGCACCGCCGCGACCGGTCCACGGGGTGCGATCCGCTGCGCGGCGAACTCGTGGAACTGTGTCGAGCGCAGCACCGTCCCCGGCACCGCGCCGTCCAGCACGAGCGCCTCCTGCCGTCGTTTGCCCACGTAGTAGCCGATGTCCACCCGGTCCACGCCGACGATCGACAGGACGACGTGGTGCCGTACGCCGGCGCGCCGGCCGGCGGCGAGCAGGTTGCCCGTCGCGGTGCCGAAGAACTCCTCCGACCTCTTTCGGCTGATCGTCGACAGGTTGCTCACGTCGATCACGACCGCCGCCCCGGTGAGCGCCTCGGCCAGCCCGGTGCCGCGGACCAGGTCCACGCCCGCGGAGCGCGCGATCACGACGGGCTCGTGGCCGCCGGCCCGTACGGCCTCGACGACCCGCCGTCCGATCCAGCCGGTCCCGCCGGCTACCGCGATACGCACCGAGCCACCTCCCGATCCGCGTTCGCGTCACGCCACCGGCAGGTCGCCGCCGGGAGCGACGGCGGGCGGGGGACTGCTCGCTCTGCTGTCATGTCGGTCCTATCTGTCCGGAGCCCTCGGCCGGGCCGAACCTCGGCAAACCGCACTAACGGGTGGAGTCCGCGCGCTCGCCGGTCGGGTAGACACCCCGCGCGAGCGCGATGATGGCGAGCAGCAGGGCGAGCACGGCGGCGCCCGCGGCGGCCTGCAGGGCGACGAGTCCACCGGAGGTGACCCGAGCCCGGA
This sequence comes from Micromonospora musae, assembly GCF_003626545.1. Taxonomy (NCBI): domain Bacteria; kingdom Bacillati; phylum Actinomycetota; class Actinomycetes; order Micromonosporales; family Micromonosporaceae; genus Micromonospora; species Micromonospora musae. Next base: position 327,905 of record NZ_RAZS01000002.1, read on the forward strand.
ACGGATTCGCGGCGACGGCCGCCGCCGCTTGCGCCCCGACGGTGAACTCGGACGTGCCGGCGACCGGATGCCCGTCGGTGAAGGTCGCCCGCCAGCTGATCCGGTACCCGCCGTCCGGCATGCCCGTCGCCACCTGTTGGGTGAGGGTCGCACCCTGGACCGCCGGTCGGCCGCCGGCCCAGTCCCGCCCCGCGCGGTCCGTGATCGTGACGGCGCCGACCTGGCTGATCTCGGCGGCGAAGACCACGGCGACCTGTCGCGGGGCATCCGGCAGCGCCGCGCCGTCGGCCGGCGCGATCGACCGCGTCGCGCCGTGGGCGAAGACGGGGGTGGGTGCGAGCGCCGGCGAGAGACCCACGGCGAGCGCGACCGTGACGAGCAGTCTGACCGTACGTCGGGTGCGGGCAGCCCGGCCGGGTCTCGACCTGCCGATGCCACCCGCCGTGCCGCGCCTCTTCATGGCCTGCTCCCTCCGTCGCGGCCGATCCCACCGTTCGGGAAGTGGACCGAGCGGGGACCTCGATTCGTGACAGCCGGCGCTCGCCGTTCGCCGGCTGTCACGAATCGGGGGGCCGCTCGGTCCGTAACAGGTGACAGCTCGCCGGTGGCGGCACCTCGGAGGTCGGCCGGGCCAGCGTAAGGAGCACCAACTCATGACCGTCATCATCCGAATCGCCCTGGCGATCCTGTTCGTCGACAACGCCATGATCGGGGCCTGGAACGCGATCTCGCCGGCGAGCTTCTACAGGTACTTCCCGACGGTGGACCTCACGCCGCCGTTCAGCGAGCACTACGCGCGCGACTTCGGCGCCGCGTCACTGGCGATCGCGCTGCTGCTGGGCATCGCGGCGGTCAAACCCAAGGCGCACTACGTCATCCCCGCCGCGGCGGCCTACTCGACCTTCGGGGTGCCGCACTTCTTCTACCACTTCGCGAACATGGAGAACGCCACCCTCGGCGAGGCGCTCCTGCTCACCATCGGAAACGGAACCGTGGCGCTCGCCGGCCTGCTGATCATCCTGCTCACGGTGCTGCGCGACCGCCGGGCGGCGCGGCGCGCTCCGGCCGCCGGCTGACACGGTCCGACCCGGCCCCGCGACAACCCTGGGAGGATTGATGGTCCCCGAATCCCGCCGGTCACCCCGGTCCAGCGCGCTACCGAGCACGTTCTGCGCGGTCGTCGCCGAGCGGCGCCTGCTCAGCAACCTCGCGTACTGCCTGCTCGACTCGGTCGGCGCGGCCGAGGTCGCCGTGCAGGAGACGTACACCCGCTGGTACACGATGCCGGACGAGGAACAGGAGCGGATCGACAGGCCGCTCACCTGGCTCGTCGGCACCCTCGTCCGGATCTGCGTCGACAGGCGCGACTCATCCTCGCGGCACGCGGGCGGCCGGGCCGTCGACCCGGCGGGCCGCCCCGATCCGGCGGGCCCGACACCTCGCCGGTTCCGCGCCTGGCGGGAGGTGCCGAAGCTGTAGTCCGCGCGTGCGGGGTATCCACCGTCGGGCGCGGAGCCACCGGAAGCGACATCACGCTCGGCAGTTTCGATTCAGGCACGGAAGGGATGAGGCGGCGAAGATGGCAGGGCGAGGGCATGAGGAGACGTTGATCGACGCGCTGGAAGTGTTCGACGCGGTCCGTCCCCGGCTCTTCGGCATCGCCTACCGGATGCTCGGTAGCGTCACCGAGGCGGAGGACGTCGTGCAGGACGCCTGGCTCCGCTGGCAGCAGACGGATCGCCGCCAGGTGCGGGATCCGATCGGTTTCCTGGTCACCGCGACCGCTCGGCTCGCGCTGAACGCCGCCACCTCGGCTCGCGTCCGGCGGGAGCGCTATCCCGGGCTCTGGCTGCCGGAGCCCGTCGACACCTCCGCCGACCCGACGCTCCTGGCCGAACGGAACGAGTCGCTCGAACTCGCCGTGCTGCTGTTGTTGGAGCGGCTCACCCCGGCCGAGCGCGCGGTCTACGTGCTGCGCGAGGCGTTCGACTACCCCTTCCGCCGCATCGGTGAGGTGCTCGGCATCGGCGAGGCGCACGCGCGGCAGCTCGGCAGACGCGCCCGTACGCACCTGGCGCAGGAGCGGCACGATCCGGTCGGCCGTACGGACCACGGCCGCCTGCTGCAAGCCTTCCTCGCCGCCGCCCGCTCCGGGGACCTCGGCCAACTCGAGGAGCTGCTCGCCGAGACCGCCACCTCCCACGCCGACGGCGGCGGCGCCGTACGGGCCGCCCCGGCGCCCATCGTCGGACGCGACAACGTCGCGCGTTACATCCTGGGACTGGTCCGGAAGTACGGAGACGACCTGTCGTTGGAGATCGTCGAAGCCAACGGTCAGGCCGCGATCCTCGCGTCGCGGGCCGGAACGGCCGTCGCGTTGCTCACCGTCGACGCCTCACCGGAGGGCATCGAGCGGGTGCTGATCGTCCTCAACCCGGAGAAGCTGGCCCAGTTCCGACGATGACCGGTCGAGGCCCCGTGATACGCCGACCCCGAACCCTGGCGAGTCGTCACCGAACCTGCCACAGCCACCGCACGAATGAGATCGTTGGACGGTGACGGAGTCACTCGACCTGCACCTGGAGTTCGATCGAGGTGCGGGATCCCCGGGCCGCTCGCTGGAGAACGCCCTGCGGGAGAGCATCCGGACCGGCCGGCTGCGGGCCGGGACACGCCTGCCCGGCAGCCGCAGCCTCGCCGCCGACCTGGGCCTGGCTCGGGGCACGGTGGTGCAGGCGTACGCGCAGCTGGTGGCGGAGGGGTGGCTGGTGTCGACGGCCGGCTCGGGCACCCGCGTCGCGGACGTCCGGCACGATCCGCCCGACCTGCTGCGCAGCCCGCGACCGTCGCCGGTCTCCGACCCGGTCATCGAGCTGCGGCCGGGGATTCCCGACCTCGGCTCGTTCCCCCGTACCGCCTGGGCGGGCAGCGTTCGTCGGGCCCTGGCGTCGGCGTCCCGCGAGGCGTTGGACTACCCGGATCGACGCGGCCTGCTTCCGCTGCGAGCGGCGTTGGCCGACTATCTCGCGCGTACCCGGGGGGTGCGCTGCGACCCGGACGCCGTGGTGGTCACCGCGGGCTTCACCCAGGGGCTCTCCCTGCTGGCGCGGGCGCTGCACCGGCGCGGTGTACGCGCCATCGCCACCGAGAACCCCGGTCTGGCCCCGCACCGTAAGGTGCTCCGGGCCGCGGGCCTGACGGTCACCCCGCTCACCGTCGGCGCGGGCGGGGCCGACCCGGACGAGGCGGCGGGTCAGGCCGCGCTGCTCACCCCGGCACACCAGCATCCGACCGGAGCGGTGCTCGCGCCGCAGCACCGCTACCGCTTCATCGCCTGGGCGCGCCGGCACGACGCGTTCCTGATCGAGGACGACTACGACGGCGAGTTCCGCTACGACCAGCGGCCGGTGGGCGCGATGCAGGCGCTGGCGCCGGAGCGGATCGTCTACGCCGGCAGCACCAGCAAGTCGCTGGCGCCGGGCGTACGCCTGGGTTGGTTCGTGGTGCCCGAGCCGCTGCGCCGCGACTTGGGGGAGGTGATCCTGGAGGCCGGCGCTGCGGTCTCCGCGATCGACCAGCTCGCGATGGCCGGCCTGCTCGTGGACGGCGACTACGACCGGCACATCCGTCGCATGCGTCTGATCTACCGGCGGCGCCGGGCGGAGTTGGCCGAGCGCCTGGCCGAGGTGACCAGCACCCCGCTGGAGGGGATCGCGGCCGGTGTGCACGCGCTGCTGCCGCTGGCCTCGGCGGCGCAGGAGCGGCTGCTGATCCGGGCCGGGCACGGCCAGGGCCTGCACCTGACCGGTCTGCACGGCAGCGGCTACTGGCACGAGCCGGCGGACGAGCGGCAGGCGGCGGCCCTGATCCTCGGGTACGCGGCGCCACCCGCGCACGCCTGGCGAACGGCGCTGACCCGGCTGGGTCAACTGGTCCAGCAGAATGCTGCCTGACCGGTCCATTTCACTGGTCCGGATCGGGCTACGTTCGATGCATGCAGAAGATGAAGATGGGAAACAACGAAGCCACGCTGCTGGGTACGGTCATGCCACCGGAGCTGCCACCGGGCTCGCACGTGATGACGGCGATCATCGAAATGCCGGCGGGCGACCCCGGCTCGCCACCGCACCGGCACTCCGGTCCCGTCTTCGGCTACCTGCTCGAAGGCGAGATGATTTTCGAACTCGAGGGTGAGCCGGAGCGAGTGATCAAGGCCGGTGAGGCGTTCTGGGAGCCCGGCGGTGACGTCATCCACTACCAGGCGGCCAACAACCTGCCCGACCAGGCGGTCAAGTTCCTGGTCGTCATGGTCTGCGCGCCGGACAAGGAGATGCTGGTGCTGGTGAGCCCCGAGGAGCTCGAAGCGCGCAAGGACCGCAGGGCGCCCCGGCCGACCGACGGAGCGGCCTGATCATGCGGATCCTGCTCGCCGGCTCGACCGGCGTCATCGGCCGCCGACTCGCGCCCCTGCTGACCGCCCAGGGGCACCAGGTCGTCGGCCTGGCCCGCAACGGACCGCTCGCCGTCGACGTCTTCGACCGGGACGCGGTGGCCGCCGCCGTGCGCGACGTCCGGCCCGACGCGGTGCTGCACCAGCTCACCAGCCTGAGCACCGGTGACCGCGCCGCCAACGCGCGGCTGCGCCGGGTCGGCACCCGCAACCTCGTCGACGCGGCGCTCGCCGCCGGGGTACGCCGGATCGTGGCCCAGAGCATCACCTGGGCGTACGAGCCGGGCGCCGAGCCCGCGACGGAGGAGACCCCTTTCGACCTGCACGCCGTCGAGCCAAGGCAGCACACCGTGGCCGCTGTCGCCGCGCTCGAATCCGCCGTGCAGGAGGCGCCCGAGTGGGTCGTGCTGCGGTACGGCACGCTCTACGGCCCGGACACCTGGTACGCCCGCGACGGCCTGATGGCCCGGTTCGCCGCCGCGGGCCAGCTCCCCGCGGACGCCGACGTCGCCAGCCTGCTGCACGTCGACGACGCCGTGGCCGCCGCGGCGGCGGCCCTGGAGTGGCCCACCGGCACGGTCAACGTCTGCGACGACGAGCCCGCCGCCGGCAACGTCTGGGTGCCCGCGTTCTGCGCGGCCGCCGGGGTTCCCGCGCCCGCGCCGACCGAGGGCGAACGGAACGGCTGGGCCCGGGGAGCGAACAACCACTACGCCCGCAAGCACCTCGGCTGGGTCCCGGAGCACCCCTCCTGGCGAACGGGGTTCAGCACCCTGTGAGCCGTCCACCCCGCCACGGCACCGGCCGCCCGGCCCACGGCCCGGCCGCCCCCGCGCGGCTCCGCCGTGCGGAACCGCCCCCGGTGCCGGGCGGGCGCCCTACGAACTCGTCGCCAGGCGGAGCCCGAGGGCGACGAAGGCGACCGCGCAGATCCGGTTGATCCGCCGGGCCCAGCGGCCGTCGGCCAGCCGGCCCGCGAGCCGCCCCGCACCCACGCCGAGAGCGATGTCGACGGTGAGCTGCACCGCGACGAAGAGCGCGCCGAGCAGCACCAGCTGGGCGGTGACGTCGCCGGAGGCCGGCGAGACGAACTGCGGCAGGAACGCCACGCTGAACAGGATCATCTTCGGATTGAGCAGATTGGTCACCAGTCCACGCAGGAACGCCCGGCCGGGCCGGGCGTCCGCTCCGTCGGTGGCGATGGCGGGTCCGCCGGCGCTGCGCAGCGCCCGCACCCCGAGCAGGACCAGGTACGCGGCGCCGGCCCAGCGGATCACGGTGAAGAGCACTGGCGAGGCGGAGATCGCCGCCGCGAGGCCGCACACCACCGCCGTGACGTGCACCGCCTCACCGGCGGCGACACCGAGCGCCGCCACCACCCCCGCACGGGCGCCGTAGCGGGCCGCGTTGGCGAGGACGAACATCATGTCCGGGCCGGGGGTGAGCATGAGGACCACGATCGCGGCGAGGTAACCGGCGAGGGCGGCCGCGGAGAGACCGAGCACGTCTCAGCCCTCCTCGGCGTCACCGAGCAGGGCGCGCCGCAGCGCCAGCCGGTGCTCGCGGCGGATCTCCGCCTCGCGGTAGCGACGCCGGTCCTCGTCGGTGTGCGGCAGCAGCGGCGGCACCCGACGCGGCTGGCCCGCGTCGTCCACGGCGACCATGACCAGGTGCGCGGTCGCCACGTCGACCGGCGGCACGGCCCGGTCCCACCGGTCCGCGGTGACCCGGACCGCCAGCTCCATCGAGCTGCGTCCGGCCCAGGTGATCCGGGCGTCGACGTGCACGACGTCGCCGACGCGGACCGCGCGCAGGAACGCGGTCTCGTCGATGGCCGCGGTGACAGCCGGCCCGTCGGAGTGCCGGGCGGCGACGACCCCGGCGACCGAGTCGATGAGGTTGAGGATCCGGCCACCGTGGACCGTACCCATCAGATTGGTGTGGTGCTGGTCCATGATCTGCGACAGCGTCAGGTGGGACGCCGACGGCGGCCGGCCGGCGAGGGTGATGGTGTCGTGCACAGTGTGGTTCGTCCGTCCTCGGGAAGCACACCACCGACCCCGGTGAGCGCACGTCGAGGACGCGCCGACGGCTGCGGCGCCTCACCCGCCCGACCCGCCCGCGAGGTCGACGGCAGCGCACACACCTCGTGTGCGCAGCGCGGGCAGGTCTTCGGACTCGCGGGCGTGACCGGTGCTCACCGGTCTTCTACTGGCCGTCGCTTCCCAGGCAGGTAGCCCAGTGCCGATGACGGCGGTCGTTCCCACTCACCGCTGCGGGGCAGTCCCGGATTTCCACCGGATTCCCTCTTACGACGTACGGCCGGATCACGACCGGACGAACCAGCGCCACCCGGCAGCCTACCGCGCGTCGATCGACCACCGGGCAGGGCGGACGTCGGCTGTGAGCTATCCCCGGCCGGGCGGGGGCGGTTCATCCTGCCGGGCCGGTGGGCTGCTACCACGGCCGTCGTGGGGTGTTCAACGTCGGCGGCCCGGCCACGATTCTGGCCCGAGGATGCCACCGGTCACACCCCGAGAGCGAACCAAACCGCCCAGCCGGGGGCGGCGCACCCCAGCCCGCGCCGCCGATGAACCGGACATCGTTCGTCAATCACCCCGGCCGCGACCGGTGATCGACTCGGGTTCCTTGAAGTCGGCCATTCACGCGGCCGGGACACCCCGACGTCAAGGAAACCGAGTCGATCTTCGACGCGCAGGGGGCGATGAGCGCGATGTGTCCGGTTTGCGAGGCCGGGAGAGGCAGCGGGCAGTGCCCAACGACCGGGCTCTGCCCCGGGGGTGTCGGCCCGATCCGCGTGAAGGTCCATTCGAGGGGCCGCGCGGGGCCGCAAACCGGGACACCGCGCGCCAATCACCCCGATCACCAGTAGCCCGGGGGCGATCAGGGCGATGTGTCCCGAATGGGGTACCGGCGGGGCGGCGGGGCCGGTGACCACCGCGGGTGGGCGCGGTGCCGGGGGCGCTGCCGGGCGACGCGGTCGGGAGGGAGCTCCACCCCGCGTCGCCCGAACCGGTGAGCCGTGCGCCGGTTCCGCAGCGGCCCGCCGTTCGCCGTCAGGTCATCGCGATGTGTCCGTCGGGCGCCTGGCGCGGCCGCTGGACCGGTCGGCGCAGGTGCGCCTCGATCGCCTCGATGATGCGTGGACGCAGGTCGGCGGTGCGGATCACCGCGTCGACCGAGCCGACCTCGACGGCCCGCTGGACGCTGTGCACCCGGTCGAACTCCGCCGCCACCTCGCCGAGCTTCTCCGCGCGGACCGACGAGCGCAACTCGCCGAGCTCGGCGGTCAACGTGGCGCGGTCGGTGCCGGCGGCCGCCGCCACGCGGGCCTCCAGCTCCCGCACCCGCGGGTCCGCCGCGGTACGGGCGTCCACCTCGCCGGTGAAGACCACCGCTGCGGCCGGGGCCCCGCCGAGCACCGAGGCGAACGAGCCCTCCAGCGCCAGCACGGTCATGTTGGGGTTCAGCGCCTTGGAGAAGACGACGAACGCTCCGCCGTGGTACCGCGAGATCACGCAGAAGACGATGGGCCCGCGGAAGTTCACGATCGCCCGGCCGATCTCGGCGCCGTACTCCAGCTGCAGCTCGCGCAGCGACTCGGGCGAGCCGTCGAAGCCCGAGAGGTTGGCGAGCACCACCAGCGGCCGGTTGCCGCTGGCCGCGTTGATCGCCCGCGCGGCCTTCTTCGACGAGCGGGGGAACAACGTGCCGGCGGTGTAGGTGTCCGGGCCGTCGGTGGGCGGGAAGCCACGCCGCGGCACCGACCGGGACTCGATGCCGAGCAGGCACACCGGAACCCCACCGAGGTGTACGTCCTGCACCACAGCGGTCTCGGCGTCGGCCATGCCCGCCCAGCGCTCCAGCACCGCGTGGTCCTGGTCGGAGAGGGCGCGCATCACCGTCCGGATGTCGAACGGCTTCTTGCGGTCCGGGTTGGCCGTGGCGGAGAAGATCTCGCCGACCGTGCTGAAGTCACTGCCGGCCACCACGTGCGGGAAGTCGGAGACGTCGCGGTCCACCGGGTCGGTGCTGCCCGCCCGCCGCGGCGCGCCCTCACCCGGCGCCACGTACGTGTGCTCGTAGTGCGCCATCAGCACGTCACGCGCCCCGGCCAGGTCCGGCGCCCAGTACTGCGCCTGCCCGTTCGGGCCCATCACCCGGTCGTAGCCGCCGATACCGAAGTTGTCCTCGGCGGACACCCCGCCGGAGAAGTCGAGCGCTTGCTTACCGGTGAGCACCATCGCCGAGTCCGGGGTCATCACCAGGATGCCCTTGGTGTGCATGAGCATCGTCGCCTCGGCGTTCCAGTACGGCTGGGCGCCGACGTTGATGCCGGCGACCACGATGTTGATCTCGCCACCGCCCTGGGTGAACTCGACGATCCGCTTCAGCGCCGCGGCCACCCAGTCCATGTTCTCGGTGCCGGACGTCATGGAGATCCGCGCGCCGGCGGAGAGCGCGTACCACTCCACGGGCACCCGCATCCGCTCGGCCAGGTCCAGCGCGGCGATCACGCGACGGCACTCCGGCTCCGACAACGCGCCCAGCGCCTTCGTCGGGTCACCGAGCAGCACCACCCGGGTGACGCCCTCGGGGTGCCGCGCGGTCGCCGTGCTGACCACACCCGCGATGATGGCGGCGCTGTTGCGCCCCTTGGGCCGGTCGACCGGCACCAGCGCGTGATCGTCGTCCAGGTCGTATTCGACGAAGTCGCCGAGCAGCCGGGTCAGCTCGTACGGGTACACCGTGTTGCGGCTGCTGGCCCGCAGCACCTTCAGCCGGTAGTCGTCGAGCGGCTCGATCGCCTCGACCGGCGGCTCACCGACGGTCAGCTCCGCCCCGCCGGCGCCGTCGAAGGAGATCCGCACCCCGATCTTGGTCAGCTCGCCGGTCGTACGGTTGCGCTGGCGGGCGATGAAGAGGATCTCCTCCAGCCCGGCGCCCGCGGTCGTCGGCCGCACCCGGTTGGCGATGATCTCCATCTCCTCGCGGGTGAGGTCGCTCGGCGGCCAGACGTAGATCACGATCCGGTTGGTGTTGAAACGGACCTTCGACGGCCGGCGCGACTGCGCGCGCCGGATCGAGTCGAGGCAGGCGGCGACGGCGTCCTCGGTGGTCGGCAGCGAGACCAGCCGACCGTCGTGCTCACGCAGCTCGGTCAGGTCACGCACCTGCGCGAACGCGACGAGGCGCTGGTCGGACGGGTTCTCCCGGGCCACGCTCTGGAAGAGGTAGACCTCCTCGTCGGCGGAGGGCAGCCGGGTGAGGTCGAAGTTGTGCAGCCGTTCGAGCTGCATCCGCTGCGCGATGTACGGGTGCAGGCCGCGGATCAGCCGCTCCTCGACCATCCCGCCGTCGGACGGACGGAACGTGTAGTGATGGTGCATCACCGCGCCGCCGCGACCCGCGACGGTGGTGGTGAGCCGGCTGACCTGCGGCGGCAGCGGGTGCGCGTTGATGACCTCCAGCAGCGCGGCCACCGTCGCGTCGAAGTCCTCGGGCTGGTTCTCCCAGGCGAGGTAGATGTCGGCGTCGATGGCCTCGCCGCCGCTCGCCAGCTCACCGAGCCCGCGCAGCGCGTCACCCAGCGCGTCGAACCGCACCGCGGCGGAGACCACGCTCGACTCGGCCCGCTCGGCGACCACGAACGTGCAGCCGGCGACGGCCCGGGTGGTGACGGCGGTGAGCGCCTTGTTGCCGTAGTACCGCCGGGTCAGGACCTCCAACATGACCGCGTTGTCGAGGTGGTCGTGGACGAGCCGCTGACCGAGCAGCCGGACCAGCGGCTCGGTGCTGCGTACCATCTCGGCGATGCGCTCGCGGCGGTCCGGCGCCTGCGGGTGCACGTCCAGGTGACGCAGGTGCTTGCGGACCTCGGCGTAGACGCGGGCGCGGTTGCGGCGCAGCAGCGGCTGGGCGAACCAGGCGAACACCACGCCCCGGGCGAGGTCGGCGAGCACCGGGAAGCGGACCTGCGTGGCGGCGATCAGCCGCTCCAGCGCGAGGCCGGCCGGCTCGTGCAGCGCCTCGTCCGGCGGCGACTCCCGCAGCCAGGTGCGCAGCAGCGTCGCGACGACGGTGGCGTCGGCGGACGCGCGTTGCTGGGCGAGGAAGATCCGGAACACGGCGGCTTCGAGTTCGGGGGAGCGCTCCAGCTCGCTGATCCCGTAGTGGCCGAGCGCCTTGGCGAGCTTGGCCTGGAACGCGCTCGGCAGCCCGGCCCGCTCCACGTCGAGGCTCTGCAGGTAGGTGTGGAAGTACTCGCGGGCGCTGTGGATGTGGCTCGCGCCGCCGTCCTCGCCCGTCGGCCGGTTACGGGTCAGCTCGGCGAGGTCGACGAAGAGGTTGACGAGGTCGACCTCGGCGGCGAGCGGCCGCTGGCCGTCGTCGGCGGCCGCCTGCCGGGCGGCCAGGTAGTCGTCGAGCACCCGACGGTTGTCGTGCGGGTCCACGTCGAAGCCGAGCAGCAGCCCGCGCAGGTCCTCCTGGCCGCGCGCGGCGCGCTCCGCCGCCGGGACCTGGTCGACCGCGGCGGGCAGGTCCAGCTCGACGGGGGCGGCGGCCGGGCTCTCCGTGACCTCAACGGTCCCGTCGGCCGGCTCCAGCCGCAGCAGCGTGGCGCCGGCCTCCACCTGGCTGCCCACCGCGACGGCGCACTCCTTGAGCCGCGCCTTGAACGGCGCCCGCAGCACCGTCTCCATCTTCATGGCTTCCAGCACCAGCACCGGCGCGCCCGCCTCGACCTCGGCGCCGACCTCCAGCGGCGTGGCCACGACCAGCGCGGGCATGGGGGAGCGGAGGACACCGCCCTCGTCCCGGCTGACCCGGTGCGTGACGCCGTCCACCTCGACCAGGAAGATCGGTCCGTGCACGCCGGTGAGCAGGCGGTAGCGGGTGCCGTTGACCGCGATCTGCCCGGTGTGCCGGTCGAAGCGGTCGACCTCGACGTCGGCGGTGCGCACGTCACCACCGGCTTCGACACCGACGCGGAACCGGTGCGCGCCGATCCGGGCCACCCGCACGCGGTAGCCGACACCGCGCAGCTTGAGGTCGAGCGGGCGGCCGCTCTTGTGCTGCACCTGCGGACGCCCACCGGCCGCCGTCGACAGCAGCCGCTGCCGCTCGACGCCCTCCTCCTCCTCGTACGCCTCGATGGCGGCGGCGGCCAGCGCGACCGCGGAGTGCTGGTGGGCGACGAGCCGGCCCTGACCGCGGACCCGGTCGATCCAGCCGGTGTCCGCGCTCGCGTCGATGACCTCAGGCTGGTCGAGCAGGTCGAGTACGAAGCTCTTGTTGGTTGCGCCGCCCTCGATGATCACCGTGGTGTTCGCCATGGCCCGGCGCAGCCGGCCCAGCGCCTCGTCCCGGTCCCGGCCGTACGCGATGACCTTCGCGATCATCGAGTCGAAGTCGGCGGGGATGGTGTCGCCCTCGCTGACGCCGGTGTCGACGCGGATGCCCGGCCCGGCGGGCAGGTCCAGCCGGGCGATGCGACCGGGGGAGGGGGCGAAGTCGCGGTCCGGGTCCTCGGCGTTGAGCCGGGCCTCGACGGCGTGCCCGCGCTCCACCGGCGGCGTGCCGTCGAGCCGCCCGCCCGAGGCCACGTGCAGCTGCGCCTTGACCAGGTCGAAGCCGGTGGTCAGCTCGGTGATCGGGTGCTCCACCTGCAGCCGGGTGTTGACCTCGAGGAACGCGAAGAGCCGGTCACCGGGGTGGTAGAGGAACTCCACGGTCGCCGCGCCCCGGTAGCCGACGGCCACGGCGAGCCGCTCGGCGGAGGACTTGAGCTCGGCCGCCTGCGCCGGGCTGAGCACCGGCGAGGCGGACTCCTCGATGACCTTCTGGTTGCGCCGCTGCACCGAGCAGTCGCGTACGCCGAGCGCCCACGCGGTGCCCTGACCGTCGGCGATCACCTGGACCTCGACGTGCCGAGCGCCGGTGACCAGGCGCTCCAGGAACACGATGCCGCTGCCGAACGCCCGGGCGGCCTCCTGGCTGGTGCGCTCGTAGGCGTCAGCGAGCTCGGCCGGGTTCGTGACCACGCGGATACCGCGTCCGCCGCCGCCCGCGGTCGCCTTCAACATCAGCGGGTAGCCGATCTCGGTGGCGGCGGCCAGGGCGGCGTCCAGGGTCTCGACCGCGCCGCGGCTCCACGGCGCGACCGGCACGCCGACCTCCTCGGCGATCAGCTTCGCGCCGATCTTGTCGCCGAGCTTGCGCATCGCGTCCGCGCTCGGGCCGACGAAGGTGACCCCGACCTTCTCGCACAGCTCGGCGAAGGCCGGGTCCTCGGCGACGAAGCCCCAACCGACCCACGCGGCGTCGGCCCCGGACTCCACCAGCGCGCGCTCCAGCACCTTCAGGTCGAGGTACGGGCGCGCGGAGGCGGGACCGAGGTCGTAGGCGATGTCCGCCTCGCGGACGAACGTGGCGGTACGGTCCACGTCGGTGAAGAAGGCGACCGTCTCGATCCGGGCCCCGGTCTCCGCGGCCAGCTCCCGGACCGCGTGGATGAGCCGCATAGCGGCCTCACCTCGGTTGACGATGGCAACACGGCTGAACACCCGAAGACCCCCCGGCAGACCCCACACGTATGCGCCGGGGCAGGAAAAGCCCCGGTAGTGATCACCCTTCCGCCGTCCGGCCGGCCGCGCCATGTCGTAACCGCCGAACCCGGGACCGCATCGTTTGTAGGAACCGTACAAAACTCTTTGGCTTCGCGCTCGCTCATCCGGTGTGGCCTGGCCCGGCGAGTCGCGGCCGGTTTCCGGCGTGCACGGCGCGGCTGGGCCTCGCCGGCGGGATCGGCGAACTTCGCCCGGTTCTCCGACCCTTCGTGGTCATCGGTCCGGAAAATCGCCGCCGAACCGGCCGGATCGCGGCAGCTCTCGACGGGCGGAGAGTGACTCAGGTCACATGGACTGAACTTTCACCGGGCCGACACGTCTGGAGCAGCCGAACACCCCCTCGCATTCATCAAGGGAGCATGATGCGATCAGTCCGCAAGTTATCCGCGCTGGCAGTGCTGGTGCTGGGCGTCTCGGCGGTGGCGCCGGGCGGTTCGCCCGCGTCCGCACAGCCCCGGGCCGCGGAGCCGGCGACCACACCCACGGTCGCCGAACGGGCGACCACCGCCGCGGTCGCGGCCAAGCCCCGGACGGTCACGCTGGTCACCGGCGACACCGTCCACGTCAGCGCGGTGAACGGCCAGACCGCTGTCGACGTCGTGCCGGGCAAGGGCCGGGAACGGATCCCGTTCATCACCCACAGCGCCGGCGAGGACGTCCGGGTGATCCCCGCCGACGCCCTCGCCCTGCTCAACCGCGGCAAGCTCGACGCCCGGCTCTTCGACATCTCGACCCTCGTCGAGTTCGGCTACGACGACAGCCGGGCCACCCTGCCGCTCATCGTCCAGCACGGCGGCACCGCCCCCGGCGGCCTCGCCGGCGCCCGGACCACCCGGACGCTCTCCGGGGTGAGCGCGGTCGCGGAGAGCCGCGCGGACGCGGTGTCCTTCTGGAACGGCATCACGTCGACCGCGAGCGGCACCGAGCGGCGGCTGCGGACCGGGTTCGACAAGATCTGGCTCGACGGGCTGCGCCAGCCCACCCTCGACGTCAGCGTCCCGCTGACCGGCGCGCCGCAGGCCTGGCAGGCCGGCTTCACGGGAGCCGGGGTGAAGGTCGGTGTGATCGACACCGGCGTCGACCAGACCCACCCCGACCTGGCCGGCCGCGTCGCCGCCGCAGAGAACTTCACCGCCGACCCGGACACCCTCGACCGCGTCGGCCACGGCACCCACGTCGCCTCCACCATCGCCGGCGGCGGAGAGGCCTCGCAGGGCCGGTACAAGGGCATGGCCCCCGGCGCCTCCCTCTACAGCGCCAAGGTCTGCGTCGAGGAGGGCTGCCCGGAGTCGGCCATCCTCGCCGGCATGACCTGGGCGGCGCAGCAGGGCGTCAAGGTCGCCAACATGAGCCTCGGCGGCGCGGACAGCCCGGAGACCGACCCGATCGAGGCGGCCGTGGCTGACCTCACCCACCGCTACGGCACGCTCTTCGTCGTCGCCGCGGGCAACAGCGGCGAGGCTGGTGAGTCCACGGTGGACTCGCCGGGCAGTGTGGCCGAGGCGCTGACCGTGGGCGCCGTGACCAAGACGGGCGAGCTGGCCTCCTTCTCCGGCCGTGGCCCGCGCGCCGGCGACGCCGGCATCAAGCCGGACATCACCGCGCCCGGCGTCGGCATCGTCGCCGCCCGCAGCTCCGCCTCCGAGCTGCCGGCCGCCGAGAACCCGCAGTACACCGGCATGAACGGCACCTCGATGGCGACCCCGCACGTGGCCGGCGCGGCGGCGATCCTGGCGCAGCAGCACCCGGACTGGACGCCTGAGCGGATCAAGTCCACCCTGATGGCAGCCGCGCAGCCGAACGCCACCATCGGGGTCTACGAGCAGGGCGCGGGCTTCCTCGACGTCGCCCGGGCGACCCGGCAGACCGTCACGGCGACCCCGGTCAGCGTCGCCTTCGAGCGGACCGGCGCCGCGCAGCAGCGCACGATCACGTACGCGAACAGCGGCTCCACCCCGCTCACCCTGGCCCTCGCCCTCGACGCCAAGGACGCCGACGGCGCCCCGGCGCCGGCCGGCCTCTTCAACCTCAGCGCCTCCTCGGTGACGGTCCCGGCCGGCGGCACGGCCACCGTGACCGTCGACGTGCGGGCCGGCACCGACCTGCCCGACCGCTACTTCGGTGGCGAGGTGACCGCCACCGGCGACGGCGTGCAGGTGCAGACCCCGGTCGCGCTCGACATCGCCCGGCAGCGGCTGACCCTCAAGCTCGTCGGGCCCGACGGCGGAGCGCCCACTCCCGAACAGGGCTGGGCGACGGTCCTGACCGACCTGGACCGGCAGACCGTGCTGGTGCTCGGCGATCCCGCCACCACCACCTACCGGGTCCGTCCGGGCCGCTACCTGGTCCAGACCTACCTGCAGAGCGGCGACCCGAACTTCCCGCAGGTCACGTCGTTGGTGCGGCCGAGCCTCGACCTGACCCGGGACCAGTCGCTCACCATGGACGCCCGTCAGGCGAAGCCGATCGCGGTGTCGGTGCCGAACTCGAAGGCCACCATGATCTTCCCCGAGTCCGGCTGGACGATCCGGACCGAGCAGCCGCAGATCTGGGGCAGCAACGACCCGTACGGCGTGCTGATGAACCTTCCCTTCGACCACGTGCGGACCGCGCAGATCGGGCCCGGCAAGACGCCCGGCTTCGTCTCCTACGTGCACGGGATGTGGGGCCAGGTGGCCGACGACGGCAGCCTGCACAACAGCCCGTACGTCTACCGGGTCTACCTCTACGAGCCCGAGAAGATGATGACCGGGCTGACCCGCAAGCTGCGCACGAACGACTTCGCCACCGTCCGCTCCCGGGTCAGCGCGGACGTGGCCGACGTGCCGGTCTCGCGGACCGCCGTCGCGCACGCGCCCGGCAACTCGCCGGTCTACCGCGACGATCGCGTCATCCCGCCGAGCTTCACCTACGACGCGCCGAGCACCTTCACCGAGTACTACAACCAGGACAAGTCGGCGGTCTGGCAGTCCACCTCGGCCCAGCAGGGGTACACGTACTACCAGTCGCCCTGGACCAGCTTCAAGCCCGGGCGCACGTACGACGTGAAGTGGGCCAACGGGGTGATCGGGCCGGTCTTCCCGGAGCCGAACTTCGGCCAGCAGTACGCCACCCGCTACTGGGGCGACACGATCGGCGGACCGGGGCCGCTGCACGGTGACGGTGCCGGGCACATGGGTTTCCGGCACCCCGTCGGCGGCAGCGTGCAGGTGAACCTCTACCGCAACGGGACCAAGATCGGCGACGCGAACCAGGCGCCGTGGACCTGGGACGTGCCCGCGGAGAAGGGTGACTACAAGCTCAGCGCGAGGTTCCAGAGCGACCCGGCCTTCACCCTGTCGACTGTCGTCGACGCGGAGTGGACCTTCAAGTCCGGCCGGGTGGCCGACGGCGAGCTGGTGAAGTTGCCGATGACCGCGATCCGCTACACCCCGGAGCTCGACATCGACAACCGGGCGCCGGCCGGGCGGCTCTTCGCGATCCCGGTCTCGCTCGACCGTCAGGTCGGGGCGGCGCCGGGCCGGACCCGGACGCTGACCGTCGAGGCGTCCTTCGACGACGGCAAGAGCTGGCGGAAGCTCACCGTGCTGCGCCTCGGTGAGAAGGCCGTCGCCCTGGTGTACAACCCGAAGGGGCACGGCTTCGTCTCGCTGCGCGCCGCCGCGAGCGACACCGGCGGTAACACGGTCAAGCAGACCGTCATCCGCGCCTACCGGTACTGACGGTGCGCCCCGGACGCGGCGCCCACCGGCGCCGCGTCCGGGTCACCGGCGCCGCTGCGGCCGGTCGCGGCTCCGCCGGGCGGGCGGCGAGTCCGTGACGTACGCACTTCGCTTCTCATGGTCGTGGACCCGCTCGACGGCGGCGTCGCGCTCGGCGGTCCCGTCATGTTCCTCCCCCAGTTCCACGGCGTAGGCGCGCACCAGATCGTGCATCCGCCACCGCCCGTCGCCGGGCCGCACCAGCAGCTGCGCGCCGAGTTCGGCGAGCAGGTCGCGGGCGGCGCGCACGGAGAGGCCCCCCAGCGCAGCCGCCGCTTCAGTACTCAACTCCCCGGTCGGATGCAGGGGCAGCAGCCGGAAGAGTCGGGCCGCTGCGGGCGTCAGAGCCCGGTAGGACCAGGAGAAGACCGCCTCCAGATCGGCGTGTGCCTCCCCGAATCCGGTCAGCCGGCCGTCGGCCTCGGCCAGCTCGGCGGCGACCGCGGGCAGGCCGAGTGCGGCTCGGCCGACGCTGCGGGTGGCGACCAGCGCCAGGGCCAGCGGCAGCCGGCCGCACCGCGCGACGATCTCGTCGACGGCGGCCCGGTCCGTGGTCGCCGCCTCGCCGAGGCGTCGAACGAGCAGTTCGCGGGACTCGGCCTCGGTCAGCAGATCGAGGTGGATCGGGTGGGCGCCAGCCGGTCCGCCCCCACCGGCGATCCGGCGTCGGCTGGTCGCGATGACGAGGCTGCCGCCGGGCCCGGGCAGCAGGTCCCGGATCTGGTCCCAGTCACGGCAGTTGTCGAGCAGGATCAGCGTCCGGCGCTCGGCCAGGATGCCGCGATAGAGGCTTGCCTGGGCGGGCGGCTCGGCCGGGATGGTGGCCGGCGCGACACCGAGCGACCACAGGAAACCGCGCAGCGCCTCCGCCGGCGTCATCACCGAGCCGCCGGCGTCGAAACCGCGCAGGTCCGCGTGCAGCTGCCCGTCCGGGTAGCGGGCGGCCAACCGGTGCGCCAGGTGCACCGCGAAGGTGGTCTTCCCGACGCCGGGCATCCCGTCGACGACCAGCGCGGTGGCCTGCGGGTCCGCGGCGAGCAGCTCCTCGGCGGCGGTCACGGCGGCCCGGCGGCCGATGAAGAAGGGATGGTCGGCCGGCAGCTGCGCCGGCGGCTCGGCCCGGACCGGCCGCGACGGCTCCGGCCCGGCCGACGTCCACGAACCGGCGGTCGTGCCGCCGGGCGGCGCTCCCGGCCGAACGAAGGCCGGAGAGTCGGCTTCGGCCTCCGCGCCGTCGCGCGGCGCCGCGGACCCGGCGAGGGCCGGTCCGACGCTCCCGGACCCGGAACCCGCGGTCGGGCCGTCGTGGCCGAGCAGGCGGTCGCGGGCCGCACGCAGCTCGAAGCCCGGCCGGATGCCGAGCTCGGCGGCGAGCCGGTGCTCGATGTCGGCGTACGCGGCGAGGGCCTCGACCCGCCGGCCGTCCGCGGCGAGCGCCTGCAGCAGCCCCGCCTGCACCGCCTCGTCCAGTGGCTCGTACTCGGCGGCCAGCCGGATCGCCGGCAGCACCAGGTGCGCGCAGCCGGCCCGCAGCGCGGCGTCGGTCGCCGCCCGGACGGCCGCGAACCGCTCGCGGTCGACCGCGACGAAGTCCGGATGAACCCGGTCGCCGGTCCGCAGGCCCGAGGCGCACCGGTCGCGCCAGAGCGCCAGGGCGTCCCGGTAGAGCGCGACGGCCGGCTCGCCGGAGCTCTTCGCGGCCTCGGCCACCAGACGCCGGAAACGCAGCAGGTCGAGCGACTCCCCGTCGATCCGCAGCCGGTACTCGGCGCCGTCGCGGATCAGCACCGAGCCCGCCGCCCGCGTCGGCAGGCCCGGCTCGAAGCGCCGCCGGAGCAGCCCGACGTGCCGGTGCACCACGTTGACGGCGCTGGGTGGGGGGTCGGATTCCCAGAGCAGGTCGACGAGTTCGGCGACGCTGACCGCGTTCCCGGCCCGGACCAGCAGCAACGACAGGATCAGCCGCTGCTGCCGGGTGCCGGGTTCGATCTCGGACCGCCCACGCCGGACGCGCACCGGGCCGAGGACGTCGAACGACAACGCGTCTCTCGAACCGATGCGATCCCTGCCGAGCCCGATGGTGCCGATCAGCAGAGCATGGCAGGCCCCACCTCAGGTGGGCGGGGCGCGGGGCGACGAGGTGAGCGCCGACTCAGCGGCCGGATCCACCGGTCGGCGGCAGCGTCCCTGCTCAGGCCGCTTCGAGGCCGCTGCGCAGCGCGCGCAGCGCGTAGTGGGTCCGGGACTTCACCGTGCCGATCGGCAGACCCAACCGGCCCGCCACCTCCTCCGGCGACCGGCCGACCAGGTAGACCTCGGAGAGCAGGCTGCGCTGCGCCGCGCTCAGCCGGCCGAGCGCGTGCCGCATGGCGTACGACGCGAGCGCGCTGCCGGTGGTGTCGTCACCGGCGGGAATCCAGGTCATGTCGACGAGATGGACCTCGGCCGGACGGCCCCGCCGCAGCCGGACGCCGTCGATGACGAGCCGCCGGGCGACGGTGAGCAGCCACCGGCGGGCGGCATCGGACTCGGCCGGCACGGAGTCGAGGTGTCGCCAGGCCCGCAGCATCGTCTCCTGAAGCAGATCCTCGGCGGTCTGCCGTTGTCCCTGGGTCAACACGAGCAGCAGACGCAGCACGGCACGGGCGTGCTCCGCGTGCAGCGCGGTCATGCGCTCGGAGTGGTCGGCCGGTGGTTCGTCGGATGCCCGGAGCACGGTGTACCCCCACAGACTGAGCAACGGCGAGTCGAGGCACGAGCCTATGGACGAGCGATGCGAATGGACTGACGTGCCAGTGCGAATCGAGTGCCGTCGCCGATCGCAGCCGGTCAGGGACTCGACGTGACCGTCGCGAGCAGGTCGGCCAGCCGCCGGCCGGTGCGGGTCTGCGCGTACGGGATCAGGGCCAGCGCCTCGCGCCACGCCCGCAGCGCGGCGTCCTGCTCGCCGGCGGCGGCGAGGGCGTCGCCGAGCAGCGCCAGCACCTCCGCGGCCGGCGCCGGCGCCGAGGCCTCCTGGTAGGCGACGGCTGCCTCGCGCCAGCAGTCGACGGCCATGCCGAGCTCCCGGCGGGCGGAGTGCGCCCGGCCGAACACCTCCCACGCCTCGGCGATGCCCAGCCTGTACTGCGCCCCGCGCGACAGCGCCATCGCCTGCTCGGCGCAGCGCACGGCCTCGTCCGCCCGGCCCAGCTCGGCGTTGCTCACGCCCAGGACCGCGAGGGCGTCGGCGAGCAGCTTGTCGTCCCCGACCGTCCGGGCCGGCCCCAACGCCGCGGAGACCGCCCGGACGACATCCTCGTGTCGCCCCTGGGCGCCCAGGATCATCGCCCGGTTGATGTTGGCCCGGATCAGCTCACCGAGCAGGCCGAGCCGGGTGAGCAGCTCGACCGCCCGGTCGAGATGCCCGAGCGCAGCCTCGTGCTCGTGCCGGAAGTAGGCCGCCCCGGCCAGGCTGCGGTGCATCCGGGCCTGCCCCACCAGGTCGCCGCCGGCCCGGGCGGCATCGAGGGCCACCTCGCCGGTCGTCGTCCACTCGACCCACCGGCCGCTGCGGTCGAAGAACTGCTGCATGCCGAGGGCGAGCTGCCAGGCCTCGGTGTGCCGGCCCTGCCGCGCGGCCCGGGCGACCAGCGCCGTCAGCACCGGCCGCTCGGCGGCGAACCAGCGCATCGCCTCCCCCTGGTCGGCGAAGCGCAGCGGCGCCTCGCCCGGCCCCGGCTCGATCATCGGGTGGTACTCGGAGGTCAGTAGCCGGCGGTGCGCCTGGAAGCTGGTGGCCCGGTAGAACCGCAGGCAGCGCAGCTCCGCGGCGGCGCGCTCGGCCGGGCTGTCGTGCTCCTCGCCGAGCTCCGCGGCGTAGGCCAGCAGCAGGTCGTGGGTGCGGTAGCGGCCCGGCCGGTCCTCGCTGATCAGGTGCGCGCGGCTCAGTTCGCCGACCAACGTACGACCGGTCCGCAGCGCAACGCCGGCCAGACCGGCCGCCCCGGCGACCGAGATGTCGGGGCCGGGATGGATCGGCAGCAGCCGGAAGAGCCGCGCGGCCGGGGCGGAGAGCGCCTGGTAGGACCAGGAGAAGACGGCACGCAGCCCGGTCTGCGGGTCGTCGCCGTCGAAACCGTCCAGACTCCCGGGCGCTTCGGCCAGCTCGGCGGCGATCTGCGCCGGCGACGTCCGCGGCAGGCCCGCCGCGCGGGCGGCCACCACGGCCAGCGCGAGCGGTAGCCGTCCGCAGCGGGCGATGATGGCGTCCACTGCGGCCGGGTCCGTGGCGACGCGGCCGTCGCCGAGCGGACGCAGGAGCGCGGCGCGGGCCTCGTCGATGCTCGGCAGGCCGACCGGCAACGGATGCGCGCCGGCCGTGGTCAGCAGCGTGCTGAGCCGACCGCGGCTCGTGACGATCACCAGACAGCCGGGGCTGCCCGGCAGCAGGTGCCGGATCTGCTCGGCGTCCCGGCAGTTGTCGAGCACGATCAGCAGGCGTCGGCCGGCCAGGCTGCTGCGGTACAGGCCCGCCTGCGCGTGCAGCTCGGCGGGTATGCCGTCCTGTGGCACCCCGAGCGAGCCGAGGAAGCCGCGCAGCGCCTCGGCCGGGCTCATCGCCGGCTCTCGCCCGTCGTATCCGCGCAGGTCGACATAGAGCTGCCCGTCGGGGTAGGCGGCGGCGAACTCGTGGGCGAGGTGAACGGCGAGGGTGGTCTTGCCGATCCCGGGCATCCCGTCGATCGCGAGCACCGTCGGCCCACCCGGACGCGCCACCAACGCGCGGGCCTCGGCGACGAGGTCGCCGCGACCGGTGAAGAAGGGCAGGTCCGGCGGCAGCTGCGCGGGCCGGGGGAGCGGCGCCGGCGACCCGGTACGCGCCGCCGGGGTGCGCTGGTGCAGCAGCCGGTCGTACGCCTCCCGCAGCTCCTCGCCCGGATCGATGCCCAGCTCGTCGGCGAGCCGGCGGCGCACCACCCGGTACGTCTCGACGGCCTCCGCCTGACGGCCGTCGGCGGCCAGCGCCAGCAGCAGCCGGCTCTGTAGCGACTCGTCGAGCGGGTGCAGTTCGGCCGCCTGCCGCAGCGGCACCAACACCGCACTCATCCGGCCGCAGCGCTCGGCGGCGTCGGCGGCCTCGCGCACCGCCTGGGCGCGCTCGGCCTCCACGGCGAGGAAGGCGGGGTGCAGGCGGGAGGCCGGTTCCAGGCCGGCGGCGCACCGGCCGCGCCACAGCCGCAGCCCGTCGAGGGAGTGCCGCAGCGCCGACTCCGGATCGCCGTCCCGCAGGCTCCGGCCGGCGAGCCGGCTCAGCGACCGGAACTTCAGCAGGTCGAGGGAGTCCTCGTCGGCGTGCAGCCGGTAGCCCGAGAGCTCCCGGGGGAGGTACCGGCCCGCCGACCGCGTGGGCAGGCCCGGTTCGAGCAGTCGCCGGAGCGCCCCGACGTGCCGGTGCACGACGTTCGCGGCGCTGGCCGGGGCGTCGTCGTCCCAGAGCAGGTCGACCAGCTCGGTCAGTGAGACGGGTGAACCGGCCCGGGCCAGCAGCAACGCGAGGACGAGGCGCTGCTGGCGGGCGCCCAGGTGCAGCTCGGCCCCGGCGCGGACGACCCGGATCGAGCCGAGCACCGAGAAGTCGATCGCCTCGTCCGCCTCCGCCCGCACACCGGAAACGGTAACCGGGCTGATCAGCGTCGAAGCCTGCGGCCACGGGCCGGGCGTGCCCGGGGGCCTGCCCGTACTCACGACGGACAGGCCCCCTTGGCGGATTCCGGTCGAGCCGGTCAGTGCGCGAGCACGGGCACCTGGCTCTCGTTCCCTTCCCCGTCACCGGTCTGCGCCGCCGGGCCGCCCTCCCGCCGGGCGTTGACGAAGACGACGACGATCGCGGCCGCGGCCAGCATCACGCCGACGGTCCACCACATCGCGGTGACGTAGCCGTGCACCGCCGCCGCGTTCGCCAGTTGCGGAGTCGGCGTGCCGGTGAGGTGCGTGGCCAGCCAGGCGGTGGTGGAACCGGCGGCGACGGTGTTCAGCAGCGCGGTGCCGATCGAGCCGCCGATCTGCTGCGAGGTGTTGACCATCGCGGAGGCGACACCCGCGTCACGTGGCTGCACACCGTGGGCGGCCAGGTGCATGGCGGTGATGAACCCGACGCCCAGGCCCAGGCCGAGCAGGGCCATGCCCGGCAGGATCGGCCAGAGGTACGAGCTGTCGACCCTGAGCTGGGTCAGCAGCAGCATGCCGAGCGCCCCGGCCAGGAATCCCGGTGCCATCAGCAGGCGTGGTGCGACCCGGTGCAGCAGGCGGGGTCCGATCTGTGCGGAACCGATGACCAGGCCGATCACCATGGGCAGGAACGCCACACCGGTGAGAACCGGCGACCAGGCCTTGACCACCTGCAGGTAGTAGGTGATGAACAGCAGTAGACCGAACATGCCGATCACGGCGATACCGAGCCCGAGGAAGGCACCACCCCGGTTGCGCTCGGTGAGTACCCGCAACGGCAGCAGTGGCGCCTTGACGACGGACTCCACGACCGCGAACGCGACCAGCAGCACCACCGCGGCGGCGAACGAGCCCAGGGTCCAGGCGGCCGTCCAGCCGTCGGTCTCGGCCCGGGTGAACCCGTACACCAGGCTCACCAGGCCGAGGCTGGCCAGCAGCGCGCCCGGGATGTCGAGTCGGTTCGTGTTGCGCGAGTGCGCCACGTCGCGGATCACCAGCACGGCGCCCACTCCGGCGACCAGCGTGATCGGGACGTTGACGTAGAGGCACCACCGCCAGTCGAGGTACTCGGTGAGCACCCCGCCGAGGATGAGGCCGAGCGCGCCGCCGCCACCGGCGACGGCGCTGAACACACCGAACGCCTTGGCCCGCTCCCGTACCTCGGTGAAGGTCACGGTCACCAGGGAGAGCGCGGCCGGGGCGAGCAGCGCGGCGAAGAAGCCCTGTAGTGCTCGGGCGCCGAGCAGCATGCCGGTGTTGACCGCGAAGCCACCGATCGCCGAGGCGGCGGCGAAGCCGAGCAGACCGACCAGGAAGGTGCGCTTGCGCCCGGCGATGTCGGCGATCCTGCCGCCGAGCAGCAGCAGCCCGCCGAAGGCGAGCGTGTAGGCGGTGATCACCCATTGCCGGGTGCCGTCGGAGAAGCCGAGATCGTGCTGTGCGGCGGGCAGTGCGATGTTGACGATCGTGGAGTCGAGCACCACCATGAGCTGGGCGAGCGAGATGACGAGCAGCGCTGTCCAGCGTCTCGGGTTGGGCGCGGCTAGGGCAGACATGAACGATTCCCCCGTATGTCTCTGAGATTCGACGATTTGTTGCTCCCGATGACCGCCCCGACCGGCCCCGACCGGGGTCGGCGGCCGGCGCCGGGGCGGACGACGGGCTGTTGCTACGCCGGGTCCGGCACGGCGACGCCGCGCTGCTGCGGCACCCGCGTCGGGGCGAACATCTGCTGGATCCAGTTCGGGTAGGCCGTGGGCAGGGCGCTGACGGCGTCGAGCTCGGCCAGGTCCTGCTCGGTGAGGGTCAGGTCGGTGGCGGCCACGTTGTCCACGAGCTGCTCCACCTTGCGGGCACCCACGATGACGCTGGAGACGGCGCGCTGGGCCAGCAACCAGGCGATCGACACGCGGGCGGGGCTCACCCCGTGCCGGGCGGCGACGGCCCGGACGACGTCGAGTACGTCGTGACCGCGCTCCCGGTCGATCGGCGGGAAGTCGTAGCCCGACCCGGCGTGGCGCGAGCCCTCGTCGGTCACACCGTCGCGGGTGACCTTGCCGGAGAGGAACCCGCCGGCCAGGGGGCTCCACACCGTCAGTCCGACGCCCTGCGCCTCGGCCATCGGCACCAGCTCCCGCTCGACGTCGCGCCCGAGCAGCGAGTAGTAGACCTGCGCCGAGACGAACCTGGCCTGGTGGTGTTGCGCGGAGACGCCGAGCGCGTGGCTGATCTGCCAGGCGGCGAGGTTGGCGCAGCCGAGGTAGCGGATCTTGCCCTGCCGGACCGCGTCGTCGAGCGCGCTCAGCGTCTCCTCGATCGGGGTCAGGTGGTCGAACTGGTGGATCTGATAGAGGTCGATGTGGTCCGTACGCAGCCGGCGCAGGCTGTCCTCCAGGGCCCGCATCACGTGCAACCGGGAGAGGCCGTTGTCGTTCGGGCCCGGCCCGACCGGCGAGTACAGCTTGGTCGCCAGTACGACGTCCCGTCGGCGGTCCTTCAGCACCTGGCCGAGCAGCTCCTCGGACTCCCCGTCGCTGTAGAAGTCGGCGGTGTCGATGAAGTTCACGCCGGCGTCGAGCGCCGCGCCGACCAGGCGATCGGCCTCGGACGGCCCCAAGGCGCCCAGAGCGCCCCAGACCGGGTGGGTCGCACCGCCGAACGTCATGGTGCCCAGCGAGATCTCGGAGACCCAGACCCCGGTTCGCCCCAACAGGCGGTATTTCATCATCCACTCCTCGTTGATCGTCCGGTCCGGCGAGCCGGCCGGCGGCTGACTAGACAGGGTGTCTAGACAGCGTGTCCGATGCGAGGCTACACCGGGCCACGGCAGGGCGACCACACGCGAGTTCGGCGCAGGACGCAGCGCCCCGCGGCGCTGAGGAGTCGCCACCGGGCCGCGACGTTCATCCCGTCGACGGGCACGAAGGGCGGATTGTGCGGAAAAGTTGCGGCCTGGCCGACGCCACCCGGGGCAGCGCGCGGCCGGTACGCCGCGAGCTCAGCGGCGGGCGCGCTCCAGCAGTTCCCGGGCGGCCGCGTGCAGCGGGTGATCCCGCGGGGCGACCCGCTTGACCTGCCGGGCGATGTCGATCGCCACCGCGGCGTCCTGCTTGTCCCCGGTCCGCTCGTACCGATCCAGATGAGTGGCGCCGACGTCGAGGATCCGCTCGGGGCGCTCACCGTGCTCCGGTGGGGTCGCCTCGACCGCCTGGTACGCCGCGACCAGCGCCGCCTCGAGGTACGTGGGGTCGCCGGTGCGGGCGTACCGCAGGCGGTGCGTCTGGTGCAGCGCGTGGAGCCGGCCGCCCAGCCCCGGGTCCCCTACGGGGGTGGCGCTCACCGCCGACCGGATCAGCTCGAACGCGGCATCGAGATCGGCGAGATCCTGCGAGACGTGCGCGTAGCGGGTCAGCCTCGCCCGGCCCAGGTTCGACAGGTACATGGGGCGGTCCTCGTGGTCGGCCGGCGCCGCCGACAACGCCTGCTCAAGCGTCACGATCGAGGCCGCCAGGTCAGCGCTGTTGCCGGCACCCGCGAACCGGAGCTGGAGGTAGCCGCCGAGCGTGGTGAGCCGGTTGGTGTACCTCGAGTCGTCGGGCGGCGTCTCCGCCAACACCGCCCGGGCGGTGTCGATGGCGTCCGTCAGGTCCGCGACCTCGCCGGTGCGCCGGTAACGGAGCTCCTGGGCCTCGGCGAGGTTCATCCGCAGCGGCAGGGGATCCGTCCCGTCGTCGACGGCGGCCCGCACGGCGTGCCGGGTCACCGCGATGACCGCGTCGACCTCGTGCAGCGGTGAACCGGCGAAGGTGAAGACGGCCACCCGCTGCGGGCTCAGCCGGACCGGCTGCGCCGGCACCTCGGCGAGCGCCCGCAGCTGCTCGGTCAGCTCGGGAACCCGGTCGGACACCGGTCGCAGCAGTGGCTCGGCCCGGCTCAGATCGCTCTCGTCGTCGCCGGTCGACCCGGCGAGATGTCGGGCGTAGTACAGGAGCGCGGCGGCGTGCTGCGCGTCGACCAGTGGCGTCCGGCCGCCGCGCGCGAACCGGCCACCCGGCAACTCACCGGCCACCACCAGCAGCGCCTGCGCGTCGCGCAGCCCGGCCGGGTGACACACATCCTCCGCGTCCCCGGAGTTCAGGTACCGGTTGACCCGGGCGCGTACCGACGCGAGCAGCTCGTCGAACATGGCGCTCTCCCGAGTTCGTCCGGACTCCAGGTCCACGAAGGACTCGGTCAGCAAATCACCCGTACGGCACGGACACCAGACAACTATCGATGAATTCGGTCGGTCCTCGACGGTCTCCCGCTCACTCCGACGCGAGGTGTGGCACCCGCTGGTCCGACCAGGCCTGCCACAGGGTGGCGTACCGGCCGCCCCGCTCGGTCAGTTCCCGGTGGGTGCCGACCTCGACGATCCGGCCCTCCTCCAGCACCACGATCCGGTCCGCCGACACCGCCTGCGTCAGGCGGTGCGCCACGATCAGCGCGGTACGCCCGGCCAGGGCCGTCGCGGCCACCCGTTCGAGCAGACGCGCCCCCGCGCTGCCCGCCTCGGCGGTGGCCTCGTCCAGAATGGCCACCGGCGGGTCCCGCAGGATCAACCGGGCGAACGCCAGTTGCTGCGCCTGCGCCGCGGTGAGGACGTGCCCGCCCGCGCCGACCTCGGTGTTCGTACCGTCGGGCAGCTGCTCCACCCAGCTCAGCGCGTCCACGGCGGCCAGCGCGGCACGCACCTCGTCGTCGGTGGCGTCCGGGCGGGCCAGTCGCAGGTCCTCGCCGAGCGGCCCGGCGAAGACGTGCACCTCCTGCGTGATCAGCGCGACCTCCCCGGCCGGCACCGCGACGCTCCCGCCGGTCACCGGGTGCACACCGGCGATCACCTTGGCCAGGGTGGTCTTGCCCGCTCCGCTGCTGCCCACCAGGGCCACCCGTTCCCCCCGGCGGATCGTCAGGTCCACACCGGTCAGCACCGGCCGCCCCGGTACGTAGGCGAAGTCGACCCCGCTGACCACCACCGCGTCCGGCGTCTGCGCGGGCGTCACCGGCCGCCGGGCGGGCGGGTCCAGGTCGGCGACCCCGACCAGCCGGTCCAGCCCCGACGCGGCGGCCTGGGCGTCGTCGACCAGGGCCAGGGCCACGTTGATCGGGTTGAAGAGGCCATGGAAGTACAGGGCCGCCGCGGTGGCCGTGCCGATGCTCACCGCGTCCCCCCGCACCAGCAGGAATCCGGTGGCGAGCACGGCGGCCAGCCCGGCGAACTCGGCGACGTGCAGCCGGGCGTAGAACCGGGTCTGCAGCGCGACGCCCCGCAACAGCAGCTCCACCGCCTGCTGCGACTTGCCGGCGACCCGGTCCCGGTGCTCTTCGGCGATCCGGAAGGCGCGGATGGTCGGCGCGCCGTCGATGGTGGCGAGCAGGTGATGCTGCTGCGCGGCGACCGCCACGCGCTGCCGCGCGTAGAGCGGCACGGCGCGATGGGTGTACCAGCCGACCGTGTAGACCTGCACCGGCACCGCGATCAGCGCCGCGACCAGGAAGCGCCAGTCGAGCACCGCCATCCCGGCCAGGGTGAGCACGATCGTGAGCAGGGCCCGGGTGAACTCGGGCAGCGCGCTGCGGGCCGCCTCGGCGACCACCGCCACGTCGTTGGTGACCCGGGAGGTGAGGTCGCCGGTCCCGGCGCGCTCGACGCGCTCCAGCGGGAGGCGCAGGGCGGCGGCCACGAACCGTTCCCGCAGCCGGGCCAGCATGCCCTCACCCACCTGGGCGAGCAGGGCCACGCCGAGGCCGGCCAGCGCCGCCTCGGCGATCGCGCCGCCCACCAGCCCGGCGCCGGTGAGCAGGAACTCGCCGGTGCTGCCCCCGCCGGTCGCCAGATCGACGATCCGGCCGAGCAGCGGCGGGGTCACCAGTCCCGCGGTGGTGCCGGCGACCAGCAGGGCGAGCGCGCCGGCCAGCCGGGCCCGGTGCGGCCGTACCAGCACGCGCAGCCAGGCCCGGGTGCGACGCCCGGTGGCGATCGGCAGCGGTGTCGGCTCTGCGGTCATGGCTGGCCCTCCGTCGGCGTGCCGCTGTGTTCCGTACGCCCGAACGGGTTGCCGGTCACGCGCCGGAGTCCGGTGCGGCCGGTCATGCCAGCACGGTCTCTCGGTAGCCGGCGTCCCCGGCGATCAGGTCGGCGTGCGTGCCGCTGCTCTGCACGGCGCCGTCCCGCAGGACGACCACCCGGTCGGTCACCGCGAGCAGCGCCGGGCTGCTGGTCACCAGGACGGTGGTCAGCCCGTCCCGCATCGACCGCAGTCGCCCGGCGATCCGGGCCTCGGTCACCGCGTCAACGGCGGTGGTGGGGTCGTGCACGATCAGCACCGGCGGGTCGCCGGCCACCGCCCGGGCGAGCGCGATGCGCTGCCGCTGCCCACCGGAGAGCGAGCGGGCCTGATCGCCGAGCACGCTGTCCAGACCGTCCGGGAGGCTGCGCGCCACCTCATCGGCGTCGGCCGTGGCCAACGCCGCCGCCACCCGGTCGGGTCGGGCGCGCCCGGCCAACGAGACGGCGTCGCGCAGCGTGCCGTCGAAGAGGTCGGTGTGGTGTTCGGTGGCGAGCACCACGGCCCGCAGCGCGGACGGAGCGAGCTCGGTCAGCGCCACGCCGTCCAGTCGGACCGACCCGGCGGCCGGGTCGCGCACGCGTCCGAGCACCCGCACCAGCTCGGCCGCCTCGGCCGGGTCGGCGGCGACGACGCCGAGCAGCTCGCCGGGGGCGATGTCCAGGTCGACCCCGCGCAGCGGCGGGCTGTGCAGACCCCGCAGCGTCAGTGCGCCCCGGGCCGGGGTGACCGGGCTCGCCGAGCCGCCGGTCACCGCGTCGGGCGCGTGCAGCACGGCGGCGATGCGGCGGGCGGACGCCCGGCCCTGGGCGAGGTCGGCGCCCACCCAGCCGAACGTCGACAGCGGCCCCACCAGGAACTGCGCCAGGCCGAGCGAGGAGATGAGCTGACCGACGCTGACCTGGCCACGGACGGCCAGCAGGCCGCCGACGACCGCGATGACGGCCAGGAAGGCTCCGCTGAGCGTGGAGACCACCCCCTGGTAGGCGGCCTCCGCCCGGGCCGCTCGTACCGTCGCGGCCAGCGCGCTGCGACTGCGCCGCCGGTAACGGGCGACGGCGGCGCTCTCGGCCCGCAAGCCCTTGATCACGCGGAGCCCGGCGACCAGGTCGGCGGCGATGCCGGAGGCCTGCGCGCCGTGCTCCTGCTCGGTCTCGCTGCGTCTCTCCAACGGCTTGCCGAGCAGGCGGGTGAGCAGCATCAGCGGAGGGGTGCCCAGGAGCACCAGCAGTCCGAGCGGCAGCGAGATGGAGAGCAGCAGGACTGCCGTGAAGACCACTGCGACGACGGCGGCGACGCCGGCGGCCACCGCGACGGCGACCGCGCCGACCCGGGACGCGTCGCTGGTGGCGATCGAGACCAGGGCGCCGGGGAGGCGGTCGGCCTCGGCGCCGCCGCGCGCGTCCAGCACCCGCCGGGTCACCCGCAGGCGCAGGTCGTGGGCGGCCTGCTCGGCGGCCCGCTCGGCGGCGCGCGCGCCGTAGCGGAAGCTGTAGCTCAGGCACAGGTAGACCGCGGCCAGCACCCCCAGCCACAGCGCGAGGCTGCCGACGCCGCCGGCCACCGCCCGGTCGATGATCACGCCGATCAGGAACGGGACCGCGGCCTCGCCGGCCTGGTGACCGGAGAACATGACTGTGCTCAGCGCGATGGTGCGCCGCTGCCCGGCGAGCGCTGCGCCGAGCACCGTACGACGGCCGGTCACACGGTGGCCCGGTCGACCACGCCCGCCGCCGCGCCGCCGCGCGCCGCCCGCCGCCGCTGCCGGTCGGCGGGCACCACCATCGGGGTGTCGGTCTCCGGGTCGGTCATCACCCGGCAGGGCATCCCGAAGACCGACTCCACCAGCTCCGCCGACATCACCTCGGCGGGAGCGCCCTGCGCGACGACCGCGCCGTCGTGCATCACGATCAGCTCGGTGGCGTACCGGCAGGCCTGGTTCAGGTCGTGCAGCACGGCCACGATCGTGCGGCCCTGCTCGTGCAGCTCCGCGCAGAGGTCCAGCACCTCGAACTGGTGGGAGAGGTCGAGGAAGGTGGTCGGCTCATCGAGCAGCAGGATCGAGGTCTGCTGGGCCAGCGCCATGGCCAGCCAGACCCGCTGGCGCTGCCCGCCGGAGAGCTCGTCGACGAAGCGGTCGGCCAGCTCGGTCACCTCGGTCTGGCGCATCGCGTCGGCGACCGCGGCCTCGTCCTCGGCGGACCACTGCCGCACCAGGCGCTGGTGCGCGAAGCGGCCGCGGGCGACCAGCTCCTCCACCACCGTTCCGCCCGGCGCGACCGGCGACTGCGGCAGCATGCCGAGCTGCTTGGCGACCTGCCGGGACGGGTACGACCCGATCGCCCGGCCGTCGAGCAGCACCGTGCCGGAGTGCGGCTTCAGCACCCGGGCGAGCGAACGCAGCAGGGTGGACTTGCCGCACGCGTTCGGGCCGACGATGACGGTGAACGACCCGTCGGTGATCTGGACGTCGAGATCCCGCACGACCACTCGTCTGTCGTACGCCAGGGTCAGCGCCTCGGCCCGCAAGCGCGCCTTGGTCATCGCCGTGCTCCTTATCCGCGGTTGCGGCGCTCTCGGAAGAGCAGCCAAGTCAGGTAGAGACCGCCGAGCGCGCCGGTGACGACGCCGACGGGGATGTCGTTGCCGGGCAGGACGTGCTGTGCCCCCCAGTCGCTGGCGCTCAGCAGCGCGGCACCCATCAGCGCGGCGGGCAGGACACCGGCGTGCGGGGAGCGGGTCAGCCGGGTGGCCAGCGGCGGTGCGGCCAGCGCCACGAACGCGATCGGCCCGGCCGCCGCGGTGGCGCCCGCCGCGAGCCCGACACCGGCGAGCGCCAGCACCGCCCGGCTGCGTTCGACCGGAACGCCCTGCAGCTGCGCCGGTTCGTCACCCAGGGCCAGCAGGTCGAGATGCCGGGCGTGGTAGAGCACCACCGGCAGCAGCACCGCGACGGTGCAGCCGACCAGCGTCACCTCGGTCCAGCCGTGGCCGTTGACGCTGCCGATCAGCCAGACCTGGGCGGCGAGCGCCTCGTCCAGTCGGCTGCGGTAGATCAGGTACGAGTTCGCGGCGTCGAGCAGCGCGTACATGCCGACGCCCATCAGGACCAGCCGGAACGGCTGCACCCCACGGCGGAACGCCAGCAGGTAGATGGCGACGGCGGTGGCCAGGCAGCCGAGGATCGCGCCGACCGCCACCTGGAATCCTCCGCCGCCCAGCACCAGCAGCACGATCAGCGCGCCGGTCGCCGCGCCGACCGTCATGCCGACGAAGTCGGGGCTGCCGAGGGGGTTGCGGGTCAGGCCCTGGAAGACGCTGCCGCTCGCGCCGAGCGCCGCCCCGACGAGCAGGGTGATCAACACGCGGGGGAGTCGCAGCTCGTGCACGATGAAGTCGGTGCCCGGGTCGCCCTGGCCGACGAGGCTGCGCAGCACGTCGGGCACGGGGACCGGGAAGTCGCCGCTGGAGAGGTTGACCAACGAGACGGCGAGCGCCGCCAGCAGCAGCGCGGTGCCGACTAGCAGCGCACGCAGGTGCACCCGCAGCGAGAGCCGGCCGGCCCGGCTGCGGATCACCAGCTGGGTCGTACGGCCGGAGCGGCGCAGCCGCAGGACGGGGGCGGTCACAGCGCGCTCAGCCGGCGTCGGCGGCACAACGCGATGAAGAGCGGGGCGCCGAGGAACGCGGTGACCACTCCGACCGGCATCTCGGCCGGGGCCACCAGGACCCGCCCGATCACGTCCGCGGCCAGCAGGAGGGTGGGGCCGAGGACGACCGAGTAGGCCAGGATCCAGCGGTGGTCCGAGCCGGTGAACATCCGGGCCGCGTACGGGACGGCCAGGCCGACGAACCAGATCGGACCGGAGGCGGCGGTCGCGGCGCCGCAGAGCAGCGTCACCGCGAGGATGCTCAGCGCCCGGATCCGGTTGGGGTGCGCGCCGAGCGAGGCGGCCGAGTCGTCGCCGAGGTTCAGCGCGTTGAACTGGCGGCCCAGCGCCAGCGCCAGCAGGATGCCGGCCACCAGGAACGGGGCCACCTGCATGATGGCGGCGCTGTCGCGGTCGGCGAGGGAACCGACGTCCCAGTGCCGGTACCTGTCGAACGCCTCCCGGTTGGTGACGAGGACGGCCCAGACGGCGGCGCCGAGCACCGCGGTGAAGGAGACCCCGGCGAGCACCTGCCGTTCCGGGGTGGGTGCGCGGCCGGAGCCGCCGAGCGCGAAGACGGCCGCCGAGGTGAGGGCGGCCCCGACGATGGCGAACCAGACGTAGCCGGTGGCGGTCCCGACGCCGAGGAACGCGATGGCGAAGACCACGCCGGTGGCGGCGCCGAGGTTGACGCCGAGCAGCCCGGGCTCGGCCAGCGGATTGCGGGTGAGCGCCTGCATGACCGTGCCGGCCAGGCCCAGCGCCGCGCCCACCCCGAGGCCGAGCAGCGTACGGGGCAGCCGCAGCTGGTGCACGATCGCCGCGGACGGGGAGCCGTCATCGTGCCAGAGCACCTGCCAGACGGTGCCCAGGCCGAGCGAGCGGCTGCCGACCGCGACACTCAACGCCACGGCGACGGCGAGTGCGACGAGGCCGACGCCGAGGCCGGCCCAACGACGGCGGGTACGGGACCGCGGCTCCCGCGACGTCTGCTCCGCTGAGGTGGTCGGCGGCGCCGGGAGGGTGCCGGTGGTCAACAACGCTCTCCGCCCATCCGCGTTACGTGAGTTAGGTGAGGCTAACCTACACTCCGCTCCGAGGTCACCGACGTGGGGCCTCGCCTGCAGAAAGGAACAACCGTGCGGCTAGCCTCAATCCGGCGTACCGCCACCGTGGCGGCGACCGGGCTCGTGCTTCTCCTCTCGGCGTGCGGGGGCGGATCGGAGCCGCCGGCCACCTCGTCCAGCGGCACCGCCTCCGACTCCTTCCCCGTGTCGATCGAGCACAAGTTCGGCACCACCACCGTCCCCGCCGAGCCGAAGCGGATCGTCGTGGTCGGACTGGTCGAGCAGGACGCGCTGCTGTCGCTGGGCGTCGTCCCGGTCGCCACCAGCGAATGGTTCGGCGAGAAGCCCGGCGCGATCTGGCCGTGGGCCGAGGCCGCGCTCGGCGGCGCGCCCCGACCGCAGGTGCTCACCAGCACCGACGGCGTCCAGTTCGAGAAGGTCGCCGCGCTGCGGCCCGACCTGATCCTCGGCATCTACTCCGGGCTGACCGCCGACGACTACGCGACCCTCGCGAAGATCGCCCCGACCGTGGCGCAGCCGAAGGGGGCCGTCGACTACGGGGTGTCCTGGCAGGACCTCACCCGTACCGTCGGCGCCGCGGTCGGCCGCAAGGCGCAGGCCGACCGCGTCGTCGCCGACGTCGAGGGGAAGATCGCCGCGGCGCGCAGCGCGAACCCGGCCTTCGCCGGGGCGACCGGCCTGATGGCCACCACCTACGAGGGCTACTACGTGTACGGGCCGCAGGACCCGCGCGGCCGCTTCCTCACCGACCTGGGCTTCACGCTGCCCACCGGGCTCGCCGAGGTGACCGGCGCGGAATTCGGCGCGAACCTGAGCCGGGAGCGCACCGACATGCTCGACACCGACGTGCTGATCTGGCTGGTCGACAAGTACGACCCGGACAAGGCGAAGGTGCAGGCCGACCCGCTCTACAGCAAGCTCAAGGTCAAGACCGAGGGGCGCGACGTCTACCTGGAGAACGAGGAGATCGTCGGGGCCGCGACCTCCTTCATCACCCCGCTGAGCCTGCCGTTCCTGCTGGAGAAGCTGGTTCCGCAGCTGACCGCGGCGGTCGACGGCGATCCGGCGACCGTGGCGCAGCGGGCCACCGCCTGACGATCCGGTGGGGAACCGGTCCCGGACGACCGGTTCCCCACCGCGCCGGCCCGCGCGGCGTGACCGCCGAGCGGTCTCACCCACCCCCGTCCGGGCCGGTGGCTCACGCAGCGGGAAACCTGGGTAGCGTGCCTGTCATGAGTTCGGACACCTTCCGCTCGGTGGAGATCGAGCGCACCAGCCTCGGGCAGTACGTCGTGCGGAACGTCCGCGGCGGGTCGATGTCGGTCGGCACCGGTGAGGACGGCAGCTTCACCCCGGTGGAGCTGCTCCTGGCCGCCATCGGCGGCTGCACCGCGATCGACGTCGACCACATCACCAGCCGCCGCGCCGAACCCGCCCACTTCACCGTCAACGTCACCGGCGACAAGATCCGGGACGAGAGCGGAAACCGGATGCAGAACCTCAAGGTCGAGTTCACCGTGACCTTCCCGGAGGGCCCGGAGGGCGACCAGGCACGCGAGGCGCTGCCCCGGGCGATGCAGCAGTCACACGACCGGCTCTGCACCGTCTCCCGCACCGTCGAGCTCGGCACCCCCGTCTCGACGGTCGAGGCGGCCGGTCCCGACCGCGACTGAGCTTCCCGGCGCGGGTCACCGGTACATCAGGTGCAGCATCATGCCGGCGTCGGCGTGCGGCAGGTTGTGGCAGTGGTTCGCCCACATTCCGGGGTTGTCCGCCCGGAACGCCACCTCCCACACCTCGCCGGGGCGTACGTCGAACGAGTCCCACCACAGCGGACTACCGGTCGCCGGCGTACCGTCGCGGGCCAGCACCAGGACGTGATGCCCGTGCAGATGCCACGGGTGCACCACCAGTGATCGGTTCACGATGGTGAACTTGACGACGTCGCCGAGGCGGACGACCTGCGGCGGGATGTCCGGAGCGGCCGCGCCGTTGACGGTGTGGGCGTAGCGCGGAAGCAGCCCCCGCAGGTCCAGGCCGCGGTCGAGCACGAGGGTGAACTCCCGATCGAAGCGGGACCACGGCACCGGTGAACCGGTGCCGTAGCTGAGCGGATCCAGCACCGGCCACGAGCCGGTCGCCGTCGACACCGGCCCGGTCGACCAGACCGACCGGCCGTCGACAAGGAGCGCCACCGGTGTGGCGGGCGCGGTGAACACCAGGTCGTAGCGCCCCCCGGCCGGGATCAGCACGGCGGTCTCCGCGACCGGCGTCGGTCCCCGCAGGTCCGAGCCGTCGATCGCGGCGACCCGGAACGGAGCACCGGCCAGGGCGTACCGGTGCGTCGTGCTGTCGGTGTTGATCAGTCGTAGCCGTACGGGCACACCCGCCTCGACCGGCTCCGTTCTCGCCACGGGCAGCGACAGGCCCGCCAGCGTGTGCACCGGCACCGTGACGTCGACGCCGGTCACCGGCGCCGGGCGCACCACCAGGACCCCGTAGAGCCCCATCCGCACGCCGACGTCGGAGACCGAGTGCGTGTGGTACCAGTACGTGCCGGCCTGGTCGGCGCGGAACCGGTAGACGAACTCCTGCCCCGGTGACACCGCCGCCTGGGTCACGTCGGGCACCCCGTCCTGGTCGTTCGGCACGTCGTACCCGTGCCAGTGCAGCGTGACCCCCCGCTCGATGTCCCGGTTGCGCAGCGTCACCTCCAGGACGTCGCCGACGGTGGCGATCAGCTCCGGCCCCGGAACCTGCCCGTCGAACGCCCACGCCGCGACGTCCCGGCCGCTCACCCGTACCGTGGCGGTCCCGGCGGTCAGTGTGAACCGCTTGGTCGGCTCGCCCACCGGCTGCGCCTGCCGATATTCGTGGTCGTGGGTCCCGGCGGGGGAGGCCTCCGGGGCGGCGGTCAGGCCCGTTCCGGTGACCAGCGCCGCGACCGCCACCGCGACGGCCGCCCGGGACACCGCCCGCGACGGGCGCGGACCGAGCAGACGCCACGAGACGACGGTCGCCGCGGCAACCCCGGCGACCGCCAGCAGCGCCACGCCCGGCGACACCGGATAGCCGTGCAGGACGGTGACGAGCAGGGCGCCGCTCCCGGCGTAGCCGGCGAAGAGCAGCGGGACAGCGGCGGAGCGGATGTCGGCCGGCGGTCGCAGCAACCGTGCCCCGGCGACCGCCACCGCCACCAGCGACAGTGGCGTGGCCACCACGACCTTCTCCGCGGCGAACCACCAGCCGGCGCGGGCGAGCGCGGTGATCGTGACGGCGCGGGCGAGCGTGCCGAGCAGCGCGAGGACGGCCAGCCCCAGTGCGAGCCGACGACGCCGGGCGGCCGACGCGACGCCACCGGCCAGCCAACCGGCGGTCGCGAGGAGCGCGATCGCGAGGTCGGCCGCGAGCAGCGAACCGGTGCTCACGCCGGCTCCGCTTCCCGGACGACCACCCGCTCGGCGTCGGCCGGCGCCGGGTTGGCCAGCTCGCGGGCCGCCCGGAGGAGACCGACCACGACGTGCACCGCGATGATCCCGTTGACCGCGTGCAGCCCGGCGACGGTCAGGCCGACCGGAGTGCTGGCGCCCGAGGCGTCGGTGAAGGCGTTCGCGAACATGGCGAGCAGGGCTTGCAGGACGACGAGAGCGAGCGGCAGGGCCGCCAGCCCGACGACCCGGCCCGGCGCCCTCGCCAGCGCGGCGAGCAGGATGGTGAGCAGGGTGAGGACGGGGATGATCACCATTCCGTTGACGCTGTGCAGTGCGTACGCGCCGTCCCCCGCGGGTTTGGTGAACGCGCCCACGGCGGCGAAGACGAACTGGAGGGCGAACGCGACCAGCAGCAGAGCGCTGACGAGGACCAGGGCCTTACGCATGAGAAACCTCCTAGAGTTCAGCGGGGGAGAGGGTCTGGGCGACGTGGTCGGTGGCCGTGATCGCCCCGTAGGCGACCAGCCGCACGAGATCCGCGTCGTCCGGATGGGAGAGCCGCCAGAGGGCGACGTCACCCGAGCGGATCGCGGCGGGCGCGAACGCCGCCAGCAGGGCAATCCGCGTGCCGACGCGGTCCGCGCCGGGCAGGTCCCGGATCAGGTCGGCGGCCCACTCCGCGGGCCGGGTCGGGTGCCGCCCGTCCTCCCAGCGCACGGTCGCCTCGACGGTCCGGCGCGCGACGTCGCCCAGCAGCTCTCCGCCGCGCCCGGCGGCGTCCCGCAGTGACGCGTACGCGACGCCGACGGGGCTGTCGCCGGCCCAGGCCGGTGGCGACGTCGTGCCGACGCCGAGGAGGGCCAGGCCGCGGCCGGGTTCCTTCGGCGCCCGGGCGGTCGTGGCGTGCAGCCGACCGCCGGCCGAGCGCACCAACGGGTAGCGCTGCACGCCGCCGGGGAGCAGATCCGGGTCGAGCAGCGCCGAGACGATCCGGTTGACGAAGTGGAAGGCGAGCGCGGTGCCGGTCACCTCGGGGCGGTACGGGCTGGCCCAGTCGGCCGCCTCCGGGGTGCGGCTCGCCTCGGCCCAGGCGACGAGCGCGGCGTGCCTCGGCTCCGCCGGCGTTCCGCCCCGGGCGACGACCTCGGCCAGCTCGTGCTCGCCGAGCGCGTGCAGCAGCATCACGTGGGCGTCGACGCAGAACCGGCAGCGGTTGGCCCGGGACACCGCCGACGCGACGAGCTCACGGTCGACCCGGGACGCGTCCCCGGCGAGCAGGGCCTCGCGCATCAGCGCCCACGTCGCGGTCAGCAGCTCCGGCGCGACCGACAACGCCCGGAAGGTGGGCGCCGGCCCGAGGAACTCGTCCCGCAGCTGCCGGTAGACCTCCGCGGTGCGGCCGGTCGCGGCCTTCGGGGGAGCGGGGGTGAAGAAGCGGTACGTCATGGCGTCGATGCTCGTCCCGGCGGGCCGGAAGGGCGTCGTGCCGCCGCAGGCACTTGCCGGGCCGCCGCTACCACGTCCGCGGTACGCCTCAGCTACCGCAGCTGGAGGATGCTCCAGTGACGACGGCCGTTCTACAGTTCGTCCATGCGCCGCGACCTGCCGTACGCCCTCAGCGGCCTCGCCCTCGGCCTCCTCCTGCTCGGCAACGCCGCGCTCGCCCCGGACGCCGCACCGGTACACGCGATCGACGTCGCCCTCGTCGTGGTGATGGCGGCCGCCCTGGCGGCGTGCCGGCGGTACCCGGCGCCGGCGTTGATAGTGGTGAGCGCCGCCATGCTGGCCCTCCACCTCCGGGTGCACCCCGGCCCCTCCGCCGCCTTCCCCGTCCTCGGCGCGGTCTACGTCGCCGCCTGGCGGGGACACCGGACGACCGCCGCCCTGGCCAGCCTCGTCTTCCTCGGCGGCTTCCTGGCCCACGACATCTCGGTGGCACCCGCCGGCCGGCCCGGCCAGCAGATCGTCGAGCGGACGTCCCTGCTGCTGGGCTGGTTCGTGGCCGCCAACGTCGCCGGGCTCGTCGGTCGGCAGCGCCGGGCGTACCTGGAGCAGGTCGAGCAGCGGGCGGTGGAGGCCGAACACACCCGCGAGGAGGTGGCGCTGCGTCGCGCCGGGGAGGAGCGGCTGCGCATCGCCCGGGATCTGCACGACTCACTGACCCACAACATCTCCGTGATCAAGGTGCAGGCGGGGATCGCCGTGCACCTGGCCCGCAAACACGGGGAGGAGCCGGCGGCCGCGCTGCTGGCGATCCAGGAGGCGAGCGGCGCCGCGATGCGGGAGCTGCGCGCGACGCTGGGCGCCCTGCGCTCACCCTCCGACGGGGACTGGGTCGGGCTGGCCCGGGTGGGTGAGCTCGCCGAGCGGACCCGGGCGGCCGGCGTGCCGGTGCAGGTGACGGTCACCGGTCAGCCCCGGGAGCTGCCCGGCGAGGTCGACCAGGCCGGATACCGGGTCGTCCAGGAGGCTCTGACCAACGTGGCCCGCCACGCCGGTCCCGCCACCGCGCGGATCCACGTCGAGTACGCCCCGGCGCAGCTGACCGTCTCCGTCACCGACGACGGCCGGGCCGCGCCGGTCGGGTCGCCGACGCCCGGGGTGGGCCTGCGCGGCATGAGGGAGCGGGTCACCGGGCTGGGCGGCACGCTGGACGCCGCGGCCCGCGACGACGGCGGGTTCGGGGTGCGCGCCACGTTCCCGCTGGACGGTTCCGCGTGATCCGGGTCCTGCTCGCCGACGATCAGGCCCTGATGCGGGCCGGTTTCCGAGCCTTGCTCGACGCCGAGGACGACCTGGAGGTCGTCGGTGAGGCCGTCGACGGCGCCTCGGCCGTGCAGCTGACCCGGCGGCTGCGACCGGACGTCGTGCTGATGGACGTGCAGATGCCGGGGCTCGACGGCATCGGGGCGACCGGGCGCATCGCCGCCGACCCCGACCTCGCCGCGGTCCGCGTCCTCATCCTCACCAACTACGGGCTCGACTCCTACGTCTTCGCCGCCCTCCGCGCGGGCGCCAGCGGGTTCCTCCTCAAGGACGCCGACCCCGCCGACCTGCTACAGGCCGTCGCCGTCGTGGCGCGCGGCGACGCGCTGCTCGCCCCCGCCGTCACCCGTACGCTGATCAGCGAGTTCGTCGCGGTCCCGGCACCGCCGGACCGGACGGCCGGGCGCGAGGTGCTGACCGCCCGCGAGCAGGAGATCGTCGAGCTCGTCGCCCGGGGGCTGAGCAACGACGAGATCGCCGAACAGATGGTGATCAGTCCGTTGACCGCCAAGACGCACGTCAACCGGGCGATGACGAAGCTGCACTGCCGTGACCGCGCTCAACTGGTCGTGTGGGCGTACGAGTCGGGGCTGGTGACGCCGCGCCGTCGCTGACACCACGTCGCCCAGCGGGCGCTCGGTTCAGTCGCACACCGTCTCGGCGTAGCGGGCGAAGTCCTCTCGGGTGCGGTACGTGGCGACGTATCCGCCGTCCGTGTCGCCCTCCCAGTTCTTGGTGAGGATCGTGTTCGGGCCGACCCGGTCGCGTAGCTCACTGACCCGGAACGGGAAGTCGTCCACCGCGCCGCCGTCCTCGTTCCACGCCCGCAGGTCGTAGATCTGCTCGTCGTCCAACGTGGCCGCCGCCAGCTTCGTCCGCCAACCGTCCGCCGGGTCGAGCAGTACCACGTCCTCCGTCTCGCGGGCCCGGCGATCCTGCTCCCGCTCGAGCTGGATCACCCTGCCCTTGACCCCGCCGTTGTCCATGCCCCGGTAGAGGGTGATCACGACCGCCCCCTCACCCCGGCACCAGTCGAACACACCGACCAGCCGGCCGTCGGGGTCCAGTCGTACGCCGACCGCGCCCTCGATCGGGGCGCTGCAGCCCGTCAGGCAGGCCAGCACCAACGCGCAGATGAGTCCCAGCAGCCCCGTCCGTCGCATCCTCACACGGTAGGTGCCGACGGTCACCACGCGGTCACGCCGACGAAACGGCTCGGCAGGC
The DNA here is from genome assembly GCF_003626545.1 of Micromonospora musae. Lineage (NCBI taxonomy): Bacteria > Bacillati > Actinomycetota > Actinomycetes > Micromonosporales > Micromonosporaceae > Micromonospora > Micromonospora musae. Next base: position 368,742 of record NZ_RAZS01000002.1, read on the forward strand.
GGTCGGTGCCTTCAGGTTGATGCCCGGTAGGGCGGGTACCGGACCACCATGCCTGCATCCACCTGGATCACGACGGCGGCGGCCGTCGCCGCGACGGCCGCCGCCGGCAGCCTGGCCACCGATCCCTCCTCCCGCTGGTACCGGCGGTTGCGCAAACCTCGCTGGCAGCCGCCGCCGTCGACGTTCCCCCTGGTCTGGACCCCGGTGTACGCGCTCATCGCGGTGGCGGGCGCCCGCACGCTGGAGCGCAGCAGGGGAGACGAGCGTGCCGCGTTCGCCCGTGCCTACGCGCTGAACCTCGCGCTCAACGCCGGCTGGACCGCGCTCTTCTTCCGCGCTCGTAGACCCGCCGCCGCGCTCACCGAGATCGCCGCGCTCAACGCGTCCAACCTCCTGCTGCTGCGCCGTGCCGTGCGTACCGACCGGGTCGCCGGCCTCGCGCTGGCCCCGTACGCCGCCTGGACGGTCTTCGCCACCGCGCTCAACGGCGCCGTCGTACGCCTCAACCGCGACAGGTGATCGGCTCCTGGCAACCCGTCGCTCAGCGGCTCAGGGAGGTCTCCCGCTCCATGTGCGACAGCTTCTCCGGATTGCGCATCGCGTAGAGACCCGTGACGAGGCCGTCGTCGATGCGTACCGCCACGACGGTGTCGATCTCGCCGTCCTGCCGGAAGACCAGCGCCGGGTAGCCGTTGACCTGCGCCGGCAGCAACGTGCCCACGGCGGCGATCCGGCCCAGCCCGGCGGCGAGCACCCGGGAGACCTTCTCGACGCCCACGATGGGGCGCGGAACGGCCTGCTTGAGCCCGCCACCGTCGCCCAGCATGACGACGTCCGGCGCGAGGATGTCGAGCAGCTGCTGCAGGTCGCCCGTCTCGACGGCCCGTTGGAACGCGTCGAGCGCGTCCCGGGTCTGGGACGCGGAGACGATCCCGCGTGGTCGCCGCGCCGCGACGTGCGTCCGTGCCCGGTGGGCGATCTGCCGGACCGCGGCCGGGCTCTTCTCGACGGCCTCGGCGATCTCGTCGTACGCCAGATCGAAGACCTCGCGCAGCACGAACACCGCCCGCTCGGTCGGCGTGAGCGTCTCCAGCACCAGCAGCATCGCCATCGAGACGCTCTCGGCCAGCTCGACGTCCTCGGCCACGTCCGGCGTGGTCAGGAGCGGCTCCGGCAGCCAGGAGCCGACGTAGGACTCCTTCCGGCGGCGGAGCGTGCGCATCCGCCCGAGCGCCTGGCGGGTGGTGATCCGCACCAGGTACGCGCGCTGGTCCCGTACGGTGAGGAGGTCGACGCTCGTCCATTTCAGCCAGGTCTCCTGCAGGACGTCCTCCGCGTCCGCGGCGGAGCCGAGCATCTCGTAGGCGACGGTGAAGAGCAGGTTGCGGTGGGCGAGGAACGTCTCGGTGGCGGGGTCGGGGCGGTCGTCGAGGTCACCGCCCGAGCCGCGTTCGTCAGGTGTGGTCCGCGCCGTGCCGGCCATGGCTGGCTCCTGTTCACTCTCGGCTGGGTCACCCACCAGATGCCGGGCCGCGCCGTCGTGTGACATCGGAACGGTACCGTCCGGTGTCGTTGTGGCGCGGGTCACCTGTGCGCCGCTGTCACAGCGGCCGGGTCACCGGCATCTCGTGTTCGTCCAGCACGACAGCACGAGGAGGACGAAGCCGTGACCACTCGATTCAACCTGTTCGACAACGAGGTCTCCGTCAGGTTCGCCAAGCGGTTCGCCAACGCCGGCCTGGTCATCCACCAGTCCTCGCTGCCGGCCTCCACCCAGGAGCTGGTGTCGCTGCGGGCCAGCCAGATCAACGGCTGCGGGTGGTGCATCGACATGCACACCAAGGAGGCCCTGGCCGCCGGCGAGAGCGCCGTCCGACTCAACCTGGTCGCCGCCTGGCGCGAGTCCACGGTGTTCACCGAGGCCGAGCAGGCCGCCCTCGCGCTCGCCGAGGAGGGCACCCGGCTCGCCGACGCCCACCCCGGCGTCTCCGACGAGACCTGGGCCGCAGTACGCAAGCACTACGACGACGACCAGATCGCCGCCCTGGTCTCCCTGGTGGCCCTGATCAACGCGGCCAACCGGCTCGCCGTGATCGTGCACCAGCGGGGCGGCTCCTACGAGACCGGCGCGTTCGCCGGCTGGTCCAGCTGAGCGGCGGCGAGTCCGGCCCGGCCCGGGTTCGACCCGGGCCGGGCTGCCGGCCGTGGTCTCGCGGACCGCTGCTCGTTCAGCCGAGGCGTAGAGTCGTCTGCGTCGATGTCCCGGGCCGGCGGAGGTGGCCATGGCTGGTTTCCGGAACTGGGTCACCCTGATACGCGTGCACCGCGCCGGCCGGCGCGCCGCCGCACGTGTCGAACGCGGTGACCCCGCCGCCGGGGCCGAGGCCCTGACCCAGGCGATCGCGCTCGCCGACCGGCAGTGGGGTGCCGCCAACCCGCAGTCGATCGCGCTGAGGAGCAACCTGGTCCACGTACGTCTCGTGCTCGGCGACCTGACCGCCGCCCGCGAACTGGGCGAGCGGACGGTCGCGCTCTCCCGGCAGGTGCTGGGCGAGGACCATATGGTGACCTGGAACGCGGTCAACAACCTGGCCCTGGTGGTCCAGGCGGACGGCGACCCGGCTCGGGCCCGTACCCTGCACGAGCAGGAACTCGCCGCCTCCCGCCGGCTGCGCGGCGCGGCCCACCCGGACACGATCACCTCGATGAGCAACCTCGCGCAGTGCCTCTTCCGGCTCGGCGAGGCGGAGGCCGCCCACGACCTCTTCGAGGAGGTCGCCCGGCTCTCCCGGGACGTCCACGGCGCCGACGACCCGAGGACCCGCGTCGCGCTGGACAATCTGGCCCTCGTGGCGGTCGCCCTCGGCGACCTCGACCGAGCCCGGCAACTGCATGAGGAGGCCGTCGACGGGCTCGGGCGCGCCGAACCCTAGGGTCTGCTTGATGGGGGAGAACCAGGACCGCACGCCGCTGCGGTACGACCAGACCGGGCTGCGCGGGAGGCTCGCCCGCGTCCTCGTCGCGGAACCCACCGACGAGATCGACTGGCCGGCCGACCTGCCGGCCGGGATCGAGCGGGTCGTCATCCTCGACGACACGCCGAACCCGCATCACACGCTGCGGGTGTGCCCTCCCGGCGAGACCACACGCGTGGCGTTGGTCGTGTTCGACCAGTTGGCGCTCTGCGACGACCCTCCGGAGGTGTGAGGACGATGGATCCGCGACGCATCGAGCTCAACCGGCGGCACAGCCGCGAGATGGGCGTGCTCTTCTCGACGTTCCTCGACGCTCATCCGGACGTCGAGTCCGAGGTGGACGGGGCGCAGTTGACGGCGGAAGAGGATGCCGCCTGGGTTGCCTTCAGCGCCCAACTCCTCGGCCGGCACCAGGCCGAACGGTCCGCGCTCGCGGACGTGCTCGAAGCCGAACTGCGCGGCGACGACCCGCGACCCGGTACGCGGCAACGCGGCCGAACGGCAGATCGACCGTCGCTGCTTGCCGCGGAGCCGCGCGTCCGTATGCTTTCAGGCGTGACTGCGCCATCCCCCGGCACCGCCAACCCGGTTCCCCCGAACGGCCCCCGCGCCAGCGTGATCCTCGTGATCGGTGGTGACGGCCCAGCCCCGCTCCGTCCAGCCTGGATGCTGATCGGGCCAGCGCTCACCGCGTTGCTGGGCGTCTACCTGCTCGCCGTCACCTTCGGGCCGGGCGGGTCCGCGATGCGAATGGCCCTGCAGCTACCGGATTCGGCGATCCCGTGGAGCTTCGTCGCCTACCTGCTCCCGGCGCTGCTCGCGACTCCGCTCGGTTTCCTGCTCGGCCGGCGCTGGCCGACCGCAGTGACGCTGCCCGCGGCCGTCGTGCTGATCCTCGGATCGCTGCTGACGACGCTGGCCGCGGGGAGCGGTTCGCTGCTGTTCGGCCGCGCGCTGACCGGGATCGCGGCCGGTGTGGCGTGGGGCGTCACGGCGGTGCTCGTCGCGCAGCTGAGGGCGCAGCGCGCCTGGGCGATGCCGCTCGTCGTCGGCGCGGCAGTGCTCGCGCTCGGGTTCGGAGCCGTGGCCGGGGCGCTGCTGACCCGGGGGCTCACCTGGCGCACGCCGTTCCTGCTGGCCGTGCCGCTCGAAGTGGTGGCGGTGCTGGCCACCGCGGTGACCGGGATCGTCGTGCTGACCCGGCGCCCGTCCGGGCCGGTGCAGCCTCCGGCCGCGCCGCTGGTCTGATCCGGCCGGCGCAGCCGGGCATGGTCTCCTGAGACCGGCCCTCACGCGGGGTCGGGCGGCCGGCTGCCGTGGTCGGCCTGATACTGCTCGCGGGTGGTCGCGTGAACCGCGACGGGCCGCTCATCTCCCGGTACGGCCGTGTGGAACTCGCACGGCAGGCCCAGCTTCTCCATGACCCGCTTCGATCTCGTGTTCTCCACGTGCCGAATGCTGACGATCCGGTCCAGGTCGCAGACGTTGAAGCCGAACCGTAGGACCGCCGTGGCGGCCTCGGTCGCGTACCCGTGCCCCCAGAACCTGCGATCGAGCCGCCAGCCGATCTCCACCGTCGGCAACACCTCGGGGAGGAACTCGGGCACGGCGAGCCCCACCCAGCCCGCCCAGGCGCCGCCCTCCCGCAGCTCGACGGCGAACAGACCGAAGCCCTGGGTCTCCCAGTCCCTGATCATCTTGCGGAGAGCCTCGGCGCTCTGGTCACGGTCACGTACCGACCCGTCCCGGATGTAGCGCATCACCTCCGGGTCGGCGTTCAGGCTCGCGATAGCGTCGAGGTCGTGCTCGCGCAGGCCGCGAAGGGTCAGGCGCTCAGTGCCGAGAGTGATCACCTGTGCAGTGTCGGCGCTGCCACCTCGTCTCGCCAAATCGGCGTCGTCTGCCGGGGATCTCGTCGAGGGGCTCGCCCGGTCAGCTGAGCCAGAAGGTCGACTTCGCGCGGGACGCCCTGCCCACCGTCAGGGCACCCCGGTCGTGGTTGACGTAGCTGCCCCGACGATCCGACAGCTCCAGCGAGACGGCGTTGCTGTTCGCCAGGCCGGGCACCCTGCGGAAGCTGGCCTGCGCGACGAACCCGTCGCCCTCCTGCACCGGCTCGATGCGCAGGCTCGTTCCGTCGACCCGCCAGTAGCGGTCCGGGAAGTTCACCGACTGGAGCGAGACGGTGCCCTCGCCCGCGAACCCGGGGACGAACCGGAACTGGGAGTCGGCGAGCTCCCGTACGCGCGGGTCGACGCGGAGCGCGTACGTGTGGTGACGTACGAACGTCGACGGGGCGTCGGCGGGCGACAGCCGTACGATCGGGCCGCCCCGGCCCACCGGCACCCCGAACAGCGGAGTTCCGTCAGGGTGCCAGTAGAGGCGCTGCGCACGGGCGTGCCGGTTCGGGTCGTAGAGCGGGTCACCGACGATGTCCCGGTAGTCCCGCGCGTGGTAGACGAGCACGTCGGTCTCCCCGTCCTCGGCTACGGTGAAGCTGTTGTGCCCGGGGCCGTACTGCCCCGTCTGCTCGTCGGTGGTGAGGACGGGGTCGGGGTTCTTGCTCCAGGTGGCCGGGTCGAGCAGGTCGGCGCGGGCGTCCGCGGTGAGCAGCCCCATGCAGTAGCGGGCATCGGTGGCGCTGGCGGAGAAGGTGACGAAGACCCGGCCGTTGCGCTTGATCACGGCCGCGCCCTCGTTGACCCGGAAGCCCTGCACCTCCCACGACTTGGTGGGGGTGGCGATGCGCGCCGGGTTCCCGGTGATGGTGAACGGTGAGGTCATCCGGGCGATGTAGAGGTTGCTGTTGCTGCTGATCTCCGGTTCGCTCTGCGCCCAGACGAGGTAGCGCTCCCCGCGGTGCTCGAAGGTGGTGGCGTCGAGCGAGAAGCTGTCCCACGGGGTGATGATCTGCCGCGGCGCGGCCCAGCCGCTGACGTCGCGGGGGTCGGCGGCGGTGGACGCCATGACGTACATGCGGATCCGGAAGACGTCGTCGGCGTCACCGGCGGCGAAGTAGAGGTACCAGCGGCCGTCGATGCGGTGCAGCTCCGGGGCCCAGATGTGGCCGCCCATCCGGCCACCGGCGGGACGCCGCCACACCACCGCCTCGGCGGCGTCGCCGAGCCCCTCGATGGTCGGTGCGGCGCGCACGATGAGCCGGTCGTACTCCGGCACGGAGGCCGTGAAGTAGTACTGGCCCCGGGTGCGGGGGGTGACGAACGGGTCGGCGCGCTGCCACACGAGGGGGTTGGCGGTCGGGGCACCGTAGATCTCACCGTCGGTGGGCGGGGCCGCCCAGGCGTCGGTGCCGGTGGCGGCGGGTAGGGCCAGCCCGGCCGCGGCCACGCCGAGGCCACCGCGCAGGAGGGTACGCCGGCTGAGGGGAGTGCTCATCGCTGCTGCTCCTACTTCGTCTGGACGCGGATGAAGGTCACCGAGTACGGCTCGAAGGTCCGGGTGAAGGTGGGCGCGACGCCCTTGATGGTGCTGGTCCTCGGCTTGATGAGCTGCGCCGTACGGGTGTTCAGCTCCTCCGGGTCGCCGCTGATGACGGTCAGCTGCGCCTTGTTCGCGACGCGGACGCCGGCGCCCAGGTTGATCGTGGTGCGCGCCGGCGTGGCCTGGGCGTTGACCACCTTGACGATGAGCTGGCCGGCGGCGACGTCGCGGGTGACGACCTGGGCGAACGGTTCGGTGACGGCGTTGTCGTCGAAGCTGCCCCACACCTGCCCGTCGAGCAGCAGGGTGACCTTCGTGCCCCGGATCTGGACCTTGATGTCGTACGCGCGGCCGGTCTCGATGGTGTTGGGCTTGGCGATCAGCGTGGTCTTGCCGCCGTTCACGGCCTTCTCCACCGCGCCCTGGGTGTTGTTCCAGCCGCCCAGGTTCCACCAGTAGTAGTTGCCGGTGTCCTTCACCCCGAAGCCGACGAGGAACCCCTCGGCGCCGGAGAGCTTGGTCGCCTTGACGTCGAGGTCGTAGTCGCGCCAGTTCTCGTCGCCCGCCTCGACCATGGTGTTCTCGGCGGCGGTGTCGGACTGGACGTAGCCGCCGTCGACGACCGACCAGGCGCCGCGACCCGCGATCGGGGTCCACCGGTCGGCGCCGGCGGAGAAGTCGTCGTGGAAGAGCTGCGTGCCGTCGGCCGAGGTGACCAGCACGTCGTCGTACCTCGCCGCGGTCCGCCAGGTGGAGAGCCCGACCGCCCCGGTGACCGGCTCGGGCGTCCGCGTCGCGCCGCTGAAGGTGCTCGGCACGACCCGGTCACCGACGTTGGTCATGAAGAGCTTCTGCACCTCGTAGCTGGCCGAGCCCCACGACTGGTCGTTGTCGAACCAGATCATGTCCGGCCGCCACTGGACGTAGTCGATGTTGGCCAGCAGGGGAGCGTAGGACGCCATCGTCACCACGTCGGCGTTGCGCTCCAGGCCGGTCAGGTACGCGCCCTCGGCCAGCGCGTTGTAGAGCTTGTTCTCCTGCGACGCGAACTCGCCGAGCCACACCTTCGCGCCGGAGCGGTCGTAGCTGTCGTAGCGCCTGTTGTTCTGCAGGAACCAGTCGGGGCTGTTGTAGTAGTGCTCGTCGACCATCTCCACCCCGTTGGCGCGGTTGAGTTCCCACGCCCGGTCGAAGGTGGCGCCCATGTCATCGGGGCCGGAGTTGCTGATGATCGTGATGTCCGGGTACTCCGCCTTGATCGCGTCGCGGAACTTCACGAAGCGGGCCATGAAGGCGTCCGGCAGGTTCTCCTCGTTGCCGACCTCGAGACGGTCGAGGCCGAACGGCTCGGGGTGGCCCATCGCCGCGCGCTTCGCGCCCCACGTCGAGGTGGCCGGACCGGTGGCGAACTCGATGAGGTCGAGGGTGTCCTGGATGTGTCGTTGCAGCAGCGCCTCGTCGTCGACGGCCCGGTTCTGGCCGCAGCCGGTGACGAGTGCCGGCACCACCGGCACCGCCTTCGCGCCGACGTCCTCGGCGAACTGGAAGTACTCGTAGTAGCCGAGGCCGTAGGACTGGTTGTAGCCCCAGAAGTTCGCGTTGGTGGCGCGCTCCTCGACCGGCCCGACGGTGTCCTTCCACTGGTAGGCGCGGGCGCGCTGGTATCCGCTGGCGGCGTCGTAGCCGTACATGCTCCCGGTGTTCACGATGCATCCGCCGGGAAAGCGCACGAAGCCGGGGCGCAGCGCGGCGATCTTCTCGGCGAGGTCCTTCCGCAGGCCGTTCGGTCGACCCTTGAAGGTGTCCCGGGGGAAGAGCGACACCATGTCGAGGCGCAGGGTGCCGGCGCCGCCGGCCTGCACCGTGAGGCGCGCCGCGTCGGTGGTGCCGGTGGCCACGAACGTGCCGGTGTACCGGCGCCAGGTGTCGCCCCGCACGCTCACCCGCACCGCCGTGGCGTACGTCGTCGTCCCGGCCTGGTCGCGCAGGCTCACCGTCAACGGGGTGCCGCCGGCCGCGTCGGTGCGCGCCCAGACCGAGAAGTCGTACCGCTTGCCCTTCTCCAGCGCGACGCCGGTGTTGTAGCCGGCGTTCTGCACGCCGTAGGCGCCGGCACCGGTGTTGCTGAGGGTCAGCTTCAGGTAGGTGCGGTTGCGTTCGTTGAGCCGGGCGTCGTCGTCGACGGTGGCGGCGGTGCCGCTGCCGCCGGCGGAGGAGACGGCGCTCCAGGCGGTGAGGCCGGTGTAGGAGCCGTTGTCGACCGGGAGGTACTCGAAGGACCGGTTCTGCACCAGCTCGGCGTAGAGCCCGCCGTCGGCGGCCCGGTTGATGTCCTCGAAGAAGACCCCGTACATGTCCGGGTCGATCGCCGGGCCGGTGCCGCCGGAATCGACGTCGATGGTGTAGTCGAGGGCGGCTGTCGGGTCCGCGCCGATTGCGGGGGCGCCGGCGCTCAGCCCGGCGGCCACGATCGCGGTGACCAGGCCCGCGACGAGGCGGTACGTACGCATGGTGATCGGCCTTCCCTGTCGGCGGTGGCGGGTGGGCGGGGCGGGCAGCGCCGGGATGCGCTGACGCCCGCCCGCGGGGTCAGGGCGCCAGCGGTGGGACGCCTCCGAGCGTCGGGACGACGCGGGCGATGGTGCCGTCGGCGTTGAAGCGCAGGCGGTCGATGGTCACTTCCCGGTGGGTGCCGTCGCCGCCGGGGATGGCGAAGCGGTGGTAGGCGATGTACCAGTCGTCGGTGCCGGGCGCCTGGATCACGCTGTGGTGGCCGGTGCCGAGGATGCCGAGGCTGGCGTCCTTGCCGAGGATCTCGCCCCGGTTGACCAGGCCGTCGGCCATCGGGCTGGTCGCCGTGGCGGAGCCGACGCGGTAGTTCTCGCTGCGGGTGTCGTCGATCGACCAGCTCAGGTGGTAGGTGCCGGCGCGCTTGGCCATGAACAGCCCCTCCCGGAAGCCGGTCAGGCCGGTGATCCGCTTGACCTTCGTGGCGTCGTACGACGTCATGTCGGGGTTGAGTGGAACCACGTAGGCGTTGCCGTTGCCCCAGTAGAGGTAGCTGCGGCCGTCGTCGTCGGTGAAGACCGCGGGGTCGATGGCCTGGCCGCCGTCGGGGTTGGCGGCGACCAGCGGTTTGCCGAGCACGTCGGCGAAGGGCCCGGTGGGGGAGTCGGCGACCGCCACCCCGATCTTGGCGTCGGCGCAGAAGTACAGGTAGTACTTCCCGTTCTTCTCGATGGCCGCCGGCGCCCAGGCCCGCCCGTCGGCCCAGGAGACGTCCGGGCCGAGGTCGAGGATCGTCGGGTGCTCGGTCCACTGCGCCAGGTCCTTGCTGGACCAGGTCTTGAAGGTGGTGCCGGACCAGCCGGGAAAGCCGTCGGTGGTGGCGTAGATGTAGTAGGTGTCGCCGAAGCGCACGATGTTCGGGTCGGCGTTGTAGCCGGGCAGGACCGGGCTGTTCATGGTGACCGCCTTGACGGTCCAGGTACGGCGGCTGCCGTGCGGGCCGGTGACGGTGTACGTGACGGGCTCGGTGAAGTCCCGCTTCGCGCCGTTGCGCGGGGTGAGGCGGGCGCGGTCGCCGATCCCGAACTCGGGCGCCAGCCTGGTCACGTCGGTGCCCGGCCGGACGGGCAGGGTGACGGTGTTCGTGTCGCCGTCGATGATGGCCGGGACCTTGAGCGCGTCCAGCTCGACCGAGCCGATGGCGGTCTCGTTCCCGGGGAGGGCGAGCACCTGCCTCGCCGACAGGGCACGGTTCCACAGGGTGAAGCCGCGCATCCGGCCCTTGAAGTAGCGGTCGGAGGCGAAGAGCGAACGGCCCAGGTGGTTGGCGGTGGTGATGCCGCCGCCGAGGTCGCCCGGTCTCGTGGTGACGCCGCTGTTGCGGGCCACCTCGACCCCGTTGTCGTAGAGGCGGGCGACGCCACCGGCGAGGGTGTAGGTGATGGTGTGCCAACCACCTCGACCGAGGTCGCGTCCGACGCCGGTGTTCTGCTCGGTCGAGTACGTTCCGCTCGCGATGGCGGTGCGGTACGCGTTGCCGGTGGTGAAGAGGTAGCCGTTGCCCGCGCCGTTCGTGGTGTTGCCCAGACCCCAGATGAAGTACGGCGTCGCCTGCGCGGGGTCGACCCAGACCTGGGCGGAGACACTGACGTCGGAGAGACCGGTCAACAGGTTGTCGGGCAGGTCGACGTAGCCGTCGTCGCCGTCGAAGGTGAAGGCGTCACTGCCCCGGGTGACCCCGCCGCGCAGGACGGCGTCGCGGCCGTTGCCGGAGCTGTCGGCCACCGTCGTGCCGGTACCGCCGGTGAGGCGGTAGTCGGCGATGACGCCCTGCTTCGTGGCCGGCGCGGGTGCGGGGCCCTGGCGGAGCCGGTCGAGCTCGGCCCGGGTGACGGGCAGGACGGTGCCGTGCCGGGGATGGGCCGGCAGGTCGTACCCGGTCGACATGGTGAACCGGCCGCCGTCGAGGTCGGTGGTCTCGAACGGCACGTAGCCGCGACCGCCGAACTCGTCGATGAAGAGGTACCACTTCTCCTCGGTGTTGCTCTTGAAGATCGTCGGTCCCTCACCGCGGGAGATGCCCTCGCTGTCGTCGGTGGCCTTGCCGATGCACTCCTGGACGAAGTCCCAGCTCGGGTCGCGCAGCCGCGTCGACTTCTCCTCCAGGATGAACTTGCTGCACGGGGTGGTGGAGGTGTTGTTCCGCTCGTCCTTGGTGAAGCGGTAGTAGGTGCCGTCGTCCTCGACCACCGTCGAGTCGATCACCGAGTACCCCGGGTCGACCCATACCCTCGGCTCGCTGAAGGTGCGGAAGTCGCGGGTCGTCGCGTACATCATGCGGTTGTAGGTGTCGCCGGTGTGCGCGGTGTCCTCCGGCGCGTAGAGCTTCGAGGCCCAGAAGACGACGTACGCGCCGATCGTGTCGTCGTAGTAGGCCTCGGGCGCCCAGGTGTTCCCCGCGGTGTCGGGGGAGACGCGTACGTGCCGCTGCTGCGACCAGTTCACCAGGTCGGTCGACTCCCACACCTCGATGTACTTGCTGCCGCTGCGCTGGGCGGCGTCCCAGTCACCGTTGCCGTAGATCTTCAGGTCGGTGGCGATGAGATAGAACCGGTCGCCCTCGGGGCTGCGGATGATGAACGGGTCCCGCACCCCCTCGTCGCCCGCGCTGGAGGTGAGGACGGGTCGGCCGCCGTTGAGCTCGTCGTACTTGAGCGGGTCGTTGCCGCGGCTCGCCGCGAAGTAGATCTGCTCGCCGTCGGCCGTGCCCTCGCCGGTGAAGTAGGCGAAGGCGTACCCCTCGAGCTTCTCCTTCTTCGGCAGCGGGAGGACGGTCAGGGTGAAGTGGCGTACGGCGCTCGCCCGGCCCTTCGTCGCGCGTACGGTGAGCCGGGCCCGGGCCGCCTTCGCGCCGTGCTTCGGGCGGGTGACCTCGCCGGTCGTGGTGACCACCCGGGGGTCCTTCGTGCTCCAGCTGAGGGCGACGTCGCGCTCGCCCCTGGTGGGCAGGGTGATGTTGCCCCGGACGGCGTCCTGGTCGTGGATGACGATGGCCGCGAGGGCGTCGCCGACCTTCTCCCGGTCGCTGAGATCCTCCAGGACGGTGACGGTGAAGGCACGGGTGACGCGGTGGCCGGCGTAGGTGACCGCGGCGGTCAGCGTGACGGTGGCGTCTCCGGAGCGGGGCGCGGGGCGGGTCACCACGCCGGTGTCCGAGACCACCGCCGGGCTGCTGGAGGACCAGGTGACGGTCGAGCCGCCGACGCCCCGGGTGGGCAGGTCGAGGTTCTCGGTGACGGCGGTGGTGTCGCCCAGGTCGAGCGCGGCCGCGTCGGCGGCGGCGCGCCCCGTGGCGGTCTGCTCGCCGAGGGCGCGGGCCTCGTCGGCGGTGACCGCCCGGTCGTAGATGCGGAAGTCGCGGACCTGACCCTTGAGGTACCGGTCGGCCGCGTAGACGGAGCGGCCGAGGTAGTTGGCGGTGGTGCTGCCGCCACCGATCGCCCCGGGCGTCAGGCTGAGGCCGGCGGAGCGGGCCACCTCGACACCGTCCTCGTAGAGCAACGCGGTGCCACCGCCGAGGGTGTACGTGATGGTGCGCCAGCTGCCACGGGTGAGGTTGCGGCCGGTGGTGACCGTCTGCTCGGTCGACCAGTTGCCGCTCGCGATCGAGGCGCGGAAGGCGTTGCCGGTGGCGAAGAGGTACCCGTTGCCGACCCCGTCGGACCCGGTGTTGCCCAGCCCCCAGACGAAGTACGGCGTCGGCTGGTCGGTCGCCACGTTGACCTGCACCGACACGGTGACGCCGTCGAGACCGTTCAGGACGTCGTCGGGCAGCCGGACATGGCCGTCGACGCCGCCGAGACGCAGACCGTCGGGGCCCTGCCAGGTCGCGTCGCCGCTGACGGTGCCGTGGCGTCCGTGACCGGAGCTGTCCGGCACGGTCGTACCGCTGCTCTGGGTGAGGTCGTAGCGCAGCACGAGACCGTCGTCGAGGGAGGCCGCCGCCCCGGCCGGGGTCGGGGTCACGACGCCGACCAGGCCGGTGACCAGCGCGGTGAGGCCGGCGAGTAGTCGGCGGCTGCGGCGACGTGGGCGACGGCGCGCCGGGCGGAGCGGGGCTGGCGGCGAGGACATTGCCGGGCTTCCTCCTGTGACTCGACGGAGCGGGCGTCAGGACGGTGGTGCAGCCGGTCGGTGGCCGAGACGCCGCGCTCCGACGGAGGTGCTCGGCCCGCCAAGCGAGCGTTAACATGCTCGGGAATGAGCGCCAACGTACGCACATGTATCGATCATGTCAATATCGCTGCCAGTGTCGATGTCCTCGATCGGCAAAGATGGCCGCAAGGATTGACAAGCCCGTATGTTTACGTTCACAAGCCGTTCGGGCGATGGGTGGGCGGCGAGGTCGACACGAAGGACGGGCCCGGGTGATTGCACGGCGTCTGAGGCCGCGCGCATCGCGCACCAGGCCCGCGTCTACATTCGGGTCCGTCGAGGAGGTGGCAATGGTCGCGGTAGGACCCGATGGCGCGTTCTCCGTGAACAGTGTGGGACTCGCTCGCGCGCCGTTCCCGTTGAGTTTCAGTGTTCGCGCAACGAAGGGCTCCTGGCTGGTCCATGCCACCGCAGCGCAGGCCGCGGAACTGGCCGATGTGCTCATGACCGTGGCGGGCGACACGATCGTGATCGTGGGCCTGGAGACCAACAGCTTTCTGGACGAGAGTTACCGTCCCTGGCGGCCGTCGCTGATCGCGGCCGAACAGGGCGTCGGCTATGAGGCTCACGACGTCGGCGTACTGGCGTCCGGTGTCGTCGGTCTCAGCGACGAGGCTCTGGTGATCCGCCGGGACGACCTGCCCAGATTTCTGGCCGGTTGGTATCCGTACGAGCTGACGATCATCGACGTGCCGGGTTCGCCGACCACGGGGCGCCTTGACGAGATCATTCTCGCGGTAGGAACGGCCGGGCATGATGAGCCGATCCTGCCCTCCCTTACCGGCTCCCGCCTCTTCTTCTCCGGTCACGACGACTGCTATGTCGCGGTCGAGTCGACGGACCCGTCGCTGCCCGCGGCGATCATGAGCCGTCTCCTGGCCCTGCTGGTCGGCTCGGCGCTGGTCGACGACGCCGTCGTCGACGTGCCGGATCCCGACGTCGAGGCGCTGGAGAGCCTCATCGAAGAGAGCCGGCACTGGGTCGGCGTACTCGGTGTCACGACGCGCGACGCGGTGACCGTCGATCTTCACGCGGTGCCCGAACCGTGGCGGCTCGGTGAGCCGCCGGTCCCGGCGCGCGTCGACCGCCGCGCGGTCTACGACATCACAACCGGCGGGTGGCGGCTGCAGGACCCGGTCGCTCCCGCGTCAGCCCGTCCGGCTCATCCGAGCCGGGACACCTGGTAGTGGCTGATGAGCCAGCGCTCGCCGACCCGCCGCACGATCACGCTGAGGTTGACGGTCACCACCGGCCGATCGGTGAAGGCGAAGTCGACGCTCAGGTAGCCGAGGACGAGATCGTCGGCGAGGCGACGGGTCTCCTTGATGTCGTACGCGGCGGTCATCCCGATCGGCTGCGAGTCGTAGTACTCGGCGACGGCGGCGGGGCCGACGCCGTACGGGTGCAGGCCCTGGAAGATCGCGTCGTCGGTGAAGTACGACGCGACCCGCTCCGGTTCGTGAGCGTCGACGGCGGACTGCCACTGGTCGAGGACGCTACGAAGGATCTCGGTCTCCGTATTGGTCATGATGGTCTCCTCTGCTGTTGGGCGCGGCGGGCAGCGCCGAGAGCCGCTGCCCGCCACGGCTTTTGAACTGTCTCAGTGCCCGGCGCTCTGGCCGCCGTCGACGTGCAGGATCTCGCCGGTGACGAACCCGGCGTTCTCGAGGTAGGTCACGGCCTCGACGATGTCGTTGATCTCGCCCAGTCGGCCGACCGGGTTCAGGCCGGCGAGGAACTCGTGGAGCTCGGCGGAGTGCATCGGGGTGCGGATGGTGCCCGGCGAGACCGCGTTGACCCGGACGCCGCGGGTGGCGTACTCGATCGCCAGTGACTTGGTGACCGCGTTGAGGCCGCCCTTGGTCAGCGACGCCAGCGCCGACGGCAGGCTGGAGTTGGGGTGGTCGACCACGCTGGCCGTGATGTTGACGACGTGGCCGCCGCCGCCCTGGGCGATCATGGCGGCGATGGCCCGCTGGGACACCTCGAAGAACCCGCGCAGGTTGATCCCGGTCACCAGGTCGTAGTCCTCGGCGGTGTACTCGGTGAACGGCTTGGCCACGAAGACGCCGGCGTTGTTGACCAAGGTGTCGACGCGCCCGAACGTGCTGATTGCCTGATCGATGACGTGGGCGCCGACGGTCGGGTCTGCGATGTCACCGGCGACCGTTAGCACCAGGGGGTCATCGGACGGCGCGATCGAACGCGAGTTCGCGACGACGGCGTAGCCGAGCTTGCGGTAGGCGGTTACGAGCGCCGCGCCGATGCCCTGGGACGCCCCAGTGATCACGGCGACTTTCTGCGTACTCATCGGTTTCCTTCTTCTGGCTGGTTGAGGACGTGCCTCACCCGCACCGCGCTGGGCGGTGCCGGTCGGAATGCATGTGGGGTCGGGTGGTGATCGTTCCGCTGTACAGACACTCCACGGGCCGGTCGTATTCCCGCGGCCCCCAAATTTCCTTGGACTGTTCGGTCCGGTGTCTGGGTCCGGAGGCGGCCGGAAGGCGGCGATGACCCTGACGTGTGACCTGGGCAAGGCGGTCGAAACAGTAGCACCCGGTTGATCCAAGACTGGACTCGATGGACCAGTTGGAGCGCGGCCGGGTTCGGGGCATCCGGTGGGGTGCGTCCGCGCGACGAATTGCCCGACTTGCCCACTGATGCCGATTTACAGCTGCTCGAACAGGCCGACGGACTGCGCGCGTCGCGCCACCGGCGCTCCGTAAACGAACCGGTCCGGCTCGGTCACGTCAAGGGCTCCTCCGCCGTCCGGGCGAGGGACGCTCCGGTGCCGGTGGACACGGGCGCATCAGCGGGCCGGTCGACCCGGGTCGCTCGGGTGCGGCGACAACGGCGTGACCGTGTCCTGTCGCCACGCGCGCAACGGCATCGACGCCAGTAGGAACTCCAGCTGATCCGCGTCGTCGGCGTCGAAGAGTCCCCACGTCCGCCACTCGCCGGGGGCCAACGGCGGTCGCCACAGCCGTAGCAGATTCCCCTGCGCCACCAGCTCGGCCGTGCGTGTGGCCTCCCGTGCGCGCATGGCGGCGACCTCGTCGTCCGTCGTCCCCTCCGGCACCGAAGTCACCATGTCGACCAGGAACTCCACCGCTCTCCTCCGTCCGTCGGCGGGAACCGCACCCCCCGGCCGTCACCAGGCGGTGGCGCCGCCCTCGGCCGGGAAGTTGGACCCGGTGAGGTACGACGCCCGGTCGGAGGCGAGGAACGCCGCCAGTTCGACGATCTCCTCGGGCTGGGCGAAGCGCTTGAGGAGCGTCTTGCGGGTGATCGCCTCGCGGGCCGCCTGGTTGTCGCCGAGGTCGCGGTCACTGGCCGGCGTCAGGACGGGGCCGGGGCTGATCGTCACGGCCCGGATCCCGACGGGCGCGCCCTCCAGGGCGAGCTGCCGCGTCATGCCGATGACGCCCGCGTTCGCCGCGCAGTGCGCGATCATCGGAGGGAACTCGCCGGCGATCATGCCGGCCTCGGAGGCCACGTTGATGATGACGCCCCCACCGCGCCGGACCAGGTGCGGCCACGCGAACTTCGACACGAAGAAGGGGATGTCGAGTTCGCCGGCGATCGTCGCCCGCCAGTCCTCCACCGAGAAGTCGGGCATCGGGCCGAAGCGCTGCGAGGCCGCGTTGTTGTAGACCACGTCGAACCCGCCGTAGGCGACCGCCGCCTGCTCGACGAAGTCCCGAGCCTGCTCCGGATCGGTGAGGTCGATCGGCGCGATGCCGGTCATCTCACCGCCGGCGCTCCGGACCAGTTCGACCGTCTCGTCGTTGCCGGCCGGGTAGAGGTCGCACCCGACCACGGTCGCGCCCTCCCGGGTGAAGACCAGCGCGGCGGTGCGGCCCATCCCGCCGCCGGTGCCGGTGATGAGCACTACCTTCCCGTCGAGGGTTCCCATCGCGCTCCTCGTGCTTCGCGGTCGGGGCGGCTCGGTCGGGCGATCATCTTGAGACGCCGTCAGTGCGGAATCCGGCACCACAGCGCGCGCCGAACCATCCACTCCTCGGCTGCGAAGGCTCCCGACCACGCCTGACCGCCCGCTATTTCGCACGGTACGTGGCGCTGGAGCGCAGCGGCCCCGGAACCAACGGAAAGCCGTTGCGCTGGTCCGTGCTCGACCGGTGGGTCAGGCCCGGCTCGGGAGTCGTTGCGCCACGAACGTGAATCCGCTCAGCACGATGAGGACGATGGCGTAGCAGGCCGCCGTGGTGCGCAACCCGACAGCGGTGGAGGCGAGCCCGGCGATGACGGCAGGGACGCTGAAGGCCAGGTACGCGACCGTGTACGCCACCGCGAAGAGTTCGCCGCGTTCGGCCGGGCCGCCGAGGCGTACCACCGCGCCGAAGCTTCCGAGCACGGCGGCGCCGAACCCGACACCGCCCACGACGGTGCCGACGACCGCGAGCGTCACCGTGCCGCCGAGCACACCGGCGAGGGTGATCGCGGAGCCGAGCGCGAGCAGGAGCGCGCCGGCGTCCAGGACTCTGCGGCCGCTCTGTCGGTTGCGCAGCACGAACGCGGTCAGGGCGGAGCTGCCGCAGAGAACCGTGATGACGAGGCCGCCGATCAGATGGTTGGTGAGCCCGAAGACACCGGCCGCGACCGAGGGGCCGAGCGACAGGTACAGGCCACCGAGAGCCCAGGTAGCGACGAGGATCGGCACGAGCGGGTAGAAGGCCGCGCGTAGCCGCGCCGGGACGCCGAGCCGCGGCACGAGCGAGGCCACTCCGCCCGGTCGCCGCGCGGACGTCTCGGGCATCACCGCCACGGCCGCCACGGCCAGCAGCATTCCGGCGAGGAACAGGAGGTAGACGAGGTGGGTCGGGGCCGGGCCGTACTGCACGAGGACGCCGCAGCCGAGTGCTCCGAGCGCGAGCCCACCGGTCGGGGCGATCCCGTTGACCAGTCCGGCGCGGCCCGGCGCGTGGGGCGGGTTGAGGTCGACGAGGGTGGCGCTGAGCGTGGTGATCGCCGCACCGGTCGCGATGCCTTGCAGGGTCCGGGCGACGAAGAGCATCCAGACGTCGCCGGCGATCGCGAACAGGAGGAGCGAGAGCGCCTCCAGGCCGATCGCGGCGGCGAGGACCGGACGGCGCCCGACGTGATCGGAGAGCGCGCCGACCACGAGCAGTGACCCGATCAGCCCGACCACGTACACCGCGAAGACGGCGGTGAGCGTGGCCGCGGAGAAGTGCCACTGCTGCTGGTAGACGACGTAGAGGGGGGAGGGGGCGCTGGACGCGGCCGGGAAGAGCACGGCGATCACGGCGATCACGGCGAAGCTGACCGGTTGGGACAAGCGGCGTGGCGTGGACCGGACGGCGAGTGACTGGGACAAGATGCACTCCCTAAACGCAGTGATTGTTGCGTTAGGGATGCTAGCGCTAACGCAGTTATCGCTGCAATAATGGGTTTGTGTCGAAGCCCAGCACGAACGCGAGGCCCGGCGGCCGGTCCGCGCGGGTGCGTGCCGCCGTGCATCGCGCGGTCACGGAACTCCTCGCCGAGGCGCCGGCCGAGGCGCTGACGCTGCCGGTGATAGCGGATCGTGCGGGCGTGCACCCGACGACGCTCTACCGCCGTTGGGGATCCACCGCCGACCTGCTGGCCGACGTGGCGACCAGCCGCTTCAGCGGCGACCTCGTGGTCCCCGACACCGGTTCCCTACGCGACGACCTCAAACGCTGGACCACGGACGTCGCCACCGACCTCACCGACCCGGACGGGCTGGCGCTCATGCGGGCCGCGGTCGGATCCGGGGCCGGTGCCAGCCGCGCCTGCATGGCCGACCGGCACGCCCAGCTCGCCGCGATCCTCGACCGGGAACGCGCCCGCGGCGGCACGGCGCCGGAGGTGGAGTGGGCCGCGGACGCGCTGCTCGGGCCGCTGATGTATCGCGCGGTGTTCACCAACAACTCTCTCGAACCCGGCTGGGTCGACGACCTGGTCGAGTCGTTCCTGGCCTGACGGCAGCCGGCCGTCGTCAGCGGTGGGCCTCGCCGAGGACGCGGGCGATCCGCGTGTGCTCGTCGTGCCGCAGCGTGGTGGCGATCCGTACGTGCGACCCCCCGTCGCCGTGCACGGTGAACGGCGCGCCGGAGGCGATGCCGATGCCGTCGGCGGCCAGTGACCGGATCGCGGTCGCGGCGTCGCCGACGGGAACCCAGACCGAGAGTCCGGCGATGCCGGTGGGGGTCAGCCCCTGCTCGCGCAGGGCCTCGACCATCAGCTGCCGGCGCTGCCGGTAGGTGACCCGGGCCCGGTGGATCGTCTCCCGGGTCTGCGGGTCGGTGAGCATCTGCGCCAGGGCGCGCTGGGTCAGCACGGAGGGCCAGCCGCCGGTGGCCATCTGCCGGGCGCGCACCCGCGAGACGACCCGCCGGATCCCGGCCAACGCCCCGACCCGCAGGTGCGGCCCGTGCGACTTGTTCCAGCTGCGGACGAGCAGCGTCTTCCCCGGCAGGAACTCACCGAACGACACGTCGGGAGTCGGGGCGAGCTCGTGGGCGCCGTCCTGCTCCAGGATGACGATGTCGCGGTCGGCGAGCATCGGCATCAGCGTGCGGGCCCGCCGGCGGGAGAGCGCGTGCCCGTACGGGCTGGCCATGCGGGTCTGCAGGAGCAGCATGCCGGGGCGGGTGGCCAGGGCCGCCTCCAGCGACTCCGGCAACGGGCCCTCGTCGTCGCAGCGCACCGGCACCGCCTGGGCCCGGTGGTCCTCGACGATGTCGAGCAGCGAGGCGGCGGCGACCTCCTCGACGATGACCCGGTCGTGCGGGTGCAGCAGCACGCCCGCCACCCGGTGCAGGGCGTCGTGGGCGCCGCTGGTCACGGTGAAGTCCTCGGCCTCGAAGGGCCAGGTGGCGCGCAGCACCGCCGCCAGCTGCCCGTCCACCGTGTCCTCGGGGTACGTCCGCCAGTGCGTCCCGGCCACGGCCACGGCCATCGGACCGGCCAGGTCGGGCAGCAGGGCCGGATCGGGATACGCCGTGGAGAGGTCCAGCCGCACCGGCGGCGGGGGCGGCAGGCTGGCGAACCGGCGGCCGGCCAGCGCCCCGGGCCCACGTACGAAGCTGCCGCGCCGGCGGTCGCAGTGGATCAGGCCGCGCTGGCGCAGCCGGGCCCAGGCGGAGGCGATCGTGGTGGGACCGACGTGCAGGGCGGCGGCCAGCGCGCGCACGGTGGGCAGGCGCAGACCCTGGGCGAGTTGACCGGAGTGAATGAGATCACCGAGGTGATCGGCGATTCCGCGAGCGGAGCGGTCGGTGAACATCAATGCGAGTGCGCTGGCGTGCAGGCGTTCCGGTCGTCGCACGAGCGCCGCGTCCACGACCGGATCGAGCGTGTCGGTCAACCGCGGTTTCGACAGCTCGGCGATCATGGTTTTTGATACCGCGTGAGCTGAAGCCGCGGCAACCATGTTGAGCCATTCTTGAGCTTTCCGGGCCGTGGAAACGCGAACAAACGCGAACAGCGGAGCCACTGTGGAGACCGGTGCGTCCGGTTACGGTTCAGCCACAGTCGATCGACGAGGACTGATGCCGAGCCGGAAGGTCCGCCGATGCTCAAGACCCGTCCACCCCTGCTCTACGGCGCCTGCGTGGCCCTGCTGGCGCTGGTCGGAGCCACCGCCACCGCACCGGTCGCGAGCGCCGCTCCCGACCTCGCCCGCGCCGCGGCGTTCGCCCGGGCAGCGAACATCCCCACCCCCGAGCAGCACTTCGGCTTCAAGATGGGCGCGGAGGGAAAACTCGCCTCATATCCCGACGTGCTCACGTACATGAAACTGATCGCCGAACGGTCCGACCGCGTCGACTACAAGACCATCGGTCCGACGACGATGGGCAACGAATACGGGACCGTCATCATCAGCTCGCCGAAGAATCTGCGCCGCCTGGATCGGCTGGTCGAAATCAACCAGAAACTCGCTGATCCGCGCAGCACCAGCCCGGAGGAGGCCCGCCGGCTGGCCTCGGAGGGAGTGCCCTTCTACCACCTGGAAGCGACCATCCACTCCAGCGAGGTCGGCAACGGGCAGGCGATCAACGACATCGTCCACCGCCTCGCCACCGAGGACTCGGACTTCACCCGGAACATCCTGAACAACTCGGTCGTCGTCCTGGTGCCGTCGCAGAACCCCGACGGGCAGCACCTCATCATCGACCACTTCAACCGGACCGCCGGCACCGACTACCGGCGGACCTTCCCGGACCTGTACCACAAGTACACCGGCCACGACGACAACCGGGACTGGACGATGTTCACCCAGGTCGAGGCGCGGTACCGGCTCGAACTGGAGAAGAAGTACCGCCCGGCGATCGTGCACATCATGCACCAGAAGGGCAACTCGGGCAGCCGCATCTTCGTACCGCCCTACGGCGGCATCACCAGCGAGAACGTGCCGGCGAACATGAGCTCCTCGGTCTCCGCGATCGGCCAGCACGCCGCCCGGGCGCTCGCCGCCGCCGGTAAGACCGGAGTGGGCAGCCTCGACTACCACATCTTCTGGACCCTGGAGCAGCCCGTCGGGTACTTCCCGTTCACCGGCTCCGGCGTCTACCTGACCGAGATCGCCTCGGTGACCGACTACGCGTACCCGCAGAAGTCGCAGGACGGCCGTCCGCTCGGCCCGCAGCAGGCCCGGATGAACCTCATCGAGCCGTATCGCTCGGACACCTGGACCCTGGCCGACATCGTCGACTACGCGAAGATCGCCACCTACGCCGGCATGGAGTACACCGCGAGCAACGGCGAGAAGCTGCTCTACGACAACCTGTACGCCGTGCCGCACGAGTACCTGACCAA
Source organism: Micromonospora musae (assembly GCF_003626545.1). Lineage (NCBI taxonomy): Bacteria > Bacillati > Actinomycetota > Actinomycetes > Micromonosporales > Micromonosporaceae > Micromonospora > Micromonospora musae. The sequence continues at coordinate 390,704 of NZ_RAZS01000002.1, forward strand.
GGGCGTGCCGTCCGGGACCTTCGCGTTCGTGGTGGACGCCAAGCAGCGTGACCCGTACGCGACCTTCGAGATGCTCCAGCGTCTGGAGTGGACGGAGGTGGAGATCGAGCGTGCGAAGTCGGCGTTCGTCGCCGACGGGAAGCGCTACGACGCCGGCTCGTACGTCGTCAAGATGCACCAGCCGCGCGGCAACTGGGCACATCAGGTCCTCGGCACCGACCAGTACCCGGAGGTCCGTGACTGCGGCGAATGCCCGGTGCTGCTGCCGTACGCCGAGGCGACGACCAGCCTGCCGCTGCAGCTCGGCGTGGACGTCGCCGAGGTCCGCGCCCCGTTCGAGGCGCAGCTGGAGCGGGTGACCTCGGTCCAGCCGCCGCAGGTGACCATGCCGCCCGCCCCTCGGGCCAAGGGCGCCTACCTGGTCCGCCCCGAGTCGTACGGGACGATCCAGATCGTCTCGGCGTTGCAGGACGCCAACATCCCGACCTTCCGCGGCGCCAAGGGCTTCACCGCGAAGGGCGTCGACTACCCCGCCGGCACCTACATCGTGCCGGCCACCCCGCAGGCGCGGAACACACTGGCGACCGCGTCGGCCAAGGTCGGCCTCCAGGTCGCCGCCGTGGACCAGACCCCCAAGGTCGCCGGGGTGCAGCTCAAGCCGAAGACCCGGGTCGGTCTGCTGCGCGGGGTCGGCAACATGCCCGGCGGCTGGGACATGTGGCAGTTCGACCAGTACGGCGTCAACTACGACGTGGTCTCCGCCCAGGACTTCCAGCGGAAGTCGCTCAACGAGCTGTACGACACCATCGTCGTGTCGTCCGGGGTCTCCCGCGACGACATCGTCGAGGGCCTCGACCCGGCGCAGTACGACGAGGCGTACTCCTGGGCCTACGGGGTGGGCGAGAAGGGCTGGCGCAAGCTCCAGCAGTTCGTCCGCAACGGCGGCACACTGCTGGCGATCGGCGACTCGGTGCAGACCGCCCAGCAGCTGCTCGACCTGCCGATGAAGCCGGCGCTGCCCACCAGCGACGACGAGTTCGTCACCGGTGGCAGCCTGCTCAACCAGGAGTTCGACCCGAACGACCCGGTGGCCTGGGGCATGCCCGAGTCCTGGCCGGTCTGGCTCTACGACACTCAGGCGTGGGAGCTTACCGGCGACTCCGGCAAGGTGGTGTCGAACTACCCCGCCGAGGGTGAGGTCCTGGCCAGCGGCTACCTGCGCGGCGCCGAGCACATCCGGGGCGCCACCAACGTCGCCTCCTTCGACGTCGGCAAGGGCCAGGTCGTCACGTACGGCAGCGAGATCACCTTCCGGACGTTGCCCCGTTCGCAGTACAACCTGCTCTACAACGCGATCTACCACGGCCCGGCGGCCGAGGTGGACGCGACCGGGGTCCAGCAGTTGCGGCCGCAGTTCGGCCCCGACGGCGCACCCGTCAAGCGCTGACCCGCCGGACCCCCACCCGCTCCGGGTGGTCACCCTGCACGGTGACCACCCGGAGCGGCACCGCGTTCACGCCGCGCCCGACGGCGCGGGGAGGATGTTGTGGTTGATGCGGAACATGTTGCCCGGGTCGACGGCGGACTTGACCTCCGCGAGCCGGCGGTACGTCTCCGGATCGTAGGCCCGCGCCACCGCCCCGGCCGTCGTGTCGTAGCCGGTCAGGAAGTTGGCCTGCCTGCCGCCGGTCGTCCAGGGGGCCACCGCGTCGGCGATCTCGGCCAGCGGCGCACGGAACTCCTCCGCCCGGCCCGGAGCGTCGAACATCGCGCCGGAGAGCTGGAAACCGGCGTCCCGGTTGCCGACGGCGTTCGGCACGCGGGGTGCGCGGGCGAGCGCACCGCCGAGCTGGCGGATCTCGATCACCCCGGCCGGGGTGTCGACGCCGGGGCCGGCGGCGGCGATCAGCGCCTCGGCGGCCGCCGCGGGGAACTCGCGGAGCAGGGTCGACATCTCGTACGTCGGCGTCGGCTCGACCGGGTCGGAGTGGATCCCGGCGATCGCCGTGTACGGAATCTCGGCCACCGTGTCGAGCAGCGCCGGCGCGGTGGCGCGCAGCTCGGCGATGAGCCGTTCGCCGTCGTCGGCCGATCCCAGGTAGGCGATCCGCACGTGCACGCTGAACCGGTCGCGCAGCGGCTCCGGCACGGACGGTGCCGACCGCAACCGCAGGAACGCGAGCGAGACGGAGAGCTCCGCCGGCGGGGCCGCCGCGATCCGCCGAAAGGCGTCGACCACCTGCTCGACGTGCTCTCCGGCGAAGTAGAGCCCACCGCCGTACAGCCGCGTCACCGGCACCAGGCCGATGGTGAGCGAGGTGACCACCCCGAAGTTGCCCATGCCTCCCCGGATCGCCCAGAACAGGTCCGGGTCGTGCTCCGCGTCGATCTGTCGGAGCGCGCCGTCCGCGCAGACGATCTCCGCCGCGCTGACATGATCGGCGGCGAAGCCGTGCAGGCGGCCGAGGGTCGGGCTGATCCCGCCGCCGAGGGCGTAGCCGACCACGCCGACGTTGGGTGACGAGCCGGCCAGCGGTACGAGGCCCACCCCGGTGCCCGCCTCGATCAACTGCTGGGCCGGAACGGCCGCGCCGATCGTCCCCGTACCCGAGCGCGCGTCGATGCTGACGCCGTTGATCCGGCGCAGGTTGACGAGGAGCGCGCCGTCCGCGGGGACGACCGCGCCGTGGCCGGTGGCGACCAGGGCGACCGGCAGCGCGTTCGCGGCGGCGAAGCGGACGGCGGCCTGCACGTCGGCGGCGGAGGTGGCGCCGACCGCGAGGGCCGGGCGTTGGACCAGGGCCGTGTTCCAGGCGGCGGTCTCCGCGCCGTACCCCTCGTCGCCGGGGGCCAGCACCGGGCCGGCGACCGCCGCGGTGAGCCGGGCCAGGTCGTTCTGGTTGATCACGTACGTCATCCGTGGCCTTCCTGCCCTCGTCCCCGGCGTGCAGCTCTTCGTCGTCGAGGGGCGCGGGAGCAGCCGTCGATCCGGCCGCCCACGCGGGTGATCCCCGCGCGCGCCTACCCGATCTGATCGTCGCGGGGTGGCGGGTCGTGCGGGCCGGGTTCGCAGAACCGGCGAAGATCATCGAGCTGCGCCGTGGCCACCCGCTTCGACGAGCCGGCCGTCCACCACCAGTCGACCGGCGACCGGGCGGGCCTTCGTAACGGGCCCTAGTCGCTCGCCAGGTCGCGGCCGATGGTGAGGCTCGCGACGACCAACGCCGCGACGGCCCACAGCACGGCGATCAGGAGCCCTCGCGTGTCACCTGACCCGGCACCGAGGAGGGAGGTGAACGGCAGGGGCAGCTTCAACTTGCCGATCAGCCCTTCGACGAGGACGAACCAACCGGCGCACCCGAGAAGGAGCCAGGTCGACCGCCGCACGATGGACGCGCAGGCGGCAGCGAGGATCGCGATCACCGGCACGGCGGTCAGCAGGTGGCCGTACCGCTCGGTGTCGCCCTTGAACAGCACGGTGAGGCCGCTGGCCGCCACGAAACCGGTGGCCACGACCATCGCCGCCACCACCTGGCCGCTGAGCACCACCAACCGTCTGGGCTGCGACAGGTAGAGCAGGACGGCGGTCCGGTGCTGGTGGTGCTGCGCCACGATCATCGCGGCGAAGCCGAAGGCGCCCATGCCGGTCAGTAGCCGCCAGGCGTCGATGTTCACCGCGCCGAGGAGCAGGCCGAGCAGGGTGAAGATGACCAGCGAGATCCAGCTCGACCGGATCGTCGCCGCGCGGTAGAGGTCGCTGCGAATGACGGAGATCATCGGCTGCCCGCCAGGTCGAGGAAGATCTCCTCCAGGTTGGGGGGATCGACGGTCAGTTCGTGCAGCGGCACCCGGGCGTGGAAGGCGATCTCACCGACGTGCTCCGACGTCAGGCCCACCACCTCCAGGGCGTCGCCGTTCCTGGTGACCCGCCCACCGGCGCTCTCCAACACCTGCCGCAGCCGGCGCTGATCGCGGCTACGGATCCGCAGGCGCGAGGCCGTGGCGCCGTACAGGCTGGCGAGCGGTGCCTCGCACGTCACCTGCCCCTTCACGATGACCACCACGTCGTCGATGAGGTGGGCGAGTTCGGCGAGCAGGTGACTGGAGAGCAACACCGTCCCACCGAGGCGGGCGTGCTCGCGCAGCAGTCCGCGCATCCACGCCACACCCTCGGGATCGAGACCGTTCGCCGGCTCGTCGAGCACGAGAACAGGCGGGTCGCACAGGAGTGCCGTGGCCACCGCGAGCCGCTGCCGCATGCCCAGGGAGTACTGGCCGGTGCGCTGGTCGGCGGCGTGCGTGAGGTCGACGTGATCGAGCAGGACGTCCACCCGCGATCTGCTCGCACCTACCATGATCGCTTGGGACACCAGATGTGCTCGGCCGGACTGGCCGGGGTGGCAGATGCCCTGCTCGAGAACCGCGCCGACCTCGCGGGTCGGATGCGACAGGTCGCGGAAGCGTCGGCGGTTGATGAGCGCCTGACCGGCCGTCGGCCGGGTCAGCCCGAGGAGCATTCGGAGAGTCGTCGTCTTCCCGGATCCGTTGAGTCCGAGGAATCCGGTGACCCGGCCCGGTCGTGCCTCGAAGCTGACCCCGTTCAGCGCCCGTACGCGGCCGTAGACCTTCGTCAATCCAAGAGCCTGAATCATGTAGGTCGACACACTTTCGCGAGCTGTCATCTCCTGCACTCGGACATCGAGGATGCTCTCACGAAACCGATGGGTGTCAGCGTCGTCGAGCCGCGCATCGCCCCGCTTCGTGCCGGGCCGCGCATGCTTACCGAGGTGTCCGACCAGCTCCGGAGCGCGAACGTGCCGCCGTGCCCGCGAAGCGCCCGTGTAGGCTCCGATCACGTGCCCCGTACCACCGACAGCCCGGCGCTACGCGGCCGCAGACGAGAGACCGACCTGCTCAACGGCCTGCTCCGGGAGGTCCGCGCCGGAAACAGCCGGGTGCTGGTGCTGCGCGGCGAGTCGGGCGCCGGCAAGACGGCACTGCTGGACTACCTGACCGAGCACGCCCGGACCAACCGCCTGACCCGGGTCGGCGGGGTCGAGCCGGAGTCCGAGATCGCCTACTCCGCGCTGCAGCATCTCTGCGCGCCGCTGCTGGACCACCTCGACCGACTCCCCGAGCCGCAGCGCGCCGCCCTCTCCGTCGCCTTCGGGCGCAGCGTCGGCGAACCCCCGGAGGGGCTGCTCGTCGGGCTCGCCGTGCTCGGGCTCCTCGCGGAGGCGGCCTCGGAGCAGCCGCTGGTCTGCATCGTCGACGACGTGCAGTGGCTGGACCGGATGTCCGAGGTCATCCTCACCTTCGTCGCCCGCCGCCTGGACGCCGAGTCGGTCGCGCTGGTCTTCGCCGTCCGCAGCCCCGGCGACGAGCAGATCCTCGGTGGGCTGCCGGAGCTGCGCGTCGAAGGGCTGCCCGCCCCGGACGCGCGGGCACTGCTGGACTCGGTGCTACCGGGACCTGTCGACGACCACGTACGCGACCGCATCGTCGCCGAGACCCGCGGCAACCCGCTGGCGCTGCTCGAACTGCCGCGCGGCCTCAACCCGGCGGAGCTGGCCTTCGGCTTCGGTGCCCAGAGCGCGACCCCGCTGGCCGGTCGGGTGGAGGAGGGGTTCCAGCGACGGATCGCCGCGCTGCCGGCGCAGACCCGCCGGCTGCTGCTCACCGCCGCCGTCGAGCCGGTCGGCGACGTCCCCCTGCTGTGGCGTGCGCTCGACCGGCTGGGCCTCCGGCCGGACGCCGCCGCGCCGGCCGAGGCGGCCGGCCTGGTCGAGTTCGGCGCCCGGGTCCGCTTCCGCCACCCACTGGTCCGCTCGGCGAGCTGGCGGTCGGCCGACGCCGCCGAGCTGCGCGACGTGCACCGCGCCCTGGCCGAGGCGACCGACCCGCGGCGGGACCCCGACCGCCGCGCCTGGCACCGCGCGCACGCCGCCGTCGGCCCGGACGAGGAGGTCGCCGGTGAGCTGGAGCGCTCCGCCGACCGGGCACTCGCCCGAGGTGGCCGAGCCGCGGCGGCGGCCTTCCTCGAACGGGCGGCCGAACTCACCCCGGACCCGACCCCGCGCGCCGCGCGTACCCTCGCCGCGGCGCAGGCCCAGCTCCAGGCGGGCGCCCCGGCCGAAGCGGCGGAGTTGCTGGCCGCCGCGGAACTCGGCCCGCTCGACGAGCTGCAGCACGCCGAGGTCGCCCGGCTGCGCGCCCAGGTCGCGTTCACCCTCAACCCGGGGCGGGCCGCCGGACCGGCGCTGCTCTCCGCCGCCCGCCGCCTCGCCGACCTCGACGTTCACGCCGCCCGCACCGCGTACCTCAGCGCGGTGGGCGCCGCCGTGCACGCCGGCCGGACCGGCGGCGACGACCTGCGCCGAGCCGCCCAGGCGGCCCGTGGCGTCCTGGCCGGCGACGACGCGACGGGTCTGCTGCTGACCGGGCTCACCACCTTCAGCCTCGACGGGTACGCGACCGCCGTACCGGGGCTGCGCCGAGCGCTCGACGCGCTGACCGCGGACGAGGACCTGTCCCTGCTGTGGCTGGCCGCGCCGGTGGCGCACGAGGTGTGGGAGGACGAGGCCTGGTACCGGCTCACGGAACAGGCGGTCCGCTTCGCCCGCGCCACCGGTTCGCTCTCCCTGCTGCCGACGGCGCTGGTCTTCCGCGCCGGTGCGCTGGTCTTCGCCGGCCGCTTCGCCGACGCGTCGGACCTGATCGAGGAGTCCCGCGCGCTCGAGCAGGCCACCGGGCTGGCCATGCACCCGTCTGCCGCGCTCACCCTGGCGGCACACCGCGGCCGGGAACGTCCCGCGATCGAACTGATCGATGCCACCGTCCGCGAGGCCGAGGCGCGCGGGCAGGGCCGGCTGATCGGCCTGGCCGGCTACGCCAAGGCGGTGCTCTTCAACGGCCTCGGCCAGTATCCGGCCGCGCTGGCGGCCGCCCGGTCGGCGGTCGAACACCCGGACCTCGGCGTCTTCAGCTGGACACTCGGTGAGCTGGTCGAGGCGGCCACCCGCGCCGGGGAGACCCTGGTGGCCGCCGAGGCCCGCGACCGTCTCGCCGAGCGCACCGGCCCTGCCGGCACCGCCTGGGCGCGGGGCGCACAGGCCCTCGCCGACGCGCTCACCGCGGCCCCGCAGCACGCCGAGGAGCACTACCGGGTGGCGATCGAGCGGCTCGCCGGCACCCGGCTCGGGCTGCAGTCGGCCCGGGCCCGCCTGCTCTACGGCGAGTGGCTGCGCCGGGAGAACCGGCGCGGCGACGCCCGGACCCAGCTCCGCGACGCGTACGAGACGTTCGCCACGGCAGGGGCGGAGGGCTTCGCCGAGCGGGCCGGCCGGGAACTCGGCGCCACCGGGGAGACGGTCCGCAGGCGGGCCGCCGACGTGCCCGTCGAGCTGACCCCGCAGGAGTCGCAGATCGCGCGCCTGGCCGTGGCGGGACGGACCAACCCGGAGATCGGCGCGGTGCTCTTCCTCAGCCCGCGTACCGTCGAGTGGCATCTGCGCAAGGTCTTCACCAAGCTCGGCATCACCTCCCGCCGGGAGCTGGCCGCGGCGCTGCGGGAGCGGTGACCCGGGGTCGCCCCAGGGTGTCTCCCTGGGGCGAGCGCACCCGGCGGCGCGCGAGGGTGGGTGCCGGATGCCGGAGGGCATCCGGATTCGCGCAGGAGGACATGATGGTGGACTACCAACTTGAGCTGATCGTGTTGCCGGTGGCGGACGTCGATCGGGCCAAGGAGTTCTACACCCGGCTCGGCTTCCGTGAGGACCTCGACTACGTCGGCGGCGAGGGCTTCCGGGTGGTGCACTTCACCCCGCCGGGCTCGCACTGCTCGATCGTGATCGGCGAGGGCATCGGCACCGCCGCGCCGGGTTCGACGGAGAACGTGCACCTGATCGTCAGCGACATCGAGGAGGCCCGCGCCGACCTGCTCGGGCGGGGTGTCGAGGTCAGCGAGATCTTCCACGACGCGGACGGGGTCTTCCACCACGCCGGTACCGAGAAGCGCGTGCCCGGCCTCTACCCCGGCCGGCGCTCGTACGGCTCGTTCGCCTCGTTCACCGACCCGGACGGCAACCAGTTCATGCTCCAGGAGATCACCGAACGCCTGCCCGGCCGCTGAGCCGCCGCCCCGCACTGCCGGCGTCCGCCTACCGCTCTTCGCGGTCGGCGGACGCCGTCTGTCGTTTCCGGCGGCTGCGGCCGGCGGCCGGTTCCCCGGGGAGCGCATCGGGCGCGATCCCGCCCCGGTGCTGGTCTTTCCGCCCCGTCACGACGGCGGTGGCCCCGGGGTTCTCCCCAGGGCCACCGCGTGTGGTTGCTACTCCGGTCAGGCGGGGGTGCAGCGGTAGCTGGCGGCCGAGTCCGGGTCGCCGTGGCCGAGGTAGCGGGTCACCTGCGGGTAGCGGCACACGTTCCGGGTGACCGTCTCGCCGTCCGCGCCGGTGGTCGCGGCGGCGAGGGTGGCCGGAGCCTCACCCTTCTCCACCCAGTCGACCAGCGCGCCCAGGTCGTCGACCGGGTAGGCGCCCGGTCCGCCGCCGCAGTGGTTCACGCCGGGCAGGAGGAAGAGTCGGTAGAAGTCGTCGACCTTCCGGTCACCGCCCAGGAGACGGTTGACCCGCTCGCGGTAGTCGACGGTGCCCTGCGTCGGGATGAGTTCGTCGCTCTGACCGTGCCAGCTCAGCAGCTTGCCGCCGGCCTTCGCGAACGCCCGCAGGTTCGCGTCGTCGGTGCCGATCACGTCGTCGAACTGTCGTTGTGACGCGCGGAAGAGCTGCGCGAACGACCGGTAGGTGAGCTTCGTGGTGTCGAAGGACGGGTCCTGCGTCACGAAGTACTTCGCCCAGAGGTCGGCGACCTTGAAGGGTCCGCCGTAGGCGGCGAGGGCGGCCAGGCTCGCGCCCTTGTTCGGCCCGTACCAGAGCTTCTTCCCGCTCGGGGAGACCGGCCCGGCCCAGATCTTGCGGACGGCGTCGGCGGTCGCCGCCGAGATGGTGATCTTCCTGCCTTCGCAGACGACGGTGGTGCCGACCAGCCGGCGGGCGTCCCAGTGGCAGGTCTCCGGGTCGTCGATGATGCCGTTGCCGACCCCGTCGAGGTTGTCGCAGGCCTTGATCGCCGCGTCGGTGAAGGCCTGCAGCTCACACTGGCTCGGCTGCACCTTCTCCTCGTTGAAGACGGCCTGCGACCAGAGCGTGGCGATGGCGAAGCGGTCCCAGTTGATCGCCGGGGCCTTGGCCAGGATGCCCTGGAAGTCCGTCGGGTGGTCCTGGGCCTCGGCGTAGCCCTGACGGCCGCCGGTGGAGCAGCCGTTCCAGTACGCGTAGCGCACGGCCTTGCCGTAGAACCGCTTCGCCACGTCCTTGCCGACGATGGCCATGTCGTGCAGCGAGCGGGAGGCGAAGTTCTCCAGCAGCGGGGCGTTGACGGTGCCGGCGGGGGTGAGGGCCCAGCCGCTCACGTCGAGCGGGTTCGCGCCGACGCCCGCGTCGGTTGCCGCGGCGACGTAGCCGTCCTTCACCGCCGCGACCAGCGGGGCGCCGAGATCGCCGGCGAGGTAGGCGCTGCCGCCGGTGGCCTGGAACCGGCCCGTCCACCGCTTCGGGTCCTGCGGCAGGGAGACCTTGACGGCGACGTGGTCGTTCGCGTCACCGTGGGTCAGCGTGACAGTGACGTCGCATCTGGCCGGGACGTCCGTGATCGGCGGGGGAGTGGGCAGCGGGGGCACGTCCGGGAAGGTGACCGTCCCACCGGCCTGCGCGACGGCGGTCACCGACTCCACAGTGGCGCCGGGCGGCGCGGTGACGGGCATCGCGGCGCACGAGATGGTGACGGGTTCGTGGTGTACGGGGTTGGCGTGGGCGGCCATCGGGATCAGCGCCGCCACGGCGGGGACCGCCGCCAGCGCGAGGATCAGACTTCGTTTCATGCCGCTCACCCTCACCCGGCACGGGTCGGCATCGCCCCAGGGAGACACCCTGGGGCACCCCCGTGACAGGGCTCGGGCGGCGGGCGCCGCGCACCTCCACCGCGTGGCCCGCTAGGCGCCGGGCGTCGGCGGCTCCGCCGCCAGCAGGCCGCCGACCACGACGAGAAGGGCGCGGCTGAGCCGGGAGGTGAAGTCGACCCGGGAGTGGGCCAGCAGCGGGTCCTCGACGGCCTCCACCACGGCGGGGGAGGGGTTGGCGAACGGCCAGAACCCGGCGACCAGCACGATCGTCAGGGATACGAGTTCCCGGGACGCGGGCCCGGTCAGCGCGGGAATGCGCTCGCGCAGCAGCCCGGCCAACCTGACCTGCAGCTCCGCGTGGGTGAGTTTGAAGGCGCGGACGGCATCCGTGGAGATGTTGCGCTCCAGTTCGGTGCCGAGCGCGCTCCAGAGTTCGCAGATCAACGGGCGGCGGGCCAGCGACCCGGCCAGCGCGTCCAGCACGGCGGCGGGCGACGACGGCCCGGCGGGCGAGGCGGCCGGCAGTTCGGCGGGAAGGTCGTCGAGCCACTCGTCGAGCGCTTCGTTGAGCAGCGCGAAGAAGACGGCCTCGCGGGTCTCGAAGTAGCGGACGACGTTCGTCTTCGAGAGCCCGACGCGCCGGGCCAGCTCACGCAGGCTGATCTCGCTCACCGGCGACTCGGCCAGGAGTTGGGCCGCCGCACCGAGGATGACTCGCCGGCGTGCCTCGCGCTGCTCCGGATTCCGGGCGCGCTGGAAGTTCAACTGCTCACCGGTGCCACTCATCATCCCGTACCTCGGTCGATCCGGCGCGCCTTGAACGCCGCCGGCCGCAACCATACGTCAAGGGGGCCTGACTCCGTGGTGCTCGCGCACCGCCTCCGACCTGGGGATCGGTCGGAGCGCAGGGGCCGATGGGGTTGCCCGCTCGCCCTCCCCGGCCGGTGACCGGCCGGGGAGGGTGAGCGGGGCGGTCAGGCGCGCCGCGTCCGGGCGTCGGCGCCGCTCACTCGTCGAAGGCGATCGACTCGCTCACCGTCCGCCACTTGGCGTCCGAGGCGGCGAGGTCCGCCGCCACGGACTGCGCGACCGCGAACGCGTCGCCGCCGAGCAGCAGTCGCCGCGGCGGATCGTGGGACTCCACCACGTCCATGAGCACCTGGGCGACGCGTGCCGGGTCGCCCGGTTGCCGGCCGTTCGCCGTCCGGTGACGCTCCACCTGAGGTTCGATGACCGGCTTGTACGCGTCACTCATGGGCAGCATGGTCATCGAGGAACCGGCCCAGTTCGTCCGCATGCCGCCCGGCTCGGCGACGGTGACCCTGATGCCGAAGCCGGCGACCTCCTTTCCGAGCACCTCGGAGAAGCCACCGACCGCCCACTTGGCGGCCTGGTACGCGCCGAGGCCCGGCACGCCCACCCGTCCACCGACGGAGGAGATCTGGATGATGTGGCCGGCGCCCTGTTCGCGCATGACGGGCAGGGCGGCGCGGGACACGTTGACCACGCCGAAGAAGTTCGCCTCGATCTGGGCGCGGAACTCCTCCTCGGGCATGTCCTCGATCGAGGCGACGTCCGCGTAGCCGGCGTTGTTCACCAGCACGTCGAGGCGGCCGAACGCGTCCACGGCGGTGGCGACGGCCGCGCGCGCCGCGGTCGAGTCGGTCACGTCCAGGGCGACGGTGCGGATCCGCTCGCCGTACTTCTCGACGAGGTCGTCGAGCTGCTCGGGGCGGCGAGCGGTGGCCAGCAGGCGGCCGCCCGCGGCCAGGACGGTTTCGGCGAGTTCGCGGCCCAGACCACGAGAGCTCCCGGTGATCAGCCAGACCTTGTCCATTGACGTACCCCATTCTCGTGCTGCACCGGATCGTGGTTGCCGTCGATGCCCCGCGTCCGGTGGATCAGGTGATCGGAGTGATGTGGCCCGGGGCGGGGTCGGCCGAGGCGGCTTCGTCGCACCCTTAGAGGCCAGTGGAACCTTATGGCGTCAAAGATAACGGGCCAGTGGCCTGATAACAAACGGGCCAACCACCGTCGCCCTGCCACCGGCCGCCGAAGATCGGCTCGGTGCCGGCCGATGAGCTATCCTTCGCCGGTCACTGGAGATCGGAGCAGACGTGGCAGGTGACGACGACATCTCCGGGTGAGAGCCCGGATCGGCCGCCGACGCGCGCAGGATCGCGCCGTCGCCGCGGCCACCGTCGTCGTGCCCTGCTCCCGCCGGGCGCCGCCGTGCGCGCCCGCGTCTTCTCCGAGGTACTCCATGTCTCACGGGCAGCGACCCGCACTGATCGCTCACGACCTCGTCCGCATCCGGGGCACGCGCCGCGTCCTCGACGGGATCTCCCTGACCGCCACGCCCGGACACCGGATCGGACTCATCGGCGAGAACGGAACCGGCAAGACCACCCTGCTACGAATCCTGGCGGGGGTGGACGAACCGGACAGCGGCACCGTGACCCGCCCACCGGACCTCGGCTTCCTGCACCAGGAACTGCCCTTCACCCCGACGGCCACCGTCGCCGAGATCCTCGACGACGCCCTGCGTGAGGCGCGCAGCGACCTCGCCGACCTGGACCGGCTCGGCACCGCGCTGGCGTCCGCCACCGAGGAGAGCGAGGAGCACACCCGACTGCTGGCCGCGTACGGCGAGACGCTGGAGCGCGCGCAGGACCGCGACGCCTGGGACGCCGACCGACGGGCCCGCACGGTGCTCGCCGGGCTCGGACTCGACGGGATCCCGCACAACCGGACCCTGGCCACCCTCTCCGGCGGTCAACGGGGCCGGCTGGCCCTGGCCGCGCTGCTGATCCGCCGTCCGGCGGCGCTCCTGCTCGACGAGCCCACCAACCACCTCGACGACGCGGCGGCGACCTTCTGCGAGGAGCAGCTGCGCACGATGCCCGGCGTGGTCGTGGTGGCCACGCACGACCGCGCGTTCCTCGACGCGGTCTGCACCGATCTCGTCGACCTGGATCCGGCGGTCGACGGCCCGGTGCGCTTCGGCGGCAACTACACCGCGTACCTCGCCACGAAGCGCGCCGAGGCCGAGCGCTGGCGCCGCCGCCACGACGAGGAGCAGCAGCAGCTCGCCGAGCTGCGGGTGGCCGCCGCCGTGACCGGGCATCAGGTCGCCCACGGCCGTGCCCCTCGGGACAGCGAGAAGATGGGGTACGGGCACACCGCCGGCCGCGTGCAGAACCAGATCTCCCGCCGCGTCCGGGACGCCACCCGTCGGCTGGAGACGCTCGAACGTCACCAGGTCGCCGCGCCACCGGAACCGCTGCGCTTCCACACCCCGCTGCTCGCCACCGACGGCGGCGACGAGGTCGCCGTGGCGGTACGGGGGATGGTGGTGCCCGGTCGGCTCCGGCTCGACCGGCTCGACGTCGCGGCCACCGACCGCCTGCTGGTGAGCGGTCCGAACGGCGCGGGCAAATCCACCCTCCTCGCGGTACTTGCCGGGCGTCTCGCCGCCGAGGGGGCCGTCCGGCGGCGGCCCGGCCTGAGAGTCGGTCTGCTGACCCAGGACACCTCCTTCGACGACTCCCGACGGACCGCGCGGGAGATCTTCACGGCCACCGTCGGAGCGGCACGGGCCGAGGAGGTACCCCTCTCCTCACTCGGGCTGCTCGCCGCCGCCGACCTCGACCGGCCGGCGGCGGCGCTCTCCGTCGGCCAACGTCGCCGGCTCGCGCTGGCGCTGCTCGTCGCGGACCCACCGGAGCTGCTGTTGCTGGACGAGCCGACGAACCATCTCTCGCCGCGACTCTGCGACGAGCTGGAGGAGGCGTTGGGCGCGGGGCCGGGCGCGATCGTGCTCGCCAGCCACGACCGACGACTGCGCTCCCGCTGGCAGGGCCGGGAGATCACCCTGGTCGGCGGTCCTGAGTAGCGCGAACAGCCTCGTGGTCGAGCGGCTGCTGGGCGTGGACTCGAGGGTGATCCCCGCCGCCGAAGCGTGGTCGGGGGCCGAGCACCAGAACGTGGGCATCTTCTACCAGGTCCGGATCACCGGTGGCACGCTCCGGCCCGAGGTGAACGGCTCGGTCGCCGAGTCGGTCTGGACTCCGATACCCGAGGTGGCTCGCCTGTGTCGATCATCGCTGGTGGACGTCGGTCTCGCGCTGGCGCAGACCCTTCCGGCCACCGGCCACGTCCCGTACGTCCCGGTCGGCGGCCTGATCCAGCACTGAGACGCCGTGTCGACGCTCCTGACCGATCTGCCCCCGGGTCGACGAACCGGGCGCAGATCGCTCAGGTCGACGAATCGCCTAGTCCACGTCGGTGCAGACGTCGTGGGTGCTGCCGTGCACCATCGTGATGGTCTTGTGGACGTAGGTCGGATCGAACTCGACGACGTACACGCCGTCGACGATCCAGATGCCGCGTGGCAGGCTGCCGGCGTTCTCGCGGAAGCCGAGCAGTACGGGTCCGGTCACGTACCAGGTCATCGAGCCGTCCGGGGCGTATTCGACAAGTGAGGTGCCGCTCGCGTCCACCCGGGTGACGGCCCCGCTGTCGAGGTTCGTCACCTCGTCGATCAGCTTGCCGGTGTACAGCTCCCGCCGGGGCGAGCCGTCCGGGTACTCCGCGAGCACCAGCTTGCGGACCTCGTCCACGACGGGCTGAACGCGGACGGCGAAGTCGCACCGCGCTCCGGCCGGCTGTTCGAACCCCTCCTGCGGTGCGGGCACCCAGCCTCCGTGCCCGGTGCCGCCGGCGACGGCGGGAGCGGAGGTGGACAGGCTCGCCACGACGACAGCCGCAGCCACCATCGACCTGACAGTCAATTTCCTGATCATGCTTACTCCACGCTGTTCGGCGGTTGGGCCTGACCAGCGTCGTCAACTCCGCTCACCAGATGCTGACCGTCCGCCGGCGTCCGAGCCGTCCACCCGCCGTTCCCCTTGGGTCCGGACTCACCAACGGCTCACCGGGCGCGACCACCTAACGTAGGCGCGGAGGAGGTACGACCGGCATGCAGTTCCGACTACTCGGACCGTTCGAGGCGCACCAGGACGGCCGGCGTGTCGAGCTCGGCAGCCGACGACAGGAGCGCTGCATCCTCGCCGTCCTCCTGCTCGACATGGGACACCTGGTCACCACCGAACGCCTCATCGATCTGCTGTGGGACGGGCGGCCACCGTCGTCGGCGCGCGGTGCCGTGCACACCTACATCGGGCGGCTGCGCACCGCGCTGGCACCGTACGGCGCTCAGATCCGCACCGGCGGCGACGGCTACCTCGTGGAGCGCGAGCACCACGTCGACGTCGACGAGTTCAGCCAGCTCGCGCACAGGGCGAGCGCCACCGCCGACCCGGCGCGGCGGGTGGAGCTGCTCGACCGGGCGCTGGCGCTCTGGCGGGGTCCGCTGCTCGCCGGCACGGCCGACGGTGAGCTTCGTGACCGGCTGCAGGGGCCGATCGAGGAACTCCGCCTCGCCAGTCTCGAACTGCGGGCCGAAGCGCAGCTGGCCCTCAATCGTCACGGACCGGTGATCAACGAGTTGACGCCGCTCGTCGCCCGGCACCCGACCCGCGAAGAGTTGGTCGGTACGTTGATGACCGCCCTGTACCGGGGCGGCCGGCAGGCCGAGGCGTTGGCGCTCTACCGGGCGACCCGGCGGGAGCTGGTCGAGGAGCTGGGCGTCGAGCCCGGCATGCGTCTGCGGGAGGTGCACCGGCGGATCCTGCACGACGACCACCGCCTCGAGCGGCCCGGCCGGCCCGTGTACGAGGTGCGGGTCCAGGAGGAGTCCCTGCCGTGGAGTGTCGGCGGACACCCGGCGCTCGAGTTCTGCAACACCTTCGCCGGCTGGGGACACGAGCCGCCGCTGCCGGGCTCCGAGTGGCTTCGCACGTACCGCACCCTGGCGGTGTGGACGGGCCACCTGGGGCTGGCCGACGACGCGGCGGTCAGCCGCCTGATCGAACTCGCGCGCCGCGACCCCGACACGGCCGACGCGGAGCTCGACGCCGGCCGCGCTCTCCGCGCCCGGCTGTACGCCTGCCTCACCGATCCCGGCGACGGTGCGGCGTTCGACGCGGTGGCTCGGCACGCGGAGGCCGCCGCGAAGACACTGGTGTTCCGGCGTGGTGTCGACGGCCGTGGCCGGTGGTGGCCGGACCTGGTCTCCGGCCTCCGGCTGCCGGTGCACGCCGTCGCCTGGAGCGCCGCCGAGCTGCTCGCCGACCCTCGCCGCGCCACCATCCGGGTGTGCCCTGACGAGAGGTGTGGTTGGTTGTTCCTCGACGAGAGCGGGATGCGCCGATGGTGCAGCCTGGCCACCTGCGGTCGGACCGCGGGCGAGGCACCTTGCCACAGCCGTTCCTGACGCTCTCGGCACGGCACGGCATGCCACGGCGGCCGGGCGGCGGGTCTCGTACGGGCCCGGCGTTCACCGGCTGTCGATCGATCAGACGTACTTCGTCTCCGCGAGCGACCTCGAAGCGGTACCGAATCTTGATCATCAACACGTACGCGTTTGCGTTGTTTCCGGCCCGGCTGCGTCCTCTGTCATGATCGCCGACGCTCGCCCCGGTGATTAACATCCTCGCGTCACTCGAACGGGGGAGATCACTGTGGACCTTCATCGCAACTGGAAACCCTACGCCCGTGGACCGGCGTTGCTCGCGTTGGCGCTGGTCATGGCGTTCTCGCCGCAGATCCTGGCGGCGATGGGCCGGGAATTCGTCTTCGGGGACTGGGTCGGCTACCTGCTGGCTCTGTTCGGACTCATCGGTGGGATCAGCGCGGTACGGGAGAGCCGCCGCGCGTTCGCGGTCCGCGTCGACGAGCAGGGCGTCACCTGGGTGAACGGGACGGCCACTGTGGTCTTCCCGTGGGCGGAGGTGAGCCGGGTCTCGGTGGAGAAGCGGCCGAACTCCGGAGAGCTCAACCGCCCCAGCCTGCTGACGGTGTGGACGACCGACACGGTGGAGCGGGCGCTACCGGCCACCGTTCAGCTGACCGGGCTCCGCGGTTACCAGCTGGCCGATCTGCACACCGTCAAGGAACCGGCGGACCAGGTGGTGGCAGCGCTGCGCCAGTACGGCGGCGACCGTTACCCCGCAGCCGTCAACTGACCGGACGCGCCGTCATCGAGCAGGAGTCCCTCATGTCCGTAACACCTCTGCCCGGGGACGCGACGTCCCCAGCGCTTCGCCCGCCCGCCGACGGGGAGTGCCAGTTCTGCGGCGGGCAGCCCGCAGTGCGGACGGCTTTCCAGTCCGTCACGAGCATCGTGATCCTCTACGTCATCTCCAGCCACCGCGGCTGGATGTGCCGCAGTTGCGGCCTCGCCATGTTCCGCCACCACGCGAACCGCAGTCTGCTTCTCGGCTGGTGGGGAGTCGGCGTGATCGCCGTACCGATGCTCCTGATCATCGATGGTTTCCGGCTGCGGCGCCTGCTGCGGCTCGACCCGCCCCGGCCGACGCCGGGTGTGGCGGCACTCTCGCCGGCGCCGCTCGACCCGGGCAAGCCGGTCCTCGCCCGGCCCGGCGCCATCCTGTCGATCGTCCTGGTGGCGATCATCGTCCTCGCGGTCGGCTGCGGGATCGCCGCCACCCTCGCCACGAGCTGACGCCGCACCACCACGACCGGCCCGGCCTCCGTCCACATGCGGGGTGCCGGGCCGGTCGGCATGCCGCCGCCGTGGCCCGTTGGTGCGGGACATTTGTCCCGGCCGGCCGGGTACCGGCGGCTCTGCCGTCGTCCCGCCCGCGTACGTAGCGTGGCGGAGGTGGACGACATCGCGGTACGCCGCACCGGACTCACCCGACGGTTCGGAGCGGCACGAGCCGTCGACGACCTCGACCCGACCGTCGCGCGGGACACCACCCTCGCCCGGCTCGGGCTGCCGCTACGGTGACCGACATGGCCGGCGCCACCCCTGCCACGGGCCCCGTCGAGCGAAGCCGGCGACGGCGCGGGCTCCTGCTCGTCGCGGCGCACACGCTGTGGCTGTGGCTGCTGCTGCCACCGGCCGCCGCGATCACCCGAGGGCAGATCGACCACGCGCCCACGGCGACGGTCGGGCTGATCGTCTTCGCGCTGCTCTACCTCGCGCTGGTGGCGGTGCCGGTGGCGGAACTGCCGGTCCGACCGGCGCTGCACCACGGCGGGCTCGTCCTGCTCGCGCTGCTCGGGGTCGGGCTCGCGGCGGCGTACGCCGGTGCGCCGGAGGGCTGGCCGGTGCTGCTGATGTACGTCTGCACCGCCGGCGCCGTGGGGCTGGTCCGGGTGGGGTGGGGACTCGGCTGGGTCGGCGGCAGCACCGCCGCCGTCCTGGTGATCGGCGTGGCGCACCGGCTGCCGGCGGACGACATCGCCCAGCTCGCGCTGATCACACTGCTCGCCGGTGCCATGACCCTGGCCTTCGCCCGGGTGGCCCGCCTGGTGGAGGAGCTTCGCCGCACCCAGCGTGAGCTGGCCCGCACGGTGGTGGAGCGGGAACGGCTCCGGTTCGCCAAGGACCTGCACGACCTGCTCGGCCACACGCTCTCGCTGGTGGTGGTGAAGGCCGAGGTGGTGCGCCGGCTCGCCCCGACGGATCCGGGCCGGGCCGCGGGCGAGGCGGCCGACATCGAACGGATCGGACGCACCGCCCTCGCCGAGGTCCGCGAGGCTGTCACCGGCTACCGCGAGCAGAGCTTCGGCCGGGAGCTGGAGAACGCGCGTATCGCCCTGGCCGACGTCGGCATCGTGGTCACCGTCCGGGAGTGCGGGCACCCGCTCGACGTGGCGGCGGACGACGCGTTCCGCTGGGTGCTCCGGGAAGGGGTGACGAACGTGCTGCGACACAGCCGGGCTTCGCGGTGCGACATCGAGGTCAGCGCCGACGTGGACGGCTCGGTGCTGACCGTACGCGACGACGGCGTGGGCGGTCGGCCGGAGCCGGGCAACGGTCTGCGTGGGCTCACCGAGCGGGTCGAGCAGGCGGGCGGCACCCTGCACGTCGGCCCGGCGCGCGGCCGGGGGCTGCTGCTCACCGCCCGGCTCCCCGCGCGCGCCGCCGGGCCGGTGACCCCGTGATCCGGCTGCTGCTCGCCGAGGACCAGGGCATGATGCGCGGCGCGCTGGCCCTCCTTCTGAACCTCGAACCCGACATCGAGGTGGTCGCCGAGGCCGGGACCACCGCCGAGGCGCTCGAAGCCGCCCTGCGGCTCCGCCCGGACGTGGCGCTGTTGGACATCGAGATGCCCGACGGCAGCGGCCTGGACACCGCGGCCACGTTGCGGGAGCAGCTGCCCCGGTGCCGGGTGCTGATCCTCACCACGTTCGGCCGCCCCGGCTACCTCCGGCGGGCGATGGAGGCCGGTGCGGCGGGCTTCCTGGTCAAGGACGGGCCGGTCGAGGAGCTGGCGGTGGCCGTCCGGCGGGTGCTCGCCGGTGAGCGGGTGATCGATCCGGCTCTCGCGGCGGCGGCGCTCTCGGCCGGCCCGAACCCGCTCACCGACCGGGAGCGGCACGTACTGGCCGCGGCCGTGGACGGTGCCACGGTCGCCGACATCGCCGTCCGTCTGCACCTGTCGGAGAGCACGGTGCGCAACTACCTGTCGGCCGCCATCGGCAAGACCGGCACCCGCAACCGGATCGAGGCGGCCCTCAGCGCCCGGGCCAACGGCTGGCTCTGAAGCCGGGTCCGCGCCGGCCGGGTCACTCGGATCGTCGCGCCGTCGGGCGCCGCAGTCCGAGGCGACCGGGAAGCCGGTTCACCACCGCGGCGAAGACGTGCGGAGTGGGTTTGCGGGTCACCAGGAAGAGCGTGAGCCGGCCGGGTAACGGCGCGGCCGAGAGACGATCCCCCTCCTGCCGGTAGGCGAGCCCGAACCCACGGGGCAGGACGGCCGGGCACCCCGAGAGCCGTGCCGTCCGTACCGCCGTCTCGGCGGTGGCCGCCGTGCGAGGCCGGGCACCAAGGCCGGAGAGTCGCTGGTTCAGCGTGTCCGCGGACATGTCGTAGGTGTAGGTGACGACATCGAGGTCGGCGAACGGCCGCCGGCCACCTCGCAGCGACACGGCCGGTGGAGTCAGGACGGCGAGTCGGTCGTCGGCCACCGGTACGGCGCCCACGGTGGCGGGCAGACGCATCTGGTTGGCGACGGCGACGAACGCCGCGTCCAGCGACCCTTCGCCGACCCACTCCACGAGCCGATCGCCGTGGTCCGTCACCTGGTTGACCGTCGAGTCGGCCAGCAACTCGTCGAGCGCCGGAAAGAGCAGCGGGGCGAGGCTGCCGAACGTGCCGACGTTGAACGTGCGGGCGCGCGCTGCGGCGCGGACCCGGTCGAAGACCAGCCCCAAATGATCGAGGACGTGGTCCGCCTCCGCGCGAAACGCACGGCCGGCCGGAGTCGGCCGCGCCCCGGTCGTGTCCCGGTCGAAGAGCCGTTCGCCGATCCGCCGTTCGAGCGCCGCCAGGCGGTTGCTCGCGGCCGGCTGGCTGATCAGCAGTTCCCGCCCGGCGGCCCCGAGCGAGCCGTGCCGGGCGATGGCCTCGACCAGCCGGAGGTCCTCGACCGAGGGGAATGAGGTCATATCGTCAGGCTATGGGCTGCCCTGCCGATCCGCCATCTACCAGCGGCTTCTTTCCGACCGAAGGATGGTCGCGTGAACAACGGACGCGACATCGCCGCCATGCTGACAACCACCTTCGTGACCTGGATGGGCCAACGTACGACCGCCGTGGCGCTTCCCCTCGTCGCGCTCGCCGAGACCGGATCCGCATGGTCCACCGGGCTGGTCGGGGGAGCGGTCGGGCTGCCCATGCTCGCCTCGCCCTGGTGGGCCCGGGGCCTGCGTCAACGCCTGACCTCCGGCAGGGCCCTCGCCTGGGTGCTCGCGGTTCAGGTGACCGGCCTGCTCGTCGTTCCGGTCGCCGCGGCCGTCGGCACGGTCGGCGCCCCGCACCTCGCGGCAGCCGGGCTCGTCACCGGATGTGCCACCGCCCTCAGCGGGCCGGCGCAGCGAGCGCTGCTCTCGGACATCGGCGACAGCCTCGGCGCCACCGTCGCCACGAGACTCCTGACCTGGCAGGACTTCCTGCACCGCAGCACGATGATCCTGGCGCCGCCGGTGGCCGGCTGGGCCGTCGCCGCCGCTGGGCCGTTGCCGTTGCTCTGGGCGGAGGCCGTCGGTGTCGGCGCGGGAGCCCTCCTCCTGCTCACCGTGCGCGGCGCCGTCTCCGTCGCCCCGCCCGACCGCCCGGCCGACGCGCCGGCCCTGCGTCACGTGCTCGCACGGCATGCGGACATCCGCCGGGCCGTGACGATGTCGGGAGTCGGCGGGCTCGTGTGGTTCGCCTTCACCCTCGGCCTGGCGATCCTCGGCGCCCAGACCGGGCGGCCCGGACTGCTCATCTCCGCCGGCATGACCGGCTACGGCCTGGGCTCGCTCGCCGGTGCCCTGCTGGCCCCGCTGCTCGTTCCGCGGATGCCGGCGCTCGCGACGATGGCGACCGGATGGGCCCTCCTCGGCGTGGCGTTCATGGTCCTGCCCGCCGTGGCATCGTCCCTGGTCCTGCTGGGCTGCGTGGCCGCGGCCGGTGGTTTCTGCATGCCGCTCGGCATCGGCGCGCTCAACCGGCTGATCAGCACCCAGAGCTCCGGCCCGGACCGCAGAGCCGCGTTCGCGGTGGAGAGCCTCGTGCACGACGGGGCGGTCTCGATCGGGCTGCTCGCCGGGGGAGCAGTCATCGGTGCGGTCGGCGCGGGACCGACTCTCGTCGCCGCCGGGGTCGCCCAGGTCGCCGTCGCGCTCCTCGCCGGCCCGTGGCTGAGAATCCCTCGCCGATTCCGCCTCCGCCGCCCGTCGCGAGTCGCCATGGACGAGGGGCGCGGCGACGTTCGCGCCGCCGCCGGCGGGCTCGGGACCACGGCGACCGGTGCCGGTCGCGGGCGCGTGCCCGGCACGGACGGCGCGCGGCGGCAGCACGCGCAAGCCCGGTAACCGTCCGCCGCACCACGGCCACCGGCCCTGCGCGCGAAGCAGCGGCAGGGCCGAGGTGGTCGAACCGCGTCAGCCGCCCACCGGGAAGTTGGAGCGGACGAGGTTGCGCGGGTCGTGGCGACGCTTGACGCCGCGCAGTCGGGTGAGGACGGCGGGCGTGAAGGCGTCGGACACGCTCTCGGTGGGGTTGAGGAAGGTCAGCGGCTTGCGTCCGCTGACCGGGAGAGCGTCGGCGAGGGCACGCTGCTTGACGGTGACCTGCTCGGCGGTCGCCGGGTCGGTGGGGATGCCGAACAGGTAGAGCGCGTAGGGCTCGGTCAGCGGGCCGTGCGGGCTGTCGGACGGACGGGCCAACGCGCCGCCCAGGTGCCGGATCTGCACGCTCAGCAGTGGTGCGATCGGGTCGGCCAGCAGGGTCTCGGCCGCGGCGTCGTCGAGACGGGTCAGCAGCTCGCCGCGGGAGAGGCCCGCGCCGGGATCGGTGGGTTCGGCGGTGATACCACCGAGCTCGGAGACCTGCATGGCCCGCCTGCTGTCGGAGATCGGGCGGGGCAGGTGGTCCAGCGGGCCGAGTAGGTCGCGCGCCTCCCGCTCGGCACCGAGGTAGGTGACGTCGACGGCCACCATGGGATCGGCGCCGGGGAAGTGCAGCAGGTCCAGCCAGACGGTCAGCTCGTTCGGCGCGACGGCGGTGATCTGTCGGTAGGCCTCCATCACCTCCGGTGCGTGCGCGGCCGACCAGAGCACCCGGCCGCCGAACAGGCGCGGTGCGGGCTGCAGGGCGAGCTCGATCGCGGTGACGATCGCATAGTCACCGCCACCGCCACGCAGCGCCCAGAACAGGTCCGGGTCGGTGTCGGCGGTGACGTGCCGCTGTCGGGCCTCGGCGTCCACGATGTCGAAGGCGGTGACGGCGTCGGAGACCCAGCCGTACGCGCGGCCGAACCAGCTCAGTCCGCCGCCGAGGGCCACGCCCGTGACGCTGACCACGGGGGAGCTGCCGGGCAGGCCGGTGAGGCCGTGCTGCGCGGTGGCGGCCTGGACGCGGCCCGACGGCACGCCCGCGCCGACGAGAGCCCGGCGGGTGGCCGGGTCGATCTTCAGGCCGTCCAGCCGGCCGGTGCGCAGCAGGATCGTGCCCTCGGCGCGGCCGGTCGCGCCGTGCCCGTTCGGCTGGACCGCGATGGCCAGCCCGGCGGAGCGGGCGTACCGGACGAGCGCGACCACGTCGTCGGCGTCGGCGGCCTCGACCACCGCCGCCACGGACTGCTCGACGGCCAGGTTCCACGGCCGGCTGGCAGCGTCGAAGTCGGTGTCTCCCGGCAGCAGGACCCGGCCTCGGACGACCGAGCGCGGCAGGTGCGGAGCGTTCATGGTGCTGTTCCTTCCGATTGGCAGGCGACGACGTACCGGGCAGTTCCGGCGGAGGCGAGTCGAGGGCCGGGGCGGCGGTGTCCTCGCTCGTCATGATCACTACGCTAGGACGGCGAAAGACCGTGGGTAGGGTGCATTCTCATGGCAGGTTCGTGGGTCAATTTGGCGGAGCGGCTCGGCAGTGACCTGCATCTGGAGCTGACCGGTCCGGGCAGCCGCCGTGCCGCGCTGACCCGAGCCCTCCGCAGCGCCGTACGCGACGGGAGGCTGGCCGCCGGTGCCCGACTGCCCCCGTACCGCTCGCTCGCCGCCGACCTCGGCCTCGCCCGCAGCACCGTCGCCGCCGCCTACTCGGAGTTGGTTGCCGAGGGGTGGCTGGTCGCCCGGCAGGGATCGGGCACCCGGGTGGCGCGGCGCACCGAAGCCGCCCGGGTCCCGCGCGTGCCGAAGCCGACCCCCACCCGTCCGGCCGCATCCGTGCACAACCTGCGGCAGGGCCAGCCCGATGCCGCCTCCTTCCCCCGTGTGGCCTGGCTCGCGGCGGCCCGGCGCGCGCTGAACGCCGCGCCCAACGAGGCCTTCGGCCCGGGTGACCCGCAGGGCCGCCACGAACTACGCCGGGCGCTGGCCGAGTACCTGGCACGGGCGCGCGGTGTGCGGACCACACCGGACCGGATCGTGGTGTGCTCCGGCTTCGCCCATGCGCTGCGGCTGCTCTTCGGCGGTCGGGTCCTCCGTGGTCCACTGGCCGTGGAGTCCTACGGCCTCGCCTTCCACCGTGCCGTGCTGGCGGCGGCCGCCGTCCGTACACTCCCGCTCACGCTCGACGAGGACGGTGCCCGTACGGACGAGTTGGCGGGCCTTCCGGGAGTACGGACGGCGCTGCTCACGCCCGCGCACCAGTTCCCGACCGGAGGACCGTTGCACCCGGAGCGGCGGATCACTGCGGTGGAGTGGGCCCGAACCTGCGGTGGCCTGATCCTCGAGGACGACTACGACGGCGAGTTCCGCTACGACCGGGAGCCGGTGGGGGCGGTGCAGAGCCTCGACCCGGAGCGCGTCGTCTACTTGGGCTCGGTCAGCAAGAGCCTGTCGCCCGCGCTGCGCCTCGGTTGGCTGGTGCTGCCCGAGCACCTGGTAGCCCCCGTCCTGACCGCCAAGGGTGAACGGGAGGCCTGGGCGAGCGTGATGGACCAGCTCACCCTGGCCGACTTCATCGAGTCTGGCCACTACGACCGGCACCTTCGCCGCATGCGCCAGCGCTATCGCGCTCGCCGGGACCGCCTCGTCGCCACTCTCGCCGCACAGGTTCCGCACATAGCGCCCACCGGCATCGCCGCCGGACTGCACGCGGTGCTGCGGCTGCCACCCGGGACCGAACGCTCCGTGGTCGAGGCCGCCGCCCGGCAGTCGATCGCCCTGGACGGGCTCGCTGACTTCCGCCATCCGGCCGCCGTCATGCCCGGCCACGACGGCTTGGTCGTCGGCTACGCCACCCCGTCCGACCACGGGTACGGGCCGGCGCTGGAAGCACTGGGTCGAATCCTCCCGCCGCCCGCCGAGGGCTGATCCTGCCCCGCTCCGACCGACCGGCCCACGGGTCGTCCACTGTCCATGCTCCCGCCCGCCGCCGTTGAATGTCGCGCCGTTCGGCCCGCCCACGTCGTACGACCGCCACGGGTCGAACGACGTGGGCGGGCCGGGCCGGAGCGCGAGCCGCCGGGTGGGCCGACGTCAGACCGTCGGCGTGCCGGCCTTCGCCGCGGAGGTCCCGCCGGCCGTCGCGGCCGCCTCGGCCTCGGCGATGATCTGCCGTTCCTCGTCGCGGTGCTTGCGGTACTGCTGGAACGACCACCCGAGGGCGGCGGCCCAGGCGACGTAGATGACGGCGTAGCAGGCGTAACGGACGCCGTCGGAGGCGTCGATCCAGTCGCTGCGCAGCAGGGTGCGGGTGTTGGTGAGGACGATGATGCCGCCGACGGCCGAACCGAGGACGCGGGGCGGGATGTGCCGGACCAGCCAGGCGGCGATCGGGGCGGCGATGATGCCGCCGATGAGCAGCGCGGCGACCCACGTGTAGTTGACCCCCTCGGACCCGATGCCGATGATGAACCCGACGCTGGCGGCCACGGCGACGAGGAACTCGCTCGTGTCGATCGAACCGATGGTCTTGCGGGGTTCGAGCCGGCCGCTGGCCAGGATCGCCGGCGTGCCGACCGGGCCCCACCCGCCGCCGCCCGTGGAGTCGACGAACCCGGCGACCACGCCCAGGGGTGCGAGGAACCGCTTGCGCAGGGGCTTGCCGAGATTGCCCTTGGGCAGGCCGACGGCGGTGAAGCGGACCAGGATGTAGAGGCCGAGGGCGAGCAGGATGATCGACATCAGCGGCGCGGCGGTCTCGGTGGAGAGGCTGGAGAGGAACGTCGCTCCGGCGAACGCGCCGACCGCACCGGGTATGCCGATCTTCGCGACGACCTTCCAGTCGACGTTGCCGAACCGCCAGTGCGAGGCGCCGGAGACGAGCGTGGTGCCGATCTCCGCGAGGTGGACGGTGGCCGACGCGGCGGCGGGATTGGTGCCGATGGCCAGCAGCAGGGTGGTCGAGGTGACGCCGTAGGCCATGCCGAGGCTGCCGTCGACGAGCTGTGCGCCCAGGCCGACCAGGGCGAGCAGGAGCAGTCTTCGCACGAGTTCTCCAATCGGGGTGGGGAGGTGGCGAGTCGGGCGACGCTGCCCGGCCGGCGGATCGGTGCGGGTGATCTGACTACTATTCCTACTTGTTTGGTGGAGAATACGGTCGGCATGGAGGCAGGGCAATACCCCGTTCGACTCCGCCTCGCGGGCGTAGTGACCGTGATCGTCGTCCGCCACGGTGGCCGGGCTCCACACACGACCGACTCGCCGCTGCTCCGCCCTGGTCATCCATCGGCGGTGGCTCGGCCGACACGTCCGTCGCCCGGCGGGCCCGTGCGGAAAGCGGTCTGGCGTAGCGTGCAGTCGTGCGTACCTGGCTGATCGGTCTCGGCGTCGCCGCCGCCTGCCTGGTCGCGACCTGGGCGCTGCTTCTGCTGCTGGCTCGCCGCCTACCGCCCGGCACCGCCCGGGACCTGGCCGCGTTCGTCCCCGACTGCGTGACCACCGTCCGCCGGCTCCGCAAGGACCCCCGTGTGCCCGGCCGGGCGCGGCTCGCCATCATGATCGCCGGGCTGTGGGTGATGAGCCCGATCGATCTGATCCCCGAATTCCTCCCGATCATCGGTCCCCTCGACGACATCGTCGTCATCGCCCTGGCGCTGCGTTACGCCGCACGTCAAGTGCCTCGCGACGTGCTGCTCGGCGCCTGGCCCGGAGATCCACGCCTGCTCATCCGGCTCCTCGGCGGGCGATAGCTCCCATCGTCCGGCACTCCACGGACGAGTCCGCGCGGCCGGGCGCGCAGCGGGCCGCCGAGCGCTAGCAAGGTGCCTCGGGTCGATGAAGCGCCGACGTGGCTGATCAACACACTGTTCACACCGTGGTCCGCTGCTCATCACTGGCTCGGACCTGCCCGTTTCCGAAGGCTCGCCAGACTCGCTGCGGTTCGACACGACAAGACCCGGAGCGTTCTCCTTGCCCCCGCACCGCCGTCGTCGTTGGCGCGGCGCGGTGTGCGCCCTCGCGCTGGCGGCGTTCGCCGTCACCGCCGCCGTCACGGCCGCGCCCGCGCCAGCGGCCGCTCACCCGTTCGGTGACCCGCAGACCGTGGACGTCGCGCGCGACGAACAGCGGCCCGACGTCGTACGCGTACGCTGGCGCGTCGGCGGCCCCGACGACCTGACCCTGCTCGGCGTCTCCCTCGGCCTGCTGCCGAAGGACCGCGTCCTCTCCGACGGAAACGTCGACTACCAGTACTCGGATCCCGGGCTGGTCGGGGCGTCCGAGAAGTTCCCGGCCTACCTGCTCGAACGGATCACGGTCACCGGTGACGGGCAGCCCTGCGTCGGCAGCGTCGAGCCGCCCAGAGCGCTCGCCCGAGCCGGCGCGACCGCCGACTTCACCTGCCCCGGACCGGTCGAGACCGCCACGGTCCGCATGCGGATGCTCACCGACCTGAACTCCGCGTACCGCGCGCTCGCCACCGGCCCCAACGGCCAACGCGAGGTGTACGACTCGGTCCAGGAATCCCACGACTGGGTCCTGACCGGCGGGCCGGCATCGCAGAGCGCCAACCTCGGCCGCAGCGCCGCCGTCCAGCTCGCCGCCGTGGCGGCCGGCGCCCTGCCGGTCGTGGTGGTGGCGCTGGTGCTGCTCCGCCGGTTCAACCGTCGCCGAAAGGTCGCCGCATGACACCCCTCGCCGCCGTCCAGGCAGCGTCCGTTCCGGACCAGCTCCAGGACCTCATCCACTCGCCGGGCGTGACACCGCTGGCCTTCCTGCTCGCGTTCGTCGCGGGCGCCGGCCATGCGGTCGCGCCGGGGCACGGCAAGAGCCTCGCTGCGGCGTACCTCGTCGGCTCGCGCGGGCGCGTCCGGGACGCCGCCTGGCTGGGTGGCTCGGTCGCCGCCATGCACACGATCTCGGTGCTGGTGATCGGGGTCGCGTGGACGTTCCTCTCCCTCGCGAACGTCATCCGGATGGAGGCGCTCACCACCTGGCTGCAACTCGCCGCCGGCCTGGTCGCCGTGGCCACCGGCGTCTGGCTCGTCCGTCGGCACCTGCGCGGCGGCGGTCACGGGCACTCCCACAGTCACGATCACGGCCACTCCCACAGCCACGATCACGGTCACGACCACGGGCACACCCACGATCACGGGCACAGCCACGAGCACACCAAGCGTCCGGGTCTGCTCATGCTCGGCATCTCCGGCGGTCTCGTGCCCTCGCCGTCCGCCTTTCTCGTCCTGGTCACCGGCCTGTTCCTCGGCCGGGCCGCCTTCGCGCTGCTCCTGGTGCTGACCTTCGGGGTCGGCATGGCCGTCGTCCTCTTCGGTGTCGGCCTGCTCGCGATCGCCGGCAACTCGGTCGTCGTCCGTGGCGCGAACTCGCACGCCCTCCTGCGACTGGCCACCCGGGTCGCCCCCGTGCTCGCCGCCGTCGGCATCACCGCGCTCGGCCTCGGCATCACCACGGTCGCGGCGGCCCATCTCACCACCGTCGCCTGATCTCACCGCCCCCGTGCCCGTCACCGCTGGACCGGTTGACGTCGGCGAGGAAGGCGTTGTACCGGGCCAGGTCGTCCTCCTCGCCGGTGGCCGCGGCCCGGTCGGCCGCGCGGTCGAGGCGGGCCTGTTCGCGCCGGTCGGCGCGGATCCACTGGCGGACGAGCAGGCCCATCACGAACGCGGCCGGAAGCTCCCCGAACGCCCAGGCGATGCCGGCGCCCAGCTGCTGGTCCTCCAGCAGCGGCGCCGCCCAGCCGGGGTGGACCGAGACGTACCAGTCGGGAGCGATGACCGTGGTGGTCTGCATGAGCGCGAGGCCGAAGAAGCCGTGCGCCATCATCGCGATCAGGTGGACGAGCACCAGGATGGGGTGGGGAACCCGACGGCGGCCGGGGTCGATGCCGATGAGCACCCAGAACAGCAGGTAACCGGAGACCACGAAGTGCGCGACCATGGCGAGGTGGCCCAGGTGGGAGCGCATCAGGGTGCCGAGCAGATCGCTGAAGTACAGGCCGAAGAGGCCGCTCGTGTAGAGGGCCAGTGCGACCACGGGATGGGTCAGCAGCCTGGTGGATCGGCTGTGCAGGGCGCGCAGTAACCACTCCCGGGCACCGCGGACCTGCGGGTCGGCGGGCCGGCGCAGGGCACGCAGGGCAAGGGTCACCGGGGCGCCGCCGACGAGCAGGATCGGAACCACCATGGAGAGCACCATGTGCTGCGCCATGTGGGCGCTGAACAGGACGTACGCGTAGCGGGCGAAGCCGAGCCCGGTGAACGCGGCGAACACCAGTAGCCCGGCCAGCCAGCTCGCGGTGCGGGCCGTCGGCCAGGAGTGCCCGGCCCGACGCAGCCGCCGCACACCGGCCAGATAGGCGTACGCCCCGACGGCGGCCACGGTCAGGAAGAACAGGTCCGGGAGCGGCCGGCCGAGCAGGTTGCCCGGTGTCGGGGCGGCGGGCATGGGGAAGCCGAGCAGTTCGGTGATCGGATCGGCGTCGACCGGGTCGGACGCGACCGGGGTGGGGCTGCGCGACAGCGCCACGGCCAGCCCGAAGGTAGCCGCGAAGAGCACCAGCTCGCCGGCCGCCAACCGGGCGAACGCGCCCCGCCGTCGATCGCGCAGCGCGGGCAGCGTCGCGGAGCGGTGTGCCGCACCGACGAGACCCAGGACCGTCAGGGCGAGGAGCTTGCCGCAGACCAGCCACCCGTACCGGGACTGCCAGAGCTGCTCCACCGCGCCCAACCGCACGGCAGCGTTGGCCAGGCCGCTGACCG
This sequence comes from Micromonospora musae, assembly GCF_003626545.1. Lineage (NCBI taxonomy): Bacteria > Bacillati > Actinomycetota > Actinomycetes > Micromonosporales > Micromonosporaceae > Micromonospora > Micromonospora musae. Next base: position 420,410 of record NZ_RAZS01000002.1, read on the forward strand.
CCACGGCGACGAAGCAGCCCAGGGCGAGGCGACTGTATCGGGCGGCCGCCTCGGCGAGCTGTCGACTGCGGCGGACCATCAGCAGCGCGGCCAGGGCGCCGACCCAGAGCGCGGCGGCCAGGATGTGCAGCACGAGGCTGCTCACCGCGGTCTGGTGATTGCCGGCCCCGGCGGCGTGTCCGGTGAACGCCGGGGGCGTCACCGCGACGAGGGCGAGCACCGCCGCCGTGGCCGCGAGTCCGCGCGACACCCCCACCCGGGCCAGCACCGTCACGGTCACGGCCAGCCCGGCCTGGAGCAGGAGGGCCTGCCCCTGGGAGATCGAGGTGGCGAAGCTGACCACGGTTGCCGGGCTGAGCCGCTGCGGCGGCACGCCGAGGACGTCCGAGACCGTCAGCGCGATCAGCGCCAGCGCGGCGGCCGCCCAGCCGGCGGCGAGCGGCCCGGCCCGGCGCAGCAGCAGCCAGCCGTGCGGCGACACGCTCGACCCGTCCCCCGGTAGCAGGAACGCGGCGGTGACCAGCAGCCCCACGGTCACGGTGGCGAGCGCGTCACCGAGCAGCCGGATCGATGGCAGCGCCCACGTGGTGACGGGCCCGGGATCGGGGAGGCCGGGGATCGCGACCGCGAGCGCGCCGCCGGCGCGCAGGGCGATCACCAGCACCGCGGCGGCGGCCGCCGCGGCCGCGAGCGGGACGAGGGCCACCCTGCTGCCGAAGCGGTGGCCGGGTCCGGGCGCCTTGACGCTCGGGACGTCGCGGACCGCCGTCGCGGGAGGCGCGTCCGGGGTACGGGACGGCTCAGCCTGGGGCGAGCGGATGTCTGACATGTGCTTCGACCTCGGCAGTGGGGAACGGCGGAAGGGTGCTTCCGCGTGGTGGGGTCAGGCTGTGCCCCGGCATCGCCGGAGCAGCACCACACCCCCGGCGACGACGATCACGAGGAGTACTCCGGCCGCGAGGGGCCACGGGCCGGCTCCGGCGGATCGGCCGGACGAGGTGGCCGGGCCGGCGGCACCCGGCGTGGAGACGGCCGGCGCGGGACTCGCGGTCGGGTCGTCGACGGTGAAGGCGTAGGAGCCCTGCACGGGATGCCCGTCGGCGGAGACGACGCGGTAGGCGACGGTGTACGCGCCGTTCGCGAGGGGCCGGTCGATCGTCACGGTCCCCGTCGCATCGGCGACGACGGGCGCGCCGGTCGGAACCTTCCGCTGCTCGGCGTCGCTGAGCACGATGGTGGTGAAGGCCGGGTCCAGCTTCTGCAGGAACGTCAGGCTGATCCGCGTCGGCGGCGCGGTGAGGCGAGCGGCCGCGGCGGGTTCGGACGCCCGGAGTGTGTTGTGCGCGGCGGCCGGCGAGGCGGGCGCCACCAGCACCGCCACGGCGACCAGCAGTGCGGCGATGCGGGCGGCGGCGTGGGGACGACGAGGACGTGTGCTCATGGTCTGTCTTTCCCGGTCGGTGTCGCTCAGCCGAGCAACTGCTGGCCGATCCAGCCGCCGTCGGGGCAGCCGGGTGGGATGGCGAAGACGGCGGAGCCGATCGGAGTGGTCCACTCGTTGAGCAGGTCCCGTTCGGCCAGGCGTCGCTGGATGGGCAGGAACTGGCGGGTGACGTCGGCCTGGTACGAGGTGAAGATCAGGCCACTGTCGGCGTGCCCGTCGGCGGTCGGCGTGCCGTCGTAGTTGTAGGGGCGGCGCAGGATCTTCTGCCGGTCGTCGGTGACGTGGGCGCGGGTGAGGTGGGAGAAGTCGGGGATGACGGTGAGCCCGTCGGGCCCGATGGCGGCGAAGTCGGGTTCGTCGTGCTCGGCCGTTCCGGTGAGCGGGGCGCCGGTGTCGAGGCGTCGGCCGACGGCGAGTTCCCGGTCGGTGCGGCCGAGCAGGTCCCAGGTCTCCAGGTTCATGCTGATCCGGCGGACGACCATTGTGGTGCTGTCGCGTAGCCACGCCGGCCCGTCGGGCACCCAGACGGCCGCGTCCGTCGGCGCGCCCGGCGTCGGATTGGCGGTGCCGTCGAGCTGCCCGAACAGGTTCCGCTGCGTGCGGCCGGGCTCGGCGCCGGCGGTGCGCCGGAAGCCCTGCTGCACCCAGCGGACGGCCGCGAACGGTCGGCTGTCCTTGATCACGACCCGCTGCGCGTGGGCGACGGTGAGCGGGTCGTCGGCGCAGATCTGGAGCAACAGATCACCGCCGGACCAGCGCGGTTGGAGCCGGTCGATGCGGAACGCGGGCAGCTCGGCCACCGACGGCGGTCGCCGGTCGCCGAGGCCGGCGGCGGCGTAGAGGCCGGGGCCGAAGCCGAAGGTGACGGTCAGTCGAGCGGGGAGGAGCCCGAGCTCTGGTTCGGTGTCGGCCAGCGCGGGCCGACCCCGGGTGAGCCGGGCGGCGTCGTCGGAGAGCAGGCGGAGCAGTCGGCCCAGCGCGGCCCGGTCGGTGCCGGGCTTGAGGGTGAACGCCACGAACGTGGCGTGCGCCTGCGGTTCGGTGGCCACCCCGGCCTGCCGGGCGCCGTGGAAGGGCTCCACCGCGCCGCCGACCTGCGCCACCGGCACCTGCACGGCACCCGGCCCGTCGGCGGTCAACCGCAGCGTGGCGGCCCCGGTGAGCGCACCCCCGGTGGCCAGGGCGCTGCCGGTGAGCAGGCCACGCCTGCTCACCGGTCGATCGGAGGTCGTGGTCACGAGACCGGGCTCGTGCTCGTTCCCGGCGTGGTGGACATGCCCGGCATCGGCTCGCCGTGGCCGGGGTCGTAACTCTCCTGCGCGCCGGTGAACGGCTTCGCCACCGCCTGGAACGTCTGGGCCTTCCCGTCGGCGAAGGTGAGCGTGAAGGTGAGCTGGTCACCGGCCTTCACCGGCTGCTTCAGGTCCATCAGCATCAGGTGGTCGCCGCCGGGCTCCAGCGTCGTGCTGCTGTGCGCCCTGACCACGATGCCGCCCTGCTTGGGCTGCATCACCATCTTCCCGTCCTTCATGGTCATCTCGTGCAGCTCCATGGGGGACACCTCGGTGGCGGCCGCGGTGACCGTGACGTCGCTGTTCCCGTCGTTCACGAGCGTGCCGAACGCCGCGGTCATCCCGGTGTCGGCCGCCTTGACCCACGGGTCGCGGATGCCGAGCACACCGGCCGGAGTGCTGGCCGACGCCGACGGGCTCGGCTCCGCCGCCGACGACTGGCCGCAGCCGGCCGCGCCGAGCGCGAGGCAGGCCGCCGCGGCGGCGAGCAGGTGGACGCGGCGACGTCGGCTGCCGACGGTCGTGCTGGACATGGGCGTTCCCTTCAGCGATGGACCTGTTGCCCGTTGGTCGATCACGGCAAAAGGAAAGTTCCTGGGCGAAAGTGATTGATTTCACCGGCCGTCCGGGGAACTTCCGGGTCAGCCGGCCCGACGGCCACCGGCCCGTACCGAGGGGTCCCGCGCTGCGCACACCGCCGGGTAGTCGCCCCGCAGCGGTTCCTGGTTCCCCGGCGCGAGCGGCACCGGATACCGGAAGGTCGGGAACTATCCGCGCCCGTCGGCCGACCTTCACCACATGGGCGCTTGGTCAGGCACGGCCATCACGACGTGGGCGCAGCGCGCGACCGTCGTCGCCAACACCGACTTCGGGAGACTCTCCGACCTGGAGGCGCTGCTCGCCGACGCGGCATCCCCCGAGCTGTCGGCCGGCCCGGACGACCTGACGCTGGCCCGTACCGCCGCCGCCGGCCTGCGGGAGGCGTTCCTCCGTGCCGGTGACGGCGATGCCGGCGGCAGCGCGGCGACCCTGAACATGGTCATGGCCCGGTTGTACGCGCGACCGCGGGTGACCGTCGACGACGAGGGTTGGCGGACCTACGTCGCCGGACGTGGTGGCTCGCCAACCGCCGAGTATCTGGCCAACGCGGCCTGGGGGCTGGCGCAGTGGGTCGGCCAGTACGGCCCGGACCGGCTCGGTCGGTGCCGGGCGTCGAGATGCCGATCGGTCTACCTGGTCCGCCGCTGGGCCGCCCAGCGGCGCTACTGCAGCGAGCGATGCGCCAACCGGATGTACGCGGCGGCGTTCCGCAGGCGACAGGCCGGGCTCGGTCAACCGGCCACCGACGAGAGGCACGCCCCGGCGGATCGCCCGCTTCCAGCGGCGCGCGGCTGAGGGGGCCCGCGAGGGGAGAGAGCCCGGTCGCGCGGGCCGGCTCACCGGGCCGGCGCGGTCACCGCCCCCGCGAGGTCGACGATCCGGTCGGCCCAGCGCTCCATCAGGGCCTCGTCGTGCGTGATGACCAGTACGCCCGCGTTCTGCGCCCGCTGGTAGTCGGCGATGACGGCGGCGACGTGGGCCTGGGTGGAGGCGTCGAGCATCGCCGTGGCCTCGTCACAGAGCAGATAGTCGGGGCGGTGCACCAGGGCGCGGGCGAGACAGGCGCGTTGCAGCTGCCCGTCGGAGACCGCGTGCGGTCGGCGGGTGAGCAGGTCGGGGGTGAGCCCGACCAGGTCGGCGAGCTCGGCGACCCGCTCGCGGACGCCCGGCTCGGGTGCCCGGACGGCGCGCAGCGGTTCGGCGATGAGGTCGGTCAGGCTCAGCCGGGGATCGGCGGCGGCACGCGGGCTCTGGAACAGGACTGCCACCCGGGTCCGCAGCCCGACCAGAACGGCGTACCGCACCCCGGTGACCGGGGTGCCGTCGATGCTGACCCGCCCGCCGTCCGGGCGGTGCAGCAGGGCGAGCACCCGGACCAGGGTGGACTTGCCGCAGCCGGACGGGCCGCACAACCCCACCGTCTCACCCCGCGCGACGCTCAGGGTGACGCCGTCGAGCACCACCTGACGGTCGTAGGCGACGCGCACCTCGTCGGCGAGCAGTTGCTGCGAGCTGGTCACGGGGCGGCTCCGGGGAGGATCGGGTGGTGACAGGCGACCGTGCCGTCGCCCGCCGATGACGGCTCCGGCCGGCCCTCGCAGGTGTCGGTGCGTCGCGGGCACCGCGGCGCGAAGGCGCAGCCGGTGGGGAGGGCGGTCAGCATCGGCGGGTGGCCGGGTACCGGCCGGAAGGCCCGGTCCGGCAGCGCGTCGAGCAGCGCCGCCGCGTACGGGTGGGTGGGGGCGGCGAAGAACTCGCCGCCGTCCCGGTGTTCGACGACGCGGCTGGCGTACATGACGGCCACGGTGTCGGCGACCCGGCGCGCCGCCGCCAGGTCGTGCGTGATCAGCACGACGGCGGCACCCGCGTCACAACGGCGGCGGAGCAGGTCCAGGGTGTGGTCGACCAGCGGGCGGTCCAGGCCGGTGGTGGGCTCGTCGGCGATCAGCAGCGGCGGATCCGTGGCCAGCGCGAGGGCGGTGACCAGACGCTGGGCCATGCCGCCGGAGAGCTCGTGCGGATAGCGGTCCAGGTCTCCCGGGTCGAGTCCGACATCGACGGCGAGCCGGTCGGCCTGCGCGCGGTCGCGTCCGTGGGCCCCCAATGTCTCCCCGAGCAGCCGCCGTCCGGTGCGGACCGGATTCAACGCGGTGGCGGGACTCTGCGGGACCAGCCCGATCCGGCGACCACGCACCTGCCGGGCGAGGTGGCGTTGGCCGCAGCTGACCAGGTCGACCGGCTCGGTGTCCGGCTGGTGCAGCAGCGCGCGGCCGGTGACGGCGGCGTTGCCCGGCAGCAGCCCCAGCAGGGCGTGGGCGAGCACCGACTTGCCGCAGCCCGATTCGCCGACGACGGCGAGCAGTTCGCCGGCCCGTACCGTGAGGCTGAGGTCGGTGACGGCGTGCACGACCGCGTCGCGTAGCCGGAACCGGACCCCGAGCCGCTCGACGGAGAGCAGCGGCGACGGCTGCGGATCGGCCGGGCGCGCGGGCGTGGTGGCCGGCTGGGTGGTGGTCACAGTTGCAGCTCCGCTCTGACCCGGGGATCGAGGCGGTCGCGCCACCGGGCGGCGAGGACCGCGATGGCGAGGGTGACGACGACGATCACCGCGCCGGGCACCAGGCTCGCCCACCAGGCTCCGGTCAGCAGCGACCCCTCACCGTCGCTGATCATGTTGCCGAGGGACGCGAGGTGCGGTGGCAGGCCGAGGCCGAGGAACGACAGCGCGGTCTCGTGCCACACCGCGTGCGGGATCATCAGCGTGGTGGCCAGCGCCAGCCGGGGCAGCACGTGCGGCAGCAGGTGGCGTACGAGCACCCTTCCCCGGCCGGCTCCGCCGCTGATCGCGGCGTCGACGAAGGTCCGGGTGCGGAGGCTCAGCAGCTCGGACCGGACGATGCGGGCGGTGGAGAGCCAGTGGGTGAGCCCGACGGAGGCGATCACCGCGCCGAGGCTGGGCCGCAGCATGGCCACGATGAAGATGCCGAGCAGCAGGTGCGGCAGCGCGGCGATGGTGTCGACGATCCGCATCAGGACGCGATCGACGCGTCCGCCGAGCGTACCGGCGATCCCACCGATCAGGCCGCCGATGACGGTGGCGACCAGCGCGGCGACCGCGCCGACGAGCAGCGAGACGCGCAGGCCGTAGACCGCGCGGTGGGCCACGTCCCGGCCGAGGTCGTCGGTGCCGCCGAGGTGGCTCCAGGACGGTGCCAGCCGGGTCTGGTCCAGCGCGACGGCGCTCTGGTCGAGCGGCCAGACGATCGGGGCGAGCAGCGCGCCGCCGACGGCGACGACGAGGACGAGCCCGGCCGTGACGACACCGGCCCGGCGGGGCCGCAACCGCAACCGCAGCGGACGGGGCAGCGCACGGCGGGCAGTGAGGTCAGCCATCGAGTCGCACCCTCGGGTCGGCGGCGGCGTAGGCGAGGTCGGCGGCGAGGTTCGCGGTCAACACCACCGCGGTGGTGACCAGGGTGATCGCCGCCAGCAGCGGGAAGTCGCTGCCGAGCGCGGCCTCGACCGTGACCGCGCCGAGGCCCGGCAGGGAGAAGACCGTCTCGACCAGCACCGCCCCGCCGACCAGCTCCGGCAGGTGGGTGCCGACCAGCGTGAGGAACGGCAGCAGCGCGGTACGCAGCGCGTGCCCGAAGAGCACCGTCCGTCCGGGCAGTCCGCGGGCCCGCGCCGCGAGCACGTGGTCGTCGCGCAGGCTCTCCGCGACGGCATCGCGGACGAAGAGCAGGAACCACGGCGCCTGGGAGATCGCCAGCACCGCGACGGGCAGGATCAGGTGGTGCGCCACGTCCGACCAGGAGGTGCCGGTCGCGGTGACGTCGGTGAGCCCGCCGGCCGGAAACCAGCCGAGGGCGAGTGCGAAGACGGCTATCGCGGCCAGGCCGATCCAGAAGACCGGCATCGACTCGACCGCGTAGGCGGCGGCCCGCAACCCGCGGTCGAAGAGCCCACCCCGGCGGTACGCGGCCAGGGCGCCCAGCAGCAGGCTCGCGAGCAGGACCACCGCCAGGGTGACGCCGATCAGCAGCAGCGTCCAGCCGGCGCGGGCGGCGAGCACCGAGGTGACCGGCTCGTGCCGGCTCGTCGACCAGCCCAGGTCGCCCCGGATGAGGTTGCCGATCCACCGCAGGTACTGCACCGGCAGCGGGTCGTCGACGCCCCAGTTCGCGCGGATCTGCGCCAGGTTCTCCTCGCTGGTGGTGAACGCCGCCGCGCCCGCGTACTGCTTGGCCGGGTCGACGGGCGACGCGGCGCCGAGCGCGAACATGCCGACGCTGGTGGCGACGAGCACCGGTACGGCGACCAGGAGTCGGCGCCGGACCACCACCGCCGCCCCGGCCAGCCGGCCGGAGCGACGGCGGGGCGGGGCGGTGGTGGTCACGACCGGGTCCAGGTGTCGATGTTCCACCAGAGGCTGTTCGCGACGCCGTGCTCGTGCGCCTCGACCCGGGGGGAGACGCCCTGGACCGAGGACTTCAGCACGTAGCTGTGCCGCAGGTAGGTCAGGAACAGCCACGGCACGTCAGCGGCGATCTGCTTCTGGAACGTCGCGTACGCGGCCTTGCGGCGGGCCGGATCGGCCTGGTCCCGCCCCTCCTGCAGGGCCTGGTCCGCCACCGGCGAGCGGTACGAGCCGGGGTTGAAGTAGCCCTGCCCGGCGAAGCGCGAGTGGTACAGCTTGTACGTGACGAAGTCCGGGTCGTACGGCGTGCCGTACCCCATCAGCAGCGCGTCGGACTTCATCCGCGGGTCGATGGCGTCCCAGGTGAGCCCCTCCGGCGCCACCTCGATGCCGACCTTCTTCGCGTCCGCGGTCACCGCCAGGGCCAGGTCCTTGCGCAGCGTGTCGCTCGCCGGGTACATGAGCGTGAAGCGGGCCGGGCGGCCGTTCTTGACGCGTACCCCGTCGGGGCCGGGCGTCCAGCCGGCGGCGTCCAGCAGCGCGGTCGCGGCCGTGGGGTCGGCGGTCGGTTTCCCCGCGATCGACGGCTCGGCGAACTCGGAGGTCGGCGGGACCGGACCGAACGCCGGGTCGCCGGAGCCACCGAGGATGCCGGCGACCATCGCGGCCCGGTCGACGGCGAGGCTGAGCGCCCGGCGGATCGCCACGTCGGCGAGGACCGGGTTGCCCATGGGCAGCATCACGCCGCGGTAGTCGGCGGTCGGCACCTGCTCGACCCGGTACGCGCCGTCCGGCGCGAAACCGGCGGCGAGCTTCGGCGGCAGCTCCGCCGCGTCGAACTCACCGGCCCGCATCCGCTGGGCACGGACGTTGTCGTCCTCCACGAAGGCGACCACCACCCGGTCGTTCGCCGGGCGGCCGCCGAAGTAGCGCTCGTTCGCCGTGAGCACCAACCGGTCGCCCGGCGTCCAGGACTCGACCCGGTACGGGCCGGTCCCGACGGGCTTCCGGTTGAACTCCGCCTTGTTGATGTCCTGCCCCGTCAGGAGTTTGGCCGGGACGACGCCGAGGGTGAGCCGCTGCAGGAACGGCGCGTACGGGTAGCGCAGCCGGAACACCACAGTGGCCGGGTCGGGCGCGGTGATCGACTCGACCATGTCGAGGTCGGACCGGAGCGTCGAGTCCACCTTCGGGTCCAGCACCGCCTGGTAGGTGAAGGCGACGTCGCTCGCGGTCAGCTCGCCACCGTCGTGGAAGAGCACGCCGTCGCGGAGCTTCGCGGTCACCGTGCGGCCGTCCGGGGAGAAGGTCGGCAGCTCCGCGGCCAGGCCGGGGACGAGCCGGTTGCCGGCGTCCCGGGCGACGAGGCCGTCGAAGATCAGCGAGGCGCCGTCGACGCCGTAGTTGAGCACCGGGTTCAACGTGTCGGACTCGCCCGCGGTGGCGACGACCAGCGTCGCGCCGCCGGCCGAGTCCTCGGGGACCTCCGGGGTCGAACAGCCGGCCAGGGCGAGCAGACCGGCCGCCGCGGTGGCGACCACGAGGCGTCGGAGAGTCGGACGTAACCGGATCACGAAAGCTCCTGCGGGTAGGGGAGGGGACGTCGGGGGTGGTGCCGGCCGTGGCCGTGACCTGAGTGACCAGGGTGGCATAGCTGCAAACCCTTGGCAATTACTGCATTTGTGCATTACAGCCGGGCGGCGGATGTGTGAATGCGGCGCGGTCGTCCGTGAACGTTGAGCGGCAAGCGCGGAGGGGACCCACGGTGGCGTGACGACCCGTCGGCGGCCTACGAGGTGACCGCCCCGCCGGGGCGGCCGGCGCGTGCCCGTCCGTCTCGTCGCGAATGGAGGGTCGGCAGGGGCGCGGAGCACGCACTGACTTCCGTGCATTCCACAACGGGTCACCAGGTGATCCGGCCGATCCTGGCGACGCCGCCTGGTGACTCTCCTCACCGAGCGGCGAAGGGGCCGTGGCTGTACTCGGCGAGGCCACTGCACGATCATCTCCGGCATGGTCCACAGCCGAAGCGCCGACGCCCCACCAGCGACCAGGGTGGGAATAACCTCCGCCGCGGCCGCCCTGCCGGAGCGGGTGGTGACGAGCGCGGAGCTTCAGGAACAGGTCGAACGAGCCAGCGGCATCGCCCTGCCGCCGAGGCTCTTCTCGCGAATGACGGGTATCGAGACCCGGCGCATCGCCGGCCCCGACGAGCACGCCTCCACGCTCGCCGTCCGGGCCGCCCGCACCGTGTTCGACAGCGCCGCCGTCGCGCCCGACGACATCGACCTGCTGATCTTCGCCTCCGCGTCCCGGGACATGGCGGAGCCCGCCACCGCGCACATCGTCCAGGCGGAGCTGGGCACCCGTGCCCACGCTTTCGACCTGACCAACGCCTGCAACAGCTTCCTGAACGGAATCGACACGGCACGGACGTTCCTCCTGGCCGGGCGGGCGCGACGAGCCCTGGTCGTGACCGGCGAGACGCCGACCCGGTCGATGCGGATGCGGGCGTCGAGCGCGGCGCAGGTCCGCTCGTCGTTCGCCGGCTACACGTTCGGCGACGCCGGCGCGGCCGTGCTGGTCGAGCAGGTGCCGACCGGCGGCATCCTCGACGTGCAGACGGCCACCTTCTCGGAGTACTGGACGATCGGCGGGATCGACGGCGGCGGCTCCCGGCACCCGCGCGGCGACGAGCACACCTACTTCCACGGCGACGGCGGGAAGCTGCGCTCCGTCTTCGAGCGGGTCGGCCTGGACGTGCTCCGCACGGTCCACCACCGCACCGGCTTCGACTGGTCGGACTACGAGCGGGTGCTCGTCCACCAGGTCACGCTGCCGTACTTGAACCGCTTCGTCGAGCTGGCCCGGGTGCCGGCGGAGAAGCTGATCGTCACCGTGCCCGAGCTGGGCAACGTGGCCAGTGCCACCATCGGCGTGCAGCTGGCCCGGGCCGACGAGGAGCTGCCCAGCGGGTCCCGGGTCTTCTGCCTCGGTCTGGGCGGCGGCGTCAGCATCACGACGATGGTGTGGGAGAAGTCCTGACGTATGGCCCCGACCTCACCGGGGCGGCGCCGCGACCGCCGGGTCTACCTGCGGAGCCACCCCCTCCTCTTCGCCCTGCTCGCCGTCGCCCGTCGGGCGCCGGTGCTCCGCCTCGGCCGTACGGTGCTGGTCAACGGCACCGAGGCGTACCTCCAGGCGCTCACCGAGGTCGCCCTGGACCGGAGCGCGGCGGGTACGACCGGCGGGAACGCCCGCCGGCTCACCGGCGGCGAGCTCCTCTTCGACCAGGAGGACGCGGCACACCGCCGCGCCCGACGCGAGCTCTCGCACGTCTTCAACTCCGCCGGGGTAGCACGAACCCGTCCACTCTGGGCCGACGTGCTACGGCGGCGACTCGCACTCCTCGCCACCGGCGAGACGATCGATCTGGTGGACGTCGCGGCCGAGCTGGCCGGCGTGGCGACGGTGTCGCTGCTCGGCCTGAACGCCGACCCGCATGCGGTCGCCGCCGCGGCCCGCGCCGCCGCCGCGGCGGCCGTACGCGCGGAGCTGCCGGGTCCGCGCGGGCCGGGGCGGGAACGCGCCACCCGGGCCGCCGTCGACCGGCTGGCCGGCGTGCTGGCCGGCGCCGCCGTCGACCCCGCGCTGGCCAGCATGATCGCGGTCGCGGCGGTCAACACGACGGTCGCGGCGATACCCCGCGCCGTCGCCTGGTGCGCCGACGACCGGCTCTGGTCCCACGCCGCCGACCCGGAGCTGCTGCCGACGCTCGTCGCCGAGCTGCTGCGGGTCACCGCGCCCAGCCCGGTCCTGCCGCGAGCGGTCGCGGCGCCGGGTGAGATCGGCGGCTGCCCGGTGCGCTCCGGCGACCGGCTGATCCTGGTCGCCCGGCATGCCGCGTACGCTCACGAGATGGGACCCGACCCCGTCGCCCCGATGACGCCGCGGATCTCACAACTGGTGTTCGGAGCGGGCACGCACAGCTGCCCCGGCGCCGGGCTCGCCCGGGCCCAGCTCGCCGACACGTTGGCCGCGCTGGCTCCGTACCGGCCGGTGGTGGTCTCCGCCCGAGCCGATCGGCGAGCCGCGTTGCCGAGTTGGGCGACCCTGCGGCTGCGGGCGGTCAGCCGATGACCACGGGGAGTCCGCCGCGGGCGACGGTGGCGCGGCGGGAGGTCCTGACCTCTCCCGGAGACCGGTTGCGTGCCCACGCCGCGGCGTTCGGCGACAAGCCGGCACTGGTCTTCCCGGCCGCCACGGGACAGACCCGGAACACGACGTTCGCGGAGCTCGACGCGGAGTCCGACCGGTACGCCGCCGGGTTCGCCCAGGTCGGCATAGAGACCGGCACCAGGACCGTCGTCATGATGCCGGTCGGTGACGAGCTCGTCGCGGTCATCTTCGGCCTGCTCAAGCTCGGCGCGGTACCGGTCATCGTGGACCCGGGCATGGGCCTGCGTCGGATGCTGCGCTGCTACCGCGCCGCCGGGGCCCGGGCCTTCATCGGCGTACCGGCCGGACAGGCCATCCGCGTCCTGCGACCGGACGCCTTCGCCGGGATCCGGACGGTCGTCACCGCCGGTCGTCGCTGGTGCTGGGGCGGCGCGACGCTGCGCGGGCTGGCGGCGACCACGGCCGCGCCACCGAGGCCGGCCGTCGAGGCCGACGACCTACTCATGATCAGCTTCACCTCGGGGAGCACCGGCAGCGCGAAGGGGGTCGAGTCCACCCACGGCGCGTTGGCGGAGATGGTCCGGCAGACGGGCACCCACTACCGGCACACCCCGTCGGACGTCTGCCTGGTCACCTCGCTCTCCTTCGCCTTCCTGCACCTGCTGACCGGCTCGACCTGCGTGCTGCCGGAGATCGACTTCGCCCGCGTCGCGGACGCCGAACCGGCGATGATCAGCGACCTGATCCGGCGGTACGGGGTGACCGCGATGTTCGGCTCGCCCGCGCTGCTCGACCCGCTCGCCCGGCACCTCGACGAAACCGGCGAGCAGGTGCCGACGCTGCGCCTCGTCGTCTCCGGCGGGGCCCCCGTCGCGAACGAGGTCGTGGCGCGGCTGCGACGCGTACTGGCCCCGCAGGGCGGCCGCATGCACGTCACGTACGGCGCCACCGAGGCGGTCCCGATCGCGTCCATCGAGGCCGGCGAGCTGCTCGACGAGGTCCGGGCCACCGCTGCGAACGGCGGCGGCACCTGCGTCGGCCGGCCCGTCGACGGGGTCGACCTGCGCGTCATCCGCGCCACCGACGGACCGATCCCCGACTGGACGGCGGTTCGACCGGTCGCGCCGCACGAGATCGGCGAGATCGTGGTCAGCGGACCGACGGTGAGTCGCCGCTACCTCGGCCCGGCCGCCGCGAACGCCAACGCCAAGATCGCAGAGGGGGAACGGATCTGGCACCGGACGGGCGACCTCGGTCGGGTCGACGAGCAGGGCCGGGTCTGGTTCGCCGGCCGGTCCAGCGACGTGGTCCACACCGCCGACGGCCCGCTCTACCCGGTGCCCTGCGAGACCGTGCTCGACGAGCACCCGGAGGTGCGTCGCACGGCGCTGGTCGGGGTGGGTCTCCCCGGCCGGCAGCAGCCTGTCGTCTGCGTCGAGCTCCGCCCCGGCGTGCCGGCGACGCGACGGCTCGGCATCGAGCGCGAGCTGCGGGAGCTGGCGCAACGGCACGAGGCGACGCGGTGCCTCACGGAGTTCCGCTTCCACCCCGCGTTCCCGGTCGACGTACGCCACAACGCGAAGATCGACCACGGCCGGCTGGCCGCCTGGGCGGCGCGTACCCGAACGGGCGGAACCCGCCGTCCACGTCGTACGGAGGCCGCGTGAGAGCGCTCATCACGGGTGGCTCCGGCTTCCTCGGCGGTCACCTCGTCGACGAGTGCGTACGCCGGGGCGACCGGGTACGCGTGCTGGTCCGTCCGACCAGCGACCTCGGCCACCTCCGCACCGTACCGGGCATCGAACTGGTCAGCGGCGACCTGACCGACCCCGCCTCGCTGCGCTCGGCGGCCCGCGGGGTGGACGTCATCTACCACTCGGCCGCCCGGGTGCAGGACTTCGGCACCCGCAGCCAGTTCTGGGCGGCCAACGTCACCGGCACCCAGCACCTGCTGGCCGCCGCCCGGAGCGCCGGTGTGCCCCGGTTCGTCCACGTGAGCAGCCCGAGCGCCATCATGAGCGGAGGCAACCAGGTCGACATCGACGAGAGCGTGGGCTACCCGGACCGGTTCCTGAACCTGTACTCGGAGACGAAGGCCGTCGCCGAGCAGTTGGTGCTCGAGGCGAACGACGGTGAGTTGACCACCTGTGCCATCCGGCCGAGAGGCATCTGGGGTCCCCGGGACCGGACCGGTTTCCTGCCCCGGCTGCTGACCAGGATGTACCGGGGCACACTGCCCGACCTCTCCGGCCCGGCTCCCGTCCTCGCCTCCCTCTGCCACTGCCGCAACGCGGCCACGGCCTGCCGGCTGGCCGCGACCTCCGACCGGGTCGGCGGCCGGGCCTACTTCATCGCCGACGCCGAGCGCCTCGACGTCTGGGCGCTGATCGCCCGGGTCGCCGAACTCTTCGGCCTCCGAGCGCCGACCCACCGGATTCCCGGCCCGCTCCTCACCGGCGTCGTCGGCCTGTTCGAGCTGCTGTGGCGGGTGCCGCTGCTCGCCCGCCGCCCACCGCCGGTCTCCCGCTACGGGGTCGCCCTGCTGACCCGGACGGCCACCTACGACACCACGGCGGCGAACCGGGACCTCGGCTATCGCCCGGAGGTCGACCTGGAGACCGGCCTCGTGCAGCTCAGGAACTGGGTCGAGCAGATCGGCGGCGTCGCGGCACTCGCCCGCGGGGCCCGAGGGTGAGCTTCTCCCGCCCGATCTCCCCGATCGAGCGGGGCTACCTGGCCGGCGCCCCGCTGCTGCCTCCCTTCGCCATCCAACTCCTGGTCGAGGGGGTCGGATCGATCGACGAGACGGCGCTGCGCCGGGCGGTGGCCGTCGCCTCCGAGGCCTGCCCGGGGTCCCGGCTGGTCGGCCGCGGGCGACTCTGGGTGGACAGCGGCCGACCACCACCGGTCACCGTGCTGCCCGCGCTGGACCTCGACGGTGAGGCGCTGCGGCGCCCGCTCGACCCCTCGACGGGCCCGCTCAGCGAGGTGCTGTTCGTTTCCGGCGCGGCGACGACGATCGTCTTCCGCGCCGCGCACGCCACGATGGACGCCCGGGGCGTGCTCGTCTGGGCCACCGACGTGCTGCGGGCCCTGCGACACGAACGCCCGCTCGGCGCCCGCTCGCCGGTGACCGACGACGCGCTCCGTCGACGGGTCGCTGCCTCGCCCGCCCGGTTGAGCACCGGCCTGCGGTGGCGTACCCCACTCGTCGGCGCGACGGCCCACCGCCGGCACCGCTGGCGGCGCACCACCATCACCGGGAACCAGCACGCTCTGGTCGCGCGGACGATCGCGGCGATCGGCGCGGCGGCCGGCCGGCCGTCACGTTTCATGGTCCCGGTCGACCTGCGCCGACACGAGCGCACCCTGGCCGCGACCGGGAACCTGGCGCTGCCCGTCTTCCTCGACGTGACACCGGACCAGCCCTGGGCGGAGGTCCACGAACTCCTGCTGCGGGCGCTCGCCGACCGTCGGGAGCTCGCCGTCTCCGCCGCCGAGAGCTGGGCCGGCCGCCTGCCCCGCCCGGTGCTGCGCGCCGGCCTCTCCGCCGCCGAGCGGGTCAGCCGCCGGTGGAACCGGGGGATCTGCACGGCCGCCGTCTCCCACCTGGGCCGGATCGACCTCGACGCGTTCTGCACCGACACGTTCACCGCCGGCACCGTCTACACCCTGCCGGTGCACGGACCCTTCATTCCGGTCGCGTTCAGCACGACCGAGCTGCCCGGGCACATCGAGCTGACCATGTCCCACCCGAGCGGGCCCGGTGCCGAGCAGGCCGCCGAGACCCTGCTGGCCGCGGTCACCGCGGCGCTCGGCCCGACGGGCGTCCCATCCGTCACCGCCGGGCCGCGCGCCCCGGCGCCCCGAACCGGCCGTACGCCGCCACCGGACGAAGCGACCGTCGGCCCGACCGTGGTGGACATCTTCGCCCAGCGCGTCCGGCAGACCCCCGATGCGATGGCGTTGACCGGGCCGCAGGGCGCGGTCACCTACGCCGAGCTGGACCGGCGCGCCGACGTGGTGGCCGAGCGGCTGCACCGCCTCGGGGTGGGGCCGGGAGACGTGGTGGGTCTGCTGGCCGACCGCACCCCGGCGGCGATCGGCGCGCTGTGGGGCGTGCTCAAGGCCGGCGCCGCCTACCTGCCGCTCGAACCGTCGTACCCGCCGGGTCGGCTCGCCTTCCTGCTCGACGACGCCGGTGCCGCGCTCTGCCTCGCGCAGCGTCGGTTCGCCGACCGGCTCGGCCGGCGCCGCGTCCTGATGCTCGACGACCTGCCGTCGAGTGGCGCGTCCGCGCCAGCCACCCGGCCGGCCCCGACCGACCTGGCCTACCTGATCTACACCTCCGGTTCCACCGGACGGCCGAAGGGCGTCCAGGTCGAACACCGCAACCTCACCGCGTACGCCGCCTGGGCGCTGCCGCGCTACCGGGTCGACCGGAGCACCCGCTTCGCGTTCTTCACCTCGATGGCGTTCGACCTCGGCGCGACGGCCGTCTTCCTGCCGCTGCTCGCCGGTGGCAGCGTCGAACTGGTGCCCGGGGAGATGACCCCACCGCTGCTGCGCCGGATCATCGAGGGCGGAGGCGTGAACGCGCTCAAGCTCACCCCGACCTACCTCGACCTGATCAACCGGCTCGACCTCGCTCCGGCCCGGTTCCGAACCGTGGTCGTCGGCGGGGAACAGCTGCCGGCGGCGGTGGCGGCCCGCGCCCAGCGGCTCTTCGGCTCCGGATGCGACATCGTCAACGAGTACGGGCCCACCGAGACGACGATCGGCTGCGTCGTCGGCTCCTTCGACGCCGAGCGGGACGGCTCCGCCGGCCCGGTGCCGATCGGGGAGCCGGTGCCCGGCACCGGTGTCCTGCTGCTCGGCCTCGAGGGGGAAGCGGTTCCCCCGGGCACGGTCGGCGAGCTCCACCTGACCGGCACGCAGCTCGCCCGGGGCTACCTGAACCGGCCCGAGGCGCAGCGCGAGCGCTTCGTACGGCTGCCCGACGGCACCCGCGCGTACCGTACCGGCGATCTCGGTCGGCTCCGCCCCGACGGGCTCCTGGAGTATCTGGGCCGCACCGACGAGCAGGTGAAGATTCGCGGGTACCGGATCGAGCCGGGAGAGGTCGCGGCTGTCCTGGCGGAGCATCCGGCGGTCGCCCGCGCCGTGGTGCTCGCGCATCCGCAGCCCGCGAGCAGGCAGATCCGGCTGCACGCCTACGTGACGACGCGGGAGCCGGTCACCGAAGCCGCGCTGCGGGCCCATCTGGCCGGGCTGCTGCCACCTCCGGTCATGCCGGCGACGTTTGCCGTGCTGGAGCGGTTTCCGCGGACCTCGAACGGCAAGGTCGACACCGCCGTCCTGCTGGCCGCGCTCCGGGACGAGGCCCCCGTTCCGCCGGTGGTGGACACGCCGGACCCGACCGCCGGGGTGGTGGCCGGGATCTGGTCCGAGGTGTTGCGGGTGCCGGTCGACGCCGGCGACCCGAACGCCGACTTCCACCGGCTGGGTGGGGATTCGTTGACCTTCCTGGAGATGCTGGACCGGGTCTTCCGGCGCTTCGGCGGCGACTCCGGCGGGGATGCCCTCGCGGCCCTGCGGGAGGTGACCGCCGACCCGACTCTCGGCGCCGTGTGCCGGGTGCTGCGGGCGGCCCCGGGCGCGGCCGCCGCCGGCCGGCCCGAGGACCGGCGCGGCCGAACCTCCTCCTGACGCGCGCTGCTGCTCGCCCTGACGCCCGCCCCTCACGCGCGGCCGGCCCGCAGCGCTGCCGCCCACCACCGTGCCCGTACGGCCGGCGCGTTCAGCCTTGCGGTAATGGCCCGGATGTTGACTCGAACTTACGCATGTTGATATTTATATGTGTGAAAGCGAGGTGAGAATTCGCCTGGCCCGGCAGCGATTACCCCTGCCCGGAATTCGACACCCGTCGGAATCCAGGAGCCCTGCTGCGGCCCCGATTCGACAGTCGTCCAGCATGACGCCGACGCAAGGAGAATGTCTGTGCGCACCTGGCGGAGGAGGGCGCTGCTACCCGCAGCCGCTCTGCTTGCACTGACCCTGCCCCTGAGTAGCAGCCTCGTTCTGAATTCGGCCGCCACCGCGGCCCCGCGCATCACCAGCCCCGAGCAGTTCTTCGGCTTCCCCCTCGGCTCGGAGGGCAAGCTCGCCCGCTGGGACGATCTCGTTCGCTACTACAAGCTCGTCGCCGACCGCTCCGACAAGGTGCTCTACCAGGAGATCGGCAAGACCGCGGCGGGCCGGCCGTTCCCCCTCCTCACGGTCAGCTCCCGGGAGAACCTACGGAACCTCGACCGGATCAAGGAGGTCAACAAGCGGCTCGCCGATCCGCGTGGGCTGACCGAGGTGGAGGCGAAGAAGCTCGCCGCGCAGAGCAAGCCGGTCTTCCTGCTGGAAGCCGCGATCCACTCCACCGAGGTGGGCACCGCGCAGGTCATTCCGAACATTCTTCACCGGCTCGCCGAGGAGAAGTCGACAACGATTTCGGAAATCCTCGACAACGTGGTGGTGCTCATCATTCCGGCGCAGAGCCCGGACGGCACCAAGTGGGTCGGCGACCATTTCAACGAAACCGCGGGGACCAACTACGCGCGCACCTATCCCGACCTCTACCAGAAGTACATCGGGCACGACGACAACCGTGACTGGTTCATGTTCACCCAGCCCGAGACGCAGATCAGCGTCGCCCTGCAGAACGAGTGGAAGCCGCAGGTCGTGCAGAACCTGCACCAGATGGGTAACGCCCGGGGCCGGATCTTCATCCCCCCGTACCTGTCGCCGAACGACCCGAACATCGACCCCATCACCGTGCAGCAGACCAACTCGCTCGGCATGGAGATCTCCCGAAGCCTGACCGCCGAGGGCAAGAAGGGCGTCAACTGGGGCTCGACCTACGACTACTGGACGCCGTCGCGGCAGTACATGACCTACCACGGCGCGCCGCGCATCCTCGTCGAGGCGGCGAGCGCGCAGGACCTCGCGTACACGTACCGCAGCAGCGACGGCGGCCCGATCGGTCCACAGGAGCCGGACACCAACTTCATCGAGCCGTACGACCAGTCCACCTGGACGCTGGCGCAGATCGTGGACTACCTCGACACGACGGTCTTCGGCGCGCTGAGCAACGTCGCCAAGTACAGGACCGAGTGGCTCTACAACTTCTACCGCACCCAGCGCAACGCGGTCGAGCCGAGCGCCGACAAGCCGTTCGCCTACGTGGCGCCGGCCGGCCAGCGGGACCCGTTCGCCACGTACGAGCTGCTGAAGACGCTGCAGACCGGTGAGGTCGAGATCGAGCGGGCCATCTCGGCCTTCACGGCGAACGGCAAGCGCTACGAGGCCGGCTCCTGGATCATCCGGTACGCGCAGCCCTACGGCCGCTTCGCCAAGACGCTGCTGGAGACGCAGGACTACCCGGACCTGCGGGAGTACCCGGGTGGCCCGCCGCAGAACCCGTACGACGTGACGGCGCAGACCCTGCCGATGCTCCTCGGGGTGCAGGTCGACACCATCGCGAAGCCGTTCACCGTCTCGACCAGCCGGGTCAAGCAGGTGCAGCCGGCCGCCCCGGCGTTCCCCGGTGACCCGGGCAGCCGCGGCGCCTACCTGGTCGGCCCCGAGTCCTACGGCACCGCCATGATGATCGCGGCGCTGCAGAAGGCGGGTGCGGAGACCTTCCGGGCCGGCGCCGAGTTCTCGGCCGGTGGGCGCAGCCACGCGCCGGGAACGCTGATCGTCGAGCCGAGCCGGGCGGCGCGGACCGCGCTGCAGGAGGTCTCCCGTAAGACCGGTATCCCCGTCTTCGGCGTGGCCCAGGCCCCGCGGGTGGCGGCGGAGCAGCTCAAGGAGAACACCCGGGTCGGCCTCTTCCGTGGCGTCAACAACATCCCCGGCGGCTGGATGAAGTGGCTCTTCGAGCAGTACGACATCGGCTTCGAGGAGGTCGTCGCGGCGGACTTCGCCGGTGACCTCAACGCGAAGTTCGACACGATCGTGCTGCCGGCGGGGATCAGCCGCGCCGACATCGTCTCGGGCCTGAACCGGGACCGTTACCCGGCCGAGTGGGCCTGGGCGTACGGCGTCGGCGAGGAGGGTTGGGCGGAGCTGCGCAAGTTCGTCGAGGACGGCGGCACGCTGCTGGCCATCGGCGACTCGGTGGCGACGGCGCGCCAGCTCGCCTCGCTGCCGATCACCCCGGCGCTGCCGACCGACGAGCACGTCTTCTTCTCGCCCGGCAGCATCCTCAACCAGCGCTTCGACACCACGGACCCGGTGGCCTGGGGCATGCGCCCCGACACCCCGGTCTGGTTCGGCGAGGACGACCAGGCGTACAACGTCGAGGGTGGCGACGTCGTCTCCTCGTTCCCGACCTCGGGCGAGCAGCTGCGCAGCGGCTGGCTGATCGGCGGCGAACACCTCAACGGCAAGGCCAACGTCGTGAAGCACCAGGTGGGCGAGGGTCTGATCGTGACCTTCGGTAGCGAGCCGACCTTCCGTACCTGGTCGCGTGACCCGAGCAAGCTGCTCTTCAACGCGATCTACCACGGACCGTCCACCCCGGTGGAGGCCAGCGCGCTGCCGGGCGCGCTGGGCGGCTGACCCTGGCGTAGCAGGGCGGCTACGGAGGGGGCCGTGTCCCAGCCACGGGACGCGGTCCCCTTCGCGCCGCCGAGCAACCGAGCCCGGCGGCGGTCCGATCTTGACCCATGGGTACGGAATGTGAAAATCTCGAACGATCTTGAAAGTGTCGTTCGGGCCCGTGGAGGAGGGGACATGCGCCGCAGCCGTGTCTACGGAGGACTCATCGCGCTGATCGTCGGCTCGACGACGGTCGCGGCCGGGCCGGCGACCGGGGCGGGCGCGAACGTCGCGGCCGGCGGCGGCTGCGCCCCGGTCGTGACGGCCGCCCGGCCGGCGGTCGGCCTCCAGCAGAAGTGGGCGCACTTCGGCGACGGCGCCGGCGCGGGGGAGTGGGCCGGTGGTGACGGCACCTACTCGACGCCGCTACCGGACGGCCGTACCGCGTGGCTCTTCAACGACACCTTCCTCGGGCCGGTCGGTCCCGGCCGGAGCATCACCCCGCACGCGCCGGTGCACAACACGATCGTGACGGCGGACGGCCGCAGCGACCGGCCGACCGGCACCATCCTGCGCGGAACCGCGGAGAACCCGCTCCCGATCGTCGGTCCGGCCGGCACCGACGAGCCGTGGTACTGGAACGGCGACGGCATCGTCGACGGCGGCAAGCTGTACGTCTTCGAATTCCAGCAGCGGACGGCGGGCGAAGGCCACTTCGGCTTCGAATGGATCGGCACCGACCTCGCGTCCCTGTCGTTGCCGGATCTGCGGCTGCGTGAGGTCACTCCGACCTATGACGGGCACGGCATCCAGTGGGGCGTGGAGCTGCTCCGGGTGGGCGGGTACATCTACATCTACGGCACCGGCGCCGAGTGGCCGGGCAAGCAGGCCCACGTCGCGCGGGCCCGGGCCGGCCACCTCGACGGCGCCTGGGAGTTCTACACGGGCAGCGGCTGGTCCCCGAACGAGGCCGACTCCGTCTCGATCCTGGACGAGGTCGGCTCCTCCTACGGCGTCGCCGAGGTGCAGGGCCGGTACGTGCTCGTCACCACCGACAGCTACCTCGGCTCCGAGATCTACGTCCACACCGCGTCGACGCCGTTCGGCTTCGCCGGCACCGAGCGGGTGCCGGTCTACGACACCCCCGAGGGGCAGCCGGAGTTCGACGCCGACGCGGACGGTGACATCTACACCTACAACGTGGCCGTGCACCCGACGATGAGCGCCAGGAACAGCCTCGTCGTGTCGTACAACGTGAACAGCACGAGCATCGCGGACCTGTACGGGGACATCAGCAACAACCGGGCGCGCTACCTGGACCTGCGGTTCGCCCCCGGGCACCGCCCCTGCCGGTAGCCCCGACCCGCGGCGTGCTCCGCTGACCCGTATCCAGGCGAGGTAAGGCGTGCGGTCACGGGTCCGTCCCGTGGCCGCACGCCTGCCGCCCGCCCGAGCTAGGGCGTGTGTCAAAGTCCCTGGCCGGCCTGCGGCGGGCCCAGACGACGACCGGCGGCGTCGGCGCTTCGTCCGGATACGACACCGGTATCCGAACGAATCCCCGCCTTGCCGGACCGCCGCCTGGACTCCGCCTCGGCTGGACCGAGGACTTCGACACACGCCCTAGAGGTTGAAGCCGCCGGCGACCTCGATGTCCTGCGCCGTGATCCAGCGCCCCTCGTCGGAGACGAGCGTCGCGATCACCATGCCGATGTCGTCCGGCTCGCCGACGCGGCCGAACGCGGTCTTCGCCGCGAGGGCGGGGATCACCTCGGGGTAGCGTTCGAAGGCGTTGTCGGCGAGTCGGGTACGGGTGGCGCCGGGGGCGATCGAGTTGACGCGGATGCCGCGCGGGCTGAACTCCTTGGCCATGTACCGGGTCAGCACCGTGAGGCCGCCCTTCATCGAGGCGTACGCCGAGTAGCCCGGCTCCAGACCGGAGTGCAGCGCGGCGTTGCTGGTGACGTTGACGACCGCGCCGCCGTCGGCCAGCAGCGGCAGCAGGGTCTGGGTGAGGAAGTACGGCCCTTTGAGCAGCACCCGCATGAACCGGTCGAAGAGCTCTTCGGTGGTCTCCTCGAACATCGCCATCTGGCCGAAGCCGGCGTTGTTCACCAGGATGTCGAACGTGTCCCGCTGCCAGGTGTCACGCAGAACCGCCTCGATCGAGTCGCGGAAGGCCGGGAAGGTCTCGCTCCGGCCGACGTCCAGCGGCAACGCGACCGCGCTGCCGCCCTCCTTCTCGATGGCGGCGACGGTGTCCCGCGCTCCCTCCTGGTTCCTGCCGTAGGTGAGCACCACACCCACTCCGCGCTTGGCGATCTGGATGGCTGCGCTCTGTCCGATGCCGGAGCTGGCGCCGGTGACGATGGCGACCCGCATGGTTCGCCCTACCTCTCCGTTCGTGGAGCGCGGCAGCGCTCCGGGGAATTGGGGTTGACCCAATACAACCTCCTGAGCTGCGCAGGTAGTAGAACGATGGTCTTGGAGACTTGCACGATCCTCCAAGCCCGGAGAGCAGTGGGTGTGCTTCAATCGGGTTGTGCCCCTCGACGAGCTGCGGACGTTGCTGGCCCGCCATGCCCGCCCGGATGGCGCCACCGCCATCGACGGTGTGCTGATCTCGAAGGTCGAGCGGGTGGACCCACCGTCGGCGTCGATGTCCGGCACGGTCTTCGCGCTCATCGCGCAGGGCGCGAAGCGTCTGGCGCTGGGCGACCGGGTGTACGAGTACCGCGCCGGTCAGTACCTCGTCGCCTCGGTCGACCTGCCGGTCACCGGTCACTTCACCGAGGCCAGCTCGCGACTGCCGGCCCTGGGGCTGGGCCTGGTGCTGCAACCCGCCGCCGTGGCCGAGCTGTTGCTGCAGGCCGCCGCAACCGATCTTCCGCCGGTGGGCGGCACCCCGCCGCTGGGCATCGCGGTCAGCGACGCCCCCGGCGAGCTGCTCGACGCGGCGATCCGTCTGCTGCGCCTGCTCGACACTCCCCGCGACGTCACGGTGCTCGCCCCGCTGATCAAGCGGGAGATCCTGTGGCGGCTCGTCAGCGGTGAGCAGGGGGCGGCGGTTCGCCAGCTCGGCCTCGCCGACAGCAGCCTGGCGCACGTCTCCCGGGCGGTGCACTGGATCAGGGACCACTACGCCCACTCCTTCCGGGTGGAGGAGGTGGCCCGCAGGTCCGGCATGAGCGTCTCCGCCTTCTACCGCAACTTCCAGGCGGTGACCGCGATGAGCCCGATCCAGTTCCAGAAGCAGATCCGGCTCCAGGAGGCCCGGCTGCTCCTCGCCACCCACCCCAACGACGTCACGGGCGTGGGCCGTCGGGTCGGCTATGACAGCCCGTCGCAGTTCAGCCGCGAGTACCGCCGGCAGTTCGGCGCGTCACCCAGTCAGGACGCTTCCCGCCTACGCGGCTCGGCGGTCACCGTGACCCGCAACCCCGCGCCGGCGCTGCCCTGACGAACGGCGCGCTGCCCGGTCGTCGAACCCCGCGGCCGGGCCGCAGACGTGGGGTGACCGGATAGGACGGTGCTCGCCGCAGCGCGGCCACCCAGGACATCGGTGGCTGTTGACATCCCAACGACAGGCGTTCATATTTTATGAAAACATCGGAGCGCTCACGAGATGAGCCGCCTGCCGTGCCGGGAGTTGCCGGATTTCGCGCGACAGAGGTCCGATGTATACGTCGGAAGGAAACCACCGTGCTCGAGTCGTCACGTCGTAACTTCCTCCGCCTCACCGGCGCGGCCGGCGCCGGTCTCGCGCTCGTCGGCGCCCGGCCGTTCGCCGCGCACGCCGCGCCGGCCCGCCCCGCCGAGGCCGCGCTGGTCCCGGAGGCCGAAGCGACGACGCTCTGGTACCGCACCCCGGCCCGCGAGGACCAGATCATCCGCGAGGGGCTGCCGATCGGGAACGGGCGCCTCGGCGCGCTCGCCGGTGGCGGCCCCGCCGAAGACGTCGTCTACCTCACCGACGGCTCGTTCTGGACCGGCGGGCGTAACGACACGCTGCAGAGCGACGGCCAGCTCCCGTACGACTCGAACGGCTTCGGCAGCTTCGGCCTGCTCGCCCAGGTGCGCATCGCGCTCACCGGTCACACCCCGGACGCGTACGCGGACTATCGCCGGGCGCTCGACCTCAGCAACGGAATCGTGTCGGCGCGTTACCGGATCGGGAGGACGACCTACCGCCGCGAGCTGTACGCCAGCCACCCCGACGACGTGATCGTCCTGCGGCTCACCCGCTCCGGCGGCGGCAGCCACACCGGCGCCGTATCCCTGGTCGGCACGCACGGCGAGGTCACCACCGCCTCCGGAGGCCGGGCGAGCTTCGCCGGCACCCTGGCCAACGGCCTGCGGTACGCCGCGGCGCTCACCGTGATCGGCGTCGGCGGCCGGGTCGGCGTCGATGGCTCCAAGGTCACCTTCGAGGACTGCAGAGAGGTCCTCGTGGTGATCTGCGGCGGCACCGACTACTCGCGGGACGCCGCGCGGAACTTCCGCGACCCGGGAACCGATCCGCTCGCGCTCGCCCGGGCGAAGGTCGCTGCGGCCGTGGGTGTCGGCGCGACCGAGCTGCTCGGCACGCACGTCGCCGACTACCGGCGGCTCTACGACCGGATGCGGCTGCGCCTGGGGGAGTCGACGCCGGTGCAGCGGGCGCTCGACACCTGGTCGCGGGTCGCGGTGCGCTACACCGACCCGAGCACCCCCGACCCCGAGCTGGAGGCGATGTACGTCCAGTTCGGCCGGTACCTCACCATCACCGGGTCACGTGACCGGCTGCCGATGAACCTGCAGGGCATCTGGGTGCACAACAACAACCCGGACTGGTACGGGGACTACCACACCGACATCAACATCCAGATGAACTACTGGCTGGCCGACCCGGCCGGGCTCGGCGAGTGCACGCAGGCCCTGGCCGACTACTGCGTGTCCCAGTTGCCGGTCTGGACCGACGTGACCCGGCGGCTCTTCAACGACCCCCGTAACCGCTTCCGCAACACCAGCGGAAAGGTGGCCGGGTGGGCGGTCGCCTTCTCCACGAACATCTACGGCGGCAGCGGCTGGGCCTGGCACCCCTCCGGCAACGCGTGGCTCTGCAACTCGCTGTGGCGCCACTACGAGTACAGCCTGGACCGTTCGTACCTGGCGAAGATCTATCCGGTGCTCCGGGGCGCGGCCGAGTTCTGGCAGGCCCGGCTCGTCCCGACCACCGTCACCGAGCCGGACGGCACGACCCGCGAGGTGCTGATCGACGACACCGCCTGGTCGCCGGAGCACGGTCCGGACGCGAAGGGCATCACCTACGCCCAGGAGCTCGCCTGGGACCTGTTCCAGCAGATCCGGATCGCCGCCGAGGTGCTCGGCCGGGACGCGGAGTTCGCCGCCGAGGTCACCGACCTCCAGGCCCGGCTCTACCTGCCCCGGGTCAGCCCGAAGACCGGCTGGCTGGAGGAGTGGATGAGCCCGGAGAACCTCGGTGAGACCACGCACCGGCACCTCTCCCCGCTGATCGGCTTCTACCCGGGCGACCGGATCAACACCGACACCAGCCCGAAGCCCCTGATCGACGGGGTGCGGGCCCTGCTCACCGCACGAGGCATGGACAGCTACGGCTGGGCCTGCGCATGGCGGTCGCTCTGCTGGTCCCGGCTCAAGCACGCGGAGAACGCCTATCAGCTC
Organism: Micromonospora musae; assembly: GCF_003626545.1. Taxonomy (NCBI): domain Bacteria; kingdom Bacillati; phylum Actinomycetota; class Actinomycetes; order Micromonosporales; family Micromonosporaceae; genus Micromonospora; species Micromonospora musae. Next base: position 446,622 of record NZ_RAZS01000002.1, read on the forward strand.
TACCTGACCGTGCTGCGGCCGTCGATGAACAACGGCAACGGCACCTCGGCCAACCTCTTCGACATGTACAGCCAGGGCAGCTACACGATCTTCCAGATCGACGCCAACCTGGGCGGCGCCACCGCCGCGCTGGAGATGCTGCTCTACTCCCGGCCCGGCGTCATCGAGCTGCTGCCCGCGCTCCCCGATGCCTGGGCGGACAGGGGTGAGGTGACCGGCGTCGGCGCGCGCGGCGGCTTCGAGGTCGATCTGGCCTGGCGTGCCGGCAAGGTGACCAGTGTGACGATCCGCAGCGTCGGCGGCACCGAGACAGAGCTGCGTGCGGGTGGTTGGCGAAGCCGGATCACCGTGCAGCCGGGCAGGTCCGTCACGCTGACCCCCGGCCGCTGACGCGCCTGGCGGAGCCGGCCCGACCGGCCAGGACCCAGCCCCGACGGGTCCTGGCCGGTCGATCCGGCGGGGCAACGGCGGCGGCTCGCCGTGATACCTTCGGCGTCGCCGTGCGCCGCTGCGAACCGAGGAGGTGAGACCGATCAACGCTGTGACAGGTCGGGCCTCCCTCCCGCGCGTGGCCTAGGGAGTGCCCGCAGAAGGCATCCCGAAAGGCTTCAAACGCTGTGCAATTCACCTCTGAGACGTCGTTCGACGGCATCCTCGAACAGCTCTTCACTCTTGGCGATATCCCTGGCGTGCTCTGGACGCGCGAAGGCGCCGTCGGTCCTCGCCCCCTGATCCTGATGGGGCACGGCGGCGGTCAGCACAAGAAGGCCCCGGGCATGGTTGCCCGCGCGCGCCGCTTCGTGACCGAGGCCGGCTTCGCGGTCGCGGCGGTCGACGTGCCCGGTCACGGCGACCGGCCGAAGGACGAGGAGTACGACCGGATCGCGACCGAGAACCAGGCTCGGGTGGCGGCCGGAGCGGAGTTGGCACCGCTGATCGCCGACTTCCAGGCGCTCGTGGCTCGCCAGACCGTTCCGGAGTGGCGGGCGGTGCTGGACGCGGTCCAGGCCCTCGGGCACGTCGGCCCGGGTCCCGTGGGTTATTGGGGCGTCTCGTTGGGCTGCGGGCTCGGCGTGCCGTTCGTCGCCGCCGAACCCCGGGTCCGCGCGGCAGTGCTGGGGCTGGGCGGGGCGCTGGCCTCGGCCGACGCCGTCGGGCGGATCACCGTTCCGGTGGAGTTCCTGGTCCAGTGGGACGACGAGCGGGTGCCACGGGCCCAGAGTCTGGCGCTCTTCGAGGCGCTGGCCTCGACCGAGAAGTCGCTGCACGCCAACCCGGGCAGGCACGGGGAGATCCCGGCCTTCGAGCTGGAGAGCGCGCTCCGGTTCTTCGCCCGGCACCTCGGCTGACCTCGCCGCCGGGCGTTCGGTACGCGCCGATCGGGATCCTCCCCGATCGGCGCGTACGCGGAACGCGATCAACGTGCTCAGAGGGTGGTCTCGCCGTTGAGGCCGAAGAAGTCGTGCCATTTGGCGCCGCCGGTGAAGGCGGTGCCGGTGGAGAGTCCGACGTAGACGTCGTTGAGGGTGCCTTTGGTGAAGACGATGATGTCGTCACGCCCGTCGCCGTTGACGTCGCCGAGGTAGGGGAACTCGCCGGCGAGGCAGAAGAAGTCGTTCCATTTGATGGTGGTGCCGGCGAAGCTGGTGCCGGTGGAGGTTGCGGCGTAGACGTCGGCGTTGGCGTTGCAGGTGAAGGTGACGATGTCGTCCTTGCCGTCGCCGTTGATGTCTCCGACGCGGGGCAGCTCCGAGCCGACGGCGAAGAGGTCGTGCCAGGTTTGTGCCGCGCCGAAGGCGGTGCCGGTGGAGAGGGCCACGATGACGTCGGAGGCGGAGGCCGGTCCCTGGGTGAAGGTGATGAGGTCGTCCCGGCCGTCGCCGTCGACGTCACCGAGCGCCGGGTACTCGCCGGCGATGGAGAAGTACTCGTGCCACTTCACGGCCGTGCCGGCGAAGGACGACCCGGTGGAGAGCGCCACGTAGACGTCGCCCGCGGCGTCGTGGGTGAAGGCCACGATGTCGTCGCGGCCGTCGCCGTCCACGTCGCCCACCGCCGCGACCTCGGCGTTCGGCGCGAACCAGTCGTGCCATTTCGTGGCACCGGCGAACGCGGCGCCGGTCGACAGGGCGACGTACACGTCGGCGAGCGTGCCGTGGGTGAAGGCCACGATGTCGTCCCGGCCATCGCCGTCGAAGTCGCCGGAGAGCAGTGTCTCGCCGTCGAGGCCGAAGAAGTCGTTCCACTTCACCGACGTCCCGGCGAAGGACGAGCCGGTCGAGGAGGAGACGTACACGTCGTTCGTCGCCCCCTTCGAGAAGGCCACGACGTCGTCGCGGCCGTCGCCGGTGAAGTCCGTGGGGGAGCCCGCCAGGTATCGACCGCCGGTGCTCGACCCGCCGCAGTTGTCGCTGACCAGGAACCGCTGTTGGTACTGGCCCGGATAGGGGGCCAGCGACACCCCGTTGATCACGATCGGCTGACCGACCCCGTTGAAGAGTTGCTCGTAGTGCACGTGCGGGCCGGACGAGTTGCCGGTGCTGCCCGTGACGCCGATCTGCTGGCCCTGCTGGACGTAGGCACCGTCGGGCACCGAGTAGGAGCTGAGGTGGAAGTAGTAGGTGGTCCAGCCGCCGCCGTGGTCGATGACGACGTAGTTTCCGGCGCCGCCGGGCTGGGAGTAGCGGCGGGCCACCCCGGCGGCCGAGGCGACCTGGGGGGTGCCGCCGGTGATCCCCCCGTCCGCCCGTACGAAGTCCAGCGCCTGCCGTACCTCGGCGCTGTGGTGGCTGTAGGTCCATCGCTGCCCACACGGGAAGGGCGCCTTGAAGACCGGCGCGGCGAGCGCGGGCACGGGCTTCGCCACCGCGCCGGTCAGCACGGCCGTGGCCAGGAGGAGCAGTGCGACCAGACTGCGACGCACGGTGTCACCGTAGCGGCGGGACATGTCGTGACTCCTGTCGGGAGATGGTCGGGGGACGGTGCGACAGGCGGCCCCACCGCCGTTCGGCCACGTCCGGAGGGCAGCGCACCGGCACACCGCGTACCTCGGCGTCGCCCGGCCCGACGCGCTGGCACGCCGCTCGCGACGACGGTCCCCTGTGGACTCCAGCGCGGCGCCCGGCTCCCGGGCTGCTGGCAGAAGTCAAGCCGCACAGCTCGACACTTGTCAATGCCTGATGGCCTGGACTGAAAATTTCATTCTTCGCCGCAAAGCAAGTCGGCAACCATTGACAATCGTCGCTGGCCGCAGTTAACTCCCGGGAAATCGATTGCCCGCTATCCCGACGGCACCTGCGAAGGGAGACCGATGAGGCTACGAACCCCCCGCTGGCTCGCCGCCGCCGTCGCGGCGGCGCTGGTCACGACCATCTCCACGGCGGCGGCCGCCACCGGGCCGAGCGCGGCCGCCACCGGTGCGAGCGACGCCGGCCGAGCTGTCGCGGCCGCCGCCGACAAGGGCCCCGTCGGGTGGGACGCCTACCGTCGCCTCGACCGGCTGCCCGAGCTGTCGGGCGGAACCCGGACCCGGCAGTTCTCCAGCTTCGCCCGCGACGGCTCCAACGACGACGGGTTCGTCGGCACGTACTCCTGCCTGCGCCAGTCCGGCGGCTGCGTGGTCGCCGAGGATCGCGGCGCGGGGGAGGTGCAGTCGATCTGGTTCACCCGGGACGAGGGCAACGTCACCGCCACCGGCTGGATCCGCATCGAGCTCGACGGAGTCGTCGTCGTCGACACCGGGCTGCAGAACCTCGTCAACGGCGGTCTCGGCAGCCCGTTCGTCGCGCCGCTGGTCAGCAACGCCGACCAGACGTCCGGTGGAGTCACCGTCAAGGTGCCGATGCCCTACCGGGACTCCATGCGGATCACCACCCAGCGCAACCCGCTCTTCCACCACGTCACGTTCCGCGAGTTCGACGACGCGACAGGGGTGTCCCGATTCGACCCCGCCGACCGGGCCACCGACGTCGTCGACCTGCTGCGCGCCGCCGGCACCGGAGACCCGAAACCGCCGCAGCCCGGCGCCGGCACCACGGCCGCGACGGTCACCGTACCCGCCGGTGGGGCGGCCACCCTCGCGACGCTGAGCGGACCGAGAGCGATCACCGCGCTGCGGCTGCAGGTGCCCGACAGCGCGGCCGGCGAACCGGTGCTCTCCGGTCTCCGGCTCCGGATCACCTTCGACGGTCGTACCACGGTGGACAGCCCGGTCGGGGAGTTCTTCGGCAGCGGCCTGGGCGAGCGTCGGGTCCGCTCGTTGATGTTCGGCATGGACGACGCGCCCGGCGGCTGGTACAGCGCCTGGTGGCCGATGCCGTTCCGCTCCACGGCGACAGTCGCGCTCGCCAACACCAGCGGCACGACGGTCAGCGGCGTTCGCGCGGAGATCACCTCCGCCCCCGGCACGCAGTGGACCGACGCGCTCGCCGCGACCGGGCCAGCCGGCTACTTCAGTACCCAGTCCCGGCGGGCGGAGACCGTCGGTGGGACCGACTGGATCGTCGCCGACCAGACCGGCCGCGGCCGCTTCGTCGGCGTCTCGCAGACCATGCGCGGGCACATCATCGGCGGGAACACCCGCAACTATCTCGAGGGCGACGAGCGCGTGCACGTCGACGGTTCGCCGACCCCGCAGATCTACGGCACCGGCACCGAGGACTTCTACGAGTCCGGGTGGTACTTCAACCGGGGCGAGTACAGCGGCGTCTTCACCGGCAATCCGGCGCACCTGTTCCGCGCCGCTGGATGCGCCGACGAGTGCGACGCCACGTACCGCCTGATGATCGGTGACGCCGTCGCGTACGGCACGGGTCTGCGCTTCGGCATCGAGCACGGACCGGTCAACGACATGCCGGCGAACTACGCCTCGACGGCGTTCCTCTACACGCAGCCCACCGTCGCGTCACGGCGGACCGACGCGATAACCACCGGCGACGCCGCCAGCCGGGCGAGCCACACGTACACCGACTCGGCGACCCAGTACCCGTTGAGTTCGAGCTTCGAGGGCGACGACGACAACGTCACCGAGACGGCCCAGGTCCGCGCCGCGACCGCCGCCGTCCGGTTCCGGATCGCGCTCGACCCGGCCAACCAGGGCGTACGGCTGCGCCGCCACGCCGACCAGCTCAGCGGCTACCAGCAGGTGGCCGTGTCGGTGGACGGCGCCACGGCGGGCGTGTGGTCGCAGCCCCTGGGCAACGCCCGGCAGCGGTGGCTGGCCGACGAGTTCGTGCTCCCGGCGGCGCTGACCAGCGGCAGGTCGACGGTCACCGTGACGCTCGCCCCCGCCTCGGGCGCGCCGGCCTGGACCGCGGCCCGCTACCTGGTCGACAGCGTCGTCGCACCGTTCACCGACACCACCGCGCCGGGGGCGGTCACCGGGCTGGCGCTGGGCGGCGGCCGGGTGCACGCCCTCGGGCTCTCCTGGTCGCCGTCGACCGACGACGTCGGGGTGACCGGCTACCGGGTCTACTCGGCCCGGACGCCGGGGGTCGCGATCACGCCCGGCAACCTGGTCGCCACCACCCGGTCGACCTCGTTCCGGCACGGACCGTTGCCGGCGGGCCAGACCCGCTACTACCGGGTCGTCGCCGTGGACGTCGCCGGGAACACCGGGCCGCCCTCGGCCGAGGTGTCGGCCGGCACCCGGCCCCGCAACGTCAGCGACGCCAACGGTGACCGGCGCGACGACGCGATCGACTTCACCCGCGGCAGCGCCGCCGACGTCTTCACCGCCCTCTCCGACGGCACCCGGTTCGTGCCGGACGGTCGGTCGTGGAACGACTTCTTCGCGGCCGGCGCGGAGATCCCACTCACCGGCGACGTCAACGGCGACGGCCGGGCCGACATCATCACCTTCACCAGAGGTGAGAACGCGGACGTCTACGTCGGGCTCTCCACCGGCTCCGGCTTCGCCGCGGGCGTCAAGTGGCACGACTTCTTCGCCGTCGGCACCGAACTCCCGGCCGTCGGCGACGTCAACGGCGACGGCCGGACCGACATCATCACCTTCACCCGGGGCGAGAACGCCGACGTCTACGTCGCGCTCTCCACCGGCTCCGGCTTCGGCCCGGGGGTCAAGTGGCACGACCGCTTCGCCCTCGGTGCCGAGCTGCCGGCGGTTGGTGACGTCGACGGGGACGGTCGCGACGACATCGTGACCTTCACCCGGGGCGGTACGGCCGACGTGTTCGTGTCCCTCTCCGACGGCACCCGCTTCGTCGAGGACGGGTGGAAGTGGCACGAGAACTTCGCCGTCGGCGACGAGCTGCCGGCGGTGGGCGATGTCGACGGGGACGGTCGCGACGACATCGTGACCTTCACCCGGGGCGGTACGGCCGACGTGTTCGTGTCCCTCTCCGACGGCACCCGCTTCGTGCAGAACGCCTGGAAGTGGCACGAGAACTTCGCCATCGGCGACGAGACGCCCGGAGTGGGCGACTTCGACGGCGACGGCCGGGCGGACGTCGTGACGTTCACCCGAGGTACGGCGGCCGACGTGTACGTCGCCCCCTCCGACGGCGGGCGGTTCGGGCCGACGGCCAACCGGTGGCACGACCAGTTCGCCCCGAACGACCACCTACCCCGGCCGAGCGTGCCGTGAGACACCTCCAATCGACCCCGACGCGACCCCGAACCCACGCACCACTCACCGGTGAGGAGCCATCGTGAGACGCAAGCTTCTGGCGATCCCGCTCGCGCTCTGCACGGCCCTGGCGGCAGTGGCCGTCGGCGTACCCGCCCAGGCGGACCCGATCGGCACCCTGGCCTGCCCGTCGATCCCCGCCAACCATGACCCGGCCATCACCCTGATCGTCTACCGGGTGGCCCGCGCCCACAACGTCAACGACAAGGTGCTGCTCTCCGCCTTCGAGGCCGGTTGGGTGGAGTCCCACATGAACAACCTGCCCTGCGGTGACAAGAGCTCCCTCGGGGTCTTCCAGCAACGCTGGGACTACGGCTGGGGCACCCCCGAACAGATCATGGACCCGGTCTACGCCACCACCCAGTACGTCACCCGGGCCATCGTCTGCGACAGCAACAACCCCGGCTTCACCGCGGGCCAGGTCGCCCAGTGCGTACAGCGCTCCGGATTCCCGGACCGCTACGACCAGGTCGCGGCGAAGGCGCGGACGCTGCTCGCCGAGGCGGCCCGCACCCACGCCATCGCCGGCGGATCGCCGACCGACGTCACCGGCGACGGCCGCGACGACGTGCTCACCTTCACCCAGAACGGGCTGGCCGACGTCTACGTCGCCACCTCCACCGGCTCCGCCTTCGCCGGCACCTCGGCGAAGTGGAACGACTTCTTCTCCATCGGCGGCGAGACCGCGTCGAGCGGCGACGTGAACGGCGACGGCCGCGACGACATCGTCACCTTCGCGCACAGCAACACCGGCGACGTCTACGTGGCGTTGTCGAACGGCTCCGCCTTCGGCGGCGGCCAGAAATGGCACGACTGGTTCGCCCCGGGAGCGGAGATCGGCGCGGTCGGCGACGTCGACGGTGACGGCCGCGACGACCTCGTCGCCTTCACTCACAACCCGGCCGGCGACGTCTACGTGGCGCTCTCCACGGGCACGTCGTTCGGCCCCGGGCAGAAGTGGCACGAGTTCTTCAGCCCGTTCGGCGAGTACCCGGCGGTGGGCGACGTCGACGGCGACGGCAAGGCCGACCTCATCACCTTCACCCAGGGTCCGGCCTCCGCCGCCGACGTGATCGTGGCCCGCTCGACCGGCACCGCCTTCGGCGCGGCGCAGAAGTGGCACGACCTCTTCGCCGTCGGCTCGGAGCTGCCCCGCGTCGGTGACGTCAACGGCGACGGCAAGGACGACATCGTCACCTTCACCTGCGACGCCAACGCCGACGTCTACGCCGCCGTCTCCACCGGTACGTCCTTCGCCGGCACCACCGTCAAGTGGAACGACTTCTTCTGCCTGACGGGCGAGTTCCCCTACCTCGGCGACTTCGACGGCGACGGGCGTGACGACATCGTCGTCTTCACCAAGGGCGCCACCAACGACGTCTACGTCGGTCTCTCCACCGGCACCGCGTTCGCCGGCGGCGCCAAGTGGCACGACTTCTTCGGCCTCAACGGGGAGGCGACGCTGTGAAACCCGAACTGGAGACCCCCATGGCAGGAACCCGTCCCCGCCGGCGCCGTGGCGCCGTCACCCTCGTTGCGGTGGCACTCACCGCCGCCACCGTCGGCCCGGCCGTGCCCGCGGCGGCCGACAGCCCGGCCCGTACCGCGATCGACTCCGCCTTCGAGCGAGCGGCGAACGAGTTCGACGTGCCCCGGGACCTGCTGGTCGCCGTCGGATACGGCGAGTCCCGGCTCGACGGGCACGACGGCGAGCCCAGCCAGGCCAACGGCTACGGCGTCATGCACCTGGTGAGCAACCCGACCCGGCACAGCCTGGAGTGGGCCGCCGCGTTGACCGGCGAACCGGTCGCCAGGTTGAAGGCGACCACCTCGGCGAACATCCGGGGTGGCGCGGCCGTGCTGCGGGACCTGGCCGACGCGCAGGGGCTGACCGCCGACGACCGTGACCGGATCACCGCCTGGTACCCGATCGTGGCCGGCTACGGCGGAGCGGTCGACGACCCGACCGCGCGGCTCTACGCGGACCACGTCTACGACCTGTTGCAGCAGGGCATCCGCGGCGCCGCTCCGGTGCGTCCGCACCGGGTCGAGCCCGAGCGGGGCCGCTACGCGCAGGTTCCGCCGGCCGGCACGCCCTCGTCGAAGCTGGCGGCCGCCGCCGTGCCCGAGTACGCTCCGGCGCGCTGGATCGCCGCCAACGGCGCCAACTACGGGGCCGGCAGGTCCAGCCGGATCACCACCGTGATCATCCACGTCACCCAGGGCTCGTACGCGGGCACCATCAGCTGGTTCCAGAACCCGGCGGCGGGGGTGAGCGCGCACTACGTCGTCAAGTCGAGCAACGGTGAGATCACCCAGATGGTGCGCGAGGGCGACACCGCCTACCACGCCCGCTCCGGCAATGCGTACGGCGTGGGCATCGAACACGAGGGGTACGTGGACAACCCGGCGTGGTTCACCGACGCGATGTACCGCTCGTCGGCGGCGCTGACCCGCTACCTCTGCGACAAGTACGGCATCCCGAAGAGCCGGGCCGGCATCAAGGGGCACAACGAGATCCCCGGCAACACCCACACCGACCCCGGGCCGAACTGGAACTGGAACTACTACATCTCCCTGGTCAACCAGGGCGGTACGGGCACCGGGTCGGCGTACCTCGCCGGTTCGCCGACCGATTTCACCGGTGACGGCAAGGACGATGTCGTGGCGTTCACGCACGGCGCGCTCGCCGACGTCTACGTCTCGACCTCCACGGGGACCGGCTTCGCCGGCACGTCGGTGAAGTGGAACGACTTCTTCGGCCTCACCGGCGAGACGCCGCTGACCGGAGACTTCAACGGCGACGGCCGGGACGACATCGTGGCGTTCACCCACGGCTCACTCGGCGACGTGTACGTCGGGCTCTCCACCGGCACGGGATTCGCCGGCGGTGCGAAGTGGCACGACTTCTTCGCGCCCGGCGCCGAGGTGCCGGCGGTCGGGGACGTCAACGGCGACGGCCGGGACGACATCATCACCTTCACCCATGACGCCGCGGGCGACGTCTACGTGGCGCTCTCCACCGGCAGCTCCTTCGGCCCCGGGCAGAAGTGGCACGAGTTCTTCTCGATCGCCGGGGAGTATCCGGCGGTGGGCGATGTCGACGGCGACGGCCGGGACGACCTCATCACCTTCACCCAGGGACCGGCCTCCGCCTCCGACGTCATCGTGGCCCTCTCCACCGGCACCGCCTTCGGCGCGGCACAAACCTGGCACGACCTCTTCGCGGTCGGCTCGGAGCTGCCCCGCGTCGGAGACATCAACGGCGACGGCAAGGACGACATCGTCACCTTCACCTGCAACGCCAACGCCGACGTCTACGCCGCAACCTCCACCGGCACCAGCTTCGTAGGCACCACCATCAAATGGAACGACTTCTTCTGCCTCGCCGGCGAGTTCCCCTACCTCGGCGACGTCAACGGCGACGGGCGTGACGACATCGTCGTCTTCACCAAGGGCGCCACCAACGACGTATTCGTCGGACTCTCCACCGGCACCGCCTTCGCTGGCGGCGCCAAATGGCACGACTACTTCGGGCTGACCGGCGAGACCACACTCTGACCGACAGTTCGAAGGGGAAGCGCCGGCCCGGCCAGGGCCGGCGCTCCGTCGTGCTGGCGCGGCCAGCCGGCGGGGATGCGCTCCAGCACCCCGCCGGCGAAGACGTCCCGCAGGCCGAGGGGCTTGAGGTGCACGTATCCGATGTGGCAGTCGCAGATCGCGTTGCCGCACGGCCGAGGCTTCAGAGCGGCCCGCCACGAGCCGTCGTAGAGGTTGCCGATGGGGCTGGGGATGAAGTGGCAGCGGCGCACCGTCCCGTCGCCCAGCACGGAGACGGCCGTCTCCCCCGCGTGGCAGGGCTCGCCGAGGGAGAGGTGCGGCCGGACGCTGTAGCCGAAGTGCGGGTCCAGCTCGGTCCAGGTCGCCTCCTCGGCGGCGTCATAGCGGTGCCCCTCGGCGGCGTTCACCCAGAGGTAGACCTCCTCCGGCAGGGCCGCGCGCAGCGCCCGCGCCTCGTCGAGGTGCTCCGGAAGCCCGACCACCCCGACGGAGTACCGGATGCCCAGCTCGGCCAGGCGGGCACAGCGCCGCAGGAACTGCTCCCGCTCGACCTGCCCCGGATGGTAGGTGGCCCAGAGCGCGGCGGAGCCGGGGTCGGCGTCGGCCAGCCAGTCGACCCGGGCGGCCAGGTTGGTCTGGATGGCGACCCGCTCCACGTGCGGCAGCTGGGACAGCGACACCATCGCCTCCCGGTACCAGCTGCGGGTCAGCCCCTCGCCCCACGGGGTGAAGAGCACGGAGAGCGAGACGTCGGTGGTCGCGGCCACCCAGTCGGTGAACCGGGTCAGCGCCGTCCGGTCCGCCCGGAGCAGCTCGGGCGGGTCGCGCCGCTTGGCGAACGGGCAGTACGGGCAGTCGTAGTTGCAGCTCGCCAGCGGCCCGCGATAGAGGATCGCCAGGTTCATCGCGGCACGTACCCGGTCATCGCCTGGTGGACCTGCGCGGAGGTGAGCCACGGGCCGACCGCGTCGGAGTGGGCCAGCCCGGCGGGCGTCAGTCGCAGCCCGCCGTCGGTGGCCCAGCCCCGCTCGACGAGCCGGCCGAGCTGGGGGAAGTCGTCGGTCGGCGGACGCCCGAACCGGGCCCGGTAGGCGTCGGCGTCGACCCCTTCGGCGCGCAGCAGCGACTTGAGCAGCCACCGGCGGCGCTGCTCGGCGCCGTCGAGGTAGAAGCCGAACTCGGCGTACCCGAAGTCGTCGGCGTCCCGGGCGAGGTAATCGTCGAGCACCGCCCGCACCTCGGTCACGCTCACCGCGTAGTCGAAGGAGTAGTGCAGGGTCGTGGTGTAGGAGCGTGCGCCGCACCCCAGCCCGACCATGCCGTCGTCCTGGCAGCAGTAGTCCGGACCGTCCGGGGCCGGCACGTCCGCGCGGCGGAACTGCCGCATCGACTCCTGTCGGTAGCCGGCCGCGGCGAGCGTCTCCACGGCCTGCCGGTAGAGGGCGAGCCGCTGGGCGTCCCAGTCGGCGCGGGCATGGGCCCGCCTGCCGAGCCCGGTGAGCGGCCGGACGTAGAGCGGGTAGAGGTAGAGCTCCTCGGGCCGCCAGGCCAGCGCCGCCGCCAGGCTCTCCTGCCAGGTCTCGGCGGTCTGCCCGTCGATGCCGTAGATCAGGTCGATGTTGAGCACCGGGATCCGGGCGTCGCGGATCGCGCCGAGCGCGGCCTCCACCTCGGTGCGGCGCTGCGGCCGGCCGGCGGCGCGCGCCTCGACGTCGAGGAAGCTCTGCACGCCGATGCTCACCCGGGTCGTGCCGTACGCGGCGAGCACCGCGAGCCGGTCCGGGGTCGCGGTGGCCGGTGAGGTCTCCACCGACAGGGGTACGCCCGGCAGACGGGCACCGATCGTGCCGGTGGCGATGTCGAAGAGCTCGGTCAACTCGTCGGCGGTGAGATAGGTCGGGGTGCCGCCACCGAACGCCGCCCGCGCGTACCCGGCGTCGTCGCCGAGCGCGTCGGCGACCCGCCCGGCCTGTCGCCGCAGCTGCCGCAGGTAGGCGGTGACCTGCTCCTGCGGGGCGTTGGCCCGGGTGAAGAGGTTGCAGAAGCCGCATCGCATCTCGCAGAACGGCACGTGCAGGTAGAGGAAGAGGGCTTCCCGTGCCTCGGCCCGCCACACGTCCGCCAACCGGGGGCGCGGCCGCAGCGGCCGGTACGACGTCTTGTGCGGGTACGCGTAGAGGTACTGCTGGTACGGCGAGCCGTCGAGGCTCGGGTCGTTGCTGGTCACCATTCTCCCGGTCGCAGGGTGAAGTGAGCGTACGGAACGGTCCACACCACGTCGTGGCCGATCCGGTGGCCGGTGTGCCCGTCCTCTCCGTAGGCGGTGCCGTGGTCCGAGCAGATGATCGTGAAGACCGGCCGGCCCCGGCCGGTGACCAGGTTGAACAGTCGATCGATCCGCCCGTCCACGTACCGGAGCGCGGCGGTGTGGCTGGCCAGGCTGTCGACCTCCGCGCCGGGCAGGTGGTGCCGGTTGGGCTGGTGCATCGCGGCGACGTTGAGGAAGGTGAAGAGCGGCCGCGTCGCCGGCACCCGGGGCAGCACCTCGGCCAGCCGGTCGAGCTGCGCGTCCAGGCAGGTCGGGGAGGTGACCCCGAACTCCGACTCCCAGTGCGCCTCGGCGAAGAGTCCCGGTAGCACCGCGCCGAGCGGACTGTGCCGGTTGAAGAAGCCGACCCCGCCCAGGCAGAGCGTGTGGTAGCCGACGCCGGCGAGGGCGGTCGGCAGGTCCGGCTCGTCGAAGACCCAGGTCTCCGCTCCGGAGGTCTCGCTGCCCGGGAAGGCCGCCGCGTAGAGCCGTTCGTGCCGGCCGGGACCCGCCGGGGTGGGCAGGAAACCGGCGAAGAAGGCGTGGTGCGCGGCGTAGGTGAAGCTGGCGGGGGAGTGGCGTCGCTCCCAACGCCCGCCCGGCAGGGCCCGGGCGAGGTTCGGGGTACGCCCCGCCGCCGCCTCCGCGACGGCCACGTCGTAGCGCAGCGTGTCGAGGGTGACCAGGAGCAGGTCGTGGCCGCCGATCAGACTCCGCACGGGAGCACCTCCCGAACCGGATCCGCCTCGACGGCCGCCCGCCAACGCCGCCACCGGCCGCTGGTGAGCGCGTGCACCTGCTCGGCGTAGCTGTCGCGCCCGTCGGCCAGCACCCCGGGCAGCAGGTCACCGAAGGCGTTGACCTCGGCCACGGCGTGCCGACGCCAGCCGGCCAGGAACATCAGGTCGATCCCGACGTGCAGCGAGCCCGGGAAGCACGCGGCGACCCGTTCGCAGGTCTCCATCGCCGCCGACCAGCCCCGCGGCCCGGCCGCGGCCCGCAGCTCGGCGAGGTCACCGCGCGCGTTGCCGAGGTGCAGGTTGGTCATCGGTCCGCGGGCGGCGCGGACCACCGCGTGCGTCGGCCGTCCCGCGACCACCAGCACCCGCACGTCGACCACCCGGTCGCCGAGGCCGGCCTTCGGCAGCCACCGCTCGACGTGCAGGCCGTCCGGCGCGAGCCGGTCGACGATCGCGGCGATCTCCGGCTCGTCGGTGTAACGGCGTACCCGCAGCGAGTTGAAGAGCGCGTCCGGGGTGTGCTCGATGGTGGTGACCGCCTGCACCCGCCCGGGTCCGACCGCGAGCGCGATCACCCCGGCGGCGGAGGAGCCGTGCGCGGGCTTCACGAAGACCCGGGCCCAGCCGGCCGCCGCCATCGCCGCGCGCAGCTGGGCGTACCCGCCGACCGGCGGCAGCGCCTGTGGCACCGGCACCCCGGCGGCCGTCAACACGGCGTGGCAGCGCCGCTTGTCGCAGAGCACCGCGACGTCCTCCGGCCCGTTGAGCAGGTCGGCGCCGCCGGCGGCGACCCGCGCCAGGCCGTCGACCAGACCGGCGTACGCGTCGGCGAGGCCGACCAGCTCGCCGGGCCGGGCGGTGGTGGCCGCCCGGCGCAGCATCCGATCGACCTGTGGGTCCTCGCCGGGCGAATCCACCCGCACCAGCGCACCGGCGGGCGGTGGCGCCGCCCCGGCCAGCACGTCGGCCCAGGGCAGCACCTCGGGTCGGGGCAGCCCCGCAGCGAGCACGGCGCGCGTGAACATCTCCACCCGGCGATTGGCGGGGTTACCGACGACGGTCAGCCGCATGTCACTCCGACACCGCCGTGTAGCGGTAGGTCTCGCCGTCGTACTCGTCGGGCTTCTCCTGCTCGGAGACGTCCACCTGGACGCCGGGCAGCGCGGCGACCACCGACGCCGCCACCTCCTCGGACATGAAGTGGTGGTGCAGGTCGAGCTGGGCCAGGTGGGTCAGCGGCTGCCCGGCCAGCAGCGCGGCGGCCCCCTCGTCGCCGAGGGTGCCCAGCGACAGGTCCAGCCGGTCGAGCCGGCGGACCACCGGTGCGGCGGCCACCGCACGCGCCACCTCGTCGGCGGTCTCCGCGTTGCGCAGCCCCAACCGGGTCAGCTGCGGGAAGAGCTCCCCGGCCAGCAGCGGCGCCAGGTCCGCGGGCGTCGCGTCGCCGCCGTATTCCGAGGTGCCGAGCCACAGCTCCAGGTCGGTCAGCGCGGGCAGGTCGGAGTCGAGCACCGCGCCGACGAACTCGCGCGACAGGCCGCCGCTCTCCACCGCCAGCTCCCGCAGCCGCGGATGCCGGACGGGGGAGAAGCGGAAATCCTCGCCGCCGCGTACCCGCAGCACCTCCAGGGACGGGAACGCCGCCAGCAACTGGCTGACGTCACCGACCTTCATCCAGGAGACCTCACACTCCTCGCCGGTCATGTCGCCGAGGAAGAGGGCACGCAGCGCCGGCAGGCGGGGCGCCGCCTCGCAGAGCTGCGCGATCGGGGCGGGGTTGAACGCGGCGTAGCCCCAGGCCCCCACGACCAGCGACTCCACCGTCGGGCCGGTCTGCGCCACGAACTGCTCGAACCCCACCTGGAACGCCTCGGAGAGGACGTCCTCGGCGTCGTCGTCGAAGTCCCAGCGGGAGAAGCGCCACGAGACCGGACCGTCCACCTCCGGCAGCGGACCGTCCTCGGGGACCTCGACGACCGGTCGGCCGGCGAAGGAACGTGCGTGGGATCCGAAAGCCATCGTCGATCACACCCCGGCCGAGTGGTCGCGGCACTGCCCGCCGTCGTAGCTCGTGGGCTCCGTGGCCTCGACCCGGCGGGCCGTACCGGGCGGCACCGGCAGCCCGGCGAACGACGGAACGTCTGGATGGATCACGGCAACCTCCGGTCCCACTGCGGCAAGGGCGGCGGAACCGTAACAGGCCACCCCGACACGTCGGTGCGCGGTGGCGGCGCGCATACAGGCCACTGTGGACGGCGGGGCGGCGGTACGTTTCCTACGCCGCCGGCGGGTCGGACCGGTCGGGTCGCCCGTGGGGAGCAGCTCCTACGAGCAGCTCACGCCGGGGCCCCGTGTTCCCGGATGGCCCGGTCGATGCGGCGGTCGGGGACGATCCACATGATCGCGATGGCGACGTAGCAGGCCAGGGCGATCCACACGCCTACGCGCCCGTCCCGGTCGATCGTCAGCGCGCTGAGGATACCGGCGATGAGCAGCGCCGGAGAGAGCTTGCCCTTCAGGTCGAGGCCGAGGGCGTCGCGCAGCGGCGAGTTCGGCCCCTGCTGGCGGATGATCACCCGCTGGAGCACGTAGTAGGCGACGGCCGCGCTGAGCAGGTTGAGACCGTAGACGACGACCGGGGTCTGCTCGAACCTCGATTCGTCCACCCAGGTGGTGGTGAACGGGATCAGCGACAGGCAGAACAGCAGTCCCAGGTTCGCCCAGAGCACGTCGCCGCTGACCTTCTCGACGAGGTGGAACATGTGGTGGTGGTTGTTCCAGTAGATGCCCACGTAGACGAAGCTGAGCAGGTACGTGAGCAGGCCGACGCCGCTGGTGTGGAAGAGGTCGGAGAGATCGTGGCCCTCCGGCACCCGCAGCTCCAGCACCATGATCGTGATGATGATGGCGAGCACGCCGTCGCTGAACGCCTCGAGTCGGCTGGTCCTCACCGCGCACCCTTCCCTAACTACGGTCGGTTCGCCTCGGACGTCCCGTGGCGCCGTTTCCCGGTCGACCGCGCACGCCGCGAATCTCCCCGGCGCACGATATAGGTGCCGCGAGCTGCGCTGTGTCCCCGACCGCGAACGGGTCGGACGCCGGGGATCGACGTACCCACGGTCTCGGATTGGGAGACGATGAGCGCGTGGGCCGGGGTTTCGACCGCTGAAGACGGGCCGTGGGCAGCCGCTCGATCAGGTTCTTCCGCCCTCGTCGGTTTCGTCGTCAACGTCACTGCTGCGCACCGCGCCTTGGCGTTCGCGGCGGACCCGGCACACGATGGGCTCGGGGGAACCCAACGGCAGGATCGGACGGGGGCGAGCGATGGCGGATTCCGGGGTGGATCACGAGCCGGTCGGGTCGGACGATCTCGAGGAGGCCGCACGGGTCTTCACCGACGTCCGGCCCCGGTTGTTCGGGATCGCGTACCGGATGCTGAGCAGCGCCAGCGAGGCCGAGGACCTGGTGCAGGAGGTGTGGCTGCGGTGGCAGGCGACCGACCGCAGCGCCGTGTTGAACCCGGCGGCGTTCCTGGCGACGACCACGACCCGGCTGGCCATCAACGCGCTCCAGTCGGCGCGGAGGCGGCGTGAGACGTACATCGGACCGTGGCTGCCGGAACCGGTCGACACCAGCGCGGATCCGTATCTGGGGGCGGAGCGCGGCGCGGCCCTGGAGTTCGCGGCGCTGCTGCTGATGGAGAAGCTCACCCCCAACGAACGTGCCGCTTATGTCCTGCGGGAGGCGTTCGACTACCCGTACGCCCAGATCGCCGACATCCTGGGGTCGACCGAACCGGCGGTGCGCCAGCTGGTGAGCCGGGCGCGCAAGCACATGGCCGAGGAGCGCCGTACGCCGGTGAGCCCGGCCGCGCAGCGGGAGCTGCTGACCACCTTCATCGCGGCGGCCCGCTCCGGCGACCTGGCCGCGTTGGAGCGGCTCCTCGCGGCGGACGCGACAAACATCGCCGACGGCAACGGCCGGATCCGCGTCTCCCGCCGGCCGGTGGTGGGGGCGCAGCGCGTGGTGAAGTACCTCTCCGCGCTGAGCTGGTTCTGGGCGGACGTCGAGGTGGAGTGGGCGACGACGAACGGCCAGACGTCCGCCGTGCTGCGGCAGAACGGCAGCGTCTACGGGCTGCTCACGGTCACCGCTTCGAGTGACGGCATCGATCAGTTGCTGTGGATGGTCAACCCGGAGAAGATTGCGGCGGCGTCGGTGACCTGAGGGCCCTCACAGCGGAGGCGGACCGTTCGGTCCTGGCTGGTGACCACCCGAGGGCGGGGCCCGCACGCGGGTCGTGCGGGCCCCGACGGGTCAGCGCGCGAGGAATTCCCGGTAGGTGGTCTTGAAGATCACCGCGTCGGCCTCGGCGAGGAGGGCGTTGCCGGAGGCGGCGGCGAAGAGGCCGGCGCTGTCGTCGGTGACGACGGCGCGCTGGTCGCCGCGGGCGGCGAGGGTGATCCGGCCCAGCTCGTCGAGGGGGAAGACCTCGGGGCCGCCGACGTTGCGGGTGCCCCGCAGCGGGGCGCCGACGGCGACGTCAGCCACGGCCCGGGCCACGTCGGCCGAGGCCATCGGCTGCACGAGCGTGGCGGGCAGACGCACGGTCTTCTCGTCGGAGGTCCAGGACATCGCCGCGTCGACGAACTCGAAGAACTGGGTGGCGCGGACGATCGAGTACGGCACGGGGCCGGCCTTGAGGATCTCTTCCTGCAGCACCTTGGCCCGGTAGTAGACCAGGTCCGGCACCTTCTCCGCGCCGACGATCGAGAGGATCACGGCGTGGCCGACGCCGGCCGCGTTCGCCGCCCCGAGCAGATTGTCCATCGTCGTCTGGAAGAACGCGGGCGACGCCTCGTCGAACGTCGGCGAGTTCGTCAGGTTGACGACGACATCGGCTCCCGCCATCGCCTCGGGCAGCCCCTTTCCGCTGATCAGATCCAGGCCGGTGCTCGGAGAGTGCGGCACTGCCTCGTGCCCGCCCGCGGCCAGGATCTTCACCACCTGAGATCCGATGAGTCCGGTGCCTCCGATGACAGCGATCTTCATGTTCGTTGATCCTCCTGGTTCCGGATGGGAGTCGTCTCCACCTCGTACGACCGGGCAGCCGGGCGAGTTGTGACAGCCGACCTCGGTTCGAGCTGTCACAGGCCGGGGGACCGTCCGGTCTTGGTTGGCGGCGACCACGGGCGTGACCCGTCCCATCTGTACCAGATTCCACCCATGTCACGGAGGAAAGATGAGCACCCCACTCGGCGACGGCGCCTTCCTGCACGAGCTCGAGGCCAACGTGAGGACGGAGCTGACCGAGGCCGAACGGAGCCGGCCGGTCGACGCGGCGGTCGACGAGTGGCTCCTCGATCCGGCGGATGCCCAGCGCGACGAGGTCGGACTCCGCAGCCTGCTCGGTGCGGTCCAGGCCCTGGCGGGCGGCCCCGGACCCGGCGAGCCGTCGACCGCAGTGCCGGGCGGCGGAACATCGGCGGGGCATGCGCCGAACGAGCCCGCATCCGGCCCCACCCCGGGGGAGAATCGGCAGGTGGGCAGCGCTCCGTCACCTCCGCGCGGCAGCCGCGTGGCCGCCCGCGACCACTGCCTCAGCCCGGTACGCTCCGTCGACCGGCCGACCGGCGCGGCCCGTTACGGACGGATGTTCCGCGACCTGGCCCCGCTCGGCACCGACCCGAAGTTGCTGATCCGCGCGGGCGGTGACGGTGGGATCTGTGCCGCCGCAGAAGCGTTGGACCAGCTGAACGCCGGCGGCGACGATGCTGCCGAGGCCGCCGGTTGGCCCTTCTTCGGCCAGCTGATCGCCCACGACATCACCGCCGACCGCTCGCCCATCACCGGCGGGGTGGCCGTCGAGGCGCTGCGCAACGCCCGCGCGCCCATGCTCAACCTGGAGATCATCTATTCGGACGGCCCGATCGGCTCGCCCTACCTGTTCGACCTCGCCGACCCGGCGAAGTTCCTGCTCGGCCCGGACGGCGGCGACGTGCCGCGCAACCAGCAGGGAGTGGCCCTGATCGGCGACCCCCGCAACGACTCACACGTCTTCGTGCTGAGCCTGCACGTCGCCCTGCTGCACGCGCACAACCACCTGGTCGACCTGTTGCGCGCGGGCGGGATGCCCGAGTCCAACGTCTTCGACGCGGCACGGACCGCCCTCACCTGGCACTACCAGTGGACGGTGGTCCACGACTACCTGCCCCGGCTGGTCGGAGCGCCCCTGGTGCGGCAGGTGCTCGCCGAGGGTGGCCGGTGGTTCGCGCCGCGGCCGGGCGAGGCGTACATCCCGCTGGAGTTCGCCGACGCCGCCTTCCGGTACGGCCACGGCCAGATCCGGCACACCTACCGGCTCGTCGACGGCGGCGCCGCAGTGCCGGTCTTCCCGGACCTGGTCGGCTTCGGCCCGCTCCCCACCGACCGGCGGGTGGATCTCACGCAGCTCTTCGACGTTCCCGGCCGCCCACCCGCCCAGCGGGCCAAGCGCCTCGACGGCCGGCTCCCGGCCAGCCTCATCGGGCTGCCCGAGCAGGTGACCGGCACCGTCGACGCCGCCGCCTACCGTTCCCTGGCGGTACGCGACCTGCTGCGGGGCGAGGCCACCGGCCTGCCCAGCGGCGAAGCGGTCGCCCAGCTCATGGAGGTGACGCCGCTGAGCCCCGACGAGCTGGCGCAGACCTGGCCGCACGGCACTCCACTGTGGTTCTACATCCTCAAGGAGGCGGAGCATCGCGGTGGCGGTGACCGGCTCGGCCCGGTCGGCGGTCGGATCGTGGCGGAGGTCCTGATCGGGCTGCTCCGCGCCGACCCGGGGAGCTACCTCCACCGGGAGCCGGACTGGGTGCCGGAGCTGCCCGCAGCCGGAGCCGTCTTCGGCCTGGCCGACCTGCTCACCGCCGGCGACTCCCACGATCGGCCGTCCGGCGCGGCCTGATGCGGGCCCGTCGCCTCGTCAGTGCGGGGTCGACCCACGCTGACGAGGCGACGGTCACCGGCTACCTCTTGTCGATCCTGATGGTCGCCGTGCGGTAGCTGTCGCGCTTGCCCTTCTTGGTCGGGTCGTAGTTGTTCTCGACGTTGCCGGCCGCGTCGACCGAGAACCACTTGAACGTGGTGGTCGCGGTCACGTGGAACACCTGCCCCGGCTCACGGAACTCGGTCGCCTCGTAGCGCTGCGACTGGAGCGTGGGCCGGCTGCCGTCCGTCGTGTAGTAGACGGTGGCCGGCTCGTTCGTCTCGAAGCGCACGTCGACCGGCGCGCGGTACTTCCCGCCGCCCGGTACGAGCGTGGACTTCGGGTCCTTCTTGTCCTTGCCCCAGTCCGCCGCGACCCGGAACATCTCCATGATCCCGTTGGCGTACTCCATCGTCTCGGAGTGGCCGCTGACCAGGTTCGGGTCGCCCTCCCACGGCGGCTGGAACGAGCCGCCCTGCCAGTTGCCGGTGGCCGGGTTGTAGACCGAACCGCCGACCTCCCAACCGAAGGCGTAGATGCCGTAGGTGTGGTACAGGTCCTCGCGCACGTTGCCGGCGGAGGAGTAGAGGACGTCCGACGAGCCGCCGACGTTCTCCGGCGTCACGACGGTCTCCCGGTACGCCTTGACCTGCGAGAGGATCCGGCCGGCCGACTGCCAGTAGAACGCCTCGTCACCCAGCGGCGGGCGCGGCGTGGTGATCCGGCCGTCGGCGATGTACGCGCCCGGCTGCCAGAAGAGCTGACCGCCGTTCGAGTGCACCGACATCATGAACTTGATGTTCCGGTACTTCTCGACCAGCCAGATGATGTTCTGCGACTCGGGCTCGGAGAGCTCCTCCGGCCCCTGGTAGGTGCCGCTGGTGCACACCGTCGAGCCGCCGGCGTAGCCGTCGTGGCCCGACCCGACCCGGTAGTTCCGGTTCAGGTCGACGCCCCAGGAGTCACGCCGGCCCGGGTCGGCGTTCTCGTCCGGGCAGTGGTTCGTCAGGTTCTTACGCTGCGAGGCGAAGTTGTAGAAGCTGTAGTTCGCCCCGTCGGGGTTGTTGGAGAGGATGAAGAAGACGTCGGTGCCCTCGACGATCTTCTTGGTCTCCCGGTCGGTCCGGTAGTTGTGCACCAGCCGCTCGGCCGACTCCAACGAGGTCGTCGCCGGCACCCACTCGCGGGCGTGGTCCTGCGCCTGGATCAGGACGCCGGGCTTCGTGCCGTCGCGGTGCTTGCCGATCCGCAGCACCGGGATCGTCGCCGGGCCGCGGGGCACCTCGCCTTCCGGCGCGCCGACCCGCTTCTGGTCGAGGAAGTCGGTGAGCGCGACCGGGCCACCGGTTGCCGCGACGATGCCGGTCCCGGTGTTGGTCCGGTACGGGTGCGCCCGGTCGACGAGGCCCGCGGACTGGGTCTCCAGCGCCGTCGCCACCTGGGCGGCCGTGCTCGCGAGCGCGCCGGCGGCGTCCTTGGCGAGCAGTACCCGGATCGCCTTGCCGGTCACCTCGACGGCGAGCGGGAGGTCCGCCCCCGGGCGCTCGACGAAGTCGACGGTGATGTCGTTGCCGCCCTCGTGGCCCCACGCCGCCGAGCTGACGACGACCGCGGACTGCCCGGTGCCGCCGATGGTGGCCTGCGCCTTGCGCTGATAGCCGTTGGTCTTGTTCGGCAGGTAGATGATCTGGGCGATGTCCGGGTACTGCCGGGCGATCTCCTTGGCGCGGCTGTAGAGCTGCTGCGGGGTCTGGTAGCCGTCGACGAAGTCGGACTTGTAGCCCCGGTTCTCGGTCAGCGGCGGCGGGGCGTTCTCCAGCCAGTCGGAGACCTTGCCGGTGGTGACGCCGCCGGTCGAGCTGGTGACCCGGATCTGGCTCGGACGCTCGTCGAGCTTGAACAGGTTCCGGTGGAACATGTACTGCCCCGAGTCGACGAAGCGGCTCATCGTCCGGGGGAAGCCGAACGAGGTGCCCCGGCCCGAGTCGTTCTCGAGCTGCATCCCGACGACCGGGTCCTCCTGCTGCCCCTCGGTGGTCCGCGCCTCGACGTAGAGGAAGCCCTGCCCCTTGGTGGTGAACCAGTCGGCGCGGACGACCCGGACCGTCTGCTCGTGGCTGAGCGGCGCGACGGCCTGCCGGCCGGCGGCCTGGAACCCCCCGTCGGCCTGCTCGTTCCAGGCGAAGCCCTCGTCGGCGCCGAGGATCCGGACGCCCATCGACTGGAGTTCGGCGACCTGCTCGGCGGTCACCACCGCCTCGCCCTCGATGCCGGTCGGCACGCGCTTGACGCCGTGCTCCAGGTCGAACCCGGCGGCGACCACCTTGTCCAGCATGTCGGCGCCGGTCAGCTGGAGGCGTACCAGGCGTACCGATTCCTGAGCCTCGAGGTGCGATCGCTTCGCACCCGCGCCGGCTGTGGGGTGCGCGGGGTCCGCGCCCGCCGGCGCGGTCGCCATGAGGACGCTTCCCGTCATGGCGGTCAGCGCGAGAAGCGCGACGTTGAGATGCCTGCGTCGCATACTCCCCTCCTTCCGTGTGCGGTCAGTGGTTGATCCTGGCCCGCCCAGGTGCCGACCGCTCCGATCTACTGGGGACTGACGCGCTGAACTCGCCCACGGTGGACCGTGGTGGCAGGACGGGGATCGCGGTCGTGAGACGGGTCGAGAGGGCTGTGGGCGAGCCGGGTGCGGTGATCGTATTCGCAATCCTCACATCGATGGCTGACGTGCTGCGGATTTGAGGATTACTTGAGGCAACGCCCACCGGCGTGCGTCCGGGCCGGGAAACGGGGCGGGCCCGCCGGGCGCGGATCAGGTCGATCCGCGCCGGGCGGGCCCGGAGGGTGGTCTGCGCGCTCCGCACCGGGCGTCGGACGGCCCGGTGCGGAGCGCCGCCGGTCAGAAGTCGTCGTCGAAGGTGACGCTGCCCGTCACCGCGACCTGGTACGCCGAGACCCGGCGCTCGAAGAAGTTCGACAACTCCTGCACGTCCTGCAGCTCCATGAACGCGAACGGGTTCGCCGAACCGTAGAGCGGCTCGATGCCGAGCTGGGCGAGCCGGCGGTCGGCGACGTGTTGCAGGTACTCCCGCATGTCGCCGAGGGAGAGCCCGGAGACGCCCTGCTCGAGCAGGTCCTCGGCGAACTGCACCTCGCACTCGACCGCCTCGGCCAGCATCTCCCGCACCTGGCTGGCCAGCTCGTCGTCGAAGAGTTCCGGCTCCTCGCGCCGTACGGTCTCCACCACGTCGAAAGCGAAGGCCATGTGCATGGACTCGTCGCGGAACACCCAGTTGGTGCCCGAGGCGAGCCCGTTGAGCAGGCCGCGGGAGCGCAGGAAGTAGACGTAGGCGAACGCGCCGTAGAAGAAGAGCCCCTCGATGCACGCGGCGAAGCAGATCAGGTTCAGCAGGAACGCCCGGCGGTCCTCCCGGGTCCGCAGCTCGCGCAGCTCGAAGATGGAGTCGATCCAGCGGAAGCAGAACTCGGCCTTGCGCCGGATGGACGGGATGTTCTCGATCGCCGCGAACGCCGCGAAGCGTTCGCTGTCGTCCGGCACGTAGGTGTCCAGCAGGTTCAGGTAGAACTGGACGTGCACCGCCTCCTCGAAGAGCTGGCGGGACAGGTAGAGCCGGCCCTCCGGGCTGTTGACGTGCTGGTAGAGGTTGAGCACCAGGTTGTTGGCGACGATGGTGTCGCCGGTGGCGAAGAACGCGACCAGCCGGGACACCAGGTGCCGCTCGGCGGGGGAGAGCTTCGCCAGGTCGGCGAGGTCGGAGTGCAGGTCGACCTCCTCGACGGTCCAGGTGTTCTTGATGGCGTCCTTGAACCGGTCGAAGAAGTGCGGGTACCGCATCGGACGCAGCGTCAGGTCCATGCCGGGGTCGAGCAGCATCTGCCGTGCTTCGGCGCCGGTGGTGCGGGGTTCGGGGATCGTGGTCACTGGCAGGCCTCGCAGCTCTCGGGGTTCTCCAGGGAACAGGCCAGCGCCTCGTCGTCGCTCACGGCGACGATCGGCTTCACCGTCTGACCGACGGCGACGGTGGCCTGCTGGATGCGGGTCGCGGGACGCGACCGCAGGTAGTAGGTGGTCTTCAGCCCGGACTTCCAGGCGTGGAGGTACATCGACGACAACTTGCCGATGGTCGGCGCGGCCAGGAACAGGTTCAGTGACTGCGACTGGTCGATGAACGGGGCGCGGGCGGCCGCGAGGTCGATCAGGGCCCGCTGCGGCAGCTCCCAGGCGGTGCGGAACAGCTCACGGACGTCGACGGGCAGGTCGGCGATCCCCTGCACCGAGCCCTCGGCGCGCTTGATCTGCTCCCGGATCGCGGGCGTCCAGAGCCCGCGCGCCTTCAGCTCACGCACCAGATACGTGTTGACCTGGAGAAACTCGCCGGACATGGTCTCGCGCTTGAACAGGTTGGAGACCTGAGGCTCGATGCACTCGTAGCAGCCGGCGATCGAGGCGATCGTCGCGGTCGGGGCGATCGCGACCAGCAGCGAGTTGCGCAGGCCGTGCGCGGCGACCGCCGACCGCAGCGCGGCCCACCGGGCCGTCTGGCTGGGCTCGACGCCCCACAGGTCCGGGTGCAGGTCGCCCTTGGCGGCGCGGGTCTCGGCGTACGCGGGGTGCGGGCCGAACCGCTCGGCGAGCCCGGCCGACGTCTCCAACGCGGTCAGGAAGATCTCCTCCTGCACCCGGGTGGAGAGCTCCCGGGCCTGCGCGGAGTCGAACGGCAGGCGCAGGGTGAAGAAGGCGTCCTGCAGGCCCATCAGCCCGAGCCCGACCGGCCGCCAGCGCGGGTTCGACGCCGCCGCCTGCTCGGCCGGGTAGTAGTTGATGTCGATCACCCGGTCGAGGAAGACCACCGCGGTACGCACCGTCGAGCGCAGCTTCTCCCAGTCGACCCCGTCGGCGGTGACGTGCGCGCCGAGGTTGACCGAGCCGAGATTGCAGACCGCGGTCTCGGCGTCGTTGTTCACCTCCAGGATCTCGGTGCAGAGGTTCGACAGGTGGATCGTGTTGCCGGGCGCGCCGGTCTGGTTGGAGAGCCGGTTCGACGGGTCCTTGAACGTCATCCACCCGTTGCCGGTCTGCGCGAGCGTGCGCATCATCCGCCCGTACAGCTCCCGGGCCTTGACCGTCTTCACGGCCTTCTTCTCGGCCGCCCGGTACGCCTCGTCGAACTCCTCGCCGTACAGGTCCGGCAGCTCCGGCGCCTCGGACGGGTCGATGAGCGACCAGTCGCCGTCCGCCTCGACCCGCCGCATGAACTCGTCCGGGATCCAGTTCGCCAGGTTGAGGTTGTGCGTACGCCGGGACTCCTCACCGGTGTTGTCGCGCAGCTCGAGGAACTCCTCGACGTCCGGGTGCCACGGCTCCAGGTACACGCAGGCCGCCCCCTTGCGCCGGCCGCCCTGGTTGACCGCCGCGACGCCGGCGTCGAGGGTCTTGAGGAACGGCACGATCCCGTTCGACCTGCCGTTCGTGCCGCGGATCAGCGCGCCACGGCCGCGCACCCGCGACCAGGCGATGCCGATGCCGCCGGAGAACTTCGACAGCTTCGCCACCTGGTGGTAGCGCTCGTAGATCGAGTCCAGCTCGTCGCGGGGCGAGTCGACCAGGAAGCAGGACGACATCTGGGTGTGCCGGGTGCCCGAGTTGAACAGGGTCGGCGAACTCGGCAGGTACGCCAGCGACGACATGAGCCGGTAGAACTCGATCGCCTCGACCGGTGTCTCGGAGAGGCCGCACGCCACCCGCAGCAGCCAGTACTGCGGTGTCTCGACCACCAGCCGCGACTGCGGGTGCCGCAGCAGGTAGCGGTCCGCGACCGTGCGCAGGCCGAAGTACTCGAACCGCAGATCACCGGCCGGTTCCACGGCGTCGTCCAGCTTGCGCGCGTGACGTGCCACGAACTCGGCCGTGTCGTCGCCGATCAGGCCCAGACCGTGGGCGTACCGGATGGACTGGCTGAAGCTCTCGACGCCCTGCCCGCGCACCTCCTTGTCCACGTAGGCGGCGAGCAGCCGCGCCGCGAGCTTCGAGTACTGCGGCTCCTCACCGATCAGCTCCGCAGCCGTCTGGATGGACAACTTGTCCAGCTCCGCGGTGGTGGCCCCGTCGTACAGCCCGCTGATCGTCCGGGTGGCGACCCGCAGCGGGTCCACCTCGCCCAGGTCGGCGACCCACCGCTCCACCGCCCTGACGATCTTGTTGACGTCCACCGGCTCGGTGTCGCCGTCGCGCTTACGGACCTGCATCACATGCCGACGCTGCTCCGGCACCGCCTGATCGACTGCCGCCTGCTCCTGCGTCGCCGTCATGTCCCCTCCTCACGCATGTCCACTGTCGACGAACGCGCAGGAGGAACGCCACTGGCCGCCTCACGGCAGGCCGGCCGTGACCGGCCGGCTGATGGCGTCGGCCGTCCCGCGCGGCCTCCGACCACCGCACGCGACGCGTGCGGCGCGCTGGCAGGTCTTCGGACTCGCGGGCGTGACCGGGGGAGACCGGTCGCCTACTGGCCGTCGCTTCCCAGGCCCGTCGGGCCCAGTGCTCGATGACGGCGTTCGTTCCCACTCACCGCTGCGGGGCAGTCCCGGATTCGCACCGGGTTCCCTCTTGCCTCGGCCGCCCCGTGCAGGTGCGGCCGAACCAGCTGCGTGAGACACCATATATGCCGCCGTCGGCGGGTCGGCAACACCAGATGTCGCGTCCGCGTGTCGCCTTTCTCTCACCGTCGCCCGGGCGCGTGCCGTCCGCCGCGATGCCGTGGCCGGGAGCATGTCGTCCACCGGGGCGCCGTCGTCGTCGGTCGGGCGACCGGCGTCGTCCCCGGGTCGGGCTCCGTCCGGTCCGGACGCCGCGGCCGGGGGCGGCGTACGTCACGCTGCCCGTCGGGCGCTTGCCCCGCCCGGTGACGGCCCGATAGCCTCTCGCCCGTCAAGGTGCACGGGAAGCCGGTGAAATGCCGGCGCGGCCCTCGCCACTGTGACCGGGTAGCGATCTCCGAGAAACGCCACTGGGCCCATCCGGGCCTGGGAAGGCCGGAGTGAGCGTCGATCCGGAAGCCAGGAGACCGGCCTTGACGGGATCTCATCCACGAGGTGCTGGAGAGGAAGGTCGTCGATGCACATCGCCGAGGGGTACCTCCCCCCGATACAGGCCGCGGCGTGGTTCGCGGTGTCCACACCGTTCGTCGTCCACGGCAGCCGGGCGCTGGTCCAGCAGGTCCGCCAGGACCCGGAGTCGAAGCTGCTGCTCGGCGCCGCGGGCGCGTTCACCTTCGTGCTCTCCGCGTTGAAGATTCCCTCGGTGACGGGTTCCTGCTCGCACCCGACCGGCACCGGCCTGGGGGCGGTGCTGTTCCGACCGCCGGTGATGAGCGTGCTCGGCGGCATCGTGCTGCTCTTCCAGGCGGTGCTGCTCGCGCACGGCGGGTTGAGCACACTGGGCGCCAACATCTTCTCGATGGCGATCGTCGGCCCGTGGGTGGCGTACGCGGTCTACGCGCTGATCCGCCGGCTCGGCGGCGGACTGGACGTGGCGGTCTTCGCCGCGGCGGCACTGGGCGACCTGGCCACCTACTGCGTCACCAGCGCCCAGCTGGCGCTGGCGTTCCCCGACCCGGCGACCGGCTTCGTGGGCGCGCTCGTCAAGTTCGGCGGGATCTTCGCGGTGACCCAGATCCCGCTGGCCGTCAGCGAGGGGCTGCTCTCGGTGCTGGTGGTACGCCTCCTGACCCGGGTCAGCGGCGACGAGCTGCGCCGGCTCGGCGTGCTGCGGAAGCCGGCGGTGCAGGCGTGAAGCGCTTCTCCCGGGTCAACCTGCTCCTGCTGCTCGCGGTGGTGCTGCTGGCGGTGGCGCCGGTGGCGCTCGGCCTCGGTTCCGGTGAGGAGCCGTTCGCCGGCGCGGACGCGCTCGCCGAGCAGGCGATCGTCGACGACCACCCCGACTACGAACCCTGGTTCTCGCCGATCTACGAGCCGCCCTCGGGCGAGGTGGAGTCCGCGCTCTTCGCGCTCCAGGCGGCGCTCGGCGCCGGTTTCCTCGGCTACTACTTCGGGGTCGCCCGGACGCGGCGGCGGTACCGCATCGCCGAGCAGCCGCACGAGTAGGTGTTCGCTCTCGACGTCGCGGCCCACACCGGCCCGTGGCGGTCACGGCACCCCGGGGAGAAGGCGCTGCTCTCGCTCGGGTTGCTGGCCTGCGCGGTGATCCTGCCGCCGTGGCCGGGCGCGCTGCTCTCCGGCCTGGCGGCAGCGGTGCTGCTCGTCGGGCCGGCACGGGTGTCGCCGGCCGTGGTGCTGCGGGCGGCGAGGGTGCCACTGCTCTTCGTGGCGACGTCGACGGTGCCGCTGGTGGTGACGGTGCACGCGCCGATCCGGCTGACGGTCAACACCGCCGGCTTCGGCACGGCGGCGCACACGGCCGGCCGGTCGGTGGCGGCGCTGACCTGCCTGCTGCTGTTCAGCGCCACCACGCCGCTGTCGGAGGTGCTGCCGAGGCTGCAACGGCTCGGGGTGCCCGCGGCGGTCACCGAGGTCGCCGCGCTGACGTACCGGATGCTCTTCCTCCTGGTGGAGAGCGTGCGCGCGGTCCGGGAGGCGCAGGCGGCCCGGCTCGGCTTCCGGACCTGGCGCACCGCCTACCGGTCGCTCGCCGGGCAGGCGGGCGCCATCTTCGTGCGGGCGTTCAGCCGGGCACGGCGCCTCGAGGAGGGGTTGGCGTTGCGGGGATACACCGGTTCGCTCGCGGTGCAGGTCGAGGCGCGACGGATGTCGCCGCCGTTCCTGGTGGCGAGTGGAGGACTGCTCGTCCTGATCGTCGCGGTGACCGCCGCCGTCGTCGTCGGGCCACAGTGGTGACCGATCCGCTGCTGGACGTCGCCGGCGTGCACTTCGCCTACCAGCCGGGCCGTCCGGTCCTCTCCGGCGCCGACCTCCGCGTCGAGCCGGGCCAGCGGTTGGCCGTGGTCGGCCCCAACGGGGGTGGCAAGACGACCCTGTTCCGGCTCGCCGCCGGCGCGCTGACGCCCGGCGCCGGCCAGGTCGCCGTCGCCGGTGTCCGGGTGCGGCACAACCGGACGGGCCTGCGCGCGCTACGACAGCAGGTGCAGCTGGTGCTCCAGGACCCGGACGACCAACTCTTCTCCGCCAGCGTCCGGCAGGACGTCTCCTTCGGGCCGGTCAATCTGGGGCTGCCGCCGGAGGAGGTCCGACGCCGCTGCGACGAGGCGCTGACCGCGCTCGGGGTGGCCGCGCTCGCCGACCGTCCGACCCACCTGCTCTCCTACGGCCAGCGCAAACGGGTGGCCATCGCCGGGGCGGTGGCGATGCGACCCCGGCTGCTCATCCTGGACGAGCCGACCGCCGGGCTCGACCCGGCCGGGGTGGAGGCGTTGCTGCGGACGTTGGACGACCTGCACGCCGCCGGCACCACCGTGGTGCTCTCCACCCACGACGTCGATCTCGCCTACCGCTGGGCGGACGCGGTGGCCGTGGTCGCCGGGGGTGAGGTGCGCACGATGCCGGCGGCCGCGGGGCTGGCCGACGCCGGCCTGCTCGCCGCGGCGCACCTGCTGCCGGCCTGGGCTCCGCTGGTGCACCGGTTGCTCGACCGGATCCCCGGGCTGGCCGGCGCCCGCCCCGGCTCGGCCGCCGACCTCGCCGCGCTGCTCACCGCCGAGTCGGAGCGGGAAGCCGGCGGGCGACCCCCGTCGCACGGGGAGACGGCAGGCAGCCGGTCCGCCGGCTGACCCGGCTCGTCCGCCACGGTGTCGCCGGGGCCACCGAGCTGCGTGTTCCGGACCGGACCGCCGCGGTGTGCCGGATCAGCGCCGAGCGCACTCCACCGGACAGCTAGGGTGAATTGCCGGAATCCGGACGGCAGGGGAGACGGTCGAGGAGAGCGCGATGACGAGAGGCGCCGGCCGACCACGATGGTCCGGTCAGACCACGTGGGTCGGCCGGTTCGACGCCTCGCTCCGCTCCTTCCTGCGTACCGAGACCGGCAGCGCCCGCCTGGTCGTGCTCGCCACGGTGGCCGCTCTCGTCTGGGCGAACGTCGGCCTGTCGTCGTACGAGTCGTTCTGGCACACGCCGCTCTCCCTGCGACTCGGCGACTGGGAACTCGCCCGCGACCTGCGCGGCTGGGTCAACAGCGGACTCATGACGATCTTCTTCCTGGTCGCCGGGTTGGAGCTGCGTCGCGACTTCGACATCGGGGAGCTGCGGGAACGGCGGCGGCTCACGTTGCCGCTGCTGGCCGGGCTCGGCGGCATGCTCGTGCCGATCCTGATCTATCTCGCGATCAACGCCGGGAACACCACCGCGGCCGGTTGGGGCGTGGTGATGGCGACCGACACCGCGCTCGCGCTCGCCACGCTCGCCATCCTCGGACCACGCTTCTCGGATCGGCTGCGCGGCTTCCTGCTGACGGTCTCCGTCGTCGACGACGTGGTCGCCATCGTCGTGCTGGCCGTCGCCTACCCGGAGCACCCGTCGCCGCCCGCGCTGCTCACCGCGGGCGGGATCTTCGCCGTCGTCCTGCTGGCGCGGGCGACCGGGTTTCGGTACGGGCCGATCTACCTGCTGCTCGGCGTGGCGGCCTGGGTGGCGGTCTCGGTCTCCGGCGTCGACCCGGTCGTGGTGGGCCTCCTGATGGGTCTGCTCACCTACGCCTACGCCCCGAGCCGGGTCGACCTGGAGCGCACGAGCGACCTGTTCCGCCTCTTCCGGGAACAGCCCACCCCGCAGTTCGCCCACTCGGTGCGCGCCGGTCTGGTGGCCGCGCTCTCCCCGAACGACCGCCTGCAGCACCTCTACCACCCGTGGGCGAGCTACGTGATCGTGCCGCTCTTCGCCCTGGCCAACGTCGGCCTCGTCATCGACGGTGAGCTGCTGGCCCGGGCCGTCACCTCTCCGGTCACGCTCGGTGTGGTCGTGGCGTACGTGATCGGCAAGCCGGCGGGGATCATCCTCACCTCGCGCCTGGTGACCGTACTCACCCACAACCGGCTCCGGCCCCCCGTCGGCTGGGGCGCGGTGACCGGCGTCGGCACGGTCTCCGGCATCGGATTCACCGTCGCCCTCCTGGTCGCCTCCCACGCGCTGAGCGGTCCGGCGCTGGACGAGGCGAAGCTCGGCATCCTCGCCGCGACGGTGGTGTCGGCCGTCGTCACCTGGTCGGTCTTCCGGCTCGCCGCCCGGCTGCCGGCCGAGCGGCGCGCCCGCGCGTTGCTCGGTACCGCGGAGGAGATCGTCGATCTGCTGGTGCCCGTCGACATGGACCGGGACCACATCCGAGGGCCGGCGGACGCGCCCGTGACGGTCGTCGAGTACGGCGACTTCGAATGCCCCTACTGCGGGCAGGCCGAGCCGGTGGTCCGGGAGCTGCTGGCCGAGTTCACCAAGATCCGGTACGTGTGGCGGCACCTGCCGCTCACCGAGGTCCATCCGCACGCCGAACTCGCCGCCGAGGCCGCCGAGGCGGCCGGGGACCAGGGCGCGTTCTGGGAGATGCACGACCTGCTCTTCGAGCACCAGGACGCGCTGGGCACCGTCGACATGCTCCACTACGCGGAGCAGCTCGGCCTGGATCTGGACCGGTTCCGGGACTACCTCGCCGAGCGCCGCAGCGTCGACCGGATCGGTGAGGACGTCGACTCGGCCGACCTCAGCGGGGTCTCCGGAACACCTACCTTCTTCATCAACGGCCGCCGCCACCACGGTGCGTACGACATCACCGCGCTCTCCGCCGCGGTGAAGGGGGCGTTCGCCCAGGCGAAGCTGCGTCCCGAGTAGCCGACCGGCAGCTTCCCCGATTCTTCGAAATTCATCGATCGATCGTGAACCGGTCCCACCCGCTCCGCGTGCCTACCAGTGGGGCCCGGTCTCGGCGCGACCGCCCGACGAACGTGTCGGTGGGTTCGCCGGCCTCGGCCCCCGGGCGGGGTGCCCGACGGCAACGAGGCCCGGCGGTCGTCGTCCGGGACCGGCCGTAACGCCCCTGGCTTGTGCCCGCGTTGAACAGGGAGGAGGCCACCACCACCGAACCACGCGAGGCGCCGGGTCACGCCCGGCGACACCGTCCACGGAATTCGCGTCATCAGTCGGGAAGAAGGGAAACCTGGCATGCCCGTACGACATGTCCGTGCCGTCGACCCAAGCCGCAAGCCCCCGGACCCACCCATCGGATCCCCTGACGATCGTGTGCCGCCACCCCGACGCCGTCGTACCCGAAGGAGCGTCGCGTTGCTCGCCCTGGCCGCGACCGGGCTCTCCGTGACCGTGACCGGCGGGCCGGCCAACGCCGAACCGGGCGGTCCCACGATGCTCGACCCGAAACTGGCGGTGCGCACGGCCGTCACCGGGCTGGTCAGCCCCACCGGCATGGCCTTCCTCGGCGACGACGACATGTTCGTGATCGAGAAGACGACCGGGCGGGTCCAGCGGGTGGTCGACGGAGTCGTCGCCGGCACGCCCCTCGACCTCGCCGTCAACTCCGCCTCCGAGCGAGGACTGCTCGGCATCGCCCTGCACCCGCGCTTCCCGGCGAACCCCGGGGTCTATCTGTACTGGACGGAGAGCACGACCGGCGCGGACAGCAACGTCGTCACCGAGACCGCGCAGCTCGGCAACCGGGTGGACCGCTTCGTCTGGAACGGGAGCACGCTCACCTTCGACCGGAACCTGATCCGCATCCGCGCGGTGCAGGAGGACGTCGGTCAGCCGGCCCGCGGCAACCACAACGGCGGGGTGCTCAGCTTCGGCCGGGACCGGAAGCTCTACGTCTTCACCGGCGACCTCGGCCGGCGCGGCCGACTGCAGAACCTCACCTGCGGGCCGACCGCCACCTGCCCGGGGCCGACCGTCGCGGACGACCAGTTCGGCGGCCCGGCGCCGGACCGGGCCCACCTCAGCGGCGTGGTCCTGCGCCTCAACGACGACGGCAGCACGCCGATCAGCAACCCGTTCTTCCGGGCCGGCGCGAAGATGGGCGGCGAGGTCGGCGCCACCGTCCAGAAGATCTTCTCCTACGGCCACCGCAACGGCTTCGGCATGGCCGTCGATCCCGACACCGGGAACGTGTGGATGCAGGAGAACGGCGATGACAGCTTCAGCGAGCTGAACCGGCTGGAGCCGGGGATGAACGGCGGCTGGATCCAGATCGCCGGGCCGGTGGGGCGGGTCGACCAGTTCAAGGAGATCGAGACGACGTTCGGTGGGCAGAACCTCCAGCAGCTGCGCTGGCCGCCGACGAACATCGCGGACAGCCCGTGGACGGCGCTCCGCCGGCTCTTCATGCTCCCCGGAGCGCACTACAGCGATCCGGAGTTCAGCTGGAAGTGGGAGGTCGCGCCCGGCGGGCTGGGCTTCCTCGACAGCCGCCGGCTCGGCCCGCAGTACGAGGGTGACCTCTTCATGGGGGCCGCGACCGGGGCCCTCAACGGGGGATACCTGTTCCGCTTCGACCTGACCGGCAACGGCCGGCAGGTCGCCGTCTCCGATCCCCGGCTGAAGGACCGGGTGGCGGACAACCTCGCCAAGCACGAGATCACGGAGAGTGAGAGTCTGCTGGTCGGCCGCGACTTCGGCGCCGTCACCGACATCGAGACCGACCCGGACGGCAACCTCGCGGTGCTGTCGCTCACCAACGGAGCGGTCTACACGATCCACCGGCGCTGACGGGGCCCGTCACCCGCGGTGGGACCCGCCCGTTCGCCATGCCGGACGGGCGGGTTCCTCCGTTTCGCCGCTGGTCGGCACGGGTACAGGCGTGCCGGCAACTCGCGGAGGGCGGTGGACGCCGTGCACCTCGGTCGGCTCGGTGACCTGCTGGTGGGTACGGTCGGCGACGCGGCGGCGAGCGTCGCCGACGCTCGCCGGGGGCTCCGGCGCCGCCCGCTCCCCGCCGGCGGGCTCGTCCTCGCCGCCGGTCTGCTCGCCGGGTACCTGATCGCCCGCGCCCGGCGAGCCGCCTGATCACACCGCCTCCGCCGCACGCCGTCGGCCGGGCCGGCCGAATCCACCGGTGGTGGTGACATCTCGTACCCGTCTGGCGTTTACCGCCCCGGACGACGGGTAGCCGCCGCCAAGTTCGCTCTGCCGGATGCTGTCCGGTTCCGCGCTCGCGCAGCTGTGGCCCCGACACCGGTCGGGGGCGGGCGAACCCGGAGCGAGGAGGGCGACGTGCAGGAGATCGTTGGCGAGTGCCTGGCCCGGCGACTGGCGGACTGGGGGGTCGACACCATCTTCGGCCTGCCGGGCGACGGCATCAACGGCCTCATGGAGGGCTTCCGCCGGCACCGCGACAAGATCCGGTTCATCCTGGTGCACCATGAGGAGGCCGCCGCCTTCATGGCCACGGGGTACGCGAAGGCCACCGGCCGGCTCGGCATCTGCGCCGCCACCTCCGGGCCGGGCGCCATCCACCTGCTCAACGGCCTCTACGACGCCAAACTCGACCACGTGCCGGTGCTGGCGATCACCGGCATGCAGGAGACGTCGGTGCTCGGGTCCAACTACCAGCAGGAGGTGCACACCACGCAGCTCTTCCAGGACGTGGCCGCGTACAACCTGATGATCACCAACCCGCAGCAGGTGCCCGGGGTGGTGGACCTGGCCATCCGTAACGCGCTCGGCAAGCGGACGGTGGCCCACCTCTCCTTCCCCAACGACCTCCAGGTGGCTCCGATCACCGGCGACCCCTACCGGCACGTCAGCCCGGGCAAACCCCCGAAGAGCAGCACGGTGCTGTCGCAGCCGCCGGTGCCGGCCGCGCAGGCCGACCTGGATCGCGCCGCCGAGGTGCTCAACGCCGGCCGGAAGGTGGCGATGCTGGTGGGCGTCGGCGCCCGCGACGCGCGCGACGAGGTGCTCGCCGTGGCCGAGGCGCTGGCCAGCCCCATCGTGAAGACTCTGCCCGGAAAGATGGTGGTGCCCGACGACCATCCGCTCACCACCGGCGGTCTCGGCCTGCTCGGCACCCGACCGAGCGAGGAGCTGATGGAGGAGTGCGACACCCTGCTGATGGTGGGCACCTCGTACCCGTACGGGAAGTACCTGCCCGAGCCGGGTCAGGCGCGGGTCGTGCAGATCGACGTGGACCCGAGTCTGATCGGGCTGCGGCTGCCCGTCGAAGCCGCCATCACCGCCGACGCGCGGCTCGCGCTGGGGCAACTGCTACCGATGCTGCAGGCGCGTACCGAGCGGTCGTTCCTCGGCAAGTACCAGAAGTCACGCGACGCCTGGCTCTCCGACATGGTGTCGCTGCGGGACCCGGACCGCAATCCGATCGCGCCGCAGTACCTGATGGGCTGCGTCGACGAGGCCGCGACCAACGACGCGATCCTGACCTGCGACTCCGGCACGGTCGCCACCTGGTCGGCCCGGCACTGGACGATCCGCGGCGAGCGGGAGTACTACCTCTCCGGCAACCTGGCCAGCATGGCGCCGGGCCTGCCGTACGCGATCGCCATGCAGCACGCCCATCCGGGACGCCAGGTCATCGCCTTCGTCGGTGACGGTGGCTTCGCCATGCTGATGGCCGAGTTCCTCACCGCGGTACGGCACGACCTGCCGGTCAAGGTGATCGTCAACAACAACAACTCGTACGGCCAGATCCTCTGGGAGCAGATCATCCTCGGCTACCCCGAGTACGCCGTGCGGCATCGGCAGCCGGAGGCCGACTTCGCCGCCTGGGCGCGCGCCTGCGGCGCGTTCGGCGTCAAGGTGGCCGACCCCGCGGCGTTGCCCGGCGCGATCCGGGAGGCCCTCGCGCACCCCGGTCCCGCGGTCGTCGACTGCGACGTCAACCCGAACGAGCCGCCGATGCCCGGCAAGATCCGCTACGAGCAGGCGAAGTACTTCACCGAGTCGTTCCTGCGCGGCCAGCCACACAAGATCGCCACGCTCGCCAGTGTCGCCCGCGACAAGTTCAACGAGTTCCGGTCATGACCGGGATCCTGCTGCCCGCCCCGGTACGCCGGCCGGCCGAGCCGGCGCAGGACATCGATCTCAACGCGCTCGCGGCCGAACTGCGCGCCGAGGTGGACGGCGAGGTCCGGTTCGACGCCGGCTCGCGGGGCGCCTACTCCACCGACGCCTCGAACTACCGGCAGGTGCCGCTCGGCGTCGTCGTACCCCGATCCGTGGAGGCGGCGGTGGCCGCCGTCGCGGTCTGCCGTCGCCACCGGGCCCCGCTGCTGTCCCGGGGCGGCGGCACCAGCCTGGCCGGTGAATCCACCAACACCGCCGTCGTGCTCGACTGGTCGAAGTACTGCCACCGGCTGCTGGAGGTCGACACCGACTCGCGCACCTGCCTGATCGAGCCGGGCATCGTGCTCGACACGCTCAACGAGCGACTCGCCCCGACCGGCCTCCAGTACGGCCCCAAGCCGGCCACGCATGACCACTGCACCCTCGGCGGCATGCTCGGCAACAACTCCTGCGGCGCCACCGCCCAGCGCACCGGCAAGGTGGTCGACAACATCGTCGAGCTGGAGGTGCTGCTCTACGACGGAGCCCGGATGTGGGTGGGGGAGACCGATGACGAGCAGTACGCCGAGATCCAACGCCGGGGTGGCCGGCGCGCGGAGGTCTACCGGCAGCTGCGAGCCCTGCGCGACGAGTACCTGGCCGACATCCGCGCCCGCTACCCGCAGATCCCGCGCCGGGTCTCCGGCTACAACCTCGACAGCCTCCTGCCCGAGAAGAACTTCCACGTCGGCCAGGCACTGGTCGGTTCCGAGGGCACCCTGGTCACGATCCTGCGCGCCCGGCTGAAGCTGGTCCCGATCGTCCCGGCCAATTCGCTCGTCTTCCTCAGCTACCCGGACATCGCCGCCGCCGGGGACGACGTGCCGCGCGTCCTGCCCCACGAACCGATCGCCCTCGAGGGCATCGACGACAAGTTGATCAACTTCGAGCGACGCAAGAAGCTGCACCCCGCGGCGCTGCAGGAGCTGCCCAGCGGCGGCGCCTGGCTGATGGTCCAGCTCGGCGGCGACACCCCGGAGCAGGCCAAGGCGGCGGCGGACCGGCTGATCGCCGAGGTCCGCCGCGACGGCGGGCCCACCGTGCACGAGTTCGCCGACCCGGACGCCGAACAGCGGATGTGGGAGGTCCGCGAGTCGGGGCTCGGCGCGACCGCGCACGTGCCGGGCGCGGAGAGCACCTGGCCCGGCTGGGAGGACTCCTCCGTCGCACCGGACCGGCTCGGTGACTACCTGCGCGACCTGCTGCGGCTGTACCGCGAGTACGGCCTCGAACAGGCTTCGGTCTACGGCCACTTCGGGCAGGGCTGCGTGCACAGCCGGATCCCCTTCCGGCTGCGTAGCGCCGAGGGGATCCGGCAGTTCCGCTCCTTCATCGAGCGCGCCGCCGACCTGGTCGTCTCCTACGGCGGCTCGTTCTCCGGCGAGCACGGCGACGGCCAGGGCCGCGGTGAACTGCTGCCGAAGATGTACGGTGACCGGCTCGTACGCGCGTTCGGGCAGTTCAAGGCGATCTTCGACCCGGACGACCGGATGAACCCCGGCAAGGTGATGCCGCCGTACCCGATGGACAGCCACCTGCGCCTCGGCGTGGACTACAACCACGGCGGCGTGCAGACCGTCTTCGCCTACCCCGACGACGGGGGAAGCTTCGGTGAGGCTGTGCTGCGCTGTGTCGGCGTGGGCAAGTGCCGCCGCGAACACGGCGGGGTGATGTGCCCCTCCTACATGGTCACCCGGGAGGAGGAGCACTCCACCCGGGGACGGTCCCGGTTGCTGTTCGAGATGCTCGACGGCACCGGGCGCGGTGGCGCCGTCGCCGGCGGTTGGCGCTCCACTGCCGTACGGGACGCGCTCGACCTCTGCCTCGCCTGCAAGGGCTGCAAGGCGGACTGCCCGGTCAACGTGGACATGGCCACCTACAAGGCGGAGTTCCTGTCCCACCACTACGCCGGCCGGATCCGGCCGCGCACGCACTACTCGATGGGCTGGCTGCCGGTGGTCGCCGTCGCCGCCGGGGTCGCGCCCCGCACCGTCAACGCGCTCGCTCAGGCCCCCGGGCTGACCTGGCTCGCGAAGC
The DNA here is from genome assembly GCF_003626545.1 of Micromonospora musae. Taxonomy (NCBI): domain Bacteria; kingdom Bacillati; phylum Actinomycetota; class Actinomycetes; order Micromonosporales; family Micromonosporaceae; genus Micromonospora; species Micromonospora musae. The sequence goes on from NZ_RAZS01000002.1 coordinate 484,925, forward strand.
TGCTCGGCGGGATCGACCAGCGGCGGCGCATCCCCAGCTTCGCCCGCACCTCCTTCCAGCACTGGTTCGCCGGGCACCGTCCGCACGGTGACGGATCGCGGGGTGAGGTGCTGCTCTGGCCCGACACCTTCACCAACCGGTTCCACCCGGGAATCGGGCAGGCGGCGGTCGAGGTGCTGGAGGCCGCCGGTTGGCGGGTGCGGGTACCGGCGGGTCCGGTCTGCTGCGGACTGACCTGGATCTCCACCGGTCAGCTCGGCACCGCGAAGCGGGTGCTGCGCCGCACCGTGGACGTGCTGCGCCCGTACCTGCGCGCCGGCACTCCCGTAGTGGGGCTGGAACCGAGCTGTGCCGCGGTCTTCCGCAGCGACGCCCACGAGCTCTTCCCCGCCGACGACGACGTGCGCCGGCTGCGGGAGCAGACCGTCACCCTCGCGGAGCTGCTGCACGAGCACACCCCGGGCTGGCAGCCGCCGCGGCTTCCGGTGCGCGCGCTGATCCAGACCCACTGCCACCAACACGCCGTCCTGGGTACCGCCGCCGATCAGGCCGTGCTCGCCGCCGCCGACGTCCAGGCGGAGTTCCTCGACTCCGGCTGCTGCGGCCTGGCCGGCAACTTCGGCTTCGAGCAGGGGCACTACGAGGTCTCCGAGGCCTGCGCCGAACGGGTCCTGCTGCCCGCCGTACGGGACGCCGCCGAAACCGACGTGCTGCTGGCCGACGGGTTCAGCTGCCGTACCCAGGTCGAGCAGAGCGCGTCCGGCGGGCGGGCCGCGATCCACCTGGCCGAACTGCTCCGCGCCGGCCTGCACGGCCCGACCGTGCCCCCCAGGCCGGAGCGGAGCTGGTCGCAGCGCCCCCACCCGCCGTCCCGCCCCGCCCGCCTGGCCGCCCTCGGCCTGACCGGCCTGGCCGCGCTGGGGCCTGCCGCGCTCGCGGTGCGGGCCGCGCTCCGCCGACGGTGAGCGGTCTGCGGCTCGCCGTCGAGGCGTACCAGGTGCCGACCGACGCTCCCGAGGGCGACGGCACACTCGCCTGGACCAGCACCACCCTGGTGCTCGTGCGGGCCGAGGCGGACGGTGTCACCGGCATCGGCTGGACGTACGGCCCGCGGGCCGTGGTGCCGGTGGTGACCGACCTGCTCGGTCCCGTCGTCGCCGGCCTGGACTCGGACGACGTGCCGGCGGTCTGGTCGGCGATGCAGCGGCGGCTGCGCAACGCCGGCCGGCCGGGCGTCGCCGGGCTGGCGCTCTCCGCCGTCGACTGCGCCGTCTGGGACCTGAAGGCCCGCCGCCACACGATTCCGCTGGCCCGGCTGCTCGGCACCGCCCGCCACCGGGTCCCCGTCTACGGCAGCGGTGGGTTCACCACCTACGACGCCGAGCGGCAGCACCGTCAGCTCGCCGGCTGGGTGCACGACGACGGCATTCCCCGAGTGAAGATCAAGATCGGGGAGTCGTGGGGGAGCGAGGTGGCGCGGGACGTCGACCGGATGACCGCCGCGCGGCGCACCATCGGCGACCACGCCGAGCTCTACGTGGACGCCAACGGCGCCTTCCAGCGCAAGCAGGCCATCCGCGTGGCCCACGCTGTCGCCGACCTCGACGTGCGCTGGTACGAGGAGCCGGTCAGCTCCGACGACCCGGTCGGGCTCGGACTGGTCCGGGACCACGTCCGGCCCGACGTGGCGGCGGGCGAGTACGGCTACGACCTCGGCTACTTCCACCGCCTGGCCCCCTACGTCGACTGCCTCCAGATCGACGTGACCCGGTGCGGTGGCATCAGCGAGTTCCTCCGCGCGGCGGCGGTCGCGGCGGCCGCCGGGCTGGAGGTGTCCGCGCACTGCGCACCGCACCAGCACCTGGCGGTCGCCGCGGCCACCCCCAACCTGCGGCACATCGAGTGGTTCCACGACCACGTGCGGATCGAGTCGATGCTGTTCCACGGCGCCGTGCGGGCCGTCGGCGGCAGCGCACCCGTCCCGCTGGAGGAGAGCGGCAACGGCCTGACCTTCCGTACCGACCGTGCGGAGCCGTACCGGGTGGCGTGACACGCCCAGGACGCCGGCCGCCCCTGCCCGGTCCGGCCTCAGCCGACCTCGGTCTGCCCGAGGACCAGGGCCGTCTCCAGCATCAACGCGTGCACGAACGCCTGCGGCAGGTTCCCGCGCAGTTGCCGCTGGCCGACGTCGTACTCCTCGGTGTACAGGCCGGCGGGGCCGCACGCCGCACGGTTGCGCTCGAACCACCGCAGCGCGGACACCCGGTCGCCGGCTTGCCACGCCGCGAGCGCCGCCGTGAACCCGCAGAGCAGGAACGCGCCCTCGGCGTCGCCGAGCGGCCTGCGGTCCGGCCGGAACCGGTACAGGTAGCCGTCACGCTCCAGCTCGGCCAGCACCGCACGGCGGGTGGCCTCGGTACGCGGATCGTCCGCCGGTACCGCCCCGCGAATCCCGGGCAACAGCAACGCGGCGTCGACCCGCTCGTCGTCGTAGGCCCGCTGCCAGCGCCCGGAGGAGTGCCGAGCGTGCGCCCCGACGTCGGCGAGGATCGCGTCGGCGAGCGCCGCCCAGCGCCCGGCCACGGCGGTCGGCGCCACCCGGGCGGCGGCTCTCAGCCCGGCCACGCAGGTGAGCTTCGAGTGCGTCCACTGCTGGGCGGGCAGCTCCCAGATGCCCGAGTCCGGTTCGCGCCAACGTTCCTCGACGATCCGGGCGGCGAGGTCCAGCGCCCGCCACGAGTCGTGCGGTAACCGGTCATGGTGGGCCGCGGCGGCGAGCAGGAGCAGGACCTCCCCGAACGCGTCCAGCTGGAACTGCCGCCGGACCCAGTTGCCGACCCGCACGGGAGCGCCCGGGTAGCCCGGCAGGAAGTCCAGGTCGGTCTGCGGCGGCACGGTCCCACCGGAGACGGTGTAGGCGGGCGCGAGCCGTTCGCCGTCGGCGAGCACCCGCGCGGTGAGGAAGGCTGCCGCCTCGTCCAGCAGCTCGTACCGGCCGGTCAGGGCGGCGGCCTGCCCGGCGAACGACTGGTCCCGGATCCACGCGTACCGGTAGTCGTAGTTGCGCCCGGCGTGGGCCCGCTCCGGTAAGGCAGTGCTCGCCGCCGCCACCATCCCGCCGCCCGGGCTGGTCAGGCCCCTCAGCACCGCGTAGGCGAGGGCGGCGTCCCGTTGCGCGTCGCCGCCGGCCAGGCGGGGTGTCGATGCCCGCCACCCCTGTTCGGTGATCCGCCAGAGCACGTCCGGGTCCGGCGGCGGCTCGACGAGCGGATCGACCGAGACCTCCAGCACCAGGTCGTGCCGCTCGCCCTTCGGCACGTGCAGCTCACCCTCGAGTGCCTCGTCGTGCGTGAGACGAAGCCGGTCCCCGGCGCTGTGCCGTACGTGCAACTCGCCCGTCCGGGCCGTCCACGAGCCGTCCGCGCGACGAGCGTCGACGAGCGGGGCTCGGCCGAAGTCGGCCCGGGGATCGAGCCGCACGCGGACGAGCGCGTCGCGGTCCAGCGCGTGGACCCGCCGCAGCAGCACCACCCGACGGGCGTCGCCGGGGAAGAGCAGTGCCTCGCGGGACTCCACGACGCCGTCGGTGGTCACCCAGCGGCTCACCCAGATCAACGACCCGGGCTCGTAGTGCCCGCTCCAGACGAACCGTGGGCCTACGGGCTCGACCAGATAGCGACCCCGCCCACCCAGCAGACCGCTGAAGAGCGGGGGATCGGCCCAGCCGGGGGCGCACAACCAGACCACGTCGCCGTCGGGGCCGATCAGCGCGCCGCGATGGCCGTCCGCGAGCAGCGCGTACTCCCGCAGCACCTGGGGTGCGCTGACCAGTCGTACCCGGGTCGGATCCCCGTCGTCCGACACGGCGCACCTCCTCCCGTCGCCACCGCCGAACGCTCCCGCTACCCGCTGCCGGGCGATCCACACCAGGTGGGCGCGCCGACTCGCGGTGACCGCGCTGCGCCGACCGCCGCCGGCCGCCCCGGGCCCATGCCTCGCCGGGTTCCCGAACCCCGGCCGGCGCCGGTTCCGTGCCCGCCCGGGCCATTGGCTGTTTCCGCGTCCGAACTATGTCCGCATAGGCACAGTAAGTGGGTGGACGACGGCGGGGAGGCGAACTCGCAGCGTGCGTTCGGGGCCGGTGGAGAGATCAAGGCCGCGACACACGGCGGGGTGACGCGCGCGGAGCTCTTCCTGGACCTGGTCTTCGTCTACGCCTTCATCAACGTCACCCACCTCATGGCGGAGGGCCCAGCCCTGGACTCGTTGCTCCAGGGCGGGCTCGTGGTGCTGCTCATCTGGCGCAGCTGGTGCGGGTACGCCTGGGTGGGAAACCTGGTCCGGCTCGACCGCGGCGCGTTGCCGATCGCGGTCTTCGCGGTGGCCATCGTGATCCTGCTCGTCGCGGTCGCCATTCCGGAGGTCTTCGTCAACCACTCGTTCGGGTTGGTCGGCCCGCTCGTCTTCGTCGTCGGCTTCCTGGCGACCCGGATCGGCTCCCTGCTGATCGTCTCCCGGGCCCGGCGTGGCGGTCCCCGCTGGTCGTCCAGCCCCGCCCGGCGCGCCTGGCTGCCGCTCGCCGGCAGCCTCCCACTACTGCTGTGCGCGGTCCTGCTGCCCCAGCACCTACCACCCGGGCTGGCCACGGAGATCCTCCAGCTCGTGCTCTTCGCGGTCGCGATCGTCGTCGACTACTTCGGGCTGCAGGCGGCGGGGGCAGGGACGTGGCAGCTGACGTCGGCCCGGCACTGGGCGGAGCGACACAACCTGATCATGCTCATCGCGCTCGGCGAGACGATCATCTCGATCGGAACGAGCCGCGGCTTCGGCGGCGACGTCCCCGTCACCTGGTCCATGCTCGCCGGGGCGGCGCTCGGGCTCCTCGTCGTGGCGTTCCTGTGGTGGGCGTACTTCGACATCGCGTCGCCCTCCGGCGAGCAGGCGCTGGAGGGCACCCCGCCCCAGCACGTCCGGTCGCGCCGGGCCCGCGACGCCTACACCCTGCTGCACCTGCCGATGATCGGCGGGCTGATCCTGGTCGCGTTCGGGCTCAAGAAGGCGCTCGGCGGGACGCCCATCGGTGAACCGGAGCACTGGACCGCGTCGGACCTCGGGGCTCTCTACGGTGGCGTCTTCCTCTACCTGCTCGGACTGGTGGCGTTCGAGTGGCGTACCGCCCGACGCATCGGTCGCGGCCCCGTGCTGGGCCTCGTCCTGGTGGCGCTGCTCTCCGTGCCGGCCCGCGGCCTGACGGCTCTGGGGTCGCTCACCCTCCTCGCCGGCGCCCTGGTCTGCCTGGTGATCGCCCATCTGACCGTGCTGCGAGGTCGTCACCAACAATTGCACCGCGACGTCGAGGAGACAGCGTCTCGGGAGGTCGACGCCACCCCCGAGGAGCTCTTCCTGGACCTGGTCTTCGTGTACGCGTTCATCCAGGTCACCGTGCTGATGATCCGGAACCCATCGGTGATCGGGGTGCTCCAGGGGTTGGCCGTGCTGGCGCTGCTGTGGTGGTCGTGGGTCAACTACACCTGGTTCACCACGACGATCCGCAGCGCGGGCAACGCCCTGCGGCTCGTCGTCCTCCTCGCGGTGGCACTGACCCTGATGCTCGGCATCGCCACTCCCCAGGCGTTCGGCTACATCTCCGGCGGACTGCCCGGGCCGCTGATCGTGGTCACCGCGTACGCGGCGGTTCGCATCCTGCACCTGGTGGCGTTCTGGTGGGTGCTCCGGCACGACGCGGAGCTCCGCGCCATCGTCGCCCGGGCGGCCGTGCCGACCGGCGTGGGGATCGCGCTGCTCTTCGGCGCGGTGTCGACCGGGGTCGTGACGGAGAAGCCGGTCAACCCGATCAGCACGTTCTGCTGGACCGTCGCCCTCGTCGTCGACGTGGGCGGCGGCTACCTCATCCGGTCCCGCAACTGGCGGCTGCGATCGGTCAGCCGGTGGATGGGCCGCTTCAACCTGATCATCCTCATCGCGCTCGGCCAGGCGGTGATCTCCACCGGCATCGCCGCCGGCGACCCGCCCGTCTCGATGGCCACCTTCCTCGCCGTGGGGCTCAGCGCCGCGCTGATCGCCGCGCTCTGGTGGACCTACGTCGGCAGCGACGTCGTCGTCGCCCAGCGCTTCGCCGAGCTGCGCACGAGCGGCGAACGTGGCGCGCTGGCCCGGGACGCCTACGCGTACCTGCACCTGTTCCTCGTCGTCGGCTTGGTGCTGGTCGCCTTCGGGTTGCGTACCACGCTGCCTCGGCCGGGGCACGACCTCGACGCTCCGGCGACGGTCGGGCAGGCCACGCTGGCCTGCGGAATCGTCGTCTACCTGCTCGCCGACCACCTGATCTGGCGACGCGCGAACCGTCCGATCGGTGGCCGGCGGGCGGCCAACCTGGTCGTCGCCGCGCTGGCTCCGGTGACGATCCTGCTGCCGATCATGTGGGCGTTGGTCGTCCTCACGGTGGCGCTGGTCCTGGCGCACCTGATCGGACGCAAGGCCATCCCGTCACCGGGCGCCGTGCTCGGCGACGGCAGATGAGCCCACGGCGACGGGGGAGCGTCGCGGGCCGGGTTCGTGCGGGTCGTGCGGGGCCTCGCCGACAGGCGGTCCGGTGCTCCGCGCCGGCTCCTGGCGGCCGGTGTCCCGATACGATCCGGTCCGTGGGGGTGGGCAGATATCACTCGCCGCGGCGCGCCGACGCCGCGGCGGCGACCAGGGCGATGATCCTGGCCGCCGGGCGCGAGCTCTTCCTGAGCCAGGGGTACGCGGGAACCACGGTGCCGCAGATCGCCCGGGCCGCCGGGGTCGCCGTACCCACCGTCTACTCCAGCGCCGGTGGGAAGGCCGACATCCTGGCGGCGCTGATCGAGCCGATCACCCGCGATCCCGCGGTCGCCGAGACGTTGGCCGCCATCGGCGGGAGTGCGGACGCCATCGAGATCCTCACGCTGCTGGGAGAGGGCGTGCGGCGGACCCACGAACGTCACTGGGACGTCATCGTCGAGCTCTTCCCGCAGAGCCAGTCGGAGCCGGCCGCCGCCGAGGTGTACGACCGGATCCTGCGCGCGTACCAGGAGGCCTTCGGCGCGGTGGCCGACCGGCTCGCCGACCTCGGTGCGCTGCGCCCCGGGCTGAGTCGTGACGACGCGCTCGACCTCCTCTGGTTCTACCTGGGACAGGCGGCCTGGCCCACGCTCGTGCGGGACCGCGGCTGGTCGTTGGAGCGGGCGGCGCGCTGGCTCACCGCCCAGGTCACCGGCGCGCTGCTGCCGGTCGGCTGAGCCGCCGCGCAACGGATCGGCCGCTCCGGCGCGGCGGTGCTCCCCCCGATGCCGGGGTCGCCCGTGGGCCGTCCTCCATCGCGGTCGGCCCGCGCGGTTGCCCGGTTTCTCGGACGTCGTCGTGGTACGAGTGCCCGGTGGATGCTGACGAGCGGGAACCGGCCGCCGACCGGTCACGCCGCGACCGGGTGACCGAGCGCGTCCGGGCCGCCGTTGTCGGAGCCCGGGGCCGAAGCCGCCGGGCCGGTCGGGTGCGGCTGCACCAGCTCGAAGTCGCCGTGGTCATCTCCCTCCAGGCGGGACTCGCCGCGGCGCTCGCCTGGTCGATCGGGCACGACCTGCTGGGTAACCCGTCGCCCGTCTTCGCGCCCTCCGCCGCGGTGGGCACGATCGTCGCCGCGCTCGGCCAGCGCGCCCGCCGCACCGCCGAACTGCTCCTCGGGGTCGGACTCGGCATCGCCACCACCGACTTCCTGCTGACGTTCCTCGGTACCGGGTTCTGGCAGACCGGGTTCATCGTCGGCTGCGCCATCCTGGCCACGCTCCTGCTCTTCGGGCGCGGCGGGGCGGCCGTGGGGCAGGCCGGGGGCACGGCGGTGCTGCTCGCGACCCTGGCTCCGGCCCAGAAGGATCTGGAGTGGCCGCGCATCGTCGAGGCGGCGGTCGGCGGCGCAGTGGGCCTCGTGGTGGTCGCGCTGCTGCTTCCGATCAATCCGATGCGGATCCTCGACCGCGACGCGGCCCCCGTCTACCGGTGCCTGGCCGATCAACTGCGGGAGATCGCCGCCGCCCTGGCGACCCGCGACCAGCAACGGGCGGTCCGCGTGCTGGACCGGCTGCGCGGCATGGGGCCGGACCTCGACCGGATGCACCAGGCGCTCAGCGGCGCCGAGGAGGTGGTCAGCCTCGCGCCGGCCCGTTGGCGACGCCGTCGGGACGTGGAGCGGTTCGCCCGCGCCACCGTGTACCTGGAGCGGGTCATCGAGCACAGTCGAGGGCTGGCCCGCCGGTCGGCGATGGCGCTGCAGTACGACGAGCGGATTCCTCCCGACCTGCCCGCCGGCGTCGGCGACCTCGCCGACGCGGTCGAACTCCTGCGCAGTGAGCACCGGGCGGGGCGTCCCGTCGAGCGAACCCACCAGCGGGTTCGGGACGCCGTGCAGCGGGCCGGCCGAGCCCAGGCGCTGGGGCTGGCGGACTTCGGCGACGCCGTGGTGACCCAGCTGCGTACCGCCGCGAGCGACCTGCTTCGCGCCGCCGGCTGCGACCCCAGCTCCGCGAACCGCGAGGTACGGAACGCGATCCGGCGCGGCGAGGAATCCGTGCGCGGCACCGGGTAGCCGCGCGCCGGGCGCGGTGGATCTGCGCCGGGTACGCCGTGCGGGCGTGACCGGGCCCCACCTTGACAGCGGAACACTCGATTAGGTTAGCCTAACCTCATGTCAGAGCGGACGCCGTTCACCGGCGGCGAGCAGAGCTTGCGGGGGAGCGACCTCCGGTTGGGCTACCACGGGGTGACCGTGGTGCATGATGCGGCGATCACTCTCCGCGCCGGCGCGGTGACCGCTCTGGTGGGCCCGAACGGCAGCGGCAAATCCACCCTGCTGCGCTCCCTGGCTCGGCTGCACCCGATCGCCGCCGGCACGGTGCACCTCGCCGGCGGCGCCACCGCGGCCGGCCTGCCGGCCAAGGAGTTCGCCCGCCGGGTCACCCTGCTCGCGCAGAGCCGGCCGGTGCCCAGCGGGGTCACCGTCCACGACGTGGTCGGCTACGGTCGCCACCCGTACCGGGGGCGGTGGCGCGGCGAGGACCCGCAGGGCCCCGCGGCCATCAGCCGCGCCATGACGGTCACCGGCGTGGCCGCGATGGCCGACCGTCCGGTGGACGAGCTCTCCGGCGGTGAGCTGCAACGGGTCTGGCTGGCGACCTGCCTGGCGCAGGACACGCCGGTGCTCCTGCTCGACGAGCCCACCACCTTCCTCGACCTGCGCTACCAGGTGGAGATCCTCGACCTGATCCGGGACCTCGCCGACGACCACGACGTCGCCGTCGGCGTGGTGCTGCACGACCTCAACCACGCCGCCGCGGTCGCCGACGAGGTGGTGCTGCTGCACGACGGCCGAGTCCGGGCCACCGGAACACCCGGTCAGGTCTTCACCGAGCAGGCCCTCACCGAGACGTACGGCATCCGTATCGAGGTCTCCGCCGACCCGGTCAACGGGCTGGTGACCACCCGTCCCGTGGGTCGGCACCTGACCCGCATCCCGGTCTGAAATCCGAGCACGTCACACACCCACGAGAAAGACTCCGATGAACCGTATCCGCGTTACCGCGATCGTCGCCGCGGCGGCCGCGCTGCTGTTGAGCGCCTGCGGCACCACCGAGAAGAACACCACGCCCGAGAGCTCGGCCTCCGCCGCCGCGACCGGCCCGGTGACCGTCACCGACAGCCGCGGCAAGGAGATCACCCTGAAGGCGCCGGCGACCAAGGTGGTGGGGCTCGAGTGGGGTGAGGTCGAGATGCTCGTCAGCCTCGGCGTCATGCCCGTGGGCGTGGCGGACCCCAAGGGCTACGGCACCTGGGTGACCGCCGCCAAGCTCGACCCGGGGGTCAAGGACGTCGGCACCCGCGGGGAGCCCAGCGTGGACTCCATCGTGGCCCTGCAGCCCGACCTCGTGGTGATGGAGGACGACCGGGGCGGTGCGCTGGTCAACCAGATCGAGAAGTACGTCCCCGTGCTGGTCGCCAAGGGCAGCGACGCCAAGGACAACCTCGGCCGGATGCGTACGGACCTCGGCATGATCGCCAAGGCGGTCGGCAAGACCACCGAGGCCGAGAAGCTGCTCGGCGACTTCGACGCCGCCCTCGCCGACGGCAAGAAGAAGATCGCCGACGCCGGTGCCGCCGGCCGCCCGTTCGCCATCGCCGACGGCTGGAAGGAGGGGAGCACGGTGAGCATCCGGATGTTCGGCCAGGGCGCGCTCGTCTCCCAGCTCGGCATCCAGCTCGGCCTGACGAACGCCTGGACCGGCAAGACCGACGAGGCGTGGGGCCTGGGCCAGACCGACGTCGAGGGGCTGACCGTCCTCAAGGACCCGAACCTGCACTTCTTCTACAACGCCTCCGACGGCGTCGACGTCTTCGCCGACGGCCTCGCCGGCAACGCCATCTGGAAGTCGCTGCCCTTCGTCCAGCAGAAGCACCTGCACCGGATGCCCGACGGCATCTGGACCTTCGGTGGGCCGCTCTCCGGTAAGCAGTACATCGACCAGTTCGTCAAGACCTACGCGGTGTGAACACCCTGACCGCGCCCCCGCGCCCGGAGCCGGCCCTCGCGCCGGCTCCGGCCGGGCCCCTCGCCAAGCCCCGCCTCGTCGGGCTCTTCGTCGCCGCGATCCTGCTCACGCTCGTCGTCGCGGCGGTCCACCTCACCCAGGGCACCTCCGCCGTCGGCGCCCTCGACCTGCTGCGGCTGGCCACCGGCGGCGACGACGAGGCGGCCCGCGTGCTGATCGCCTCCCGGCTGCCCCGGTTGCTCGCCGGCCTCACCATCGGCGTCGCGCTCGGCTTCGCCGGCGCCGCCTTCCAGTCGGTCGCCCGCAACCCGCTCGCCTCGCCGGACACCCTCGCCGTCAACGCCGGCGCCCACCTCGCCATCGTCGCCGTGGCCGCGTTCGGGATCGCGCTGCCCGCGCTGCCGGCTGGCGCCCTCGCCTTCGGTGGCGGCATCGCCGCGGCGGCGCTCGTGCTGGCCATGTCCGCCGGTGGACAGACCGGCACCACCCGGCTCGTGCTCGCCGGCTCGGCCACCGCCATGGCGCTCAGCTCGGTGACCACCCTGCTGCTGCTCCTCTTCGAACAGGCCACCATCGGCCTCTTCGCCTGGGGCAACGGCTCCCTGGTGCAGAGCGACCTGGTCGCGGTCCGCGAACTCGCGCCGGTGATCGGCCTCGCCGTCGTGGCGCTGATGCTGCTCGGGCACCGGCTGGACATTCTCGGCCTCGGCGACGACACGGCCACCGTCCTCGGTCTCGACGTGCGGCGCACCCGGGTGCTGGTGACCCTGCTCGCCGTCCTGCTCTCCGCCGCCGCGGTGACCCTGACCGGCCCGGTCGCCTTCGTCGGCCTCTGCGCGCCGGTGATCGTCCGCCTGCTCGGCCGGGTGGTGCCCGGCGTGCACCGGCACCGGATCCTGCTGCCGCTCTCCGGCATCACCGGGGTGCTCATCGTGCTCGGCTCCGACATCCTGCTGCGGGCCGTGATGGGCGGGCAGGCCGGCGTCGACATCCCCACCGGGGTCGTCACCACCCTCTTCGGAGCGGCCGTCCTGATCTGGCTCGCCCGACGGCACCGCGACGCCGGCCCGACCCGCCGCCCACCCGGCGGCCACGCGGCCGTCCGCAGCTCGACCTTCCACCGCTCGGTGGTCGCCGTGGCCGCGCTGCTCACCGTCGGGGCGGTGCTGGTCGGCATGCTCGCCGGGGACACCTGGGTGCTGCTCGGCGACATCGTCAACTGGCTGAACGGGAACACCGGGCCCGCGTACACCTTCGTGCTGGACCAGCGGTGGCCGCGGGTCGCGGCGGCGTTGCTCTCCGGTGCGGCCCTCGCGGTCGCCGGCACCACCGTGCAGGCGGTCTGCCGCAATCCGCTGGCCGAACCGGGCATCCTCGGCATCACCGCCGGTGCGGGCCTGGGTGCGGTCTCGCTGCTGACCTTCGTGCCGCTGGCCGGCGTCTGGGCCGTCTCCGGCGTCGCCGGGCTCGGCGCCCTCCTCGCCTTCGCCCTCGTCTACGGGCTCGCCTGGCGGGGCGGGCTCAGCTCGGACCGGCTGGTCCTGATCGGCTTCGGGGCCTGGCAGGGCGGCTTGGCCCTGATCACCTTCCTGATCGTCTCCTACGATCCGTGGAACACCGGCAAGGCCCTCACCTGGCTCTCCGGCTCCACCTACGGACGCACCGCCACCCAGGTGCTGCCGGTGGCGATCGCCCTGCTGGTCCTCACCCCGGCCGTGGTCGCGGCTCGGCGGGAACTCGATCTGCTCGCCCTCGACGACGACACCCCCCGGGTGCTCGGCGTCCGGCTGGAACGAACCCGGCTACTCGCCCTCGGGGCGGCGGCGCTGCTCACCTCGACAGCGGTCTCCGCCGTCGGCGTGATCGGATTCGTTGGACTGGTGGCGCCGCACCTCGCCCGGGCGCTCGTCGGTGGCCGGCACGCACGGGTCCTGCCGGTCGCGGCACTGCTCGGCGCGTTGCTGGTCAGCGTCGCCGACACACTCGGCCGTACCGTCATCGCGCCCGCGCAGATCCCCGCCGGCCTGGTCATCGCCATGATCGGTACGCCCTACTTCGTGTGGCTGCTCTGGCGCTCCCGCGCCACCGAGCGGTCCCGATGACGGCGGGGGCGCCTCGCCGGTGAACCGTCGCGGCTGCTCGACGGGGTCCGGGGTGGACGGAATACCGGTTGCCGGTGGGGGATCGCCTGCCTAGCCTGCTGGCTGTGCAGACCCCCACCCTCGCCCTGCGGCGGGCGCACCAGTGAGCAGTCGTCTCCGTGAGATCGCCCGGCATTCGGTGGCGATCGTCGAGTCGGGGCGGTACCGCTCGGGCTCCGGCGTGGAGGTCGACCTCGGCGAGGCGGTACCCGCCGCCATCGCCGGCACCCGGCACCATCTCCCGGACGATGTGCTCGTCCCGCCAAGCGCAGCGGTGGGCGCCGGTGTCGTCGAGGTGACGTACGAGACGACGTTGCAGGCCGCCCGGCGACTCGGGTCCGGCGCCGCGGCCCTGGTGTTCGCCTCGGCGAAGAATCCGGGCGGTGGGTTCCTCGGCGGGGCGAAGGCGCAGGAGGAGAGCATCGCCCGCTCGTCGGCGCTGTACCCGTGCCTGCTCGCCGCGCCGGATTTCTACGCCTTCCACCGGGCCCAGCGGGATCTGCGCTACAGCGACCGGGTGATCTACTCGCCGGGCGTGCCGGTGTTCCGCGACGACAAGGGTGTGCTGCTCGACGAGCCGTACGGCACGTCGTTCCTGACCGCCGCGGCCCCGAACCTCGGCGCGATCGTCCGCAACCAGCCCGAGCACGCCTCCGACGTGCCGGCGGTGCTGGCCCGGCGGGCCCGGCGGGTGCTGGAGGTGGCCGCCGCGCACGGACACCGGAGGATCGTGTTGGGCGCGTGGGGGTGCGGGGTGTTCCGCAACGACCCGGCCACGGTCGCCGGCGCGTTCGCCGAGGCGCTGCGGGCGGTGGGCCGGTTCGACCTCGTGGTCTTCGCCATCCGCGACGGTCTGGCCGGCACCCCGGTGTACCGCGCCTTCGCGGAACGTCTCCCGGGTGCCGCCGCGGGCTAGCCGACCGGCCACCCGGCGGCCCGTCCGTCGGCGGTGCGAGGGCGTCGGCGGGGCCGGCGGCTGCGGGTGGAGGTCCGGCAGCAGCGGACCTCGGGGGTGGGCGGAGGTTCGGACTTTCCGGACGTGCGGCCGTGGGGGAGGGCCTAGCCTGAAGGGCGCCACCGCTTCCTCGGCCGCAGGGAGCGGTTCGGCCGCGAATGGCCGCGACGAGGGCAGGAATGGCTGATCGATGACCGGGGCGAGACCGTCGGGGCTGATCCGGGATCCCCGGTCCTCGAGTCGATCGACGCTCCTGGAACTGCTCCTCGACGTCTTCTACATCGCCACGTTCGCGCAGTTGTCGATGCAGTTGGCCCGGGACCTCTCCTGGCGTGGGCTGGCGAATACGGTAATCCTGCTGCTGGCCGCCTGGTGGACGTGGTCGGTCATCGCGATCGCGACCGACTTCTTCGATCCCCGCGAGCGGGTCATCCAACGGGTTCTCGCCACCGGCATGCTCGGGGTGGGCCTCATGGCGGCGGCCATTCCGAGCGCCTTCGCCGAGCATGGTCTCCTCTTCGCCGGCGCGTACGTCGGCATCCACCTGGCCCGCGGGCTCATGCTGGTGCGGGCGTTGCGCGGGCACTTCGCGCAGCTCCGGGTGAAGCTGTTCCTGTTCTGGTTCGCCTTCTCCGGGCTGCTCTGGCTGGCCGGCGCGCTCACCGATCCGGAATTGCGTCGAGCGTTATGGGCTGCCGCCCTCGTAATCGAATACATCGTCGCCGCGCTGCGCTTTCCGACGCCCGGGCTGGGCCGGGTTCCACTCGAACAGTACGACCGGTTGACCCCGCATTTCGGCGAGCGATACCAGCAGATCGCCATTCTGGTGATCGGCGACCTGGTGCTGGCCTCCACGCTGAAACTCAGCATTCTGGGCTTCGCCACCGCGCGGGTCGTCATCTTCCTGGCGGCTATCGCCGCGGCGCTGCTGCTGTGGCAGATCTACGTGTTCCGGACCGAACTCCTCGTCGAGAAATCGGTGCGCCGGCATCCGCGTCGCGCGGTGCGCCTCGCGCCGTACGTCTACGTCGTTCTGGTGGCCGGGGTGATCGCGACGACCGCCGGAGTGGACCTCGCCCTCGCCGAGCCGTTCGGAAGCACGCACAGCGGTCTGGTCGCGCTCGTGGTCGGCGGCTCGTTCCTGTTCCTGCTCGGACGGGTGATCTTCGAGTACGAGCTCCTCGACCGGCTCTCCCGATCCCGGATCGGCTGGCTGGTGCTGATGATCGCGGTGATGCCGGCGCTGAAGCTGCTGGCCCCGATCTTCGTCGTGATCGTCAACGCCGGCATCCTGTTCGGCGTGACCCGTACGGATGCGTGGCGGGGTCGGCGCGACGCTGCCGCATAGTCCGGAGCCGATCCGCTGAGCGGTTTCATCGACCTGATTTCGTCGTGTCGACATCGAAGGCAGCCGAATCCTTGACTGAGCAACCATGGGACGAGGGTTGACATTCGGCCGCCTTCTGCGTTGGATCAAATAAGCCGTTTGAGGAGCTGCAGGAGAGTCCTCCCCCTGGCCAAGGGGGGCGCCGAAGGAGCAACCTCCCCGGAAACTCACAGGCCCAAGTACTGCAGTTCCGAGGCGCCACTGGAGAGCAGCGGCATGCGCCGCTCACCGAAGGGGGAAGCCGGCGAGAGCCGGGGACACTCTCAGGTACACAGACAGTGGGGACGGAGGGCGCCCGCCGCGTCCAATGGTCAGCCGGCTCATCGTCATGCCTCCGATCCCCCCTCCAGCCCTTCCTCCCGACGCGACTCCGTGACTCCGGGTCGCCGATCGTCCCTGGGCTTGTCGATGACCCGTCAGCGTGGCCGGTTGATCAGCTCTCAATCGAGGAGCGTTGCACCATGTGCGAAACCGATCATCTCGATCCGTCGGGTTACAGCCGTCGGGACCTGCTGGGGCTGCTCGGCATGGCCGGCGCCGGGTTGGCGATCGCCCCCGCGCTGGCGGCGGACCCGGCCCTGGCTGCCGCGTCGGACCTCGCGCTCGACCCGAAGACGATGCCGTCCGATCTCGTCAACTACGAGCCGCCGACGAACCTCGCCGTCGACTCGCAGGCCAAGGATGCCGCGATCTCGTGGATCGACCGCCAGTCGGAGCGGATCGCCGGTCTGAACGACCGGATCTGGGAGTACGCGGAACCCTCGCTGGCGGAGTGGAACTCCTCCTGGGCGGAGGCGCAGTTCCTGGCGGCCAACGGGTTCACGATCGAGTGGGGTGCGGGCGGCATGCCCACCGCGTTCGTGGCCACGTTCAGCCACGGCACCGGCAAGCCGGTGATCGGCTTCAGCGGCGAGTACGACGCGCTGCCCGGGTTGTCGCAGGAGAAGGGGAACCCGAAGCACAACCCGCTGGTCTACCACCATGACCCGTACGCCCCCACGTACGGCTTCGGCCACGGCTGCGGGCACTGCGCGCTGGGTGCCGCGGCTGCCGGCGCCGCGGCGGCGACGGCGGCGGCCATGAAGGCACGCAACCTCGACGGCACCATCAAGTTCTTCGGCTCCACGGCGGAGGAGCAGCTCGTCGGTAAGTCGGTCGCGGTGAAGGCGGGGGTCTACCGGGGGCTGGACGCCTTCGTCGACTGGCACCCGGCCACCAACAACAGCACCAGTTGGAGCTCGGGCAACGCGATGTACAGCGTCGCCTTCCACTTCCTCGGCACCGACGGTCACGGCGGCTCCCCGCTGGAGACCAGGTCCACCCAGGACGCGGTCACGGCGATGGCGATGCTCACCGAGTTCCTTCGCGAGAGCGACATGGCGCACACCGCCCGTATGCACCATGCGATCCGGCAGACGGGGCAGGCGCCGAACGTCTTCCCGACGCTGTCGAGCATCTGGTACTACGCGCGTGAGGGCAGTCCGGCCCGTTCGAAGGTCCTGATGGACAAGATCGTCAAGTGCGCGGAGGCAGCCGCGCTGGCGACCGGCACCCGGATGGAGCACCGCATCATGGGCGGCGTGTGGAACAAGCTCGGCAACAAGCGCGGCGCCGAGCTGATGTACGCCAACATGACGCAGGTCGGCCCGCCGACGTTCTCCGAGGCCGACCAGCGCTTCGGCAAGGCGCTGCAGCGGTCGAACGGTTCGGCGGAGACCGGCTTCTCGGGCACGATCAGTGAACTTCGACCTCCATCACCGGTCTTCATGGGTGGCGGCTCGACCGATGTCGCCGACATCAGCTGGCAGGTGCCCACCATCTCCATGGGCACCGCGCACCAGCCCGGCGGTACGAAGAACCACTCGTGGCACCACACCGCCACCGCGGCAGCGAACCCGGGGCACGTCTCCATGCTGGCCGCCGCGAAGTACCTCGCGGCCACCACCGTCGACCTGCTGACCCAGCCGACCATCCTGGCCGAGATGAAGGAGGAGTTCGACCGACGCACTTCCAAGATCAAGTGGAAGAGCATGCTGCCGAACGACTATCAGCTCCCGCTCTACGAGCCGCCGAAGTGGTTCCTGCAGCGGACCGGACAGTCCTGGCCCCCGCGCGGGGTCAAGTGGCCGCCCCGGCGGATCGTCTCGACCGAGACCGCTCCGGACCTCGGGCCGGACCTGCCTCCGTCGAACCTTCCCCCGCTCGACTAGCGCAACCCGCGCCGCCGCCGAAGTTCACGTGAGCGGCTCGCGGCGGTGACACCTGGTCCGGTGTGGTGTCGGGGTCGGCCCCGACACCACACCGGATCGGCCGTCTCCGCGCCGACGCCGGAAAGCCGCATATCGGCTCGCCCGCGCCCGCGCCCTGGTTAGGCTGACCCTGCCATGACCCTCGGTGGCCTGCGGCGTGAGGGGCCGGCGCCTTCGTCGCGCGCCGGGTCGCGAGGCGAAAGGAGATCGTCGTGAGCTCGTCTTCGGCGCGGTACCCCGTCGCGGAGGGTCCCGGCACCGTCTCGCAGGCTCCGCAGCTCCCGGCCGGCTTCACCGACACCTTCGCCAGCCACTACGTGGAGGCCGGCGGAGTGCGTCAGCACGTGGTCGTCGGTGGTGCGGGTCCGCCGCTGCTGCTGGTGCACGGCTGGCCGGAGAGTTGGTACGCCTGGCGGCTGGTGATGCCGGCGCTCGCCCGGGACTTCGAGGTCATCGCGGTCGACCAGCGTGGCATCGGGCGCACCGACAAGCCCCGGGAGGGGTACGACAGCGCCACCCTCGCCAACGACCTGGTCGCGCTGATGGACGCGCTCGGCCACCAGCGGTTCGCCGTCGTCGGCCACGACACCGGCTACATCATCGCCTACGCGCTGGCGGCGGACCACCCGGACCGGGTCGAGCGCCTGGTCGTCGCCGAGATCCCCGGGCCGCCGGAGGTGTCCTCCGGACCGCCGCTGTTCCTTCCCGCGCCGGTCAACAACAAGGTCTGGCACATCGCCTTCAACCGGGTCGACGACGAGCTGACCGAACAGCTGGTGAGCGGCCGGGAGGAGATCTTCTACGGCTACGAGTTCGCCATCCAGGGAGGGGAGCCGCTGCCGGACCACGCGCTGCGGTACTACTTCGACCTCTACTCCGACCCCGACGTCCGGCGCGGAAGCTTCGGGCTCTACCGCGCCTGGGACGCCACCCTCGCCCAGAACGAGCAGCGTAAGAGCCGACGGCTCGGGATGCCCGTGCTCGGAATCGGCGGAGAGCAGAGCTGGGGTGACCGCCCCGGGCAGGCCATGACGGCCCTCGCCGACGACGTGCAGACCGTGGTCATTCCCGGTGCCGGCCACTGGCTCGCCGAGCAGGCGCCCGAGGAGCTGCTCGCGGCGCTGACGACGTTCCTGGCTCCGTACCGGGGCGGGACGGCCGGCGGATGACGAGATCACGGTGACCGTGCGGCTGCCGCCCCTCGACGTCCGACGGTGGGTGAACTCGCCACCGCTGACACCCGACGCGCTCGCCGGCCGGGTCGTCCTCGTCGACATCTGGGAGTACACCTGCATCAACTGGATCCGCACCGCGCCCTACGTCAGGGCCTGGCACCGCGACTACGCCGACCGGGGCCTCACCGTGATCGGCCTGCACGCACCCGAGTTCGAATTCGGCAAGCACGCCGAGAACATCGACCGGGGCATCCGGGACCACCAGCTCAGCTATCCGATCGCGCTCGACGACGACTTCACGGTCTGGTCGGCCCTCGAAAACATCGCGTGGCCGGCCCGCTACCTCTTCGACGCGGACGGCAAGCGCGTCGCCCGGTGGATCGGGGAGGGCGAGTACGACCGGACGGAGGCGGTGCTCCGGCAGCTCCTGGTGGACCGGGACCCCGATGTCGAGCTGCCCTCGGTCACCCCGGAGGTGGCTACCTTCGCGGCGACCGAACAGCCCTCGTACGCGGGGGTGACCGAGGAGACGTACCTCGGCGTCGACCGGCGGCTGCCGGGCGCCTTCGAGCTGACCGGCGACTGGCGCGACAGCGGGGACTACGTCGAACTCGTGAGCGGCGCCGGCGAGCTCGCGCTGCCGTTCGACGCCGGTGAGGTGAACCTCGTCGTCGAACCCGGATCGTCCGGCCGGGCCGCGCTGCGGGTGCTGCTGGACGGGCGGCCGGTGGCGGACCGCGGTGGCGCCGACGTCGACGCGGACGGCGTGGTGCGCGTCGACCGGCCGGGCATGGTCCGGCTCGTCGCCGGTGCGGCGCGCGGAGACCACCTGCTCACCCTCGTCGCCGAGGAGCCCGGCTGCCGCGCATACGTCTTCACCTTCGGCCCCTGACCGCGAGAGCGGCCGAGGCGCTCAGGCGAGCAGGCCGGGTCCGCGGCGAACCTAGGGGACCCGGCCGACGGCACCCAGGCCGGCGCTACGCCGGGGGTCGTCGGCGAAGTACTGCGGGTCGTCCGGGGCGGGGCGCCACAGCGGTAGCCACACCACGCCCGGTTCGACGAGTTCCAGCCCGGCGAAGAAGCGCTCGAACTGCGACCGGCTACGCAGACCGAGCGGGGTCGTGGTGCGCCGCCGGTAGATGTCATGGGCGACGTCGAGCTCGTCCTGGTCGTGCCGTACCTCGTCGGTGGTCGCGTGCGACATCACGAGGTGGCTTCCCGGCGCGAGCGCCGCGCGCAGCCGGTCGACCGCGCCGTAGGCGACATCGTCGTCGGGCACGAAGTGCAGCACGGCCGCCAACAGCAGACCGACCGGCCGATCGAGGTCGAGCAGGGCGTTGACCTGCGGGTGCGCGAGGATGCTCGCCGGCTCGCGGAGGTCGCCGTGCACGGCGGCGGCCAGCTCGTTGCCCTTGAGGATCTCCTCGCTCTCCGCCACCGCCACCGGGTCGATGTCCACGTAGACCACCCGGGTCTCCGGCGCGATCTGCTGGACGATCTCGTGGACGTTGCCCACGGTGGGGATGCCGGAGCCGACGTCGAGGAACTGCCGTACGCCGGACTCGGCGAGGTGACGTACGGCGCGCCGCAGGAACGCCCGGTTGGTCCGGGCCAGCTGTGGCCCCAACGGAAGCACCCGCATCATCGCCTCGGCGGCTTCCCGGTCGGCCGGGAAGTTGTGCGTGCCGCCGAGGTAGTAGTCGTAGATCCGGGCCGCGGTCGCCGGCTTCGCCTCGTTCTCGTCGCTCGCACCGACCATGCCGGTCCCCTCCGTCGGTAGTGCGCGGTCCTCCGGGTCTCGCCCGCGCCGCCGGGCGTCAGGTCACCGGCCCCGCACGGACGTCCACAAGGGATGAACCGACACCCTACCGCCGGGTGCGTTCCGGCGCAGCCCCCCGGCGGCCGCCGCACCTGATACGCCGAACGGCCGCCGGGAATCCCCGGCGGCCGCTCGGCTCACGGCTGTGTCGACCGGGTTCAGCCGGCCAGGACCCCACCCTCGATGAAGAGTTCCTGCGCGTTGATGCCGCCGTTGCGCAGCAGGAAGTCGGTCGCGTCGACGATCTCCGCCATCGTCACGAGCCGGCCGATCGGGGTGCGGGCGACGTGCGGGTGGTTGGGCATGTCGCGCCACTTCGGGCTGTCACCGACGATGCCGGAGTGCAGCGCGTTGATCCGGTACGGCGCGATCTCGACGGCGAGGGTCTTCACCAGGCCGGTGAGGCCGGCGTTGTGGGTGGTGACCATCGTGGATCCGGGGTACGGGCGGTCCTTGGCGACGCCACCGAAGAGCACCACCGACGCGCCGGGGCGGAAGCGGTCGCGCAGGACCCGCACCGTCTCGGCGTAGCCGACCAGCTTGATGGTCACCGAGGTGATCGCCGCCTCCAGGTCGAACGCGCCGAGGCTGTTCGGGGTCTGGCTGGTGGCGGTGATGACCAGGTTGTCGACCTCGGTGACGTCGCCGAAGGCGGCGGCGATGGTCTCCGGTCGGGAGAGGTCGGCGCCCAGCCCTCGGGTCGCGCCGCCGATCTCCGCGGCGACCTCCTCGGCGCGCGCCTTGTCCCGGCTGGTGATGACGACGGTGTCCCCGCGGTCCGCGAAGTGCTGTGCGATGGCCCGGCCCAGCCCGTTGCTGCCGCCGACGATGATGGACGTGCTCATTGGCCCTTTTCCTCCCACCGGTCATCCCTTGATCGGCAATTACCGACAGTAGCGCGGCGGCGTTCGGGATCCGCTCCGGGATGCCGGGCGAGCGCGCGGTCCCGCAGCCGGTGGTGGCCGGGGTCACACCGACTTCTCGTGGCGCGGCGAGGAGACCCCGGCGCTGCTGGAGCCGCCGTACCACACGCCGGAGGACACCATCGCCAAGAACATCAGCCTCGAGCGGCTGCAGGTGTCGCTGGAGCTGATCGGTTGCGCCACCTGCGCGACCGCCCGCTGAACGTTCCGCCCGTGGTGCCGGAGCTGGCGCCACGGGCGGAACCCGGGATTCCGGCGGTCAGTCGAGCACCGACTCTCCGCCGGGATAGGCGAACGACGAGCGCGGCGAGTAGAAGCCCCAGACGACCTCCAGCGGATCGGCCGGGCGCAGCGCGTACACCGGGTGCTCGGGCTCGAGGAACTCCAGCGACTCCACCTCGAAGGGGTCGACCGGCTCCGCCACGAAGGGGTAGTTGCCGCTGACGAAGGCGCCGTCGACCCGGGTGAGGTAGCGCAGCTGCCCCCGGTTCACCGCGTCACCGGTGCGCCCGACCCGGGCCGTCGCCCTGATCACGGGCACGCCGTCCGCATCGGTCGTGGCGACCAGCCGCTTGCCCCGTACCTCGATGGTGGTGGTCCCCGCCGTCGCGGGCACGCCGCGGGCGGTGGCGTACGCGCGGACGACCGGACTCGAGTTGAAGTAGTGCGTCCACCAGCGACCGGGAGTGATCCCGTCGGGGGCGTCGACCCCGGAGAGGTCCGGCCCGATGTACGTCAGCGAGTAGGCGCCGAAGCCGGAGGTCTGCCCCGGGTCGTCGACGACGTACTGGTTCATGAAGACCTGCCGGTTCGGTGCGGGCTTCAGCCCGTCGGGCACGAGCGCGGCCACGGCCTCGGGGTCGGCGGGCGTCCACCCGAAGTAGAGCATCCTGCTGTTCACGACGAGCTGCGGAGCGACGAGTTCGGTCACGAGGGGTCCCTTCCGCGTGGCATCGATCTGTAGTCGCGACGCTACGGAGGGGTCACCCGGCAGACAACGACGGATTGCCGACATGCGACGGTCCGGTGCGACGCCGTCCGGCGCGGCTCGACCGGTGTCCCGGCCGGGGCGACGAGCGACGCCCGCCCCGGCCCGGATCCGGTGATCCGCCGTCAGTCGGTGGGAGGCACCTGCTCGGGGGCGCCCCAGCCGTCCGGAACGGGCAGACCTGCCTCCCGTCGGGCCAGCACTGCCGCGCCGATCTGTGCGGCCTGGGCGCCGAAGGCGGAGCGCAGCACCGGTGGCGGCGTCCGCCAGGCGAGGGCCGCCCGGAGGGCGTCGCGTACCGGGTCGAAGAAGAGCGCGCCCGCGTCGGCCAGCCCGCCACCGAGCACGATGCGAGCCGGGTCGATGGTCAGGGTGAGAGTGGCCAAGGCGGTCCCCAGGGCCCGGGTCGCGTCGTCCCACACGGTGCGGGCCACCGGATCGGTGGCCACCGCGTCGGCGATGGCCCGACTGTCCAGTCCGGACGTTCCGCCGGCCCGGGCGTAGCGGCGGGCCAGGCCGCCGGCGGAGGCGTACACCTCCAGGCACCCCCGCTGGCCGCAGGTGCAGGGCTCCCCACCCGGGTAGACCGGGATGTGGCCGACCTCGCCCGCCGAGGCGGTCGCGCCGGAGACCGGCACGCCGTGCACCACCACGGCCGCGGCGATGCCGGTGCCCAGCGGCAGCAGCAGGAAGTTGTCGAGTCCGCGGGCCGCCCCGCCCACCGCCTCGGCGACGCCGGCCGCGCGCGCGTCGTGCCCGACCGCGACCGGAAGTTCGAGGTCGTCGCCGATCAGGGCGCGCAGCGGCACGTTGCGGAATTGGAGGTTGGCGGCGTACCGCACCACCCCCTCGACCTCGTCGACGAGGCCCGGCGTGACCACCCCGATCGCGGCGGGGGTGACGCCGAGGGCGAGCGCGTCGTCGCGCAGCCGGCGGCAGAGCGACCGGACCGCCTTGACCGGGTCGTCGTCCGCCTGCGACGGCACGACCAGCGAGTGCCGGATCTGGCCGTCCTCGCCGACCACGGCGCCCTTGATGGTCGTCCCTCCGACGTCGACGGCGAGGACGCACTGCTCTTCGGGTCGGGTCACGCGATCACCCGGTCACCACGGTGAGGTCCGCGGTGAAGTCGCGGTCCAGCGGGAACATCGGCCGCAGCACGTTCTGGTACGGCAGCCGCAGGAGGTCCTGGTCGACGCCGCCCGGTGTGAGGGCCAGTCGCCAGTCGCCGGCCGCGTCGAAGAGTTCGGGCTCGAGATAGCCGATCTTCACCACGACGAGGTCGACCTGGTCGACCGCGATCCCCAGTCGTGCGTAGGAGCTCAGCAGGCGGTACTGCATCCGGCGGGACGTGACGAGGACACTGACACCGCCGACCCGTACGCTCGCGCACCGCCCGCCGTCGGGGTCGTCGGCGACCGCCTCCAGGATCCCGTCGAGGGGCAGCGGCCCCGGGTCGCGGGAGTCGATCCGCCCGCCCACCGTCACCCGGACCGGTGCGCCGAGCGGCTGGTCGGCGATCTGCGCCACCGCCTCCGGGTCGACCAGCGAGGCGAAGACGGCGCGGCGGGAGCCGTCGCGCAGCTCCGGGCGGGCCAGCATCCGTTCGAGGGCGAAGGTGACGTCGTCGGCGCCGCCCGCGCCGGGGTTGTCGCCCGAGTCGCTGATGAAGAAGGGTCGCCGGGCCGGGTCGGCGACCGCGGCCAGGGCGGTGTCGAGGCACTCGTCCATGGTGCCGGTGGGGGCGACGAAGGCGAACTCCTCGCGGGCCTCCCAGAAGTGGCCGCCGATCTCACGCGCCGCCTCGGCGGTGGCGTCGGCGTCGGTGCCGGTGACCACCACCGCACCCTGACAGCGCGGCTGGTCGGCCCAGGCGAACCCGATCCAGATCGCCGCGTCGACGATGCCGTCGCGCGCCTCGACCTCGGGGATCCGCGCGTAGAGTCCCCGGGCCGGCTCCTCGCGGGTGCTGGTCATCTCGCCCGGCAGCAGGATCGGCACGTGGACCAGAGCCTTGTGCGGGCGCTGCCGCCGGCGCAACGCCTCGACGAGGTTCCGGGCGGCGCGCTCGCGGGTCTCCCAGACGTCGACGTGCGGTGCCGTGCGGTAGCAGGTGAGCAGGTCGCAGGCGTCGAAGAGCACCTTCGAGACGTTGCCGTGCAGGTCCATCGCCGCGGAGACGAACGGCTCCGGCCCGATCGCCGAGCGGACGGCGGTGACCAGTTCGCCCTCCGCGTCGTCGAGCCCGACGACGCTCATCGCCCCGTGGATGTCGAGCAGCATGCCGTCGAGCGGGCCGGCGGCGGCGAGCTTCTCCACCAGCTCCGTGGCCCAGGCCTGGTACGTCGCCGGCTCCACCGCACCGCCGGGCAGGGCCCGGGCGTGCACGAGCGGGATCCACTCGACGTCGATCGCCCAGGGGCGGGCGGGGGAGAGCCAGTCGTATCGGGCCAGCAGCGCGTCGCCCCGAGTGACCTCGAAGTCGTCGGCGCTGCTCAGGTGGGGCGAGAAGGTGCTGGACTCGATGTGGATTCCGCCGATGGCGATGCGGAGTGGGCGTGGCACGGGTGGTGGCTCCTCAGGAGAGTCGTACGTCAGCGGTCGTGCGCAGCAGGTGCCCGAGGCCGACCAGGGCCGCGTCCGGGCCCGCGATGCTGGCTTCGATGGTCAGGGACTGGGTCATGGAGGGTAGGCAGCGTTCGTAGAGCATTCCGCGGGTCGCGGCTACGTAGACGTCGAGGCTGGAGAGGGCGCCGCCGATGACGACGCTGTCGGGGTTGAGGAAGTTGACCAGGCCGGAGAGGGCCACCCCGAGCAGCCTGCCGGCGTGGCGCACCATGGTCACCGCGGTCGGGTCGGCGTCGCCCACCGCCGTCACGATCTCGGCGACCGTGGTCGCCGACGAACCCTGCTCGGCCAGCTCGCGGGCGAGGGCCGCGCCGCTGGCGACGGTCTCCAGGCAGCCCCGGCTGCCGCAGGAGCAGTGCCGCTCGCCGCCCTCCGCCACGGGTACGTGGGTGACGTCGCCGCTGAGCCCACGACCGCCGCGGTAGATCTGCCCGCCGCTGACCAGGCAGGCGCCGATGCCGGTACCGGCCTTCACGTAGATCATGTCGCCGGCCACCCGGCTCCGGGTGACGTACTCGCCGATGGCCGCCGCCTTGGCGTCGTTGTCGACGACCACCGGCACCTGGAAGCGGGCGCTGAGGTCGGCCCGCGCGTCGACACCGCTCCAGCCGGGCATCCGGGCCGGTCCGACCAGGCGCCCGTGCGGGAACTCGACCGGGCCCGGCAGGGCGACGCCGACGCCGAGCAGCGGCTCGCCGGGCGCGGACGCCGACCGGAGTCGCGTGACCGTCGCCGCGACGACGTCGAAGACGTCGCCGGGGCCGGCGGCGATGTCGATCGCCACCTCCTCGGTGGCGCGGAGCCCGCCGCCGGGCGCGCACAACCCGACCCGGGCGTGCCGGCCGCCCAACTCCGCGACGGCGAGGAACCCCTCGGCCTCCCGCAGTCGCAGGATCCGGGGGCGACGCCCGCCGGTGGACCGACCCACGCCCTCCTCCAGGATCACGCCCTCCTCGAGCAGCCGGCGCACCACCGTCGTGACGGTCGAGGGGGCGACCTGGAGCGCCTCGATGAGGTCCGCGCGCGAGCTGGCCGCACCGCTGGCCAGCAGGTGAAGCGTCTGATCACGCAGAGTGGCGGAGATCGGTGCTTCCAAGATGTCTCTCCTTGCTCGGGCGGTCCTCCGGCGGCGCTGCCCAGTGTGTCGCAGGGCCAAAGCAAGGTTGCGCTCCGGAGTCCGCGCGGGAGAGCATCTTTCGATGCCTCGCCGACTTCGATCATAACCCGGCGAAAGTCAGCGAATAAAGAGGGAACTTTTCGTTGACTCAGAACTTCGGCATGGATAGATTCTCCGCGTTGATCGTCGAGGATCGGCACCAGGCGGCGGTACCTGTGGCAAAGCCGCCGGCGCCCGGAGACGCGGGGCACGTGCACATCAATCGAGGAGACTCATGAGGAGCAGAATTCCGGGGCGCGCCCTCCGCGGCGCCGTGGCGCTGGCGAGTGCGCTCGCCCTCGGGGCGGGCCTGGTCGCCTGCGGCGGCGGTTCGTCGAAGGACGGCGGCAGCCAGGGCAAGGACACCGTGACCGTCGCCCTCCGCACGCCGAACTGGATCCTGCCGATCTCGGCGCCCGGCTTCACGCAGGGTGAGAACGCCATCTTCGGCCAGGCGCTGTACCGGTCGCTCTACCAGTACAAGCTGGACGGCTCGGCGCACTACAACATCGACCCGAAGCGCTCCATGGCCGAGCCGCCCGCGGTCAGTGACGGCGGCAAGACGCTGACCATCACGCTCAAGGACAACACCTGGTCCGACGGCAAGCCGGTCACCACCAAGGACATCCAGTTCTGGTACGACCTGGTCACCGCGAACAAGGACAAGTGGGCGTCCTACCGGGCCGGCGGCTTCCCCGACAACATCGCGCAGTGGACGATCAAGGACGACAAGACCTTCTCGATCACCACGAAGCAGGCCTACAACACCGCGTGGTTCGTCGACAACCAGCTCAACCGCATCACGCCCCTGCCGCAGCACGCCTGGGACAAGGACTCCGCCACCGGCGCGGTGGGCGACCTGGCGAGCACTCCGCAGGGCGCCAAGAAGGTCTTCGACTTCCTCACCGCGGCCTCGAAGGACCTGAAGACGTACGACTCCAACGACCTGTGGAAGGTCAACAGCGGCCCGTGGCAGCTCGCGAAGTACGTGCCGAGCGGTGAGGTGACCCTCGCCGCCCAGCCGAAGTACTCGGGCGAGGACAAGCCGAAGCTGGCCAAGGTCGTGCTGCGGCCGTTCACCAGCGACGACAGCCAGTTCAACGTGCTGCGCGCCGGTGACGTCGACTACGGGTACGTGCCCGCGGCGAACGTCTCCCAGGAGGGCTACCTCAAGTCCAAGGGCTACACGATCTCGCCCTGGTACGGCTGGTCCGTCACCTACCTGCAGCTGAACTTCAACAACCCGAAGACCGGGTCGCTGTTCAAGCAGCCGTACCTGCGGCAGGCCATGCAGATGCTCATCGACCAGCCGACCATCAGCAAGGTGGTCTGGTCCGGCACGGCGGCGCCGACCTGCGGCCCGGTGCCGGCGAAGCCGGGCGCCAACGGTACCGACGCCGCGGGCTGCGTCTACTCGTTCGACCCGGCCAAGGCCAAGGAGCTGCTGGAGGGCCACGGCTGGAAGGTGACGCCGGACGGGCAGACCACCTGCCAGACGCCGGGCACCGGGGCCAACCAGTGCGGCGAGGGCATCGCCGCCGGCGCCGCGCTGAACCTCACCGTCACCAGCCAGACCGGCTTCGCCGCCACCACCAAGATGTTCTCCGAGATCAAGTCGCAGATGTCCAAGCTCGGCATCCAGCTGACCATCAAGGAGGTCCCCGACTCGGTGGCCGTCACCCCGGCGTGCAAGCCGACCGAGGCGACCTGCTCGTGGGACATGTCCTTCTTCGGCTCGCAGGGCAGCTGGTACTACCCGGCCTTCGCCAGCGGTGAGCGGATCTTCGCCACCGACGCCCCGGTGAACCTGGGCAGCTACAGCAACGCGGAGGCCGACCGGCTCATCGAGGCCACCCAGTTCTCCGGCGACGAGAGCGCGCTCAAGGCGTACAACGACTTCCTCGCCAAGGACCTGCCGGTGCTCTGGATGCCGAACCCCGTCTACCAGAACTCGGCGTACCGCTCGGGCCTGCAGGGCGTCGAGCCGCAGGACCCGATGAACCTCATGTACTTCCAGGACTGGTCCTGGAAGTGACCGATCACTGATCGTCCCGGCCCCGGCGGCGCGCACCGCGCCGCCGGGGCCCCGACCGGGGAGGAGGAACCGACCAGGTGGTCCGGTACCTCATCACGCGCCTGGGCCAGGCCCTCGTCGTCGTCGTGCTCGTCACGGTGATCGCGTTCCTCATCCTGCACCTGCTGCCCGGCGGCGCGGCGCGCGCCACGCTGGGCAAGGAGGCGACGCTGGATCAGCTGGCGGCGTTCAACCACGAGATGGGCTACGACCGGCCCTGGATCCAGCAGTACCTGATGTACGTGCAGCGCCTGCTGCACGGCGACCTCGGCTACTCGTACCAGCTCAACCAGTCGGTCGTCGAGGCGATCACCCAGCGGCTGCCGAAGACCATGGTGCTGTCGCTGCTGTCGACCCTGCTCGCCATCGTGCTGGCGATCCCGCTCGGGGTGATCCAGGCCGTACGCCGCAACCGCTGGCCCGACTACACCATCACCTCGCTGTCGCTGCTGGCGTACGCCACGCCCATCTTCTTCATGGGCCTCATGATGATCATTCTCTTCTCGCAGGTGTGGCCGATCCTGCCGCCCGAGGCGCCGCAGGGCTTCACGGTGGGGGAGGTGCTCGCCGACCCGGCGGGGCTGGTGCTGCCCACGATCACGCTCGCCATCGTCACCATCGCGGTCTACTCGCGGTACGTCCGCTCCACGATGGTCGACAACCTGAACGAGAACTACGTCCGCACCGCCCGCAGCAAGGGCCTCTCCGAGCGGCGCGTCGTGCTGCGGCACACCCTGCGCAACGGGCTCTTCCCGGTCATCACCCTGCTCGGCATGTACCTGCCGGCGCTCTTCAGCGGGGCGCTGGTCGTCGAGTCCCTGTTCAACTTCCCCGGCATGGGGCAGCTGTTCTGGCAGGCGGCGTTGAAGCGTGACTTCCCGATCCTGCTCGGGGTCACCGTCATCATCTCGATCGCGACGGTCGTCGGCGCCCTCGTCGCCGACCTGCTCTACGCCGCCGTCGATCCCCGGGTCCGACTCCGCGGGAGTTCGTCATGACCACACTCTCCGACGCGGGCCGCCCCGGCGCCGCCCCCGATCCGGCCGACGCCGCCGAGGCGCCGGTACGCGGCCTCTGGCGGCAGGGGTTCGTCGTCTTCTGCGAGAACCGGCTCGCCCTGGTGGGTCTGGGCCTGTTCATCCTGCTGGCCGGGCTCTGCTTCCTCGGCCCGCTCTTCTACCACACCGACCAGGTGCACACCGACCTCGCCGCCGTGCACCTGGCCCCCGGGGAGCAGGGGCATCCGCTCGGCACCGACGGGGTCGGTTACGACCAGCTGGGCCGGCTCATGCTCGGCGGTCAGACCTCGATCATCGTCGGGCTCGCGGCCGGGATCCTCGCCACCGCGGTCGGCACGATCTGGGGTGCCGTCGCCGGCTTCGTCGGCGGGTGGGCCGACACGGCGATGATGCGGGTGGTCGACGCGATGATGTCGATCCCGTCGCTCTTCCTCTTCATGCTGCTCGCCGCCATCGTCACCCCGAGCGTGCCGATGCTCATCGTCATCATCGGCGCCTTCGCCTGGCTGGGGCCGGCCCGGCTGGTCCGCGGTGAGGCGTTGACCCTGCGCTCCCGCGAGTACGTCCAGGCCATGCGGGGGATGGGCGGCACGGGCGGCCGGGCGGTGCGCCGGCACATCGTGCCGAACGCCATCGGAACGGTGATCGTCAACGCGACCTTCCAGGTCGCCGACGCGATCCTCTACGTCGCGTACCTGTCCTTCCTCGGCCTCGGCGTCCCGCCGCCGGCGGCGAACTGGGGCGGGATGCTCTCCGACGGCCTCGCGGACACCTACAGCGGCCACTGGTGGCTGCTGTACCCGCCGGGAATCGCCATCATCCTCATCGTCCTCGCCTTCAACTTCATCGGCGACGGGCTGAGGGACGCCTTCGAGGTCCGCCTCCGTCGCCGCTAGCAGGAGCACGAAATGAGCGAATCGACCGAACCGAAGGTCCGGCAGCACCAGGCGGCCGGGGACGGGACCGCCGTCCAGCCCCTGCTGGAGCTGCGCGATCTCGACACCGACATCGCCCTGCGCCGCGGCACGGTGCACGCCCTCGACGGGGTCAGCCTCGAAGTCATGCCGGGGGAGACCCTCGGCGTCGTGGGCGAGTCGGGCAGCGGCAAGACGATGACCGCACTGTCGATCATGGGCTTGCTGCCGCAGGGCGGCCAGGTGACCGGGGGACAGATCCTCTTCGAGGGTCGGGACCTGCGATCGCTGCCGGCCGACGAGGTACGCCGGACCCGTGGGGTCCGGATGGGCATGGTCTTCCAGGACCCGCTCACCTCGCTCAACCCGACGATGCGGATCGGGTACCAGGTCGCCGAACCGCTGCGGGTGCACGAGGGAGTCGGTAAGGCGGAGGCCCGCGAGCGGGCCGTCGAGATCCTGCGCCGGGTGGGAATGCCCCGCCCCGACCGGATCGTCGACAACTACCCGCACGAGCTCTCCGGCGGAATGCGGCAGCGGGTCGCCATCGCGATGGCGCTGGTCTGCTCCCCGCGCCTGCTCATCGCCGACGAGCCGACCACCGCGCTCGACGTCACCACCCAGCGGCAGATCCTCGAACTCATCGACGACCTGCGGGAAGAGTTCGGGATGGCGGTCATCCTGGTCACCCACGACCTGGGTGTCATCGCGGGCCGCGCCGACCGGGTCGCCGTCATGTACGCCGGACGGGTGGTGGAGACCGCCGCGACCGCGGAGCTGTTCCGAGCGCCTCGGCACCGCTACACCGAGGCGCTGATGGAGGCGCTGCCCGAGACCGCGGTCCGGGAGGCCGGCAAGGAGGCCCGGCTCTACAGCATCCCCGGCCTGCCGCCGGACCTGTCCCGGCCGCTCACCGGCTGCCGGTTCGCGCCGCGCTGCCGACACGTCACCGACGAGTGCCGGAGCACGGACGTCGCCCTCTCCGGCGGCGAGCACCAGTTCGCCTGCCTGCACCCGGTCAGCGGGACGCCGACCGGGCCGGTCACGCTGCCCGCCCCGGTGGTGCGCGAACCGGCGCCGGTGGAGGCGGCGGCCCCGGTACGCGTCGAGTCGACGGCGACGCCCGTCCTGTCGGTGCAGAACCTGGTGAAGAACTACGCCGCGCACGGCCGGGGCCTGCTGCGCCGGAACGCGGGCCAGGTCAGCGCCGTGGCGGACGTCTCCTTCGAGGTCGCCCCGGGGGAGACCTTCGGGCTGGTCGGCGAGTCCGGCTGCGGGAAGTCCACAGTGGGTCGGCTGGCCGTGGGGCTGGAGCGGCCGAGCGCCGGCCAGATCCTGCTCGACGGCACCGACCTCGCCGGGCTGGCCGGGCGGGAGCGCCGCCGGATGCACCGCCAGGTCCAGCTGATGTTCCAGGACAGCTACGCCGCGATGAACCCGCGGATGCGCGTCGACGCCATCCTCGCCGAACCGCTCGAGATCCAGAAGGTGGGCGACGGGGCGGCGCGGCGGGCGCGGATCACGAGCCTGCTCGACCAGGTCGGGCTCTCCCGGCGGGTCCTGGAGCGCTACCCGCACGAGTTCTCCGGCGGTCAGCTGCAGCGCATCGGGCTGGCCCGGTCGCTGGCCCTGCAGCCTCGGCTGATCGTCGGCGACGAGCCGGTGAGCGCGTTGGACGTGTCGATCCAGGCGCAGGTCCTCAACCTCATGCGGGACCTGCAGCGCGAACTCGGCCTGGCGTACGTCTTCATCAGCCACGACCTGTCGGTCGTCGACTACATGGCGGACCGCATCGGCGTGATGTACCTCGGCAAGCTCGTCGAGGTGGGGCCCGCCCGGGAGGTGGTCCGGGCCGCCCGCCACCCGTACACGCAGGCGCTCATCGACGCGGTACCGTCCATCACCCCGAGCGCCACGGCGGCCCGGGACGGTGTCACCATCCAGGGCGAGCTGCCCAGCGCGCTGAACCCGCCCACCGGGTGCCGGTTCCGGACCCGCTGTCCGCTGGCCCAGGAGATCTGCGAGACGGAGCCGCCGCTCGCCGGCGACCGGCACCAGGTGGCCTGCCACTTCCCGCTGCGCCCGGAGGCGGATGCGGTCTCCGCACAGACCGGGACCGCCGCATGACCACTGTGGAGATCTGCGTCAGCGACGTGCCGACGGCCCTGGTGGCCGAGACGGCCGGGGCCGACCGGCTGGAGCTCTGCGCCGACCTCGGCCAGGGCGGCACCACGCCCAGCCTCGGCACGGTCGAGGTCGCCCTGCGCACGTTGCGCAGCGCGGGGGTACGGATCATGGTCCGCCCCCGTGGTGGGAACTTCCGGGTGACCGAGGTCGAGGAGCAGGTCATGCTCGCCGACATCGCCGCGATCCGCCGGCTGCCGAACCCGCACGACCTTGCGGTCGGGGTGGTGGTCGGCGCGGTCGCCGCCGACGGCCGCCTCGACCTGCCCGTGCTGGGTCGGCTGATCGCGGCCGCCGGGCCGCTCCCGGTGACCGTGCACAAGGCCTTCGACGAGGTCGACGACCAGCTGCGGGCGATCGAGGAGATCATCGACCTCGGGGCGGACGCCGTGCTCACCTCCGGCGCGGCGCCCAGCGCGCTGGCCGGTGCCGCCCGGATCACCGAACTGCGGCAGCGCGCCGGCGACCGGTTGCGGGTGATCGCCGGCGGCGGCATCCGGTCGCACAACGTCCGGCAGGTGCTCGCGGAGACCGGGGCGCGGGAGGTGCACCTGCGGGCGCCGGTGCCGCGCGACGGGCGGGAGGCCACCGACGGCGACGAGGTCCGCCGGGTCGTCGCCGCCGTACGTACGGGCTGACCGGGGCGCTCAGCCCACGTCGATCGTGTACTGCGCCGTGTGCACCGCCCCGTCGACCTGGAAGTCGAGGAACGCCCGGTAGCGCCCCGGGCTCGGCGGCGTCAGCCAGAACTTGACCGCCCCGTCGACGAGTTCCGGCTCCGGATGGACGTGCACGTAGCCGAGGTCGCCCTCGCGGACGACGACCAGGTGCCCGTACGCGCCCAGGTAGCGCTCGACCGGGGCGGGCGTACCGGCGCGGGTGATCCGGAACGAGGTGGGGGACATCATCCCCACCGTGGGCGTCCCGTCCATCGACACCGTGAACGGCCCGGCGGTCGCCTGCGGCTGGGGCGGCGGCAGCGCGGTCGGGGTGTGCGCGCCCGGCACCTGGTGGTCGACGCCGAGGACGAGCGGCAGTTGGGTGCCGGCGGCGGTGGTGACCGAGAAGTCGGCGTAGACGCGGTAGCCGCCGGCCCGGGGCAGCGTCAGCGGGATGCTCCAGGTGCCGTCGGCCGCCATCGTGGGATGCAGGTGCTGGTATCCGGTCAGGTCCCGACCGACCACGATCAGGTGCAACGTCTTCTCGTGCACGACCGCGAAGCGGGTGGCGGCCCGCCGGTCGGCGCCGATGATCTGGAAGCGGTACTCGGCGGCGACGCCCGCCGGCTGGGACCGCTGTTCCGGCTGGAGGCGGTACCCGCCGGCGCTGACCGTCGTGCCGGACACCTGGGTCTGGCCGGCGCCGCCGTCGCCGGGATGGCTGTGCGGGCCGGTACCCGCCGGGTGCTGGTGTCCGTCCATCGCCGACATCGCCTGCCCCGCGACGACGGGCGCGCCGGCCGGGCTGGTGCCCGCCCGCGCGTCGGCGCCGGTCCGGGGGTCGCCCGCGCCGACGCGTCCCAGCCCGAACCCGGCGACGAGCGCCACCACCAGGCCGCCGACGAGCAGCGCGAGACGCGCGTTGCTCAGTCGGGGCCGGAGCGTCGCGGCGGCCGCCGCACCTTCGGGCGAGCCGCCGGGACCGGTTGCGGGTCGCGGGTCGTCGTCCGTCGCCGGGCCGGCCCCCTGCTGCCTCGGCACCACGGATCCGGTGGCGGTTCGCGGGCCGCTCTCCGTCGTGGCGCCGGCCCCGCGCTGCCTCGGCACGGCGGACCCGGTGGCGGTTCGCGGGTAGCTCTCCGTCGTGGCGCCGGCCTTGCGCTGCCTCGGCACCGCGGACCCGGTGGTGGCGGTGACGGTCGTGCCGCCCCTGCGTGCCGCGGGGACGGCAGCGGGCCGCCCCCGGTTGCCGGAGGCCGGCTTGGTGACCTTGGCACCGGTGCCGGTGCGACGTCCGGCGCCGCCGCCTGCTTGGGCCCGGGCGCTGCTGCCTGCTCGGGCCCGGGCGCCGGTGCCCCGCCGGGCGGCGGCCCCCGCGGCGCGGGCCCGACCCGCGGTGCGGTGCCGCCACACGGCGAGGAGGATCAGCGCCACCGCCGCCACCGCCGAGCCGGTCCACGCCATCCAACCGAGGCCGCCCTCGTCGTCGGCGCGGTCGGCCGCGGCGGCCGCCGGGGGCGGGGACGACGCGACGGCCGGCGCGGCCGAGGGGCTCTGCGGCGTCGCCGAGCCGGTCCCCGGGTTGCCGTGTTGTTCGGTGGCCGCGATCAGCGCCGGGTCGGGCTGGTCGGTGGGGGGCTGCCAGCCCCGCGGGGCCGCCGTCGTCGCTCCGGTGTAGCGGAAGGTCGTCGCGCCCCGGACGGTGTCGCCGTCGGAGGCCACCGTCAGGTAGCTGATCGAGTACTGCCCAGGCCGCGGCAGGTGGGCGATCCGGACCACCGCCGGAAACCCGGTCGAGTACTCGCGCGGCTCGAACTTCCCGTCTACCAGGAAGTACTCCCGTACCGGCTGCTCCAGTGGCTTCGGTTCGCCGTTCGTCCAGCCGTCGTCGACCCGGCCACCGCCCGGCGCGGTGATGGTGAAGTAGGCGTTGGCGGCGACCCGCTCGGTGAAGTAGAGCCGGACCTCCGCCGGCGGTCGGCTGACCGCCGAGCCGTCCGCCGGTGTCGCGGTCGCCAGGGTGCCGTGGGCAGCGGCGGGCGGGGCGGACGCGAGGACCGCGATCGCCGCCGCGAGGACGAGCGCGAGCAGGCCCGAGACGATGCGCCGGAGAGCCGGGGGGAGAGGCATCATCGCATTCTCACGACCGTCGAGCTTCAATCAAGACTTCGATAACTTTTTATACGTATGGCAAAAGTTCTGCCCCGACCGACTCCAACATCGAGTCGGACGGTACGAAACTTCCTACCTTGTACGGCGCGGCACCGGATGGGATACGCTGCCCCGAGCTACTACAGCACGTCGTAACTGCCCCCGGGGAACCGGCGGCGTGACCGGAGGTGGAGATGGCGGACGACGAGGCGGAGATCACCGGCTGGGCGCTCGCCGCCGCCAAGGGTGACCGGGCCGCCGCCGCGCGGTTCGTCCAGGCGACCCAGCCGCAGGTCCGGCGCTTCCTCGCCGCCCTGACCGCCCCCTCGGAGG
This sequence comes from Micromonospora musae, assembly GCF_003626545.1. Taxonomy (NCBI): domain Bacteria; kingdom Bacillati; phylum Actinomycetota; class Actinomycetes; order Micromonosporales; family Micromonosporaceae; genus Micromonospora; species Micromonospora musae. Next base: position 520,260 of record NZ_RAZS01000002.1, read on the forward strand.
CGGACGATCTGGCGCAGGAGACGTTCCTGCGGGCGGTGCGGTCCCTCCCGTCGTTCGCCGGCCGCTCCTCCGCCCGGACCTGGCTCTTCACCATCGCCCGCCGGGTGGCCGTCGACCACGTCCGCGCCACCGTCGCCCGTCCCCGCACGGTGCCCGTGCCGGACGGGTACGACACCGCGGACCTCCACCGCAGCGGGTTCGACCGGCAGGTGATCCTGGAGCGGCTGATCGCGGAGTTGCCGGCCGAGCGGCGCGAGGCGTTCGTCGCCACCCAGGTGCTGGGCCTCTCCTACGCCGAGGCCGCCGAGGTGTGCGACTGCCCGGTGGGCACGATCCGCTCCCGGGTGGCCCGCGCTCGGGAGGATCTCCTCGTCGCCATGGACGCTCGGCCGGGATCGGGGGCGCGTCGTGGCGGTCACGAGGTTGGCTGACGCCCGCGAAGCCGCTGTGACCTGCGTCGGGGCGAAATTCGCGGGAACCAACGCCGCCGCTGCCACGACTATCGGTACATGAGGTGTGAGCAGTGGCGCGAGGTCCTGTCGGCGCAGCTCGACGGCGAAGAGACCTCCGCCGAGCGGACGGCCGCCGAGGCTCATCTCGCCGGGTGTGACGACTGCCGGACGTGGTTCGACCGGGCAGCCGCGGTGACCCGCCGGGCCCGCCTGTCGGTGCCGACGGCCGGACGCGATCTCACCGACGTGGTCCTGGCGGCGCTGCCCGCGCCCGAGAAGCGCCCTCGGCGCAACCGGTTGCTGCTCACGCTCCGCAGCGCGCTGGGCCTGGTCGGCGCCATGCAGCTCGTCCTGGGGCTGGTGCAGATCGCGCGCGGAGCCGCCGACGGGCACACCCATCCCGCCGGGGCGCTGGCGGCCGGCCACCTCTGGCACGAGTCCGCGGCGTGGAACGTCGCCGTCGGCGCCGGGTTCCTCTTCGTGGCGGCCCGGCGCACCCCGCCGACCGGTCTGGTGCCGATGCTGAGCGCGTTCGTCGGCACCCTGGTGCTGCTCTCGGCCAACGACATGGTGACCGGTCGGGTGGAGGTCACCCGGCTGGTCAGCCACGGATTCCTGCTCGCGGGGTACGCGATGGTCATCGCGCTCTCCCGGCCACGACTGCACCCGGACGGCCCCGCCACCCGGGGTCGCGGCGACGAGACCCAGTGGCGGCTTCCGGTGGAGGAGGAGGCGGCCCCGCCGACCCTGCGACTGCTGCCACCGCACCCCGGCTCGGCGCACCATCGGGACCGTACCGCCGCCTGACCGACGCCCGGGGGCGGCTGTCCGGGTCGCCGGCCGTGCGGCGCTTCCCGAGGTCGGCTGTCCGGGTCGCCGGCCCTGCGGCGCTTCCCGAGCTCGGCCGCCAGGTCGCCGGCCGAGGCCGGGTGCCCGGGCCGGCGGGGGCGGTCAGCGCCGGTCGAGCTCCGATTCCAGCCGCCGGACGAGCGTCTTGCGGCCCTTGCCGCCGCGCTCGCGTCGCAGCGCCGTCCTGAGCTGGCCCGTCTCGAGGTGGGGGACCTGCTTGACCGCCTCGGCCACGCGCAGGTCCAGCAGCCGGTCGACGGAGGTGGCGGCGCTACGCGCCCGTTTGGCCGGTCCGGTGTTCGGTACGAACTGCCTGCCGGAGCGCGACGCCTTCCGCTTCTTGACGTCGGTCGCGCGACGTTCCTCGGGGGAGAGCTTCTCCCAGGCCCGTTTGGGCAGGTAACGGCTGGTCTCGCCGTCCTTGCGCGCCCGCGTGCCGCCCTGCCTGGTCTGCCACTGCTCGTTACCCCAGCGCCGCAGGTTCCGTTGCCGCTCGTCCCGCGGACCCTGGTAACCCCCGCCGCGCTTCTGGTACTCCTTCGTCAGCAGCTGCGACTTACGCGCCGACCACTGTCCCGGCCGCCCGCCCTTGTCGGAGGCCTGGATCTCGTCCTTGAGCTTCTGTCGCAGCTCCGGATCCGTGTACCGCATGGCGAAGGGCTACCCGGGCCCGAGCGGCCTATGCGTGGCCGCGAATCGTCGACGGAGGGGCTCGCCGTGCCCGGTGCGGGGCGGCGGTCGCCAGGGCCGGCCGCTCCCGGGGTCAGCCGGGGGAGGTGACGAGGAGCCCCCGCCGTCGGCCCGGACGGCGGGGGCTCCACAGTGCGGGGACTAGCGCAGGGCGAGGGTCCGGGCGTCGGCGGCGATGACGCTGGCGACCTCGGCGGGCACGGTCCTGCCGGCCTGCCGGTCGACCCAGCTGGCCAGCTGGGCGTACTGGCCGTGTGCCAGCTTGACGGCCATCGTGTCGACGGCGGACGGGTCGGCCCCCGAGGTGAGGATCAGGTAACCGAGCCCGGCCTGGCTGACCGTCACGGTGAAGGTGCTGGTCGCGGTCGCGGTGCCCTCCGGACCGGTCACCTCGGCGGTAACCGTGTGCCGGCCCGCCGTCAGCTTGGCCAGGTCGAGCTTGCGCCCGGCGGCCGACTTCTTGCCGTCGAGGGTGACGGTGACGGTCTCCGCGTTGGTCGCGGCGACCGCGATCACCGGGGACTGGGCGCGGTCGAGCCGGGCGCCGTCGGCCGGCGAGGCGATCTCCACGGTGGGCTCGGCGGAGGCGCGCTGCGTGAACGCCGAGTTCCAGCCGACCAGCTCGGCCGCGCGGTTGGTGATGATCGCGTCGGTGCCGATCCGCTCGAGCCGCTGCCAGAGGCCGGCGGAGTCCATCGTCCAGGCCATCACCGCGACTCCGGCGTCGTGCAGCGGTGCGATCACCTCCGGCTTGGCCAGCAGCGCGTTGCCGTCCGGGTTGTACGCGGTCAGGTGCAGCTCCTTGGAGATCGCCACCGGATCGGCGTCGAGGCTGCTGCGGAGCAGACCGAGCGGCAGCTCGGGGGCGAGTTCGTAGGTGTACCTGAGCGCGTCGACCTCGAAGCTCTGGACGAAGACCCGACCCATCATCTGCTCGTCGCGGATCACCTGGATGATCGTGGCGACCTCGTCCTTCGTGTGCTTGCCCTTGATCTCCAGCAGCAGGTTGCCGCCCCGGGTACGCAGGTCGGCGAGCTGCTCGGCCAGGGTCGGCACCCGCTCGCCGACGTACTGCGGAGCGAACCAGGAACCGGCGTCCAGGGCCTTGATCTGCGCGGCGGTCAGGCTGCGGATCTTCCCGGTTCCGTCGGTGGTCCGGTCGACGGTGTCGTCGTGCAGGATGAACGGAACGCCGTCCTTGCTGGGCTGGACGTCGTTCTCGATCCAGTCGGCGCCGCCCCTGCGGGCGATCTCCTGCGCGACCAGGGTGTTCTCCGGCGCGGCGGCGGAGGCGCCGCGGTGTGCGATCACCGTGAACGGGCTGCCCTCGGGGCGGATGTAGCCGTTCGGCGGCAGCTCGGTGACGACGACGTCGTCGTAGGAGACGGTTCCGCCGTTGACGAAGAGCGCCTGGACGCCGTCGGTGGACCGTTGGAGGCTGCTGGTGCGCATCATCTCCCGCCCGTCGAAGATCCAGCGGGCCTGGCTGCCGTGCACCTCGACGGCGACCCGCACGTCCCGGCCGGTGCCGGCGGCGTACGGTGCGGAGGCGGTGTTCGTCACCACCCAGGCGTTGGCCGTGGTCCGCTGGGCGAACTCGAGACCGTTGGCGGCCGTGGTGCCGCTGCGCATGGTGGCGATCCACCACGGAGTGGCGCCGTCGGCCGGGACGTCGATGCCGAGCGAGGCCCAGCGGGTGGCGGCGGAGACCGACTCGAAGCGCATGGTCGCCTCGAACCGGAAGTCGTTCAGGTGCCGACCAAAGGTGATCTTGTTGTTGGCGCTCGCGCTGGCGGAGGTCCCGTAGAGCCGGCCGTTCTCGACCTTCCAGGCGCCGTCGACCGCGTTCCATCCGGCGGGCAGCGCGCCGGAGGAGAAGTTCTCCGAGACGACGACGTCGCCCGGTTCGGCGGCGGCGGGGGACGAGGTCGTGATGGCCACCGCGGCGGCGCCGCCGGCGACGGTGAGCGCCGCGGCGGCGGCGACGGCCCGGGTACGCGTCAGCACGGACCCCGTGGTGGCGCGGCCGGACGGCGATGATGCGGAAGGGACAGTCATGGCCGGGACGGTACGAAGCGGCCCCGAATGCGTCCTCAATTGAGCGTGGCCGTCGCCGGAACGTCAGATGTACGTGCCCGGCCGTCGTTCATGGGGGCGGTCGAGCGACGGCCACTCTGGACGGCCGACTACGAATCGCCCGCCGCATGCTTCACTTGTTCTAGTAGTATGCGAACATGTTGTTCAGTGTGGTGCCGGAGAGCGGGATGCCGCTCGCCGAACAGATAGCGGCCAGCGTGCGCCGAGCGTTGGCCGACGGCGCGGTGCGGCGCGGCGACCGGCTGCCGGCCGCCCGGGAACTCGCCGACACCTTGAACGTCAACATGCACACGGTGCTCCGGGCGTACGCGGCGCTGCGCGACGACGGGCTGATCGAGCTGCGGCGCGGCCGTGGCGCCGTGGTGACCGGGGCGGTGCCCCGGGAGCAGGCGCAGGTGATCGAGTGGGTGCGGCGTCTGGTCGCCGATGCGAGCCGCGCCGGCGTCGGCCTGGAGGAGCTCGTCGGGATGGTACGTAAGCATTACGCGAAGGAGATGGGCGGATGAGGAGAGCACGGTGGATCGCCGGGATCGGGCTCCTGCCGGGCGCGTTGCTCGCGGGTGCCACGGCGACGACGCTCGCGTGGCGGGGACGCCTGCCGGACCGGCTGCCCAACCAGGGCGGCGTCGGCGACCGACCGGTGGAGACGACGATCCCGGTCGACACCCTGGCCGCGCTCCTGATCGGAGTGGCCCTCGCCGCCTGGATCGCCGGGCTCGTCGCGTTCCTCGCGGCCGGTTGGCTGCCCCGTACGCCCCGGCACTGGCTGCGCGCGGGCATCCAGGTCGCGGTCGCCGCCGTCGCCGGCGCGGTGCTGACGATCCTGCTGATGGTGCTGAACGCCGCGCTCGACGCGGCCACCGCCGCCGACGTGCGGATCTCCTGGGCCTACTTCGCCGCGACGATGGCGACGCCGGCCGGGGTGGCCGTCGTGTCCGGTCTCGTGGCGCTGCTGCTGGCCGGCCGGGCACCGGCGCAGCGCCCCGATCCACGCCAGCCGACCGGCGTCGCCGCGACGGTGGCGACCGACCGGCCCGCCCCGGCGGGCGACGGTGAGCGGCTGCTCTGGTGGGAGTCGCGCTCGCTGCGGCCGGTGGTGTGGGCGGCGGCAGCGCTCGCGATCACCGGACCACTGCTCGCCGCCCTGCTGGTGCCCTTCGTGGGCGTCTCCGGCTGGGCAGGGCTGGCACCGACCGTCACCGCGCCCATCCTGCTTCCGTTCACCCGCTACCGGCTCGCCATCGACGCGCGCGAGGTCCGCCTCGCCTTCGGCCTGTACCGATGGCGCCTGCCGCTCACCGCCATCGCCTCCGCGGAGGAGGCCCGACTGGACGCGTCGACCTGGCTCGTCCGCGGCATGTTGCGCGGCGCGACCGACCCCACGCTGCCGCTGCTCCCCGGCCGGGTGCTGGCCCTCCGGCTGACCGACGGCACCCGACGGCTCGTCACCTGCCGGGACGTCGCCACGGCGGTCGAGGCCGTGAACACCCTGCGCGCCCGCGTCGCCGCCGGTTGAGCCACCCGCCGTCGGGAGCCCGCTGCCGGGCTCCCGACGGCCGACCGCGCCGCCGACCGCGCCGCCGACCGCGCCGCCGACCGCGCCGCCGACCGCGCCGCCGACCGCGCCGCCGACCGCGCCGCCGACCGCGCTCACCGACCGCGCCGCCGACCGCGCTCACCGACCGCGCCGCCGATCGCGCCAACGATCGCGCGAACCGACCGCCCCGCCGGGCGGTCGGCTCGCGCAGCCGGCCTCAGGTGCCGTCGTCGGTCGGTGGGGGCGTCGCGGTGACGACCAGTTCGACCCGCCGGTTCTGCGCCAGCCCGCCCGCGCTGGTCTCGGCGACCTCGGGACGGGTCTCGCCGTACCCTTCGGCGCTCAGCCGGTCGCCGGCCACGCCGTGCCCGGCCAGGAAGTCGTGCACCGCCTGAGCGCGGGCACGGCTGAGGACGAGGTTCGACTCGGCCGAGCCGGTGGAGTCGGTGTGGCCCTCGATCCGGATCCGCGCGCTCGGATTGGCCTTCAGGATCCGGGCCACCGTGACCAGGCTCCTTCGGGAGGCCGAGGTGAGCGAGTCGCCGCCGCTGTCGAACGTGAGCCGGGGCAGCTCACCCAACCGCCGTCGTACGTCCGGGACCTCGATCCGGTCGTCGACCACCGCCCCGGTCCGCCGGGCGGCGCTGAGCACCGCTTCCCGGTACAGCTCGGAGGGGGCGGTTCCGGTCAGGGTGAGCGTTCCGCGGTGCAGCTCCACCCGGGCGTCGGGACCGTCGCCGCCGAACGCGCGGAGCACCTCCGGAAGGCCGGCGAGCGCCCCGTCGCCCACCTCCGGGTCGACCGTGAGGTCGTCGTCGACGGCCCCGGCGCCGTAGGCGGCCACCGCCGCGTCGACCAGCGCGGTCCGGGACTCCGCGGTGGGCACGGTGCCACGGAGGGACGCGCCGCCGTGACCCAGGGCCACCGAGACGGTGGGCGGTACGCGGAGCGGCGCCGCGGGGATCTCGGACTCGACGGCCCGTACGCCCGCCAGGGCGCGGACGACTCCGCGGGCCCGGTCGGCCTCGGCGGCCGAGCCCGCCCTCAACTTCCCGTCACGTCCGGTGAAGGTGACCCGTACGTCGGAGAGGCCGGCCGCGTGCAGCGCCACAGTGGAACGCTGGGCCAGGTCGGCCTCCATCCGGTGCCGGTTCGGCAGCTGCTGGGCCGTGCCGAGTACGGCCAGACCGAGTATCGCCACGATCAGCGCGACCAGCGGGCTGAACCGGCGCTCTCGCCTCGGAGCAGGAGTCTTCGTCATCGGGCCCGCCCCACCGGCTGCGCCTGCGCCGCCGTCTCGACGTCCCGGCCCGCCACCAGCCGCTCGGTGAGTTCGCGGAATCCCGCTTCGTCGCCGTCGGCGAGCAGCCGGGCCTGGCGGCCCCAGGTCACGAGACTGGGTGCGAAGGTGAGCCCGGCCGCCTCGATGGCCGTGCGCCGGGTGTCGTCGTCGGCCTCGGCGAGCTGACCGAAGGTGTGGATGCCGGCGGCGCGCAGGGCGGCCGCCATTTTCGGACCGATGCCCTCGATCCGCTCCAGGTCGTCGGGACCGGTGCGGACGGGCTCGATGGGCAGGGGCGTGGCCGCGGCGGTGTCGGTCGCGGGCGGCGCCGGCCTCCGGCTGCCCCAGGCGAGCCAACCGACGAGCAGCCCCAGCAGGAAGGCTGCCAGGATGATCAGGAGTGACTGGTTGATGAACCAGGCCATGCGAGGCCTCCGAGAAGAAGCGTACGGGGATGGGATGCCGCAGCTCGGACGGCATCGGACGCCTCGTTCGAGGTGAAGGATGGCGACCGGCATGGACGTGGCCGCCAGGGGCCGTCCCGAGCGCGGACTGCGCGACATCCTATGTGGACGGTTGACGGCGGGCGGCAGCCGGAAGCGGCGAGGCGGCGAGCGGCCGGGCGATTCCGGCCGCGACAGCCGTAGGAGTGATGAGTGTGAATGTTTCGCCACTCGTCGGATGAACGGCGCGGGGCGGCACCGTAGCGTCGATGCGTTTCGTGCCGGCACGGTCGCCGCACGTGACCGCCGGTTCGGCGCCGCGGGAGCTGGCGGCGCGGGGCTGCGGCCCTCGTGCGACGGCCACCCGGCCCCAACTCCCGAAGGGAGCATCGGTGCCCCGACAACTCTCCCGTGGGCGACGCCATGCGGCGTTGCTACTCTCCACGGCGCTAGTCGCGTCCCTGACCCCACTGGTCGCCCGACCCGCGTGGGCCGAGCCGGAGGGGGCCGGCCCGGCCGCACCGGCCTTCCTCACCGGGCCGAACGAGGGCGCGCCGAACGAGATCGCCCTCCGGTACCTGCGGGCGCACCCAGCCGAGTACGGCGTACTCGCCGCCGACCTCACCGACCTCGCTGTGGCGTCCAGCTACACCAGCCGGCACAACGGCGTGACCCACGTCAACCTGACCCAGCGTCACCAGGGCCGGGAGATCTTCGGCGCCACCGCGACCGTCAACGTCGCACGCGACGGCAGCGTCGTCTTCGTCGGCGACACCCTGGTCACCGGGCTCACCGAGCCGGCCCCCGCGGCCGCGCCCCTCGACGCCGTCGAGGCGGTCCGGGCCGCCGCCGACGCCCTCGACCTGGCCGAACCGGCCACCCCACGAGTGATGAGCCGCAGCGCCGACCCGGCACAGCGCACCGTCGTCTCCGGCAGCGGCATCTCCGAACAGCCCATCCCGGCGCGGCTCGGCTGGCAGCCCACCGAGAAGGGGCTCCGGCTCGCCTGGCAGCTGGTGATCGACGACTCCACCGACGTCCATCTCTGGAACGCCACAGTCGACGCCGCCACCGGCGATCTGCTGGGCGCCGACGACTGGACGCACCAGGACGCCCCCGTCGAGCTCGCCGCCACCCTGGGCCGCCGGGAGGCGCCGACCCCGGCGATCGCCACGACGAACGGCCACACCCGGCGGATCACCCCGCCGAACCCGGTCCGCGACGGATCCAGCTACCGCGTCTTCGAGTTCCCCAAGGGGGATCCGAACGACGGCCCGCAGAGCCTCGTGCGAAACCCGGCCGACGGGACCGCCTCGCCGTACGGGTGGCACGACACCGACGGCGCGCCGGGCGCCGAGCACACCACCACCCGGGGCAACAACGCGCACGCCTACACCGATCAGGACGCCAACAACCAGGTCGACCCGGGCAGCCCCGCCGAAGGCGGCGCCGGCCTCACCTTCAACTTCCCCGCCGACCTGAACGAGCACCCGCAGACGTACAACGACGCCGCCGTGGTGAACCAGTTCTACTGGTGCAACGTCGTGCACGACCTGACCTACCGGTACGGCTTCGACGAGGCGTCCGGCAACTTCCAGGTCAACAACTACGGGCGGGGCGGCAACGGCGGCGACGACGTGCAGTGCGAGGCGCACGACGGCTCCGGCCAGAACAACGCCAACTTCTCCACCCCGGCCATGGACGGTGGCCGGCCGCGGATGCAGATGTTCCTCTGGCCCGGCAACCAGTTCGGCCTGCCGAACACGGTGACGATCGACGCGGGCCCCGCCGCCGGCACCTACGAGGCGGAGTACGCGCGGTTCACCCCCGCGCCCACCAGCGCCGGCTTCGCCGGCCAGGTGGTGCAGGTGGACGACGGCGTCGACGCGGTCGGTGACGGCTGCACGCCATACACCCTGCCCGCCGGCGCGATCGCCGTGCTGGATCGGGGCAGCGCCTGCAACTACCACGCCCAGGTCGTCAACGCCGAGGCGGCGGGCGCGGTCGCGGTGGTGGTCGTCAACAACGTCGCCGGCGCACCGGCCGTCATGAACGGCTCCATGGACCCGGAGGTCGGCATCCCCGCCGTCATGGTGAGCCAGGCCGACGGGGCCGCCATCAAGGCCGGCCTGCCGGCCACCGGCCGGGTGCAGCGCAACCTGGACCGCCCCGCCATGCGGGACGCCTCGTTCCGCTCGGAGACGATCTTCCACGAGTACGGCCATGGCGTCTCCAACCGGCTGACCGGCGGCCCGACGATCAACTGCCTGACCGGTGAGGAGCAGATGGGGGAGGGCTGGAGCGACTTCCTCGCCATCGCCTCGCTGCTCAACCCCGCCATCGACGACCCGGAGCAGGCCCGCGGCTACGGCCAGTACGCCCTGTTCCAGGAGAGCCGGGTCGGCCCCGGCATCCGGCCGCGGCCCTACTCGCGGAACATGGAGATCCAGCCGTTCACCTACGACAGCATCAAGACCGGCGGTTGGCTGGACGGCACCTCGCTGGCCGCGCCGCACGGCATCGGGCACGGCTGGGCGGCCGTGCTGTACGACATGACCTGGGATCTCGTCGACCGGCACGGGTTCAACCCGAACGTCTACGAGTCGTGGCGCACCGGCGGCAACAACCTCGCCCTCCAGCTGGTCGTCGACGGCCTGAAGTTGCAGGGCTGCGGCCCCGGCTTCGTGACCGGCCGCAACGCCATCATCGCCGCCGACGCCGTGCTCACCGGTGGGGAGAACGCCTGCACCCTCTGGGCGTCCTTCGCCCGACGCGGCCTCGGCTACAGCGCCGTACAGGGCACCACCGGACGCAACGACAACTCCGAGGCGTTCGACACCCACCCGTCCTGCCGGGCCGACTTCATCGGTCGGGCCGCGCAACCGGCCCTGAACACCGTGACCGCCGGCAGCGCCGTACCGATGAAGTTCCAGCTGCCCCGCAAGCGCGGCCTGGACATCCTGGCGAGCGGCTCGCCCTACTCACGGCTCGTCGACTGCGACACCCTGCAGACCGTCGGGCCGGACGGCGCGATCACCCCGCGACCCCTTCCGGTCGCCGCCCGCAACCCGGGCGGGTCGCGGATGACGGTCGACGGCAAGGGCCGGTACAACTACCCGTGGAAGACCGACCAGGCGTGGGCCGGCAGCTGCCGTGAGTTCGTGCTGACCCTCGACAACGGCTTCCAGCACCGCGCGTACTTCAAGTTCCGGGACTGACCCGGCGCGTTCGAGATCGGCGGGAGCGTCCCCAGGTGGGGGCGCTCCCGCCGACCGTTCCGGCGGCGACGGACCGGCGGTCAGGCCGGCTCCGGTTCGTCCTCCCGTACCACGTGCCCGGCGGGATCGATGCGCAGGCGGACCCGGCTGCCGTCGCTGAGGGTCACCGTGAGGTGCACGTACCGACGCAGGTTGTGCGCGATCAGCCGGGCGGTGAGCACCGGATCGTAGGTCTCGGGGGCGAACCCGTCGGGCGGAGTGAGCGCGGCGTCGTACTTCCGCACCAGGTCGATCAGGGCGGCGGTGCGGGTGCGTACCGCCTCGATCTGCGACGGCGGCGGCGACGCGATGCCGGCCATCTGCCACATGAGCTGGTAACGGGCCTCGCCGCGCTGCTGCCGCAGCCGCTCTGCCGCCGCCGGATCGTGCGACGTGAGCTGGTCGATCGCCCACTCCTCGACGACCAGGTACCGCTCGTAGACCTGCCGGGAGACGGAGGCGGAGAGGACGACCTGGTTGGTGCGGGCGTGGCCGCGGATGTAGCGGGAGACCTGCTCGGCGACGGTGAGGTGGTCCCCGCCGAGCCGTAGCGCCCCGCTGAAGAGCTGGTCGAGGTTGTGGCGCGGGGTGTGCGCGTCGGGCCGGGGCCACCTGCTCGGGTCGGTCGCCGGGCCCGGCTCCGCCGCGCCCTCCAACTGCTCCAGCAGGTCGACCACCTCGTAGCCGAAGAGCTGGGCGTAGACCGGACCGACGATCGGGTCGCTGACGAACCTGCCGTTGGGGATGGACTCGACGCCCTCCTCGACGCGTTCCGCCTCGAGGTGACCCTTGAACCGCATCTCGACCGCGTAGAGCCGCCCCTGCTGCTTGAGGTGCTGCTCGTAGCGGTAGTTGACGGTCTGCCCGATGCCGTCTCCGCGCGGTGCGACCCGAGACTGCTCGGTGTTCAGTCCACCGCTGTGCGAGTGCGCCGGGTCGGTCGGCGCGGCGGCGTCGTTCACCCCCAGCGGCAGGTTCTGGTTGACGCCGCCCACCACTGCCCCGCGCAGGTGACTCCGGTTCGCGCTGACGCTCGTACCGGCCTGGTCCTTCGCGTACCGCCCGGTGCCGCTGCCCTCGATGGGGTAGAGCACCTTGAGGTGGTAGAGGTCGCCCACCAGGTACAGGCTGGCCCGGGTCCGGGAGTGGCCGGGCAGGAAGATGTCGTCCGCGAGCTTGTGGCGTCCGCCCGCCACCGCCTTGTGCAGGAAGTTGCTGAGGTGGCTCGGCGAGAGCAGCGGTGGCAGGGTGACCGACGAGCGGAAGGTGGCGTCGTTGGCCTCGGTGCCGAACATCCGGCCCAGCAGGTCCCACCCCACGGTGAGCGCGTCGTCGAGCCGGGCGCTGACGATGTACTTGTCGCCCGGCAGCCGCGTGAGCGGCTTCAGGTTCCCCTCGTCGATGGAGTGCGGCAGCCGGCGGGCCTCGACGATGCTGTGCGGCAGCCGCAGCACCAGCTCGCCGTCGAAGCCGCGCCGCACCGGCTCGTGATGCCCGGTGACGTGTCGGTAGATGTCGGTGAGCAGGTTGTTCACCGGCCGGTTGGGCATGTTGAGGCGGGTGACCTCGACGTCGAAGGAGACAGCCGAGCGGGCGAGGTAGTGGGCGACCCAGTCGTAGACGGTCTGCTCCTCGGTGCTCTGGTGCGACTGGGTCACGCCGGAGCTGGTGCCACCGGAGAAGTTGGCGTCGACGGCGCCGCTGGTGTTCGAGGTGTTCCCCGCGCCGCCGAACTCGGTCTTGGCCGGCGAGAAGCCGTACGAGATGCCCTTCGACCGGCCCTCGCTCTGCCCGCTGTGCGCGTGGCTGTAGTTCTCGATGCCGAACCTGTTGACGAAGTCGAAGATCTCCGGGCGGGACTTCAGCGTCAGATTCAGTTTGATCTCCACCACGTCGGCGAGGAGCGGACCGACCCGGTTGGCCAGGAGCAGGGTGGTGCCGTGCAGTTGCAGGAGGTCTTCGCTCATCGGCTGCAACCGGGTGCCGGAGAAGAGTCCGTCGATCATGTCGAGGCCGCCGACGAGCTGCCCCATGACCACCTTCTCGCCGACGACGCGGCGGTACCACAGCTCCAGACCGCTCCGATCCGCCTTGTTCGGCGTCCACTGCGTACGGTGGGCGCCGAGCAGCCCGGGCGCCGCCGTCTCGATGGCCTCGCGCAGGATCTCGATCGGGCGGATCGTCGACCGGTCCGGGGTCGCAGCCTCCGCCGGGACGGGCGTGGTCGCCGGGCGGGACGGGCCGGCCGGGGTGGGCGTGTCGGTCGCCGGGGCGGGCCGATGGAACTTCAGCGATTCGATGCCGCTGTGCCCCAGGGTGACCGGGCCGCCCGGCTCCAGGTAGTCGGGGATGTTCAGCTCGTCGGCGCTCGTCAGCCCGAGTTCGAGGAGCCGGTTGCTGAGGGCGTCGTGGGTGGGGTCGTCCAGCAGGAGCCGCAACGCCGCCCGCTCGTCCCGGTTCGGGTCCTCCGCCAGCCCCTCGGCCTCCCGGTCCAACCGGTCCAGCACGGTACGCACCACCCGTGCGTCGAGTTCGAGCCGCTCCTCGGGATCCCCGTTGCCGTCCTTCCAGCGCCGCAGCGCGTCCATCACCTGCCCGTGGTCGACAGGCAGGCGGCCGTCACCGAACCCCTCGAGCGCGTTGGGCTCCGGAAGCAGGTAGACCATCGGACGCTCGCCCACGTGCTCCGCGTCGGGCCGGTCCACCCCCGTGGGCCGGAACTTCCCGTGCGACTCGCGGACGCCGCTGACCGTGAGGTCGACGGTGCTCACGAAGGCGTACGCCCGGTGGAAGCTGAGTTCCAGGATCTCCTTACCACCGGTGCGCGACATCGACTTCGACTTGTTCCAGCCGAGCCTGAACCAGGCGGAGCTCTGGCCCGCGATCGAGGAGAGGTTGTCGACGTCGGACAACGGGACCTTGAGCTTGTCGTCACCGGAGACCTTGATCCCGTGACCACTGCTGCGCGAGTGGGAGGTCTGGGAGAGGAACAGCTTGATCAGACCGGCGACGAACTTGTCGGGCGTGGCGCCGACGAAGGCGCTGGGGCCGAGCGCGCCGTGCACCCCGAGCGCACCCTGCTTGTGGCCGAAGAACCCGGACTTGAAGAAGTTCTCGGACCCGTACTCGTCCTGCAGGATCTCCTTCAGGTACGACCGCACCGAGACCGTGCTGACGAAGTTCGCCACGTCCTCGTCGCCCGGCCGGCCGGGACCGGTCAGCGTGGGCTGGAGGTCGCGCGCCGCCTGGAGCAGACCGGTGGCGTCGATGTAGTAGACGACCGCCTGCTCCATCACGCTCGGGTCGGTGGGCTCGCCCGTCGGCACCGTCTCGAGGTGCTGCGTGTTGATCGCTGGTATCAGGTGCACGGTGGACGCGCCGTCGACCGTGCCGCTGTTCCAGGTGCGCCCGCCACCGCGGAACCGACGGGCCGCCCCGTCCGGCCCACGCCGGCGGGTCCAGTGGTCGTACTCGACGCGGGCCCGGAACCGGCTCGGCAGCCGGTACTCGTTCGAGGCGCCCGGATACTCCAGCAGCTGAGGCTCGTTGAGCACCCGCCCGGCGGTCTGCGACGCGCCCTTCGTGTACGCGTACTCCAGCCCGATGCCCCAGGTCTGCATCAGCCGCACCCCGGCCGAGAAACGGGGACCGACCGAGAACGTCCGCGACCCGCTCGCCGAGTACGAGGCGGCGCTGCCACCGATCGACAGGTTCACGAGGTGGTACTCGTTGGTCCGCCGCCGCAGGTGGGCGGAGTTGTTGTTCTCGCCGAGCCGGCCCAGCTCGGCGGGGTCCTGGGTCGCCTCCAGGGTCACCCGGGCCTGCCGCAGCCGCCCGTCCTTCGGGTCGCCACGCAGGGTGAAGGAGAAGCCGTCCTGGTGGAGCTGGTCGTAGTAGGCGGAGAAGGCGTTGCTGGAGACGAACTTGTTGACGTCGGAGAGGTTCGCAAAGCGGCTGTTGCGGCCGATGTGCACGTCCGTGCCGAGCTTCGGGTTCTTCGCGAACGGATGCCGCGAGCGGTGTGGAACGTACCCGGTGCGGCGCAGCTCGGCCAGGATCTGCCGCCGCAGCTGGGCGGCGACGTGGTCGTCGACCTTGGCCAGCCCCATGCCGATGCCCCGGCCCCGCGCCACGTGGTGCGGCAGGATCGCGTCGTGCAGCTCGCTCGCCGGGGTACTGCCGTCGTCGATCAGCCCCGGCGCGTAGGGGACGGCCGACGTGCCGGGTGGCAGCGGCTGACGGAACGAGGTGAGGTCGACTGGATACCGGTGCGTGAACGCCTCCACCACCGGCAGGCGGAGCATCGCCGTGCCGGTCACCCCGGTGATGCGCCGCGGCTCGGCGTCGGGCCGGCTCGACGCGCTCAGCTCGACGTCGTGCCGCAGGTCCTCCTGGTAGGCGGCGGTCGGGCCGGTGTACCGCGAGACGTGCACCCAGATGCCGGTTCGCCCGGCGTTGATCGCGTCCTGGTTGGTCCAGCTCCAGCCGAAGCCGACGTTCGGCCCGAGCACCAGCCCCGGCAGGGGTACGAGATTCAGCTCGCCGCTGGCCCGCAGCTCGCTCTGGTTGGCGAGACCCGAGTTTCCGCTGTGCGCGATGATCGCGGTGCTGACCCGCTCGATGTGCGACTTGGCGCTGGTGGCCCCCTGCCGGCGGGCCGTGCCCGGCACCCGGCTGGTGTGCACGTTCAGCTGGGCGACGACGTTGCCGTGCTTGTCGTGCAGCGTGATCGGGTAGCCCTCTTCCCGGTCGTTGATCGCCGCGTCGAGGTTGATGCCCAACTTCCACAGGGTCTGCCGCAGCTCGCGGCGCTCCGGGCCGTCCGCGGCGAGCTCCAGGCCCATCTCCCGCAGCCCGTTCACGATCTGGTGGTAGAGCTCGGGTAGCCCGGTGAGCCCGGTGGCCGAGTAGGTGTCCGGGATCCGCTGTTGCCGAGCCTCGAACTCCGCGCGCAGCCGGTCGTCGGTGGGCGGCGCGGCGACCACCTGCGGCTTCCCGTCCTCCAGGTAGTGGTCGGGGATCCAGACCTCCATCGGCTCCTGGCCGGTCGGATGCTCGGCCGCGCTGGACCACTCCGGTGGGAGGTCCGCCCAGGCCGGCGCGGTGTCTCTGCGGGCCCAGGGCACCGACGGCGAGGCATCGTCGCGTACCCGCAGCGTCCAGTTCGGGGTGTACGAGACCAGCGTCGAGTCGATCCGGTTGTCCTCCACCCGGCCCGACTCGGCGTCCTTGACGTTGGTCGTGCTGCGGTCGACCTTGTTGGCCGTGCCGGCGACGCTCACGCCGAACCGGACCACCTGCAGCAGACCCGGCGCGATGCCGACGCCGACCCCGAATCCGAGGCCGGCGCGCAGCGCGCCCGCCTGTCCGGAGTTGGTGTGCGAGGTTCCGCCCGTGTTGAAGCCGCCGGTCGTCGCCTGGTTCGCGTGGTAGATCTTCTTCGGGTCGATCGCGTCGGCGCGACCCTTGCCCTTCTCGTTGGTGCCGGTCGAGCCCTCGTCCTCGGCGTCCCAGTCGTCGATCGCCGGCCGCGCCGGCTGCGCGTACCCGGGATCGGGCGCGAGCGCGGCGTCGGTCGGGTCGAGCCGGACCAGCAGCTCGACCGTGCCGATCTGTACGAGGTGGCCGCCGCCGACGAGTTCCCGGTAGTTGCTGAGCAGGCGGGAGGCCAGCACTGTGCGGTCGTTCTCCGGCACCTGCACACCGCGCGCCTGCACGGCCGCCACGATCCGGTCGACCACCTCGTCGAGGTAGGGCAGGGTCCGGTGCGGAATGCCGATGGTGTGCACGATCGAGTCCGGCCTCGGCGCGCGTACCGTCGCCGG
Organism: Micromonospora musae; assembly: GCF_003626545.1. Taxonomy (NCBI): domain Bacteria; kingdom Bacillati; phylum Actinomycetota; class Actinomycetes; order Micromonosporales; family Micromonosporaceae; genus Micromonospora; species Micromonospora musae. The sequence goes on from NZ_RAZS01000002.1 coordinate 536,692, forward strand.
CTCGCTGCCGGAGGCCTCCGGCGAGTTCTCGTCGGGCTTCGGCGCCGCGTCCGCGGGGTCGCCCTCGACGTCGGCGGGCCGGCGGATCGCGTCATGCCGATCGGACGCCGGCACGGTGGGCATCACGTGGCCGTCCGCGGTCACCACGAGACGCAGCACCGGTGCGTCGGTCAGGTCGAGGGCGGCCGTGCTGTTGCGCGGCACGACCTGGACCCCGCCGGGGTGGACCAGCTCCACCCGCACCCCGAGCACCTGCGCGAGCACCTGCGCGATCCGCCGGGGCGTGTGCGCGGGCAGGTCTGCGCCGGGCGTGGTGAGGCTCCTGATCCACTGCAGAACGTTGTCGCGCCGGGCCCCGAGGACCTGCGGCGAGAGGCCCAGCAGGGGAGCGGCGGTGCCGCCGGTGGCCGCCAGGTCGGCCTGCAGCAGCGTGGCGAGGGCGTGACGCAGCGCGGGCGCGGTCCAGCCGGCGAGCCCGGCGAGCCCCGGCTGGCCGTGCGCGGCGGCCTGCAGCAGCGCCTCGAAGAACGCGTCGGGTCCGGGAGGGGTCCACACCGCGCCGGCGCCGGCCTCGGCCAGCCGGGCGGCCTGGAAGTCGGTGAGCCGGTTCACCGTCGTCGAATCCCGCGGCAGCACCGCCCAGCTCGCCGGGTCCGGCGCGGGGGGCGGCGTGGACGCGGCAGCGGCGGCCCGGGTCCGGCTCAGCAGGTCGGCGAGGGTGCTGCCGGTCGCCGGCGCGGTCCCGGCCAGCGCCTCCGGAAGGGATGCGGCGGCCGTGTCGGGCGCCGGCAGGGGCACCTCGGCGCCGTCGCCGAGCACGCTCTGGAGGAACAGGTGCAGGACGCCGAAGGAGGCGACGTCGCTGGGCAGATGCCCCGCCGCGCCGGAATCCTGCGTGACCAGGACCTGCTCGGCGTCGGCCCGCAGCAGCGCCGGCGCACCGCTGCGGGGGGCGGTGGCCAGCAGCTCGCCGTCGTCGGTGGCGACCAGAAGCACGGCTCCCCGCCCCTGGTCGGTGGGGCCGGTGAGGATGGTCTCCCCGTTGGGGAAGACCATGGCGATCGGGCGCTCGATCAGGTTGGCGGTGAGCGTGAGCATCGCCTGGAGCTTCCCCTCCGCGCCGTCGTCGAGGTGCAGCGCGGTGAGGATCGCCGCCGGCACCTGGTCCGACGGCAGGCCGTTGCCGATCCAGGTGGTCACCTCGCGGACGGTCGCCTCGTCGGTGTGGTCGAGGCCGATCCGGGGGCCCGGCGTCTCGTCGCCCCGCAGCTCCGCCAGGATCATTCCGGCGATGGTGGTCGGCCACGCGTCGGGAGGCTGGCGGGTGAGCAGGTCACCGCCGGGCAGCTGGTAGTGGGTGAGGGTGGCGGCGATCGCGGCGAAGATGCTGTTCTCCTGGGACACCACCGCGCGCAGCCCGAAGTTGTCGAGGACGTCCGCGGTGGGGCGGGCGAGCGCCCCCGGCCGGGTGGACCAGGCGAGGGCGTCCGCCACCGGCGGTTCCGCGACGGGGCCGGTCAGAGCGGGCAGCGCGTTCGTTCGGAACGCCTGGTAGGCGTTCAGGGCGCCGTCGGCGTCGGCGGGGGCGAGCGTGCTGGCGGCCGGCAACGTCGACGCCGCGGAGCGGGTTGCGTCCGCCGGTGGCTGCACGGAGCCGCCCTGGCGCGGGGAGTCGGTCACGGTCGGACGCGCCGCCGGCCGGGGCGTGCGCGGCGCGCCGCCGCGCGATCCAGTGGTGCCGCGCGCGGTGACCTGCCGCGCGCGGCGGCCGCGACGGCGTCCACCCGACGGTGGCCCGTCCGTGCGGGCCCGGGAGGGTTCCGACGCGACCGTCTCCTCCGGGGTCCACGGATCCCAGCGCTGGTCGCCCAGCCCGTCCCGGGCGGGCGCGCCGGCGCCGCCGAGGCGACCGGGTTCGCCCGCCGGCACGCCGACCCAGATCCGTGCCCAGTCCCGGCCAGGACCGCGACCGAACGGGCCCGCGCCGGGCAGCGGCGTGGTCACCACGCGGCTGGTGAGCGCCACCTCGCTTCCCGGCCCGGCGTGCCGGGCCAGCAGCTCCTGGAGGGTCGCGGTGAGCCCGGCCGCGCGGGAGTCGGCGATCCGCCGGCCCGGTCCCCGGCGGGTCCCGTCCGAGCCGGGAAGCGCGGGCAGCACCTGCTCGACGAGCCGGTCGACGAGCCGGCTGCTCTGGCCGGGCCCGACCTCCACGTGCAGGCGCAGCGGCGGCAGTCCCTCGTCGGCCCGGCGGGCCGACTCGGCCGCGATCGAGCGGACGTAGGCGTCCAGCTCGGCCCGGTTCGCCCAGGAGAGTTCGATCGTGCCCGGATCGAAGACGAACGTGCTGTCGAGGTCGCGCCGGAACGGTGGTGCGGGCAGCGGCGCGGGACCCTCCCGCAGGAACCGGTCGATGAGGTCGCCCGCCAGGCGCTCGGTCTCGTGCCGCTCCAGGTGGTCGTTCGTGCGCAGCAGGTCCACCACGCGGTCGACGAGTTCGGTGCGCCGCACGGGGGCGAGCGTGCCGACGGTGGCGGGGACGCCCGGTTGCCGCTGCCGCTCCGCGATCACCTCGTCCGCCCACCGCCGGTACGTGCGCAGGTCCGCCGCGGACATGGTCGCCAACCGCTGCCGCACCTGCCACGGCTGGCTCGTCGTCGCGCTGAGCGGCGTCACCTGGCCCGGGTCGGTGCGGGTGCGCCGGGTGGGCTCCAGGGAGGTCAGCGCGGGGGTGTGGGCGCGCCGGTCCGGCACGTGCCGGGGGCCGGCGGCGCGCGGGTTCGCCGCCGGTCGCGGATTCGGTTTACGGAGGACCCGTCGCCGTCGCGGCGCGGGCGGGTCGGCCGCACCGGTACGCCGGACGTCGCCCTCCCGGGCGGAGGTCTCCGACGTGGTGGCGGATCGGCTGTCGATCGGGGTGTCGAACCGTACCGTGGTGCGTCTCTCGGGCACGGTGGAGCGGCTGTCGGGCGGAACGTTCGGGGTGTCGGGGATCGAGGCGGGCGGCTCGGCCAGCACCGGCGCCGGTGGCGGTGTCGACGCCATCGCCGCCCCCGACGCCTCCGGCCCCCAGATCTGCGAGCTGGCGGGCCACGGCGCGCCGATGTTCGCCACCTTCGCTCCCGGCGCGACGACCGAGGTGACGTGGGCGCCCACGCGACGAACCGTCGTCACCGGCGGCACCACCTGGTTCTCCTGCGTCTGCCAGATCCGCGTCAGGTAGCGCACCGCGATCAGCTCGGACCGACTGTTCGGGAGATACCCCATGAGGGCCGGGCTGTCGGTACGCGCCGGCGCCCGCTCCACCGCCGAATCCTGGTACGTCGTGGCCGAGGGGTGCGCTGCCGCGCTGCGCCTCGGCACCCCGAAGATCCGCCGCTGCTCCGGCCCGGTGCCGGGGAGGGACGGGTACTCGTCGTACAGGCCCAGCAGGTGCAGCATCTCGTGCAGCAGCACGTCCTGCACGAGCTTCTCCGTGGCGGCCGGTTCGTCGCCGGCCAGCAGGCTGACCGGCCAGTTGCCCGAGTCGGCGTTCGCGGAGCCCGGCAGCGATTTCGGCACGGCGATGACGTGGTGGGCCCAGTCCTCGGCGGTGAACACCACCTGCACGTGGAGCTGGTCACCGCCGGGCAGGTTCAGCCGCTCGTTCAGCCGGCGGACCGCCTGCTCCGCGTGCCGCTGCAACTTCGTCACGTCCGACCAGGACACCCCGCTCTGCGGCTTCAGGTGCAGGCGCAGCCGCAGGACGCGCACCGGAGTCGACGACAGGAGGGCACCGTCCGGGTCGTGCTGCTCGACCAGGACGCGGGCCGCGTCGTAGCGCACCGTGGAGCCGGACCAGCTCAGCATGCCGTCCCCGCGAATCGGGTCGGTGACGTCCCTGACCTCGGTGTCGACCGTACGGAACGATTCGCGGGGCAGCGCCGAGACGACCGCGTCCAGCCCGGCCGCCGGCGAGCCGGCGCGCCACCAGCCGTCCTCCCCGACCAGGGCGCTGCTCGTGTTCCAGGCGCTCAGCAGGTCCGGAACCGGGTCGGCCGGATCGTAGATCGCCGGTGGCAGCCCGGGCGGCACGAACTTGATCACCACGGGCGAGGGCTGCGGCGTCGAGCCCGGCGCGGTCGTGCCCTGCGGTGCCGCGCGCATGCCGGTGGCAACGACCCGCTCCACGATCCGGGTGACGGACTCGCTCGTCGGCGGCGTGTGCCCCGCCCGTCCGGCCGCCGCCGCGGCGGCGATCTCGTCGGCGTCCGGCGGCGGATCATCGGCGTCCCGTGCGTCGTGGAGCCGGTTGACCGCCGCCATCGCGGCTCGATCGGCGGCGTCGTTCGTGAGCGCCTGCCGGACCGCGTCGTGCAGCTCCACGACGAAGGCCTGCCGGACCTCGTCGCGCGCGGCGCGGGCCGCGTCCTCGTTGCCGAGGCTCTCGTCGTACTGCCCCAACAGCTCGATGCGGGGTGGCCGGGCCGCGCTCCGGTCGGCCGTCACGGCGAGCGGCGCGACCTCGGCCGCGATCTCCCGCGCGACCGCGCGGACGCTCTCCGCCCCGCCCGGTGGCGGCCACGGCAGGTCCAGTTGCCGGGCGCGGACGAGGCTCTCCCGCTGGCCGGTGAGCGTGCGCGGCTTCGGAGGCGCCACCGCTTCCCTGCGGTACGCGAGCTTGACCCAGTCCGACTGCTTCGACCAGTTCGCCGGCGGCTGGAGGGTGAACGAGACCCGGGCCTGCGGCACCGTGGCGTGGCCGTTGCGCTGCGCCCAGCGAACGAGGCGCAGGTTCGCCTCCCGGTTGAGCACGGCGGTGAGCCACTCCCCGAGCGTTTCGAGCGTGGCGGGATCGCCGTGGGCGGCGATGGTCAGGTCGAAGGCGAGCCGCTCGTCGGCCTTCGGCCCGCCGGGCCAGAGCCGGTTCAGCGCGGCGTCGCTCGTGGCGACCTCGGCCCGGGCCCGGATCCAGTCCACCGTCTTCTGCGTGGGCGCCCCGTCCGACGGCAGGTCCGCCGCCGGGTCGTCCGGCGGCAGCTCGTCCAGCTTGTCGCGGAGCGCCTCGCCGAAGAGGGGCGCGGTCGCGTCGGTCGGCTCGACGATGCGCGCGAGTCCGGCCGTACGCAGGGTGTTGACGGAGGAGGCCGGCCGGGACCCGAACGGCCGGAGCTGCCGGGTCAGGGGCGGAGGCGGTGCGGCCAGCTCCGTGAGCACGTCACCGTCCGGTGGGGACTGTGCCGGCGCGCCGGGGAGCGGGTGCGGCAGCGACCCCAGCGTCTCCCGCTCCCGGGCCTGCCGGTCACGGTCGCCGCCGGGCGTCGGCGCCACCTGCGAGCGGGCCGGCGATTCGGCCGGCCGGCCGGCCTGCGGTGTGCCGGCCGGTGGTGGTTCGTAGGCCGGCGGGTCGACGTAGCCGGGTGGGGCCGGCGTCGGGGGGTTCTGCCGGCCGGCGCCGGCGGTCTCCAACCGCAGGTTCCCGTTGGCGTACGCGCGGACCCGCGGCCGGTCGGCCACGACCGCGGCCAGGTCGACCAGCTGGTAGCTGCGCCGCTGACCGTTGGCGAACTCGACCGACACGTCCCGCACGTAGCGGCCGGGCACCGCGATCCGGGTCTGGACGTACCGCTCGTCGGGGTGCAGGACGGCCAGCTCCTGGTGGCGCAGCCAGCCCTCGGCCGTCCGCGCGCCGGCCTGCCCCAGGGTCGCCGGCAGGGGCAGCCAGCGGGGCTGGTCGGTCACCGGCACCGGGGCGGTGTCGAAGGCCCGGCGGGCCGCGGTCAACACCTCGGCCGCCACCGGCGTCTCCGCCTGGGCGAGCGCGTGGACCGCCGCCTCGCCCGAGTACGCCCGGCCGCCCGGTCGCCGGCCACCGGTCAGGTCGGTGAGCAGCGTGGCCAGGCTCGACCGGCGGATCTGGGCGACGCCGCGCTGCTCACGGTTGGTCCAGACCGCGTTGCCGCCCTGCCGGGCGGCCCAGTGCTGGTCGGTCTCGCGCCCCTCGACCCTGCGCTGCTCGCGACGCTGGGAGACCACGATGGCGTGCTGCTCCAGCGCCTGGTGGAACGGGGTCTCCGGCCAGGCGATGTCACCCGGTGGATAGGGCAGCACCACGATCGGCCGGTCCTGACCGTCGCCGGTCGGCGGCAGCATCGACTGCACGTACTGCTCGGCGGTGATCCATTCACCGTCGGCCGTCGACCGCAGCAGCGTCCCGGGTGGGTGACCGTCGACCGTCTGGTCGTTGAGCAGCCCGGTCTCGACGCGGACGCGGCCGAGCGAGTCCGGCGGGATGCTGTCGAGCAGCAGAGCCCGGACGGCGGCGTGCGCCTCCGTCGCCACCAGCTGGCCGTCGGCGTGCTCGTTCACCCAGAGGTCCAGCTCGTGCCGGACCGGCTGACCCTCCGCGTCCGGCACGGTCAGGAACTTCGGCGCCAGGACCACCAGGTGCTGCTCCGGGTCGCGGCCGGAGCGGGGCAGGGTGACCGTTCCGCCGTGCAACCCGTCGGGCAGCTGCACCTCGACGGTCCGCTCGCCCGGCCCCGGCACCGGCCGCAGCACGCCCAGCCGCAGCCAGTCGCGGACCCGCTGGAGCCGGTCCGCGGGGTGCTCCGCGTCGCCGATCGGCACGCGTACCCGGGACCCGAACGGCCCACGGTCGGGCGCGGCCGGCGGGATCGTGGCCGAGTAGGTCGGCAGCACCGGGTACTCGCCGTCGTCCAACCCCTGCTCGGCGGCGAGCCGGGCGGCCAGCGACGCGTCGGTGTAGCCGTACCGGTTGGGCTCGCCCCGCAGCCGGGCACGGACCTCGGCGTGCAGGTCGATCGGCGGAGGTGTGGTCGACCGGGCCATGGTCAGCGCCGTGGGCAGGTCCCTGTAGAGCGACCCGTGCAGGATCCACCGCGGCCCGGACCGCCACCCGACCCAGTCCCAGACCGACGGCGCGGCGGGCGCCGACACCAGGACCGCGGCCGGAACCGACTCGCCCCGGCGACGTCGGTCGTCGATCACCGCCTGGAGGTCGCGCGCCGCCGTCGCCGACCGGTTCAGGTCGGCGTCGTGCAGGTAGAGCAGGAGGACCTGGTCCGTGCTGGACGGAAGCAGGTCGTCGAGCAGCTCGGAGACCTCGACCAGGCCCGTCTGACCGGTCGTCGCGAGATGCGGCGGGTCCATGTCGAGGGAGGGCAGCACGGCCGCCACCACGGTCGCGCCCGGCGGGGCGGTGAGGCGTGCTGCGGCCGCCTCCAGGTCGGCCGCGGTGACCGCGCCCTCCGGCGGTGGCGGGAGCAGCCGTACGCCGTTCGCCAGCTCCCGGGTCCAGCCGGGCTTCGGGTGCAGCTGTTCGGTGGTCAGGGCGCTCTGCGGCGGGCCCGGGAAGTCGTCCGAAGTGGCCGTGGACGCCGGATCCTCGGCGGTCGAGCCGGTGCTCGCGGGCCGGATCTGACCCAGTTCACCGTTCTCGTCGAGGACCAGCTGCACCGTGCCGCCGAACACCGCCGGAAGCGGCTCCCGGCCCGACAACCGGTCGTCGAGGCGGAAGGCGGTGAAGGTGTTCCCCTGCCGTGGCTGCGTCTCGACCTGTACGAGCCGGTCTTCGTCGAGCCGTTCGACCAGCACGACGTGCATCAGGTCGTTCGGGATCGACACCCAGACCGCCGTCACCGCGCCCGGGCGCAGCTCCGCCAGCCGCTCCAGGTCCGAGTCGCGGAACCGGCCGCCGAGCTGGCCGGCGATCGTGTCGACGTCCCGCTGCCCCGACTGGTCGTCCCGCTCGCGGTTGCGGGCGCCCAACGCGGTGAGCAGGCCCCGTACCCGGGGCGCGCAGTCGGCGCTGGTGCCGTCCCACTCCGGCAGGGCGGTCACCGCCGTCCGCACCGCCTGCGACACCTCGGCGGACGGGTCGGCGGCGACCTCCGGCCCGTCCGGGGTCATGCCGGGGTAGCGGCGCGTCGGCGGGTCGAGCAGTCCGTGGGCCGCGCCGCGTGGACTGTCCGCGCCCGGCGACGCCGGCAGGACGGCGCCGGGCGCGTCGGCGGCGGTGTGCAGGGTGGACCGGAGGTCGGCCGCGTGACGTTGCGCCTGAAGCAGGTGGTGCGCGACCTCGGGGGCGGGTGTACGCAGGTCGCTCAGCCGGTCCAGGAGCACGGTGAGCTGGTCGGCCGCCATGCCGACGCGGTCGCGCCGGCGCGCCGACGTCGCCGCGAGGTCCCCGTCCGCCGCGGTGTGCACGCCGACCAGGACGGTCGCGGTCTCCTCCGGCGACAGCAGCGGCGGCCTGTCGTCGGAGGCGCCCAGCCCGAGCAGCGCCTCGATGTTGCGCACTGCGGCGAAGAGGCCGTCGAGCCGGCCCTCCGAGGCCGTCTCGCCCCACCACCGCGTCGCGTCCTGCACCGCCTCCAGGTGCTGCCGCCGATCGCGGGACTCCCCGAGGCTCAGCGCGCTGAGGTCGGTCACCAACTGATCGGCGAAGTCCCGCCGGGCGAACCCGTCCGGCGACGGCGTCGCACCGGAGTCCGGCGCTGCGAGCCAGCGCGGCGACCGCGGTGAGCGCGGCAGCAGCGGCGACGCCGGCGAGGGCGGCGCGAGTCCCGCCGGGCGGCCGGACCGGCGCGGCGTCTCCGGGGTGATCGGCGGGCTGTCGAGGAAGCGCGGCCGGCGCGGGGTGGTGGCCGAGCCGAGTGCGGTCAGCGGCGTGTTGCCGGTCCGCCGCGGCGCGACCGTCACGGGTCGGGACAGCTCCGCCAGACGCCAGCTGCCGGGCGGATCCTGACCGGGCTCCTCGACCAGGCCCAACCGTTGCCGGACGACCGGCGGCAGGTCGAGCACGTCGACGTCGACGGGCCCGTCGGCCTGCTCCGGTGGCACCAGGGTCCGGTCGGTGACCGTACGGACCCGATCGGCCAGCTCGGGGGTCTCGAGGATGTACTCGACCACCGCCTCCCAGGCGGCGGCCGGGTCGGGCAGACCGTTCACCACCGGCGCCACACCCGTCAGGTGCAGGTCGCCCTCCCGGTTGTGCAGACCGCGGACGAGTGTGGCGGTGACCCGGGCCAGCACCTCCGGCACCTCGTCCGGCAGGTACGCCCGCTGCGGATCGAACGGGCGACGGGACATCCAGCTGTTCGCCGCGCCCATTCGGAGCTGACGCAGGTGCGGCAGGTCCGGGAAGGGCCTGCGGTGGCCGACGTCCTGACTCAACCGTGCCAGGTTGTCCGGGCCGGTACGGCTCATCACCGAGTGCCGGCGGGGTCGCAACGCCGGTTGGCGCACCCACGTCTCCGCCGCCTCGCGCCGTTCGTCGTCCGGGACCGGCAGCAGCGTGCGTTGGGTCTTGCCGTAGTTCTCCTCCAGACGCTCCAGGTAGCGCCGGAAGAAGGGGTGGCCGCGGGAGGAGAAGAGCGACGAGTTGCCCACGAGCTGGCGATCCGGCTGGGCGTGTACGGCGTACCCGTCCTCCTGGAAGAGGGTCATCACCTCGTCCAGCCAGGCCGGGGTGCTCGTCCCGTCGTCGAAGTGGAGCACCGCCCGCGACAGCGAGTTGTCGCCGTCGGTCGGCCATCCTCCGAAGAGGACCGGCAGCAGCACCTTGACGATGTCGGCCGCCGCCGCGTAGCCGCGACCGTGCTGCTTGTTCAGCTCGGCCAGCAGGAAACGCTGGATCGGCAGGCCGAGTTCGGCGTGGAAGACCTCGTGCACGTTGATGAGGCGGATGTTGTGCCGTTGCGCCCACACCAGCATGTCCCGGACGGCGTCGAGGCGATCGTTCTCCGTCTCCTCGACGCTGCGGAACTCCGGCATCCGGGCGGCCGCGAGGAACTCGGCCCGGGTGACGTCGGTGAAGAGGTTGGTCCGGAACCCCGCCCGGCCGGTCCGGCGGGCGAAGGCCTCGATGTTGCGCCGGAAGTCGTCGGTCGCGGCGGTGCCGGTCAGCGGGCCGCCGAACCAGATGGCGTGCCCCATCAGGGGCAGCTCGATGACGTCCGGCAGCCTGCGTAGCTCCTCGGGCAGCCGCGAGGTGTTCGGGGCCCACCGCCGCCGGTCCGGGGTGCCCTCCTGCGGGTTCGGCGCCCGTACGTCCTGCCAGACCGTCTCGGGGTAGGCGGGCAGGTCCTCGGGCCGGACCTGGTAGCCCGCCACCCGGTCGGGCTGCGTCATGTCGAGGAAGTCGAAGAACGCGTAGAGCTGGTCGGTGTACAGCTGGTCGTAGGAGAAGCCGTCGGCCAGGAAGTCCGGCATCGGCGCGGGTTCCAGCAGGCCCAGCAGGTCCGGTCCGAGCACCCGGTCGGTGGGGTGCGGCGGGGGCGGCGGCTGTTCCCAGGCGTACAGCTCGTTCAGCAGGGCTGCCGCCGGCCCGTCCACCGGCGGCAGCAGGCTCCCGGCGCGTACCGGGACCGGCGGCACGACCAGCGGCGGCAGGGTCGGGCGCAGCGACCCGGACGTGCCGCGCCGCGTTCCCGGCCCGGAGCCGGAACTGCCGGGGACCGGACCGGACGGCGTGCGGCCGTCACCACCGGTGTCGTGGCGCTGCGCGTCGTCGCGGTTCTCGCCGTTGCCGAGGGTGCCGGCCGTGCCGCTCAACTCGGCCGGGTCGACCGTCGCCGCGCCCTCCGGCCGGGCGACGTCCCCGCTCAGCGGGAGGAACAACAGCTCACCGACGTACGCGGGCATCCGGGCCAACCCGCCGTGCTGCCCGTCGAGGAAGACCACACCGGTCTCGTCCCGCAGCACGTTGAACGCGTGCGACGTGCCGCCCAGACCGGCGGCCGTCACCGGATCCCGGACGAGCAGCACCCCCCGCGTCCCGGGCGGCGCGGCCGCCATCGCTGCCCGGACCGCCCCGACCTCCGTCCGGTACACCGGCGGCGCGGCATCGTCCGGCAACCCCAACCGCTGCCGCTGGTAGTTCAGCAGGTGCTCCTCCGGCTGGGCGAGCTCCGGCGGCGCCTGCCAGCTGGAGTTCCGGCCCTCGGCTGCGTTCATGTCCGAGACGATCACGGTGAGCACGCAGTTCGTGTCCGACCTGCTCGGATTGACCAGCGCCAGCCAGGGGTACGCGGCCCGCGCCGCCGCGTCGTCGGCGAACCGGGACGGGATCACCCGGGCCGGTCCACCGCCGGGACCTCTACCACCGCCCGTTGCGGGCCCCGCACTGCGACCGGTCCGACCCGCGTCCGGGTCCACCCCGCTCTCCTTGGCGCTGTCGGGGTCGCCGAGGTCGATGAGGGCCGGCTCCGGCGCGATCTCGTCGATCCGTCGCACGAGATCGCCGACGAGCACGTCCAGCTCCGGAATTCCGGTCCGCAGGTCGGGATCGGTCGTCGCGGCCGACCGCAGGGTCTGGGCGAGGACGTCCAGCTGTTGCCGGACCGCCGGCAGCTGCTCCCGCCACGCCGGGTCCAGCGGCTCGGCGGTGAGCCGGTCGAGGCTCGCGCTGAGCACGTCGTGCGGCCCGTCGACGGCGCGCCGGTGCGCGAAGGGCAGCCGGAACGGGTTGTTCACCGCCTTGAGCAGCGTACGCAGGTCGTTCGCGAGCTCGGTCGGTTGCTCCCGGTCGGTTCGGCCGACCTCCGGCGTCGACGTCGAGCTGTCCCGGGCCGCCTCGGGGCGCGGCGGTAGGGGCGGGCGGTGGGACGCCGGGTCGGGGGAGTCGGACGCCTCCAGCACCAGGTCCGACAGGTCCACCACCAGCCCCGACCCGTCGAAGTCCGGGATCGCGTCCGGGTCGTCCGGCGCGGGCGGAGCGAACTCGGCCGGGTCGTTCTCCCCGGTGAGCGCGGCGTCGTCCGGCTCCGCCGCCGTGAGCTGGTCGGACTGCACGAAGTGGCTCCAGCCGTCTGCCGGACGCTCGACGAAGGTGATCGGAAGCCGGGAGGGTACGACGAACCGCAGCTCCGCGTCGGAGTCCCCGACCATCCAGCTGTACGAGTCGACGATGGCGACCTCGTAGCCGGGCGGGACCTCGTCGAACTCGGTGCTCTCGGCTCGCAGCAGGAAGCGCTCGCCGTCGACGATCCGCGCGGCCGCCGTGGCGGGCAGCATGACGAAGTTGCGGCCCCAGACCCACTCCCCGGGCCGGCTCAGGACGGCGTCGGTCGCGTCGCGTTCGTAGCGCAGGTTCTGCGCCATCCGCGCGTTGGTGTCGGCGGAGTGCTCGTCGGGCATCCGGTCGACCAACGCCGAGTGCAGTGCCCCGTCCGACCAGGTGTCGACGGGCGCGGCGACGACCTCGACGGTCTCGTCGCTTCTGCGCACGGTGGTGAGCGGGGCGACCGTGCTGCTCTCCTGGATGTACGCCAGCTCCCAGAGGTAGCGGGCCGCGATGATGTCCGGCCCGCCGGCCCGGCTGACGTCCTGCATCAACGCCGACGGCAGGTCGGGTCGGCGGGGGCTGCGCCAGGTCGGCGGATCGCGGTACGCGTTCCGGAAGACCGAGGCGGTGCTGTGCACGCCCTCCGCGGCCCCGGCCGCCAGGTACTCGTCCGGCAGGCCCAGCAGGTGCATCACTTCGTGCAGGACGGAGTCCCGGATGCGCTGCGTGTCTTCCTGCGGGTCGGGCGGGGCCACCTCCGGGTCCGCTTCGGCAGGTCGTAGGACGGTCACCGGCCAGACGCCGGAGGTCATCGAGCCGGTCTTCGGCACCCGGATCACGTGGTGCGCGGCGTCCGCCGTGTCGGTGAACTCCACGACCAGGTGGAACTGGTCGCCGTCGGGGAACCGGAAGCGGCCGTTGATCTCCTGGGCGATCGCGGCGCGGGCATGCGCCATGAACGACTCGACGTCCGCGTCGGCGACGCCCTCCTGCGGAACGAGATGGATCCGGGTACGGAAGATCCGGACGGGCTGTGACGTCGCCGGTCCACCCGACGGCCCGGTCTCTTCGACGGCGACGCGGGCCACGTCGTACCGGACGTCGGCGCGGTAGTAGTCGAGCAGCTCCGGGTTGCCACGGGATTCACCCGCTTCCGCCGACTCGGCGTTGACCAGCCGGAACGCCGACTCCGGCAGCTCCGCCAGGATCTGGTCGACGTCGGGGACGGCGGAGTCGGCGCGCCACCAACCGGGACCGGCGGTCGATGCCGGGCTCAGCCGCCAACTGCTCAGGTACTCCATCCGCGGACGCTGCTGGTCGTCCACCGGTGGCGGGGCCGGGGGGAGGGTGTACTCGACATCCACCGGCTGCGGGTGCCGCTGACCCGGCTCCGCACCGGCGACCGGGCGGGCGCCGTAGCTGTACCCGATCCTGGAGACGACCTCGCTGACCTGCGCTGCCGTGGCCTGCTCGCCGGTCAGCTCGGCGATCCGCCGGTTCACCTCGGCCTCCAGGCTCCGCTGGAACCGCTGGTACACGGTGAGAGCGCCACCCACCCCGTCGTCGGGGTGCCCGTCGAGCTCGTCGTACCGCCCGACCAGGCGCACCTGCGGCGCGGGTAGCTGCGGGGCCGCCCCGATCGGCTCCACGGACCCGGCGAACCGGTGTCGTCCCACCGCCGCGGCCGCGACCTCCACTGCCAACGCGTCGATCGCCGCGCCGGCCTCCTCGGCGGGCTGCCCGGTGGACGGGTCTCGCCGCACCTCGATCGTCCGGCCGCCGCCGATGAGCGCCCGCTGACCGCGGGACGTCCGGGGTTTGGCGGTCGCCGGCACCTGCTCGACGGCGCGGAGGCGGACGCGGTCCACGGCGGGGGCTCCGTTCGTGGCCGCGGCTTCCCGCACCACGGAGAAGCGCACCCGCGTACGCGGGATGGCCGGCGCGTCGCTCTGACGTTGGCTCCATCGGGTGAGGCCGAGGGTGAGCTGCAGGTTCACCTGGCTCGTCAGCCACGCGACGAGGTCCGCCTCCCGCGCCTCACGCGCGGTGCGGTCGGCCGTGGTCTCGCCGGTGGGGACGGGCTGGAGGCCGAGCTCGACCTCGACGGTGAGCGGCCGTGGATTCGTGGCCGGCCCGGTGCCGAGCAGCGCGGCCATGGCGCTGTCCGTCGTGGCGGCCCGGGCCTGGTCCCTGATCCAGCGGATGGTCCTGGTGGCCACGGCGGCGCCGCGATCCGGTGCCGGATCCTCCCCGTGCGCGCTGCGCGCCTCCCGGACGTGCTGTGCCAGCTCGCTTCCGGAGAGCACCGATCCGTCCGGCCCCGCGACGATGTCGAGGAGACCGGCCTCGTGCAGCTCCACCGGATCGGTCCAGAGGATCGGGCCGCTCGGCGCCGCCTCCGCGTCCGGCGCGGCGGTGCTGACGTCCGTGGTGGACCCGCTCGCCGCCTGCGGGTCCGGCGCGGCGGTGCTGGCGTCCGTGGTGGACCCGCTCGCCGTCGGGGGCGGCGGTGGGCTGGGCTGTGCCGGGGCCGGGTGCGGCAGTGGGGGGCGCCGATCGCCGGGAGCGGACGTCGGCGTCGACCCGTCCGTCGCGGGCGGCGTCGGGGAGAGGCTCGGGTGCACGGTGACGGCCGAGCGCTGCTCCGGGGGCGGTGACAGCGGATGCGGCAGGGGCCCCAGGAACGCCCGGCTCCGGGCTGCCCGGTCCTGATCGCGCCGACGCGCGCCCTCGGCGTCCTCCGGAAGGATCGTGCCCGGGGTGACCGAGTCGCTGTCGGACTCGGGTGACGTGCCGCTCTCCGGGGCGGACGTGCCGGGCTCCGGCGGAACGACGGTCTCCGGCGTGGAGGCGGTGGTGTCGGCGACGGTGCCGGGCGCGGGTGGCGGGAGGGTGCCGGGTGCGGGCGCGTCGGACTCCGACGGCGCGACGTCGGCCGGCGTCGGCGTGGCCGGCCCGGGCGGTACGACGTCCGTGGCCGGAGCCGGCGGCCCCGGCGGTACGAGGTCCGTGGCCGGGGCCGGCGGTGGCTCCTGCGCCGGGCGGCGGGTGAACTCCTCCGGCACGAGCCGACGGTTCTCGATCGTCCCGCCCGACGGGTCGATGAGCAGGACCCTGGCGTTTCGCGGATCCCCCTCGACGGGAATCCGACCGTCGGAGGCGCCGTCGGGATCGGGGGTCAGCCGCGCGTCGCCGGTCTCGTGCGGGTCCGTCCAGAGGATCCGGCCGTCCGCGGTGTGGTAGACGGCGAAACCGCGCTCGTTGCCGTCGCCGTCGGTGTCGAGGACGAGCGCGGTGCTGCCCGGCCCCGACCTGCGTACCGCCTCGGAGACCGCGTCCCAGGACGGGGTGCGGCTCCAGTGCTCGACGGTGGAGAAGTCGTCGGGCTCGGGCCGCTCCCCGGTGACCAGGTGTTCGGCGTCGGGCAGCGGCCGTACCCCCGCCGGGTACAGCTGTCCGGCGAGAGCGCCGAGCACGGTCAGCTCGTCCGCGTCCGGCCCGGCCTGCTCGACGGCCCGGTCCGTGGCCTGGAGCAGACGCGCGGCGGTGAGCATGCGCCCGTTCACGACGAGGTCGTCGCGGCGCGGGTCGTCCGGACCCAGCAGGGCCTCGGGCGAGCGTTGACTCTGCCCGTACAGGCCCTCGGGCGACGGCACGGTGACCGTCCGGCCGTCCGCCAGGTGCACCACCAGCGTCAGCCCGTACTGGTAGAAGGTGTGCGGGGCCTTGTACTCGGTGTTGCGCTCGGCGATCTCGGCCAGCTCGGCGGTGAACTTCTCCCCGGAGTGGCTGCCCGCCTTGCCGCCGAGCCGGGCCCCGGCGGATCTGGTCTTCCCGCCCGGCACGGCCGCCGCGTCGACAGTCACTCCCGCGTCCCAGCCGCGCGAGGAGCCGCTCTCCACGACGGGCTTGGTCTCCTCCTGGGTGTACCGGCGCGCCTTCTCGGTGGGGTTCACCGGCATGCCGTTCTCGTCGAGCAGCTGCGCGACGTCGGTCAGGACGATGCCGAGCCGGACGTCGGTGCCGGGCACCCGGTACTGGTGGTCGAGCAGCTGCTGGATCCGCGGGCGCAGGTTCGTCTCCGCGATGAACTGCCCCGGGTCGACGAGGACGTCCCCGAGGGCGAACCCGGTGAGCCCCAGCAGATGGCGGAAGACGAGCTGACCGAGCAGGTTGGTCGGCGCCACCTTGGCGGAGAGCTGCGTCTGCGAGCCGCCCGGCTCCAGCGCCCGGATCAGGTCCCGGCCGAGCTGCTCGGTGATCGGCAGGGCGATCGGGATGAAGGTGGGGTCGGCCGCGACGAGGTCGTTGAGCCCCACGCCGCGCGGCGCTGACTCACTCCACGCCTGCGCGCTGATCGGCTCGTCGTCCGCGAGCAGCGGCTCCCAGCGCTGCGAGTTGTTGTCGGCCGGCCCGGTCAGGAACGCGGGGAGCAGCCGGCGCACCGATCCTGCCTGCGGCCGCGGATCGACCATCTCCCAGGCGTTGCGCTGCGGGTCGATGAGCGCCCGCAGCGTCGGGAAACCGGTCGTCAGGGGCATCAGCAGCGACCGGACCGCGTTCCCGACCACCTGCAGCTGCAACGGCATCTGATGCGTGTAACGCATCTCCACGGTGAAGTGGACCTGGTTGGTCAGCTCGTGCGACCCGGAGGTGCCGTACCGGAAGATGTCCTTGGTGGCGTGCTCCTCGCCGTGCTCCCGCGACGAGGACCAGTCGTAGTCGACCCGTCCCGTGCCGCCACCGACGCCCGCGGCCCCGGCCCCGCGTCCGCGACCCACGAAGCCGACCTTGGCCGACCAGCCCGACGACTCGCTCTCCTCCGTGGAGTCGAACCCCTGACCGCGCAGGGTCAGGTTCACCTCCGGTCGCGGCCGGTCGGAGGTGACGGTCCCGAGGGACGCGCTGACCCGGACGAAGAGGTAGCCCGTGCCCAGCAGCGTGCCGGGCACCACGAACCACTCCTGCACGCCGCTGCCGAACAGCTCGAAGGCCTCGACCTCCAGCGCGTCCAGCGAGAACGTCTTGGTCAGCGCCTTGCGCAGCATCGGCGGTGGCCCGCTGTCCGCCGGCGGCAGGACACCCCGCTCGGTCAGCGTGTCGAGGATCAGCTGCAGGGGCGGATCGTCGGTCTGCAGCCGTTCGACATGGCTCGCGGCCCGGCCGAGCTGGGGGTCCAGCTCCCGCCGCGGGGCCGGCGAATCGGCGAGGGGGACGGTGCCGGGCAGCCCGAGTTCGTGCGCCATCCGGTTCGGCACCTGGAACTCCATGCCGTTGTGGACGTCGACCGTCGCCCAGCGCTGCACCGCCGCCGGGTCGGAGCCACGCCAACCCTTGACCGTCACCGTGAACCGGACCAGCTCGGGTCGGTAGCTGTGCACCGGCCCCTTGTAGGTGGCGCGGGTGACGTCGATGCTGCCGGATCCGCTGGACGCGGAGCGACCGGACTCCGTGGCGGCGTGTGCGGAGACGTAGCCACCGCCGATGTTCGACGCCGCCGAGTCGTCGGCCGTCCGACGGCCGCCCGAGTAGTACGCGCCACCGCCAGCGCCGATCGAGACCGCCTGCTCGGTCTCCTCCGCGACGTCGAACTGGGACGCCGCCTGGGCGTACTGCTCGATCTCCACCGCCTCGCTGGTCCCGAGGTGGGGCACGTCGTGCACCGAGGCGGTGATCTCGGCCTCCACGGTCATGCCGTCGCGGGTGCCGAGCGGGATGGTCCAGCGCTGCTCCGAACTGGTGAGGGCCGGCAGGTTGGCGCTCAGCTTGGTAGGGACCGCGAGTTCGGCGTCCCACAGCTCCACGGGCCACTTCGACGGGTCGAGGTGCCAGTCGGCGGCGAGGCCGTGCGCCTGCCCGTAGAGGCGGGCCACCGTGGCCGGAAGCTCGTGCAGCTCCCCGAACCGGGGGTACACCCCGGTGACGCCCTCGCGCTCGAACGGCACCGCGCCGGGCAGCGGCGGCGGTGGGCGGTTCCCGTGCGTCTGGACCGTGACCCCGACCGCGGCGATCTCGGCGGCGGTCGGGGTCGTGGCCGGCAGGTGTTCGACCGGTACGACCACGTGCTGCTGCACGTCCGGGCCGTCGATCAGCCACCTCGTGGGCGCCCCGTCGTCCGGCCAGACGGTGACCTCGTACACCAGGTTGTAGTCGTGCTGGACGACGTCCTTCGTGGTCTCCGTACGCCGGTAGCTCTTCAGCGTCCGCGAGTGGCCGCGCTCGGTGCTGCGCTCGTACGACCCGTCGACGTGCAGACCCGCCAGTTGTCCCCGGACGCTCTTGTCGTATCCGAAGGAGGCGTTGGCCGAGAGACCGCCGTGCAGCCGCTGCTTGTTGGTGACGCCGGCGCTCACCTTCGCCGTCGACATGGCCCGGTTGTTGACCGGCATCGGGTACGTGCTGCTGCCGATCCACTCCCGGGGGTGCGCGGTCACCAGCACCTTGTACCGTTCGCCGTCGATGTCGAAGGTGGTGAAGATGCCCGCCCGCACCCGCGCCGGGTCGGCCTCCAACGCCGGCAGCCCGTAGCGGATGGAGGCGAGCCGTCGCACCTCGCCCCACGAGTCCGTGCCCGGGGTGAGGTCGTCCATTCCGAGCCGGTTGCGCAGCTCGCGAACCCGGCCGACGGTGTCCCGCAGCGCGGTGAGCACCTGCGGCATGACCCGCTCGCCGCCGGGCAGGTGGTTGGTGGTGCCCGGACCGTCGCCCTGCCGCGCCGCCATGAGCAGCGGCTCCCGGTCGGCCGCCTGGTCCGGCCGGAACGGCGCGCGGACCTGTGGCGCGTTGCGCCGGGGCGCGCCGAGCCGGTTCGTGGCCTCCTCGGCGGTGACCGGTGCCGTCGGCGTCACGGTCGGCACGACGGCCCCGTACCAGTGCGGTTGCGCCGCGGCCGGTGGCAGGGGCTTGCCGTGGTGCTGCCGCTCGAACGCCTCGGCGTCGGTCGTCGGGACGCCGAACTCGGCCATCACCCGGGCGTCGAACCACGGGATCCGGTGGGTGCTCGAGTCCACCTTGACGTTCACCGACACGTCGGCGGCGTACCGGGCGTGCTCGGCCGAGCGGACGAGGATCGTGTGGTTCATCGCGCCACCGCCGACGTCCTGCGAGACCGACTTGCCCCACTCCATCCCGACGTTCGGCCCGAGCCCGCCCCGGTCGTTTCCGGCGGCGGTCGCGGTCAGCCCGCTCGGCACGACCCGGGGCGCGAACCCGAAGGAGTAGGAGCCGGAGCGGGTCTCGGAATCCCCCTGCGCGGCGCCCAGGTCGTCGCGGACCGACACACCGTCGGTCTCGCCCAGGCGTTGCAGCCGGCGCACGACGAGTTCGACGGTCACGTAACCCCGGAACTCCTTGCCGGTGCCGATCGGCGCCGTCAGCTGCTCGGACATGTCCCCGCCGTTGAGCAGCCACCGGCTGCGTCCGCGCGCGGTCCGTTCGTTGAGCAACTGCTGGGTGACGTGCTGCGAGACCGTCGCCACGGTCTGCGCGGGCAGGTCGTGGTCGCGGAGCTGCCGGTGCAGCGCCGCGACGGCCGGGGTGTAGTCGATCGCGGTCAGCACGTCGTGGGCCGTGGCCGGCCCCGGCTTCGCCCCCTGGTCCGGGTCGACCGTGGCGCCGGTACGCGGCCGCTGGTCCCGCCCGACGTACTGCTCGGGGAACTTCACCACCAGCAGGCCGTCGTCGGGGTCGAGTTCCCGGGTGTCGCCCCAGCGCCGACCGTCGACGAACACGTCGACCGCCAGCCCGCTGGCGTAGCTGGGCCCGCCGTTGAAGAAGAGCTTCCGCCCCGAGATCACCCGATCCGACGAGCTGACCGAGTGCGAGTTGGCGTACTCGGCCTCCAGCGGCAGCCCGATCGGCATGAGCTGGAACTTGCGGGGGAGCTTGAGGATCAGGTCCGGGCCGGTGCTCAGCTCGCCCGGCTTCTTCTGGTCCCGGGCCGAGCTGGACGCGGTCGAGTTGAAGGCGACCTCGAACTTGTTCCCCTGCGCCGGGCGGGCCGGCACGGGCTTCGCCGCGTGCAGGCGCGGCTTGATCCAGACCAACCGGCCGTCGATGACCTCCGTCCAGCCCTCGCGCAGCAGCTTGTCCCACCGGTCGGTGTTCGCGTCGGCGGAGGCCAGGTCGACCAGTGCCGCGGCGCTGACCGGGGACTCGTCCGGCCGGTTCGCCGCGGGCGGGGTGTGGCCGTCGATGCCGAGGAGCGCGGTCAGCCGCGCCCGTACGCCGTTGCGCAGGCTCTCCGACTCGGTGACGGTGGCGTTCGGCGCGCCGTCCGGCAGCGCGGCCACGATCTGCGCGGCGACCCGCCCCGGGTCCGCGTACCCGGCCGACTGGATGCTCATCGCGCCCGTCGCGCCGTGCTCGATGTACCAGGGCGGCTGCGGTACGTCCTCCGGCGGGTTCACCGGCTCCGCGGGCGACTCGGGGGTCGACCCGGGGGTCGACCCGGGGGTCGACCCGGGCTCGGCCGGTGGATCGGTGACGTTCGTCGGTGTGTCGACGACCGACTCGGGGGTCGACCCGGGCTCGGCGGGTGGATCGGTGACGTTCGTCGGTGTGTCGACGACCGGCGCGTGCTCGGCCGGTGGATCGACGACGTCAGTCGGCGTCTCGGCCGTCGATGCGGGTCCCGCCGGTGGTTCGGTCGTTACCGCGGGTGTGGCCGGCGGTGCCGACGACGGCTCGGCGGCCAGGTTCTGCGGGCCGCCGTCCACCGCCCGGCGGGCGCGCGCCGTCAGCTCGTCGACGGCCTCCGGGTCGAGGCCCGCACGCGCGAGCGGGTTCACCGGCTCGACCGGCAGATCGACGGCGAAGCGCACCCCCGGTCGCAGGCCGGGCGGGAGCGGCGGGACGCCCTCGCCCTCGACGGCGGTGAGCGGTCCGGTCGTTTCCGGGCCCCGCCCGGGCGCGGCCGGCGCCGGGGTCGCCGACGCCGGCGGCGGGACCGGGGTCGTCGGCTCGCTCACCGGCCCGTCCGTCGGCGGCACCGCGGGGGCCGTCGTGGAGGTGGCGGCCGGCTCGACGAAGGACGCGGGTCCGGCCGGCGGCGGCGGGCCGGGCGTCGGAGTCACCGCCGTGAGCTCGGCCGGCAACGGTGTCACGGTCGCCGGCACGGCCACCGTGTCCGGCACGGCGGAGGTGAGGACCGGCGCAACCGTCACCGGGGCGGGTGCCAGGCTCTCGTCGCTCTCCCGGGGCTGGTCGGCGGAGTTCGCCGACGCCTCGCTCACCGACGTCTCCGGCGTGGGCGGGGCCGCCGGTGGGGTGGGGGAGCGCCGCCCCCGCCGGAACAGGGCACCGTAGCGGTGATCGGTCGGCGCGTCGACGATCGCCCGCGCGACGGACTCGGACTCGGGTCCGGCCGGGAGCACCACCGGGGCCGGCTTTCCGGCGTCGGGTCCGTGGGCCGGTGGCTGCTCGGTGAGCGGGATCTCGCGCCCCGTCGGGTCGAGGATCAGCACCCGCGCGGCGATGGCGCTGCCCAGCTCGTCGCGGGTGACGAGGCGGCTCCCCTTCGGCTGCTGCGGCTCCAACCACTGCAACGGTTCGAAGAGGTCGGTGGTGTGGTAGAGCGCGAAGGCGTGGCCGATGCCGCTGGGCTGCTGCCACAGGACGAGCGCCATGCTGCCCGGCCCGGCCTGGGTGACGGCCCGCTCGACGTCCGCCCAGGACGAGGTCGGGCGCCACGTCGCGCCGCCGCCGAGCCGGTCCGCCACGTGCCCGGTGCCGACCTTCAGGTCGTCGGTGCTCCGGCCTGCTCGGGCGATCGGCGCCCGCTTCTTGAAGACCGCTTGCTGGATCGCGATCAGCTGGTCGACGCAGAGCTCCGGATCCGGCTGCCCGTCCGGGTTCCCGGACTGCGGGCGTACCCGGTCGGCGACCTCGTCGACCAGCTGCTCGACGCCGTCGCGGTCGAGCCGTACGGCCGGCTGGTCCCCGAACTGCGGCACCTGCGACGGGACACGCCGCGGCCCGTCGCTCTCGGATCCGGGTGGGGTGTCCCGGCGCGTGCTCTCCGCTCGCCGCCCGGCGGTGTCGTCGAGAGTCGTAGCCGGCGTCGGGCTCGCGGGCCCGCCCGGCGTGGACGCCGGCGCGTCGCCGGAGTCTCGGTACGGGTTGTTCGACCCGAGCCCGTCGGTGGGCGCGGGGGCCGGAGTCTCGACGGAGTCTCGGTACGGGTTGTTCGACCCGAGCCCATCGGTGGAGGCGGGCGCCGGAACCTCGGCGGCGACCCGGAAGGGGTTGTTCGTTCCGGTCTGATCGGTGGCCGTGGGGGTGGGCACCCCTGCGGAGGTTCGGAACGGGTCGTCCACCCTGCTCGGACCGTTGCCGACGCCGGAGCCGTTCGCTGGGCCGCCGGTGCCGTTGTCCCGGATCGGCGTGGGCTGCGACGTCGTCCCGGTCGACGCGGCGGGGCCGTTGGCGGCCGTGCCGCTGCCGGTGCCGGTCGACCCGCTGCCGGTCGTGGTGGTGCCGCTCGTGGTGGTGCCGGGTCCGGTCGTGGTGGTGCCGGTCGTGCCGGGTCCGGTGGTGCTGGTGGCGCCGGGTCCGGTGGCTCCGGTAGTGCCGGGCCCACCGGCGGGCGACGGGGCGGCCGGTCCGGCGGCGGGTGTTCCGCTCCACGTGCCACCCGCGGCCGGCGGGCCGCTGTCGACCGAGGTGCCGTCGCCCTGACCGGTCGTGTCGGCCGTGCCGGAGGTGTCGGGCACGCCGGTCGTGCCGGTGGTGTCGATCGTGTCGAAGGGGCCGAACTCCACGGGCACCACGGTTATCGGTGGCGGTATGTAGAGGCCCTCCTCGTCCGGCGTGGTCGAGCTGCTCCCGGAGTCGGAGTTCGTCGAGCCGTCGGAGACATCCCTGGTGGGGGAGTTCGGCCCGTTCGCGTCGGTCGGGCCGTCGCCGGGGTGCTGCTGGTCGACGCTCGGCGGGTCGGCGTAAGGCGGGGGCGTGACCCGCGTCGGCCCGTCGTCGCTGTCGTCGCCGCCGGGCCGCGCGCCACCCTCCGCGCCACCCGTACCGGTGCCCGAGGTGTTCCCACCGTTCGAAGCTGCGCCGTTCGAGCCCGCGCCGTTCGAAGCTGCGCCGTTCGAGCCCGCGCCGTTCGAGCCCGCGCCGTTCGAAGCTGCGCCGTTCGAGCCCGCGCCGTTCGAGCCCGCCCCGCCGGTGGAACCGCCGCCACCGGATGCGCCCCCGGTGCCACCCGCCGATCCGGGTGTGGTCGAGGGTGGCGCCGTCGCCTCGTCGTAGGACGGTGGCGGGTCGACCGGTATCGGCGGGCCGCCGACGGGCGGTCCGTCGCCCGAGGAGCCCGCGCCGATGCCGCCACCGGGACCGTGGGTCTCCATCCGGAGGTGGGTTCCCGCTATCGTGCCGAGTCCGCTCAGCAGGCCGGAGAGGGCGCCGGAGACGAAGGTGGCCGGTGTGCTGCTCCACTCCCAGCCCTCGCCCGTCATCGCGCCGTAGGTGCCCTCGCCGACGACCTCGGTCGCGCCCTCGTGCAGCGTCTCCCCGGCGAGCGACTGGTGCCCGGCCGCCGGGTCGTGCTTGCGGTACGGCGGCGGCGCGTCGGGGTCCTTCTTCGTGTACGGGGGCGGGGCGTCGGGGTCGTTCTTCGAGCCGGAGTACGTCGGTGCGTTGTCGGACTCCTTGACCACGGTCTCGATGACGGGCTGCTTGACCGGGGGCGGGAGCGGGCCGTCGTCCTTGATCGGAGCCGGGGTGGGCAGGTCGTCCCCGGCGCCCTTTCCCGGCGGTGGGACCGGCAGGTTGCCCTTGCCGAAGAGCTTGTTGAAGATCGCGCCACCGCCGGCGCCGAGGACCATGCCGACCACCCCGATCCAGGCGCCGATCTCGGCGGCCTTTCCGGTCTGGTCCCAGTTCCAGCCCTTCTGGTTGCCCTCCGAGATCATGATGCTCTGCGCGATGATGTCCATGAGGACCTGGAGGCCGACGCCCATCGCCTGGCTCATCGCCACCGCGTAGATGAGCTTGGCCAGCCATCGGGCGATCATCAGCTTCTCGACCAGCAGGCGCATGGCGAGCTTCTCGAGGACGCCGGGCACGAGCCAGGCGATCGCGAGCGCGATGGCGACCTCGATCATCAGCTGGATGACCGAGAGGAAGATCATCAGCTTGGCGTACTCGACCTGGTTCGCGGTCTTGTCCAGCTCGTCGCCCATCCGCCGGACGTACCGTGACGCGACGCCCAGGAAGCCGTCCTCGGAGAGGAAGCCCTCCATCGACTCGACGAAGGCCTGCTCGGACTTGCCCATCACGCCGTCACGGATGTTGTTCACCCCGGTGATGAGCAGCGGCACGACGCGTTCGATGCCGTCGGCGGTGTCGCCGAACGCCTCCGCGATCGCGCGCACCTTGTCGGGGTTGGTGGCCGGGAACTCCTCGCCCGAGAGCCACTTGAGGAAGGCGGCGGCCTCGTCCGACATCTCGATGTCCACGGCCGTCACACCTCCTCGTCATTGAGGGAGGGGCCACACCGCCGCTGTGCGGTGTGGCCCCGGAAACTCACTCCGGGCCGACGCTGGCCCGTAACTCAGTGCCGACCGCCACCGTCGCCCTTCGGCGTCGCGAGGTCGATGTTGGTCTCCTCCACGCGGGACAGTAGCGAACGCAGCGAGTCCACCTTCGAGCCGTCTCCCCGGGAGAGCCGGACGAGGCCGTCGATGATCGACGTGACCAGCTCGATCTGGGTCTTGAGCCCGTCCTGGATCTGCTTGTCCACCTCGGCGCGCACCCCACCGGGCGGATTGTTCAGCTCGACCACCGAGGCGAAGTTCTTGTTCACCGCGGTCATCTCGCGCTGCGCCGGGGCGAGCTTGCCGCTACGCAGCAGATCGGTGTCGGCTCCGACGCTAGCCACGGTTCACCCCCGGCTCCCCGCCGGCCGGCGACTTCGCCTCGCCGAACGACTCGTTGATCGACTGCATCGCCTCGTCGAACATCTGGTCGGCGGTCTTCGAACCGCGCAACAGACCGGCCAGCGGCAGTCCGGGCGGCAGGATCGACTCGAACAGCTTCATCGCCTTCTCCCGAGCCTCCTCCCGCGCCGTCTTCTGCGTCTCCACCAGAAGACTGGCCAGCTCCGCCGGCGCCATCGTGCGGTAGGCGTTCGTCGGGAACTTGACCTCGACCAGGTCACCCCGACCGTCCACGGTGACGCTGACGGCCCGGTTTCTGGCCGTCACCGTCGTCTGCGCCCCCGACATCTGCTGTTCGACACCGCTGATCGCCGCCTTCTTCTCCTCGAACTCGGCGTACGCCTGCTCGATCCGGTCGTACAGCGGACTGGTCATCTCGTTCTCCTCTCAGTTGGCGCGACGGACCTGCTGGCCACTGCCCCGACCGGGGCCGTACGGGGAGCCGGGCGTCTGCGGCGCGGCCGGCGACCAAGGGGTGCGCTGCCCGCTCGACGGCTCGGGGAGCTCGTCGCGGCCGATCACCGCGGGGGCCACGTCCGGGTCGGTGCCCCAGACCTCTTCCTCCTCGGCCAACCAGGTGGTGCGCTCGCGCTCCTTCTCCTGCTGGTTGCCCGCCCCCATGCCACCCATCGGCGGCATCATGGGCGGGTAACCGCCGGCCGGTCCGAACGCGCCGGGCGCGCCGTTCATGCCCGGCTGGTTGACGCCGGGGACCAGGTTGAGACCGTTCAGCCCGGCGCCGGCCGGTGCCGGACCCAGCGAACCGACCATCATCCCGTTGGGGTTGTTGGAGCCCGACCCGGCGCCGCCGTTGCCGAGACCGGCGCCACCGAAGTCGTCGAAGGCGTGCCCGCCCGAGGCGCCACCGAAGAAGTCGTTACCCCCGAGGCCGCCGGTGCCCGAGCCGCCGAGACCGGGGAAGTTCCCGCCGTCGCCCGAGCCGCCGAGGCCCGGGAAACTGCCGCCCGCGCCGGGGCCGTCGGAGCCGCCGAGGCCGGGGAAGTTGCCGCCCGCACCGGGGCCGGCGGAGCCGCCGAGGCCGGGGAAGCTGCCGCCCGTACCGGGACCGTCCGAGCCGCCGAGGCCGGGGACGGTGATGCCGGACCCGGAGCCCGAGCCGCCCGATCCGCCGAGGCCGGGGAAGTTCCCGCCGGCACCGGGACCACCGAGATCCGGGAGATCGTCGATGGAGGACGGCCCCTCGTCGAAGTCGCCACCGGTGGTCGGCCCGTTCTGCGACGGCGGTTTGTCGTCGTTGCCCCGCGGACCGTTCAGGCCGCCGAATCCGGGCAGGCCACCGAGACCGAGGTTGCCGCCGAAGCCGGCGCCGCCACCCGCGCCCGATCCCGACCCGGTCAAACCCTCCAGCCCGGTACCGCCGCCGCCACCGTTGCCGTTGCCGAAGAGCCCGTTGGTGTCGAGGCCGCCACCACCGCCGCCTCCGCCGCCGCCGAAGAGGCTGTTCGCGTCGAAGCCGCCACCACCGCCGCCTCCGCCGCCGCCGAAGAGGCTGTTCGCGTCGAAGCCGCCACCACCGCCGCCTCCGCCGCCACCCTTGTTCAGGATGTCGTCGAGGTTGATGCCGCCGCCGCCCCCTCCGCCGCCACCGCCCTTGTTGAGGATGTCGTCGATGTCGAGCCCGCCGCCTCCTCCGCCGCCACCCTTGTTGAGGATGTCGTCGAGGTTGATCCCGCCGTCGTCGCCTCCGCCGTTGAGGTCGTCCTTCGACGGCGGCGGGGGCGTGTACGTCCGGGGGTCGACCAGGTTCCGGTAGGTCGTCTCGAAGCTGTCGTGCAGGTTGCGGTACTGCGTCGTCATCGCGTCGTTCAGCACCTTCGCCGCCTCGGCGAAGAACGCCTTCATGTTGTTGTTCAGGCTTTCGAGTGCCTTGTCCGCGTGGATGAAGTCGTACGTCTTCGGCCCGTTGCCGATGTCGATCGTGATGGGCCAGGTCGTGAGGTCCTTCCAGACCACGAGCAAACCGTTGTCCCAGGCGCGGCCGTTCCAGTCGTCGGTGTCGTTGCCCAGTTGGTCGACGGCCCGCTCGAGGTCGCGCATCGCGGCCTCGGCCATCGCCCTCGGGCTCCGCCCCGGGTGCCTGTCGAAGGCCTCCCACGCCTTCCCTATCTCCGTGAGGAAGGTCTGCACCGCGTCGCCGTTGCGGTGCAGCATCGCCACCCAGTCGTCGGCGGTCTTGAGGTCCTCCCGGAGCAGCACCATCTCGTCCCGGAGGTTCGTGAGCGACTCACGAAGCCCCTCCGCCGCCGCGCCCTTGAACCCGTCGCCGAGGTTGTCGACCTCGGTCTTGAGCTGCTGGGACGCCGTGTCGAGCCACATCGCGAGGTTGTAGAAGCTCTCCGCCGACTCGTGCAGGGTCGCCGGGTCGAGCGGCGGTGGCAGCGGCGGACGGGACAGCGCGTCGTCGGAGCTCTTGTAGAACTGGTTCCAGTAGTCGTCGGGCGCGTAGTCGCCCGACTTCTCGTACCAGTTCACCTTCCCCTTGATGATGTAGAACGCGGCGTGGGACTTGCCGATGTACCCGTCGCCCTCGTAGTACCACGCCTGCGCCGTCCGGCGGTAGAGGGTGAACTCGTTGTTCGCCGGCGTACCCATCGGGTCGTCCCACGGCTTCGCCTTCGAGTTCACGTAGAAGCCGGAGTTCGAGAGGCTGATCCAGGTCGGCTCGGTGAACTGCCGGGAGTCCATTTCGGACGCGCCGAGCACCTCCCGCATGCCCTGTTCCCAGGCCGGCAGGCTGTTCGGCAACGGATTTGGCTGAGTCATCGGGACCTTCGTTCACCGCGGAGCAGACGGTCGTGAGGGGGTCGGTGTCGCGGACCGGTCAGGGGGTCTTGTTGCCGTTACCGGTCGGGCCGTTGTTGCCGAGACCGGTCGACGACGCGTACGAGGTGTTGGCGTTCTCGATGTCGTCACTCGAGGCGATGATGCGCTCAAGATTCTGGCCGTAGCTCGACAGCTTCTGGTCGTACGCGGCGAGCCGCTGGTCGACCTGGCCGCCCACGGTCCTGATCCGCTCCCGCAGGTCCTTGCCGGCGGTGAAGTTGTCCGTGCCGGTGCGGACCACGAGGCTGTTGAGGTGCCCGCCGTGCGGGTGGGCCATGTCGTTGGGGTTCGCTCCGGCCCGGACCGTGGTGACCTGGTTCCTGATCCCCTTCAGCTTCTGGACCACGCCGCGCAGGTACGCCTCGTCGATCTTGATTTCTTTCGGCACCGCTGGATCCCTTCCCTTGATCTCTCGCTCTGGACAGGTCCCGGCCGGGCGGCGCGGGTGCTTCCGGGCCGCCCGACCGGCTCAGCCTGTGCCGGGGTGAGCCCCGGGTCAGGCGACGAAGAGAGTCGCGCCCTGCTGGTCACCGGCGTGGTAGTTGTCGCCGATCTTGCGCAGCTCGGCGACGGCCTTCGCCGTGCCGCTCTCCACCATCCGCATGCCGTCTTCCCACTTCTTCTGGACGGCGTCGTAGTTGTCGATCGTCTGACCGGCGTTCTCGCTCAGGAAGACCTGAACCTGGGACTTCAGCTCGTCGAGGGACTGCCGCAGCCGCTGCGCGACGCTCTCCAGCTGGCTCGCCGCGGCGTCGACGTCGGAGAGGTCGACGGTATAAGTGGCCATTGCTCGTTTCCTTCCTGCCTGACGTGTCGTACGGAAAAGATCAGTTGGTCCAGCTCGCCTTGGGGGTGAAGGTCTCCGTCTGCAGCGAGATGCTGGCCGCCGCCGCGATGTTGTCGTCCTCGGTGGAGTCCGTGATCGCCGCGAACCGCTGCATGGAGCCGCTGATGTCGCCGAGCCCGGAGCGGATCTGCACGATCCCCTGCGAGATCTCCTGGAGCCCCTGCTGGTAGCGCATGGACGCCTCGCCCAGCCAGCGGGCGCCGAGCTCCGAGGAGCTGCTGATCACCGTCCGCTCCGCCTGCTCCAGCTCGTCCACCATCCGCTGGAAGGCGTAGATGACGCCGGTTCTGGTCTCGTCGTCGGATCGCTGCTGAGTCCAACTAGCCACGGCCTTGCTCCTCTCGTCCGCTCTCTCCGGGACGACTCCACCCGAGCCGTCACCGCACTTCTGCCTTGCTCTCTCCGGTCGCCCGGCGACCGTCGGGTGATCGCGTGCCGGTCGCTCGCCGGCGCTGCTGGAAGGGCGATCACCCCCCGCCCGCGGCGGATTCCAGCAGGGGTCCGGTGGGCAACATCTCCAGGAGCTGTCGGGGCACCGGGCGGGCCGAGGCCGGCGGGAAGCCGAGCTGGTTCGCGACCGTGCTCGAACCCACCGGATACTTGATCCCGGCGTCGGTGACCAGGTAGAAGCCCGACCCGGCGGCCTGGTCGGCCCGGCCCGCCAGCACCAGGCCGCCGACCCCGGGCTGCACCTCGACCGCCTCCGCGCTCGCCGAGGTGCGGGTGACGCCGACCCCGTCGGAGAGGGTCGTCGCGGAGGGGGCCGGCAGGTCGGCGGTCACCTCGACCGCACCGCCCGACATCGAGTGGCGTATGCACCAGGTGCCCTGCTCCGGCGTCTTCGCGAGGCTCGGCGGGGTCGCCGGCAGCGCCGCCACCCAGGCCGGCTGCGGGGCGACCGGCAGCGCGACCAGGGCGGCGGGGCTCAGCTCCCGCGGCTGCACCGGCCGCCCGTCGTACACCTCAGCGGTCGCCGGGTCGGCGGCGACGATGGCGTACGCCATCGGGCTCAGCTCGGCCAGGCCGTTCTGCTGGAGCAGGTAGCGCCGCTCCGCGCCGTCCGGCGTACGGGCCGTGAAGAGCTCACCGACGACGCCGCGCCGACCGTCCACCGTCGGTCCCGGGCTGCCCCGCCCCGGCACCTCCGGCGGCGCGATCTCCGCCCCGACCGGTACGGACTCCAGCCAGCCCGCCTCCACCGGGAGCGCGTTGCGGTCGTAGCCGAGCACCCGGGCCAGCCACGGCTCGGTCAGCCGCAGCCGCCGACCCTGCCAGACCAGGAAGCTCTGGCCGCCCGAGGTGACCAGGATCGCCTGGTCCCGATCGAGGGGCCGGTCCCGGCGCGCGCCGCCGCTCGGCTGCTCGATGCGTACCGTCGTCGCCGTGAAGGTCGTGCCCGCGTCGTCCGGCATGGCCAGCGCGCAGACCGTCCACACCTGACGGTCGACGGCGGTCGTGGTCGGCAGCGCGTCGGGCGCGCCCGCGATACCGAGCGGCTGACCGTGCGCCACGTCCCGCAACGACTTGCCGGAGACCGAGACGACCTTGGGCTCGGCGCCGAAGAGCAGCCGCGCCGACGTGTAGTTGAGGACGGGACGCAGCAGGCCCTCGTCGTAGACGTAGCGGCTGCCGGTCTCCTTCTCCACCACCAGCACGCCCGGCTGCCGCCACTTGGTGGCCCCGCCGGGAAAGAAGAATCCGAAGATCACGAAGCCGACGAAGACCACCGCGGCCACGAGCACCCCGGAGACCGTGCCGACCACCATGCGCCGGTTCGGGTTCTCCAGGCCGTCCGGCTCGGCGGCGATCAGCGCGCCCGTCAGTCGGCCCAGCACGTACGTCTGGGCCTGCACCTGGTCACGGCGGGACTGCACGGCTCAGCCCGCCAACGCCCGGGCGGCCGCGTACGCCCCGAGCACGGCGAGCAGCACCGGCACCATGGCGACGGTCGCGGTGAGCTGGACGACGTCGCCGATCCGCGCCCAGTACGGCATGAGCCGCCGGTCGGGCAGCAACCGCCCCAGCAGGAAGAGCAACGCCCCGGCCAGCGGCAGCAGCGTCACCGGCGCGAGCAGCCGGAACAGCGACGGCGCCCCGGCCAGGCTGATCACGGTCAGCGCGGCGACCCCCACCACCGCCGGCAGGGCGTGGGCGAGTCGGTGCCACGCGCTGGTCATCGTGCGCAGCGCCAGCAGCCGGACGAGGGCGACCAGCCCGAGCAGGGTCCAGGCGGCCCAACCACCGGAGACGGCGACGAGGAGGAGGCACCCGACGACGGCGGCCGCCGCGCCGGCGTACAACCCCGTCATGTACCGGTCGGCCACGGCCGTGCGCTCCAACAGCTTCTCGCTCGGCTCCGGGTCGATGTCCTCCTGGAGGTGCTCCGGCTCCGTGGGCAGCGGCGCCAGGCGGATGCGGGCGAGGCGGAAGGCGACCAGCGGGATGCGTACCGTCGCCACCGTGGCGGCCACCGCGACCACCGCGGCCGACTGGCCCGCGTCGAGCCCGACGAACGCGGTCAGCGCCGAGCCGACGGCGGCGAAGAGCGCGCAGCTGACGACGGCGGCGAAGAGCGGCCCGGCCCAGCCGACCAGGACCGCCGCCAACGCCGCCACCACCAGCGCGGAGACCGAGGCGGTGAAGACCTGCGGGCCGGCCACGACCAGCGGGGAGCTGTCCCGGGTCAGATCCGGGGCGATCATCCCGGCCAGCCCGGCGAAGCCGATCGCGGTCACCGCCGACGCGAGTCCGAACGGCCGGTCCGCGCCGGCCCGGGTGAGCCCGAACGCGCCGGCCAGCGCGAGCACCGCGACGGCGGCCGCGCAGAGCGCCCGGGCCAACGGCGGACCGGGCATGGCCAGCGTGACGGCGCCGAGGCCGGCGACGAGGACGAACGCGCCGAGCGCGGTCCACCGGATCATCTCGGGGCGCCACAGCCCCGACCGGGTACGCACGCCGGTGGCGAGGCCGTCGGCCAGGTCGTCGAAGTCGACCGGAGGCAACTGGTCGGCGCGGGGACGCAGGAAGACCGTCTCCCCGTCCTGCAGACCGAGCAGCGCGACGGTGCTCTCCTCGTCCAGGGGCGGGCCGCCCAGCCGTTGCAGCACCCAGCCGCGGTGCGCCAGGCCGGCGTCGGCCAGGTTGTCACCGAGGTGATGAAGCAGTGCCGGAAGAAGGTCCGCGACCAGCACGTTCGCCGGTACGGCCACCTCGATCTGCCGCCCGGGACCGGACACCACGAGGCGGCACATCTCCGCGGGGGCGGTGACGCTCATGCCCACACGACGGTCCGCGAACCCCGCCGGTTCAAACTTTCCCCGCGAACTGGTTGCCGAAGGCATTGACCCGAACCGGCTCCGGCTCCGTCGTAGAGGTGTCGGGCGGCGACGCACGCGAGCCCGACGTGAGCGCAGGAGGCGGGCGACGCCCGTGACGTGGAAGGCTGCCCCTTGAGTACGGTGCTGTTCCGACGCCCCGCACGCCGCAACGGCCCGGAGATGCCGTCCGGTGAGATCAGTCTCCAGGAGCCACCGGCCCTGCCCGAGCCGCAACGCAACGGGCTGCGGCAGGCGTTCCTGATGCTGCCGATGGCGCTGATGTCCGGTGTCATGGTGCTGCTCTTCATCAGCCGCAGCGGCGGCGCGTTCACCTGGATCATCCTGGCGCTGATGGCCGTCGCGCTCGGTGGTCTGGTGGTGGGTCAGATCGCCGTCGGCGGCATGGAACGCAAGTCCCGGCTCGGCGGTGACCGCCGCGACTACCTGCGCTACCTGGCGCAGAACCGCAAACGGGTACGCCAGCACGTGCTGCGTCAGCGGGAGGCGAGCGACTGGCAGCACCCGGAGCCGAATGCCCTCTGGTCGTTGACGATGACGTCCCGGCGCTGGGAGCGACGCCCCACCCACCCGGACTTCCTCGAAATCCGGGTGGGCACCGGCGAGCAGCGCCTCACGGTGCGGATCACGCCGTTGCAGACCAAGCCCATCGAGGACCTGGAGCCGCTGGCGGCCAAGTCGCTGCGGCGGTTCATCCGCGCCTACACCACCCTCGAGGACCAGCCGATCGCGTTGTTCCTGCGCGGTTTCGGGCAGATCCGGATGTCGGGGGAGAAGGAGCAGACCCGGGCCGTCGTCCGGGCGCTGCTGGTGCAGCTGGTCAGTTTCCACGCCCCCGAGGAGGTCCGGCTCGCGCTCTGCGTCGCCGACGACACTGTCGCCGAGTGGGAGTGGACGAAGTGGCTGCCGCACCTGCAGCACCCGACCGATCAGGACGCCGCCGGCGCGGTGCGGCTGGTCGGCAGCACGGTGGAGGAGGTGGAGCTGCGGCTCGGCGAGACCTTCACGGCCCGGCCACGGTACGAGTCGGGCGCGGCGCCGAGCCGGGAGGAGCCGTACGTCGTCGTGGTCCGTGACGGCGGGCGACTCGGCAACGGCAGCCGGATGGCGACCGCCGGCTACCGCAACGCCGTCCTCATCGACCTCGACGACGCCACCCCGGCCGCCGGTAAGGGGGCGCTCTGCCTGGAGGTCGAGGGCGACGACCTGCTGATGGTCCGGCAGGACCGGGTCGGCAGCGAGGTGCGTACCCGGCTCGCCACCCCCGACCGGCTCGGCGTCGCCCAGGCCGCCGTGGTGGCCCGGACGCTGTCGCCGTACCGCCTCGGGGTGGTCACCGAGACCCCGGCGGACACGTTGAAGACCGACTTCGACCTCGGCGCGATGCTGCAGATCCCCGACCTGCGGCAGCTGGACCTCAGCCGGCTCTGGGCGCCTCGTACGGTGGGGGAGCGGCTGCGGGTGCCGATCGGCATCGACGCCACCGGCCAACCCGTCTCGCTCGACCTCAAGGAGTCCGCGCTCGGCGGCATGGGGCCGCACGGCATGCTCATCGGCGCCACCGGCTCCGGCAAGAGCGAGCTGCTGCGCACCCTGGTGCTCGCGCTGGCCAGCACGCACTCCTCGGAGACGCTGAACTTCGTCCTCGTCGACTTCAAGGGCGGCGCCACGTTCCTCGGTCTCGACCGGCTGCCGCACACCTCCGCGGTGATCACGAACCTGGCCGACGAGGCGGCGCTGGTCGGCCGGATGCAGGACGCGCTGCACGGCGAGATGGTGCGCCGGCAGGAGCTGCTGCGTCAGGCCGGCGGGTTCAGCTCGGTGCTGGAGTACGAACGGGCCCGTACCCAGGGCGCCCCGCTGGACCCGCTGCCCACCCTCTTCGTGGTGGTCGACGAGTTCAGCGAGCTGCTCGCCACCCACCGCGACTTCATCGACCTGTTCGTGATGATCGGGCGGCTCGGCCGGTCGCTCGCCGTGCACCTGCTGCTGGCCAGCCAGCGCGTCGACGACGGGCGGATCGCCCAGCTGGAGTCCCACCTGTCGTACCGGATCGGGTTGCGGACCTTCTCCGCCATGGAGTCGCGCTCGGTCATCGGGGTTCCCGACGCGTACGAGCTGCCGCCGGCCCCCGGCAACGGGTACCTCCGGACCGACGTGTCGACCCTGATCCGGTTCAAGGCGGGGTACGTGTCGGGCCCGTACCGGACCACGAGTGCCCGGGTGCGGCAGGAGATCGTGCAGCAGCAGGTGGTGCCCTACTCGCTGGAGCACGTGCCGTTCCGCGAGCCGGAGCCGGCGCAGGTCGAGGAGGCGGTCGAGGAGCCGGCCGACGGCGACGAGGCCACCGCCGAGCGCAGCGTGCTGAGCGTCGTGGTGGAGCAGCTCATCGACCAGGGGCCGCCGGCGCACCAGGTGTGGCTGCCGCCGCTGGACGCCTCGCCGACGCTGGACCAGCTGCTGCCCACTCTCGCGCCCGACCCCGATCGCGGGCTCACCGCCGTCGACTGGCCGGGCAACGGAATGCTCGTCGCGCCGGTGGGCTTCGTCGACCGGCCGTTCGAACAGGTACGGGACCTGCTCCTCGTCGACCTCTCCGGCGTCGGCGGGCACGTCGGCATCGCCGGCGGACCGCGCAGCGGCAAGAGCACCCTGCTGCGTACGCTGATCAGCAGCGTCGCGCTGACCCACAGCCCGCGCGAGGTGCAGTTCTACTGCCTCGACTTCGGCGGTGGCGGGCTCGGCGCGCTGGCCGAGCTGCCGCACGTCGGCAGCGTCGCGGGGCGTCTCGACACCGACCGGGTGAGCCGCACCGTCGCCGAGGTGACCGGCCTCATCGTGGATCGGGAGCGCCGCTTCGCCGAGCTCGGGGTGGACGGCATGGGGACCTACCGGAAGCTCCGCGCGGAGGGCCAGGTCACCGACGACCCGCACGGCGACGTCTTCCTCATCGTCGACGGATGGTTCACGCTGCGCCAGGAGTTCGAGACGCTGGAGAGCGCCGTGCGGCAGATCGCCGCCCAGGGCCTCAACTTCGGCGTCCACCTGGTGCTGACCGCGTCGCGCTGGTCGGAGGTGCATCACGCGATGCGCGACCAGATCGGCACCCGGCTCGAACTGCGTCTCGGTGACCCGGTCGACTCCACCATCGACCTGCGCCTGGCGGCCACCGTGCCGAAGCTGCCCGGTCGTGGCCTCACGCCCGAGAAGCTGCACTTCCTCGGCGCGCTGCCCCGTATCGACGGGTTCGCGGACGCGTCCACCGTGACCGAGGCGGTTCGAGGCCTGACCGCCATGGTGGGGGACTTCTGGGACGGCCCGGCGGCCCCGCCGGTGCGTACGCTGCCCGCGCTGCTCCCCGCCGACACGCTGCCGGTGCCCGACGGCGACGTGCGCGTCGCGATCGGTCTGGACGAGGCCGGGATGCAGCCGGTCTGGCACGACTTCGGCGACGTGCCGCACCTGACGGTGCTCGGCGACACCGAGAGCGGCAAGACGAACATGCTGCGCCACCTCGCCCGGTCGGTGATGGCCCGGTACACGCCCGACGAGGCGCGCATCATGATCGTCGACTATCGCCGACAGCTCTTCGACTCGGTGCCGCAGGAGTACCGGCTGGGCTACTCCGTCTCCACCGACTCCACCCGGGAGACGGTGGCGGACGCGGTGGCCGGGCTGGGGCCGCGCATGCCGGGCGCCGACGTCACCCCGGAGCAGCTGCGCCGCCGGGACTGGTGGACCGGACCGCAGCTCTTCGTCCTGGTCGACGACTACGACCTGCTGGCCGGGCACGACAGCCCGCTGACGCCGCTGCTGCCGTACCTGGCGCAGGGCGCGGACATCGGATTCCACCTGGTGCTGACCCGGGGCGCGGCCAACGTGCTGCGGATGTCGATGGATCCGCTGATGCGCCGGATGCAGGAGACCAACAGCCCGGACGTGGCGCTCTCCTGCCCGCCCACCGAGGGGCCGCTGCTCGGCAACACCAAACCGCGTCACCTGCCGCCGGGGCGGGCGCTGCTCTGCACCCGGCGCGGGGCGCGGTTGATCCAGACGGCGTGGAGCCCGACGGAGGTGGAGCAGCCCGCCTGACGACGTCGCGGCTGGGCGGGGCCGGGGCCGGTGCCGGGGCAGCTCGACAGCGTCGGCTCGGCGCCACCGCCGCCGGGGTGGTGCCGCGTCGCCCCGGCTGCGGGTGTCACCGCCGCGCCGCCTGGTCCCCGGGTGTCCGGGACCGGTTCACGGGCGCCAGCGGCGGCGGCGGCCCCACTTGACGGTCATCGCCGAGAGGTACGCGAGCCCGGCCAGGCCGACCATGCCGGCCGCCACGGAGCCGGCGATCAGCGTCGTCGGCTCGCCCGGATCGGCCGTCGGCAGCGGCCGCAGGACCTGGGGCTGCGACGGCACCGGCGTTCGGCCCAGCTCCAGCGCGGTGACCGCGTGGTACAGGTCGAGGGTGCCGTACCCGACGCTCGGCGCGGGCCACGAGCCGAGCGGGTGTTCGGCGGTCAGCTCCAGCCGGCGCCGGACGTCGGCCTGGGAGAGCTTCGGGTAGTGGGCACGGATCAGCGCGGCGGCCCCGGCCACGTAGGCGGCGGCCACCGCCGGGCCGGCGACGGCGTAGTGCCCGTCACCGCGCGGTGCGACGCTGACCGCGTCGGAGGCGGGCGCCAGCAGGTCGACGCCGGCCTCGGCCGGGGACTTCTCGGTCGGTACGCCCTTGGCGTCGATCCCGCCGACGGCGAGGACGTCGGGGTGCGCCGCCGGATACCAGGGGGCGGGCTTCTGGGTGGTGCCGGCCGGTCTCGTGTCGTCGGAGACGGAGGCGACGAGCACGACGTCCCGGGTGACCGCCTCGCGGATGGCGGCGCGGAGCTCCGCGTCGGGAGCAGAGGTTCCGACTCCGAGCAGGACGACGTCGGCCTTCGCGGCGGTCGCCGCCCGGATCCCGGCGGCGATCGCCCCCGGGGCCACCTTCCCCTTTCCGTCGACGATGCGGATCGGCAGGATCGTCGCCTCGGGCGCCACCCCGACGAACGCGCTCCCGGTGACGGGCCGGGCCGCCACGATGCCCGCGAGCGCGGTGCCCCGGCCGTAGCAGTCCCGGTCGGCGGCGCCGGAGCCCACCACGTCGGTGCCGCGCCGTACCGCGCCGCGCAGGGCGGTGGCGCCGGCGCTCACCCCGGTGTCGATCACCGCCACCACGACGCCCCTGCCCCGCGTCAGCGGCCACACCGCGGACGGGAGCATCCGGCGTAGAGCCCACGGCGCGGTGTCGGCCACCGTCGGTGACTCGCCCACGCAACCCCCGGTGACCTGCGGCAACGCGGGCGGTTCCGCGGCCGTGGTGGTGCGCTCCGCAGCGGCCGTACCCGCCTGCGCCGGCACCGCCGGCACCGCGCCGACGACTCCGGTGATCAGTAGCGCCGCGACCACCGCGCGGGCCCGAACCGGCGAGGTCACCAGCGTGCGCCGGCCGGGTCGGTCCCGGACGTACCGGCGGCGGTCGCCACGGTGGTCGCCTCGTCGGTGGCGTCGGCTCCGCTGCTCGCGTCGTCGGCGGTCGGCTCCGGATCCTCGCCGGGCGTGGCCGGGCCGCCGTCGTCGGTGGCCGTGGCGTCGTCGGGCCGTTCCCGCCCGGCCGGCTCGCCGCCGTCCCCGGCCTCGTCGCCGGTGTCGTCCGTGGCCGCTTCGCCGCCCGCGCCGGGACGCCGGGCCAGCAGCGCGATCGCCGCGATTCCCGCCACGGCGAGCAGGGCGATGACGAGGATGCGCAGCGCGCCGGAGCCGCCCGCGTCGTCGGGGGCGGGCGGTGCCTCCTCGGCGAGAGTCGTGACGACGGCCGCGTTGGGGTCGATCATGCCCCAGCCGGTCGCCGGGTCCGCGTCGGGACGTCCGGCCCGGTCGGCCGTGGTCTTGATCCGGTGGGTGACCTGCGCGGCGCTCAGGTTCGGGAACGCGCTCCGGACCAGGGTCGCCGTGCCGGCCACGAAGGCGACCGCGTACTGCGATCCGCTGCTGGCGCGTACCCCGGAACCGCCCGCGCCGAGGCTGGCCACGTCGATGCCCGGCGCGATCACGTCGGCCCCGGAGGGCTGGTAGTTCGCCGCGGGCTGCCCCTCCGGGCCGACGCCGCCGACGCGCAGCAGGGCCTCCGGTCCGTCGCCCGCGGCCGGTGACGGCGAGGCGGCGGTGCCGGTCGCGGCGGGCGCCACGACCACGACGTCGTGTTCGGACGCCCGGCCGATCGCCTCCGCCACGGCCGGGTCGGCGAGGTCGACGAAGGCGCCGAGCGCCACCACGCGGGCCCCTGCCGAGACCGCGACCTCGATGGCGGTGGCGGCGTCGGCCGGCTTGGACTGCGGCACGTCGCCCACCACCCGCAGCGGCAGGATGGTGGCCTCCGGTGCGACTCCGACGACCGGCGCCGCGGCGGCACCGGCCGGCGGGGTGTCCGCGGGGCGGGCACCGATGATGCTCGCCATCGCGGTGCCCGAGCCGAGGCAGTCGACGTCACCCCGGCCGCTTCCGGAGGGGATGTCCGCGCCCACGGCGACCCGTCCGCTGAGCTCCGGGAGGCCGGCGTCCACACCGGAGTCGACGACCGCGACGAGCACCCCCGCGCCGCGGGTACGGCCCCAGGCCTGGTCCGGGGCCATCCGTTCCTGCGCCCAGCCGGAGCCGGGGCGCGACGGCACGGAGTTGGCGCACTGGGACGAGGCCGGCGGCCGGTTGCCGCCGGGCTTGGCCGGCGGCTTCGGCGGCTGAACCGGCGGCACCGGCGGCGCCTGGTCCGGTCCCGACGACGGTTGGGTGGGCAGCGGTCCGATGCGCACGCCGTCCCCGACCGCGTCCCAGGGCAGGATGAGCGTCCAGCCGGCGCGCAGCTGACGGGAGTCCGTCAGGCTCTGACCGTCGGCCTGCCGACGGCCGACGTTCAGCCGGTAGAGCTCCTCGGCCCGGTTCGCGGCACCGAGCAACCGCCCGGCGATCGCCGCCAGGCTCTCCGTGCCGTCGGCGCCCGCCGCCACGGTGTAGTACTTGACGAACGCGCCGTTCTGCGCGTCCGCGCTGGGAGTGGGCGTCGCCGGTGCCGCGACGGACACCAGGGCCGGTCGGAGCGGGTCCGATCTCTGACCCGCACCGCTCAGCTGCGGCAGCGCGGCCACCATCGCCACGCCGCCGAGCAGGATGGGCCAGGCCCGCACCTTCGCCGTCACCGCCGGCCTCCTTCGCCTCGCCGTCTGCTCGCGGGTGATCCGCGGTGGAACGCGCAGTCGCCCTCACCGACGACGCTGCGCCCCGCCCGCCGGTTCAAAACTGCAGTGGGTGATGCCGAGGAAACGCCGCCGACCGGCGCGCCGGAGGTCGGCCGGTGGCCGAACCGGCTCAGCGCGCCGACCCGGTGACCCGTACCGACCAGCGCGATCGCACCACCTCGCCGACCAGCACGGGCAGCATCCGATGGCCGGTACGGGCGGCCAGTCCGCGCGCCGCGGTCAGCTCCGCCCCGCGCAGGCCACCGCTGAGGATCACCGCGGGTCCGGTCGCTGTCGCGCCGATGCCGGTCGCGTCGGCGAAGCTCGCCAGCCGGCGGTACTGCCTCGGAGCGTCCGGGCCGAGCGCGTCGCCCACCACGAACACCGCCGCGCCCGCCGCGTCGAGCTGCGCGGCGAACGCGAGCGCCTGCCGGCGGGCGACCGGCGTCGCGCCGGTGACGGTGAGGACGTCGGGCGCGGCGGCGAGGTCGACGAAGAGCCGTCGCTCGCCGTCCCGGCCGAGGACGACGGGCATCGTGGCGTCCGGGAGCTGTCCGTCGCCGATCCACGCGCAGGGCGTCTGCGCGCTGCCGTCGCCCGCGGTACCGAGCAGGCGTACGTCGAGACGATCCGGGTCGGCCGTCAACGACTCCAGTTGCACGGCGACCCGACCCGACGTGGTCAGCAGCGAGACCGGGCGGACGACGACCACTGTGGTGGTCGCGACCTCCATCGGCGGGGCCGGGGCGGGCTCGCCGTCGTCGGGATCGACGGTGCCGGTCGGTCCGTCGGCCTCGGGCTCGACGCTCTCGGTCGGCCGGGCCGTCGCGGCCGGATCGCCGGTCGCCGCGGGATCGCCCGGCTCGGTGACTCTCGGCTCGGCGGGTTCGACGGTCTTCGGCTCGCCCGGCTCGGCGATATCCGGCTCGGCCGGTTCGGTGATTCCCGGCTCGGCGGGTTCGACGGTCTCCGGGGCGGCGGACCGGGGTCGTGCGCCGCCACGCACCAGTCGGAGCACGACGGCGAGCAGAACCGCCATCACCACCAGCCCGGCGGCGCCGACCAGGTACGGGGTGGCGCCGGCACCGTCCTTCTCGGCCGCCGACCCGTTCGCCCGCGCCTCGGACGGTGCGGGCAGTGGCCCGACGCGCACCGCCGAGCCCTTCGCGTCGGGCGGGAGTTCGAGGATCCAGCCGGGTTGCAGCGCGGTGAGCGGCTCGGTCAACGTGCCGCCGTCCGGCTGCGGGCGGTCCCGGTTGAGGGCGAAGATCTCCCGGTACCGGTTGCCGTCGCCGAGCGTCTGCACCGCGATCTGGTACAGGTACTCGCGTTGGCCGTCCCGGGGCGGGCCGACCACGTAGTAGCGGGTGGTCGAGGGGCTCGCCGGGGTGCCGGCCGTCGCCGTGGGCGCGCCGGCCCGTACGGGCGGGCCCGACCGGGCGGCGGTCAGGTCGACCGGGCCGGCCGGCGCGGTCCCGAGCACGGCCGACGGCGGCTGGGCGGCGCGTGGCGGGGTGGCCTGAGCCGCCACGGGCGTGAGGACCGGGGCGAGGCCGAGCAGGAGACCGAGCAGCAACCAGGGGCGGCGGGGTGGTCGCGCGGCGCGGGTCGCGACCGCCGGTGGCCGATCGTCTCCGCGCCGATGAGGTCCGCTCCCGGCCCACCTGCCCATTCCGCACCATCCCTCGCGAACGCTCGCCCCCGCAGGTTCGGCCCAGACCGTACGCGACCCGGTTCCGGGCGGGCGAACCGCGTTGGACGGTGTCCCGGCGCGGCCCGGTGACACCGGCTCGCCGCTGCCCGGCGGCGTTCGAGGGTCCGTCGGGGACGGTGCGGGAGCTGCCCGGCCGTCGATGTCGACCGGTCCGGCGGTCGGCCGCGAAAGTCGGCCGGGTGGCGGCGGGGGCGGCAATGATGGCCCGGGGAGACGGCGCGAGGGGAAGCGATCAGCGATGAACGACCGGAACTCCGCGACCGTGCTGCTCACCGGGGCGACCAGCGGGATCGGCGCGGCGGCGGCGCGGCTGCTCGCCGGTTCGGTGCGGCGGCTGATCGTGCACGGTCCGGAGCCGGCCTCGGAGGTGCGACCGCTGCTCGACGAACTCCGCTCCGCCGGCCGGGCGGAGATCGGGTACGCGTCGGCCGACTTCGACCGCCTCGACGACGTCATCGCCCTGGCCGAGCAGGTCGCGGACACCACCGATCGGGTCGACGTCGTGGTCAACAACGCCGGCCGGCCCGGTGCGCCGCGGCGGCGGCACAGCCACGACGGGTACGAGGCGACGTTGCAGACGAACTACCTCGCGGCGGTCCTGCTCACCGAGCGTCTGTTGCCGCTCGTGCCCGAGACGGGGCGGGTGGTGCACGTGGCGTCCGCGACGCATCTCTCCGCCACGTTCGAGCTGGACGATCCGCAGCTGCGGCGTGGCTACGAGCCGACCGCCGCGTACGCCCGCTCGAAGCTCGCGCTGGTCGCCCACGCGGCCCGGCAGGCAGCCCACCTCCGGCCGGAGATCGTGAGCGTCCACCCCGGGATCGTGTCCACCGCGCTGCTGCACGCGATGTTCGCCGTCGAGGGCGAGCCGGCGTCCCGGGGTGGCGCGAACGTCGTGGCGGCGGCGCTGCGGCCGGGCCTGCCCAGCGGCGCGTACCTGGACGAGCAGCGGGTCGCCGAGCCGGCCCGGCAGGTGCGGGACGCGACGTTCCGGGAGGAGCTGCACCGGCTCACGATGACGCTGCTCGGGCCCTGGCTCGACGGTCGCCGCTGACCGGTGGCTAGGGCGGGTGTCAAAGTCCCTGGCCGGCCTGCGGCGGGCCCAGACGACGACCGGCGGCGTCGGCGCTTCGTCCGGATACAACACCGGTATCCGAACGAATCCCCGCCTTGCCGGACCGCCGCCTGGACTCCGCCTCGGCTCGACCGAGGACTTCGACACC
The DNA here is from genome assembly GCF_003626545.1 of Micromonospora musae. Taxonomy (NCBI): domain Bacteria; kingdom Bacillati; phylum Actinomycetota; class Actinomycetes; order Micromonosporales; family Micromonosporaceae; genus Micromonospora; species Micromonospora musae. The sequence continues at coordinate 578,637 of NZ_RAZS01000002.1, forward strand.
CGCCCCAGTGGCGGTAGGACTTCAGCTCCGCGTCCGGCCCGGGCGGGTGGAACCGCGGCTCGGTCACGCCGCCGTCAGGAAGGCGGTGAGTGGTTCGACCAGCCGGGCCGGCGCTCGGTTGATGCCGTCGTGGCCGGCGCGCGGGACCGGCAACACCCGCATCCGGGGCAGGACGGGTGCCAGGGACGCAGCGAGCCTCGGATAGTGCGGCGGCCCGGCCTGCCCGTAGGCGAAGAGCACGTCGGCGGTGATGGCGGCGTACTGCTCGGCTGGGCCGTCGTGCGCCGCGATCTCGGCGGTCTCGTAGAGCGTCATGTCGAGCAGCTCGCCCATCTCCCGCCCGACGGGGTGGCGCAGGAGCAGCCGGGTGAGGGCGGTCTGCACGGCGAGGGGCAGTCGGGACGCGAGCGACTGCGGGTTGCCCGCCGCGCCGACGATGGCGAGCGCGCGGGCGGTGTCGCCGGTGCGCAGTGCCGCGCGCGCCGCCGGGATGAAGTCGGCCTTGAAGATGCCGTCGACGGAGACGGCCGGGTCGTAGAGCGCGAGCCGGGCGATCGGCATGGTGAGCGCGGCGCGTAGCGCGATGAAGCCGCCGGAGCTGTGCCCGACGACCGCCCGCGCCCTGGTCTGCGCAAGCACGGCGCCCAGGTCCTCGATCTCCTGCTCGACGGAGTAGGGCTCGCGGCGGGCGGGTGCGTCGGCTCGGCCGCGCCGGTTGTAGAGGTGCACGGTGCAGCGCTCGGCGAGGGCGGCGGCGAGCCTGCGGTAGGGCTCGACGGTCACACCGCCGCCGTGCACGATCACCACGTCCGGGCCGGTGCCGGTCGAGTGGAGCACGATCTTCTCACCGTCCGGTGCGATGACTCGTTCCATGAGCGCCCACCCTTCTCGTAACTGCGAACGACGTTTGCAGTTTACAGTGGTTCGGTGAACGACGCGACCCCCGGAACCGGCCACACCCAGCGGGAGTCGATTTTTCGGCGACCCGTACGCGGAAGCCGGGGCCCGGCCCCCGCACACAGCCGGGACGACATCGTGACCGCGGCGATCGCGATCGCGGACGCCGACGGGCTGGCCGCGGTCTCGATGCGAGCGGTCGCCGCCCGGCTGGAGACCGGCGCGGCCTCGCTCTACCGCTACCTCTCCTCCCGCGACGACCTGCTGGACCTCATGGCCGACCGGGTCGCCGCCGAGCTGCGCCCGTACCCGGAACCGGACGGCGACTGGCTGGACACCCTGGTACGCCTGGCCCGCGCGCAACGGGCGGTGCACGAGCGCCACCCGTGGCTGTTCGAGCTGAGCCAGCGGGCCTCCGCCATCGGTCCGGAGGCGCTCGCCTTCTTCGACGCCTGCCTGCGGGTCATGGCACCGGTGGAGGCGCCCTCCGCCGCCAAGTTCGAGGCGATCGGCATGATGAACGGCGTGGCGATCCTCTTCGCCCGTAAACGCGCCGCCGGCGAGTCCCTCACCTTCGTCGGGTTCGACCTCACGCCGTACCCGCATCTGCTCGCCGCGCTCAGCCGACCGGCCGCCACGCCGGCGGCGGCCATGGACCTCTTCGAGCGCGCGCTCCGCAGCCTGCTGCGCGGGCTCCTCACCGCCTAGCGCAGCGGCCCAGCGCGACGGCGGCACCGCCGCACGACGACGGCATTGGTGAGGATGGTGCCCCGCGCCCCGGCTCACCCGGCCGGACAATCGATTGCGATCATGCTCCGCGACGTTCCGCCCCCGATGAACGGAGCCGCATCGTTGAACACACCTCCGATCCGCCGACGCGACGCGCTGCTCGCCGCGGTGCTCGCCCTCGCGCTGGGCGTCGGCACGCCGGCGTCCGCCGCACCGGCCGGTAGTGGCGCCCCCGTGCCGCCGGCCGAACCACCCACCCGGGTCCCCACCGGCGCTCCACACACGATCACCCTGATCAACGGCGACCGGGTCACGGTCACCCCCACCGCGGGCGGGGTCGCCACCGACGTGCGCGGGCCGGCCGGTCAGCCGGTCGGCGCCCAGGTCGTCACCTACGGAGACGACACCTACGTCTATCCCGACTCGGTCACCCGGTACGTCGCGTCCGGGCTGCTGGACCAGCGGCTCTTCAACGTCACCGAGCTGATCGAGGACGGCTACGACGACGCGCACCGCCCCCGGCTGCCGCTCATCCTCAGCTACACCGACGCCGCCGCCCGGGCCAAGACCGCGCCGACCGGCGCGACCCGCCTCCGCGACCTGCCGAGCGTGCAGGGCGCCGCCGTCGAGGCGGACCGCAGCCAGGCGGCCCGCTTCTGGAGCACCCTCACCGGCACCACCGCCGGGGCCCCGGCCGCGAAGCAGTCCCACACCGAACCGGTGCGGTTCACCGGCGGCGTGACGAAGGTGTGGCTCGACGGCAAGGTGCGCGCCGCGCTGGCCGACACCACGGCGCAGATCGGCGCGCCGCAGGTCTGGGCCGGCGGCAACACCGGTGCCGGCGTACCGGTCGCCGTCCTCGACACCGGCGTCGACGCCGAGCACCCGGACCTGGTCGGCCAGGTCACCGAGGCGCGCAGCTTCGTGCCGGGCCGGGAGGTGACCGACCGCAACGGCCACGGGACGCACGTCGCCTCGACCATCGCCGGCACCGGCGCCGCCTCCGCCGGCGCGGAACGGGGGGTCGCCCCCGGCGTGCGACTGCACGTCGGCAAGGTCCTCGACGACACCGGCGAGGGGCAGGACTCCTGGATCCTCGGCGGCATGGAGTGGGCCGCCCGGGAGGCGAAGGCGCGGGTCATCAGCATGAGCCTCGGCGGTGACCCGAGCGACGGCACCGACCTGCTCAGCCGGGCGGTCAACCAGCTCAGCGCCGAGACCGGCGCCCTCTTCACCGTCGCCGCCGGCAACTCCGGCCCGGACATGCAAACCGTCGGTGCGCCGGGCAGCGCGGACGCGGCCCTCACCGTGGGCGCGGTGGACACCCTCGACCGGCTCGCCGTCTTCTCCAGCCGGGGGCCGCGCCGCGGAGACAACGCGCTGAAGCCCGACATCACCGCCCCCGGCGTGGACGTGCTCGCCGCGCGCTCGCAGTACGCGCCCGAGGGCGAGGGGCCATACCTGACGATGAGCGGCACCTCGATGGCGACCCCGCACGTGGCCGGCGCGGCCGCGCTGCTCGCCGCGACCCATCCGCAGTGGAGCGGGCGGCAGCTCAAGGACGCCCTCATGAGCACGAGCAAGGTGACCCGGCAGTACGACGCCTACCGGGGCGGTACGGGGCGGGTCGACGTCGCCGCCGCCGTCTCGGCGACCGTCTTCGCCACCGGCGTCGACTTCGCCGCGCTGCGCTGGCCGTACGAGCCCGGGCAGCGGACCGACCAGAAGGTGACCTACACCAACGGCGGCGACACCCCGGTCACCCTCGACCTGAGCGTCGAGGCGCCCACCGCCCCGCCGGGGCTCTTCACCCTCGACGCCGATCAGGTCACGGTGCCCGCCCACGGCACCAGCACCGTCACCGTGCACGGCGAGCTGGACCGGATGGCCGACGAGGACGGCTACGCGTACGCCACAGTGGTCGCCGCCGGCCCGGCCGGCGCCCCTCGCCTGCACAGCCTGGTCGGGCTCGACAAGAAGGGGCAGCGCGTCGGGTTGACCGTCACCACGAGGGACCGGGACGGCACCGGGCTCACCGGCCAGCTCCTGCTCAAGGACATCACTCGGGACGTGGTGCCGGAGCTGCACCAGATCGACGAGAGCGGCCGACTCGCCCTGCAGGTACGGCCCGGCACCTACAGCCTGCTCATGCAGGCCGACGTGCCCGGCGTGCACGGTCCGCACTCGGTCGGCCGGGCGATGCTGGTCGCCCCCGAGGTCGTCGTCGGCGACGACGCCCGCACCGTCACGTTGGACGCCCGGACGCTGCGGCAGGTCACCGCCGTCACCCCGCAGCGAACCAGCCTCGCCGGGCTCGGGGTCCACTACTTCCGCTCCTACCCCGACCGCTACCGGCTCTCCGACAACTACCTCCTCGACCCCCGCTACGACAGCCTCTGGGCCACCCCGACCGGCCGCAAGGTCGAGCGGGGCGCCTTCACCCTGGGCTTCCGCTGGTCCCTGATCCAACCGCCGCTGACCGTGGCCGGCAAGGGCGACGACTACGACGACCTGAGGATGCAGAGCGGCTCGGCGATCGGCCCGCAGGGGCGGCACGACCTCGACGCCGTCTTCGTCCCGGGCGGGACGCCGGCCGACGTCGCGCGCGCCGGGGTGCGTGGGAGGGTCGTGGTGGTCCGGCACACCGACACGCCCACCGCGCTGGCGCAGGCCGACGCGGCGGCCGCCGCCGGGGCCCGGCTGATGATCGTCGTCAACGACGGGTACGGGCGGCTGGACGCCTGGGCGGACGTGCCGGACCCGAAGACCCCGTTGCCGGTCGCCTCGCTCGGCCGGGACCAGGGCGAGGCGCTGATCGAGCGGATCCGGCGGGGCCACGGACGGCTCACCGTCGAGGGGCACGCCAGCCCGGAGTACCTCTACGACCTGGTCGACCGGCACGCCGGCGCGGTGCGGGCGGAGCTGACCTACCGCCCGCGCGGCAAGGACCTGGCCCGGGTCGAGGTGTCGTTCCGCCACCCGAACCCGGGCACCGGGGTCTGGCTCCGGTACAACGTCTCACCGGACGAACCCACGACCGCGTTGAGCGCGGTGCCGGTGCCGTTCCCGGCGCAGGGCGGGCGCACCGACTGGCTCTCCGCCGACGCCGGGAACGAATGGCTGGAGATGGTGAACCTCGCCCCGCTCGTGCTCGGCTCCGAGCCGGTCGCCTACCCGGCGGGGCGCCGCACCGAGCAGAGCTGGTTCGCGCCGGTGGCCCGGCCGCGGGCGCCGCAGCGCTCGATGCTCTTCAGCCCGCCGGTGCTGGTCGGCGAGTGGCTGACCGTGCCCGGGCTGCCGAGCTGGGGTGACGCGGAGCCGCACCACCACGGAATGACCTGGGGTGCCGAGGTCGCCCAGACGACCAGTCTCTACCAGGGCGCGGAGCTGATCACCTCGATGCCCGGGGGTGGGGTCGCGGCGGCGGTGGATCCGGCGCGGCCGGTGCGGCTGGTGACCGAGGCGACCCAGGACGCCGTCTCGCCGTACTCGACCCGGACCGTCACCGAGTGGGATCTCAGGTTCCCCGACGTGGACCCGGACTCGGTGCGGCAGCTGCCCCTGATCCAGCTCGACTACGGCGTGGCGACCGACCCGGCCGGGCGCGCCCGCCGCACCGACGAGCTGACCGTCTCGGCCGGTCACCTCGCCGGGGCGTGGCACGCCGGGGCGATCCGGACGGTCGGGGTCGAGCTGTCGTACGACGACGGCCGGAGCTGGCAGCGGGTCACGAAGCTGCGGGCGGAGCACGACGGCTGGCGGCTGCGGCTCGCCGCGCCGAAGTCGGCCCGATTCGCCTCACTCCGGGTGACCGCCCGGGACGCGGTCGGCAACACGGTCACCCAGACCGTCGTACGCGCCTTCGGGCTGCGGTAACGGTGCCGACGCGGGCCGGTCGGGGCGGCGACGTCCCCGGCCGGCCCGGTGGTCCTGCTCACCGAGCGTGGGCGGGCGCCGAGCGGCCGAACTATGCTGCGACGGTGTTCGACTCGCGTCACATCCGGACGTTCCACGAGGTGGTCCGGACGCGGTCGTACTCGGCGGCGGCGCAGGCGCTCGGCTACACGCAGCCGGCGATCTCCCAGCAGATGAAGGCCCTGGAGCGGGAGGTCGGCACCCCGCTCTTCACCCGGGTGGGGCGGCGGCTGCGGCTCACCGAGGCGGGGGAGACGCTGGCCCGCCACACCGAGCACATCCTCGGCAGCATGTCGGTCGCCCGGGAGCAGATGGCGGCGATCGCGCGGCTGCGCACCGGCCTGGTACGGGTCTGCGCGTTCCCCAGCGCCAACGCGACCCTGCTGCCGGAGGCGATGGCGTTGCTCGCGGTCGAGCACCCTGGCATCCGGGTGGAGCTGCTCGAGGACGAGCCCCCCGACTCGCTGCGGCGCGTGGTGCAGGGCGAGAGCGACGTCACCCTCGCCTTCACCTATCCCGGCCTGCGGGAGGAGGTGCCGGCGGAGCTGGTGGAGATTCCGCTGCTGGAGGACCAGCTCACCGTCCTGCTGCCGGTGGGGCATCCGATGGCCCGTCGCCGCGCCGTCCAGCTCGGCGACCTCGCCCAGGAGCGGTGGATCGCCGGCTGCCTGCGCTGCCGTACGAACTTCGTGCACGAGTGCGCGCAGCTCGGGTTCACGCCCGACATCGTCTTCACCACCGACGACAACCTCGCCGTCCAGGCGCTCGTCGCGCAGGGGCTCGGCGTCGCGATGATGCCCGGCCTCAGCCTCTCCTTCCTGCGCCGGGACAAGGTCCGGGGGAAGCCGCTGGCACCCGCCTCCCGGCGTCAGGTGTCGGCGTACGTCCTGCGCGAGCACCTGCGCATCCCGGCGACGGCCCGGCTGCTGGAGGCGCTCGCGGCGGTGGCGGGCCGGCGCGCCGACCCGCTCGAGGCGTGATGCATAAGCGTTCCTTGGGTTCGGCCAAGAAACTGTAGTTGGACGTGATGGGTCACGCTCAGTCACCATGGACGTCATGACCACTCCGACCGTCACACCTGTGACCACCACCGCCCGCCTCGCCCGGCTGGTCGAGGAGATCCGGGCCGTGGTCGACCGTGGCCTGCCGCCGGACCTGACCGCGTACCTGGTGGGGGAGCGGCTCGCGCCGCACCTGGGCGCCTCCGACCTGCTCACGCCCGAGCAGTGCGAGGGAGACCCGGAGCGCTACCGGCAGCACGTCCTGCATGCGGAGCGTGACGGCGGCTTCTCAGTCGTCGCCCTCGTCTGGCTTCCCGGTCAGCGGACCTCGATCCACGATCACGTCGCCTGGTGCGTCACGGGGGTGCACCAGGGTGAGGAGCACGAGCGGCGCTACCGGCTCGTCTCGGACGGCCTCGCCGCCCGGCTCGTCGCCACCCAGGACGTGGTGAACCGTCAGGGCGAGGTGTGCGGTTTCGCGCCTCCCGGGGACATCCACCGGGTCTGGAACGGCGGCGACGGCACGGCGATCTCGCTGCACATCTACGGCGCCGACATCTCCCGTCTCGGATCCAGTGTCCGGCGGGTGTACGCGCAGCCGACCGACGAGAAGTGAACGGGACACGGGTGCCGGTATGGCACTGACCGGCACGACCGCGCACGCGAGCGAACCGGCGGGTGTGGCGAACGGCGGAACCGGCGCCGACCGGACCGGGGCCACGAGTCGCTCGGACGGTCGACGGATCCTCCCCGGGCTGGTCGCCGCCGCCGTCGGGGCGTCCGCCGCCTGGGCGGTGCACTGGTTGCTGCCCGCCGTGCCGGTGCTGACCGCCGCCGTCGTGCTCGGCATCGCCGCCGCCCACCTGCCCGCCGTTCGCGATCGGGTGCGCGGTGCGGCCCGGCCGGGGCTGAGCGTCGCAGGCAAGCGGCTCATGCGGGTGGGCATCGTGCTGCTCGGGCTCAAGCTGAGCCTGCAGGACGTACGCGAACTCGGCTGGCCCAGCGTGGTGATGGTGATCGCGGTGGTGACCGCCACCTTCGTCGGCACCTGGTGGCTGGGCCGCAAGATCGGGCTCCCCGGTGACCAGCCGCTGCTGATCGCCGCGGGCTACGCGATCTGCGGGGCCTCGGCGATCGGGGCGGTCAGCGCGGCGACCCGCAGCGACGAGGAGGACGCGGCCGCCTCGGTCGCGCTGGTGACGCTCTGTGGCACGCTCGCCATCGCCGTGCTCCCGCTGCTGCACCAGCCGCTCGGGCTCGACGACGCGCAGTTCGGCCGGTGGGTCGGCGCGAGCGTGCACGACGTCGGTCAGGTCGTCGCCACCGCGCAGACCGCGGGACCCGCCGCTCTGGGCGACGCGGTGCTGGTGAAGCTCATGCGGGTGGCCCTGCTCGCCCCGCTGGTCGCCGTGGTGGTCGTGGGGCTGCGACGGCGGGCCGGCGGGCCGGAGTCGGCCGACGGGTCAGGCGCGGGACGGCCCTCCCTGGTGCCGCTCTTCGTCGTCGGCTTCCTGGTGATGATCGCGGTACGCAGCACCGGCTGGCTGCCCGAGGGCGTGCTCGACGGCGCGGCCCTCACGCAGGAGATCCTGCTCTCCGCCGCCCTGTTCGGCCTCGGCAGCGCGGTCCACCTGCCCACCATGGCCCGTACCGGCGGTCGGGCCGCCGCCCTCGGCCTGAGCGCGTGGGCGGTCGTCGCCGGCGTCTCGTACGCGGGCGTACTGCTGACGACCTGACCGGGATCGTCGCGACCGGGAAGCACCGCGAGCGGCGCGCCCGGCCGCTACGGCCGTGGGTCTCCGTTGGCGAAGATTCGCCCTGGATATACGGATTGTTCATCGTGTGTCCGGCTACCCACCGCGCCGATCGGAGGTGCCGTCGCGGCGGGATTGAACCGGAGCGCGTCCCCGACCGTCGACCGTCGTGGGTGACCGGGACGGGGCACCGGCCGACCGCGACGGCGTGGAGAGGAAGCAGGGGTCGATGACGCAGACCGGCGAGGTACGGCAGGAGCAGGCCGCCTTCCATCAGCTGCTGCTGCGGATGGCCGGTCGGCTGCCCGACGAGCTGATCGCGGAGGCCCGGCGCTGGCTCGTCGCGGGCGAACTCGTCGAGATCGCCCAGGCGGTGGTCTTCGCGGCGCTCGCCGCCCGGGTCGCGGTGACCGAGGCCGAGGCCGCGCTGCTCGCCGAGGCTCTCACCGCCGCAGGTGAGGACGTCGAGGCGCTCTCCGACCTGGAGCGCTCCGAAGCGGACCCGCAGCCGCTGTACGGCGTGGCCCCGGTCAGTCCCGAGGTGCTCGCGGAGCACGGCGACGCCGTGCCGTACGCCGTCGACCTGACCCAGCCGTACGACGGACCGGGCGGAGCGGACGAGGTCGACGCCGCCGCCGTCGCCGCGATGCCGTCGCTCACCGCGGACGCGTCCCCCCGGGCGCTCTGGCGCACCTGGCGGTTCCCGGCGATGGGCACCCAGTGGCCGCCGCCGCGTCGGGTCTACCTGCTGCAGGCCGACGACGAGGCGGTCCTGCCCGCCCTGGCCGCCGGACTCCAGGACGCGCTGAGCGCCGCCGGGGAGGAGAACCCGCAGGTGGAGGCCTTCGTCGACGCCGACGGACTGCCGGCCTACCAGCGCACCGCCCTCGGCTTCTCCGCGCTGCTCTGGACCGCGGCACCGAGCGAGACGCCCGCCGTGGCACGGGTCTTCGACACCTTCGAACCCGGCGTCGGCCCGGGCTTCGAACCCGACCACCCGGAGCTCGACGAGAGCGAGGCGGAGCGGGTGGCGCGCTACCTCGACGAGGGCGTGCCGCTGCTCATCACGCCGGACCTCGCTCCGGACGTGGTCGACCCCGCCCGGCAACCCGTGGTGCCGACCGCGTTCCGTACCGACGGGCGGTGGATCTGGAGCGACGCGGTCAGCTACTACCTGCGCGGCTACGGCCTGGCGCCCGATCCCGCGCTCCTCGCCGACATCCGGCGGAGCGGATACCAGCCGCCCGAGGTCGACGCCGTGGCGCTGCACCGGACGCTCTCCGTCCTCTACGCCTCGGCGGCGAGCGGGGTCGACGACGCCGACCGGTCCGAGGTGGCCGGCGGCGGGAACGAGCCCGCCGACAGCGGGGACGTGGCCGGGGAGGCCATGGCGAAATCGGTTTGAACCGACCACGGATGATCTCCGTCGTACAACCGAGCACCTGGCTTAGGGAGATCGAACAGTGTCCATGGCCTCCGGAGGTGGCGTACGGTCCCGACTGCGGCGTGCGCTGCTCGGGCTGGGCGTACCCCGTCGCCTCCTCGGCCGCCCGGCCCGCCGCTGGACGGCCGCGCTGCTCGCGCTCGTGCTCGCCGGCGCGGCCGGAGTCGTGGCGAGCTCCGGCTTCGGCAGCGCCACGGCGGGCCAGGCCCCGCAGCTCGTCGGTCGGCCGGTGCCGGCCGCCGACGCGCGGATCGTCGCCGCGGCGGCGCTCTCCTGCCCGGTGCTCACCCCGGCCCGGCTCGCCGGGCAGCTGATGGCCGCGTCCGGGTTCGACGCCACCGCGCGGACCTCCGCCGGCAGCGGCCTCGCGGGACTCTCCGACGCGTCGTGGGAACAGTGGAAGCCCGGTGTCGCCGCCCGCCGGGGCGACCACGCCGCCGCCGTCGCCGCCCTCGCCCACCTCACCTGCGACCTCGTCGGGCAGGTGCGGCAGGCCGGCGTCGAGGGCGACGCGTGGCTGCTCGCGCTCGGCGCGTACCACTCGGGCGTCGCGGCCGTACGTGAGGCCGGCGGCATCCCCGCCCCGGCCCGCGAGTACGTCGACACCGTCGCCGGCTACGCCGCCTGGTACGCCCGCCAGCCGCTGGCCGGCTTCGACACCCCCACCACGGCCACCGGTCCGGTCGGGGTGGCGCCCGGCCGGGGCACTCCCGCCAAGCCGGTGCCCGACGACTACCTGGCGGCCGTACGCGCGGCCGGCGCGCACTGCCCCGCCCTCTCGCCGGCCCGGGTGGCCGCCCAGTTGATGGCGGCCTCCGGGTTCAACCCGAACCTGCTCGGCGCCGACGGCGGACAGGGCATCGCCCAGTTCACCCCCGAACGCTGGGCCCGGTACGCCCCCTACGCCCAGGTCGCCTCACCCTGGGACCCGGGCGCCGCCGTCCCGGCGCTCGGCCGCACCATGTGCTCTCTCGTCGACGAGCTGGACGGCGTGGGAGAGGACCCGTACCTCGCGGCGCTCGCCGCGTTCCGGGCCGGCCCCGAGGCGGTACGCCAGGCCGGCGGCGTGCCGGAGAGCGCGACGGTTCGGGACTACCTCAACCTGGTCTCGACGTACGCGGGCTACTACGGCGGCGACAAGCGGCTCGCCGACCCCGCACCGCCGAAACCGCCCCGGACCCCGGCCGCGACCCGGACACCGCACGCCCCCCGACCCACCACCAAGCCGGGCACCGGTTCGACCACGCCGCCGTCGCCGACCCGGACGGTGACCCCCGCGAAGCCGCCGCAGCGGCCGCAGTGGCAGACCCGAGTGGTCAACGGCACCTCGGTGCTGCGTCCGGGCGGGTCGTGGCGCACCAACCGGCTGACCTTCTCCCTCGCCTCCGACGGCAACCTGGTCCTCAACGACCAGGGCCGTCGAGTGTGGAGCGCGCAGACCGGTGGCAAGGGCGCGGACCAACTGGTCTTCCAGGACGACGGCAATCTGGTGCTCTACACGCGAAGCATGGCGACGATCTGGAGCACCCGCACCAACGGTCACGACGGCGCCATCCTCGTGCTGCAGAACGACGGTAACGTGACGATCTCGCAGAACGGCCGGACGCTCTGGCAGACGGGCACGGCGAAAGCGGGCTGACCCGCGACCTCGACCCACTCCGTTCGTCCGTCCGTCGAAAGCGAGGTGATCCGCCCCATGCCCCCGGGCTGGACCGATCCGCCGCCGACGGCCGACGTCACCGTGGAGGTCGTCGGTGACGCGCTGGTGCTGCGTACCGAGGCGGACAGCCGTGCACCGCTCGTCGCGCTGGCCGCTGCGCTGCCGGTCGAGGCCGGGCAGAGCGCCGTGCTGAGCGCGGCGACGGTGACGGGCCGGACGGACTTCTTCGAACTCCTGCCGGACCTGCTGATCGAGCACCTCGGCGGCAGCGCGGGCGCGGTCCGGGTCGTCGCGACGGGCGCGTACGCCGACTCCGTCCAGCCGGTGCCCGCCGCCCGGAAGCTGGCCGAGTGGGTGGGGCAGGACGTGCTGGTGCCGGTGGTCGGGCTGATGGTGGCGCCGGACGGCGTCCACCTGCTGCCGGCCGACGCGCTCGGCTCGATCTGGGTGACGTGCTCGCCCGACGGCCCGCCCCGCCCGGCGGCCGTGTGGCCGCCGCCGGCCCCGGCGGGCACTGAGCCGGTCCCGCCCTCGGCGACGTCCGAGCCGCCGACGGAGCCTGCGCCCGCGCCGACGGAGCCTGCGCCCGCGGCCGCGGAGTCAGCGCCTGTGCCAGCGCCCGCGCCTGAGCGAACGGAGCCCGAGCCTGCGCTCGCGCCGACGGCACCCGAACCCGGGCCTGCGTCCGCGGTGCCGCAGCCGGTGCCCGCGCCGGCCGTACCGGACCCGGCAGTCGTCGACGAGCGTCCGGACGTGGTTGTCGAGGTCGAGCCGGTTCCGGTGGCGGTCGCCCTGCCACCGGCGGCCGTGCCGGTTCTGCCGCTGGTCGTCACACTGCCACCGGCCGCGGCCGTGGCGCGGCCCGAGCCGGTCGAAGCGCTCCCCGAGCCGCAACCCGCCCGGGTCGAGGCGGTTCGCGAGCCGGAGCCGGAGCCGGAGCCGGAGCCGGAGCCGGAGCCGGTCGAGGTGGTTCCCGAGCCGGAACCCGCCCCGGTCGAGGCGCTCCGCGAACCGGAGCCGGTGCCGGTCGAGGCGGTCCCCGAGCCGGAGCTGCCCAGGGTCGCGCCACCGCAGCGAGCGTTGCGGGCCGAGTGGCCGGACGGGGGACCGTGGTGGCTCGTGTCCGGGAAGGACGGCGTGGTCGCCGTGCCGCGCGAGCGTCCGCCCCTCGTGTGGCTGCCGACCCGTTCCGTGCCCGCCGCGCCGGCATCGAGCGAGGCCTCCGTCCCGCCGCCCGACCTGCCCGGGGTACGTACCCGCGCGGGCTGGTCCTTCGTGGACGAGCCGACCGACCGGCTCGCCCCGGCGCTGGTCGGCTTCGTCGTCGAGGTGACCGTCGACGCGACCGGTTTCCGGGTCGGTGGTCGACCGACCCCGCCGCGCAGCTTCGCGAAACTGATCGCGGCCTGCCGCCCGGACGCGCGCCAACCGGTCGTGCTCGTCTCCCGGGGCGTGACGGTCGCCGGCCCGGCGGCCGACCTGCTCTACGGTGGCCTGGCGGACGCGCTGGCGGTCCATGTCTACGCCGCCGACGGGGAGGTGCAGCACGCCAGCAGCGGACTGCTGCGAACCACCGGCGTCTTCCGCCGTTGGAGTCCCCGGCGGGTCCGGTCGGGCGACGGGCGACCTACGCGTCAGGTCCGAGTGGTCGGCCAGGTGCTACCGCCGCTGCCCGGTACGGTCGGCCGTCGAACCGCCCCCGCCGACCGGCCGTCGGCCACCACGACGGCCCGGCGCGTCCCGCCGCCCGTGGCTCCGCCCGGCGCCGAAACGGCAGCGGCAGCGGGGGTCCGGACCGTTCCGCAAACTCCGCCCGGTACCGGTCCGGCAGCGGCAGCGGAGGTCCGGACCGTTCGGCCGGCTCCGCCCGGCACCGATTCGGTGCCGACAGTGGAGGCCGGGACCGACCCGCCGCCCGTGGCTCTGCCCGGTATCGGTCCGGCGTCGGCAGGGCGGGAGGCCATGGCAGCGGACGCGCCGAGCAGCGACGACCCGTCCGTGCGGCCGGACGCGCGGCCCGGCTCGCCAGACCGGACGGACGGCCACTCGGAGCCCGGAACGGATGCCGGAGCCGGCCACCAGCCCGAGGCGCTGTCCGGGACGGACTCGCGACGGGTGCCGACGCCCGCGGACCGCCCGGAGACCGAATCCGTCGCCGCGGCGGGCGCGGAGGCGGGCCCGCACTCGGTCGGAGTGGCCGACGACGCGAACTCCGAACCCGTTCCGGAGCCCGAGCCCGTTCCGGAGCCGGAGCCGGTGGCCGCCTCGGCGGCCGCCCTGCTCGACGCGGAGCGTTGGCGCATCCGCTCGGCGGTGCCGCCGATCGCGGCGCGACAGGCACCGCCGCCGCCGTCGGAACCGGCGGCGCCCGCGCCGGCCTCGACCGGTCCGACCGCCGGGTCGCCCTCCACGTCGGCCGGGCCGGCGCCTGCGGCCGGGCCATCGGCGCCCACCGGGGTGCCGGCGGCAGGGGCTGCGGCCGTGGGAGAGCTGCCCGGGCCGGTCGCGGTCGTGCCGGCCGGCGATCCGGGCCTGCCGACCGGGCCGGCCGCACCGGCGGCCGGCGATCCGGCAGCCGGCGATCCGGCGGCCGGCGCGGCGGAGGACTCCGACCCGGTCGTACCGGTCCGGGTCAGCCTCCCCGGCCCGGCGGCCACCGTCCCCGGCCCGCCCGCCGGGTTGGTCGCCGCCGCCACCGGCCGGGTCGACACCGGCACCGAGGAGCCACCCGCCGCAGCCGTCGAGCCCTCCAGCGGTGGCCCGGTGAGCGCCGGCGGCTCCGACGCGGCCGAAGTGCAGTCCGCTGCCGTCCCGGTGCGCCCGAGAGCGCGCTGGCTCCCGAGCGCCGACCCGGAGTTGACCGTCGCGAACCGGGCCGCGCTGCGCCAGGCGGTCGGCGGTCGGTACGACGCGTACGCGCGGGTGGTCACCCGGACGCTGGCCGAGTCGCCGGGGCTACGGGCCGCGGTGGGCGCCGTCGCCGACCTCGCGGCCGGGCTGGTCGCCGTGCGGGCGTACTGCGACGGCGAACGCGAGCGCGTCAACGAGGTACTCCGCGGTGGCGGCGACGAGGAGGAGAGCGGGCGGGTCGAACTGCTGACCCGCTGGGCCACGTACGGGCTGCGCCGGCTGCCGTCGGTCTTCGGCCCGGTCTTCCGGCCCGGTCCCGCCGACTTCGCGCAGGCCCACGCGTACCGGCCCGGTGACGTGCTCGCCGAGCCGGCCTTCGTCGACGTGGATCTGGCCGCCGGTCCGGTGCCCCCGTCCGGGGTGGAGTTCGCCATCTGGTCGGTGAGCGCCCACCGCCTCGGCGGGCTGGCCGCCGACGGCGGGACCGGGGCGGCCGTCTTCCAACCGGGCAGCAGGTTCCTGGTGCTCGCGGTCGAGGAATCAGCCGGGGGTGACGCCCCGGTGCGGGTGATGCTGCAGGACCTCGCCGCCGCGCACCGTGGCGAGCCGCGCCGCGGTGGGCGCGACGACTCGGAGCGGATCCTGGCGAAGCTGCGGGCGGTGCCGCGTACCGGGGCGAGCCGGACGACGAGCTTCGCGCCGGGGCTGGACGACGAGGGCCGTCCCTTCCGGCCGCCGGCGGAACCCGCCGGCGCCGCCGTGCCGAACAAGGGTGGGAGAGCGTGAGCAACGGCATGCTGCTGGTGTCCCAGACGGACCCGGGATACCTGTCGACCATCGAGGAGGCCGTGCGGGCCGCCGGGCCGGGCGCGACAGTCGTCGTCCAACCGGGCACGTACCGCGAGAAACTGCGGCTGACTCGGGACGTGGTCGTCACCGCGGAGGACGGGCCGGGCACGGTCACCATCGACGGTGGGGACGGTGTGGCGGTCTTCGCCGCCCGGGGCACGGCGACGTTGCGCGGCCTGACCGTGCGGGGTGGTGGCGCCGACCTGCCCGCCGTGCAGGTGGGGCAGGGCCGGCTGAACCTCGCCGACTGCGAGGTCGTCGGGCAGGGCATCGTGGCGGTGCACGCGCCCGGCGGCGCGTTCGAGCTGCACGACTGCCGGGTCAGCAATCCGGCGGGCGCGGGCTTCCTGATCGACGGCAGCGCCACCGGCGAGGTCGTCCGGACCACCGTGCGCGACGTCGGCAGCGCCGCGATCGTGATCACCGGGGGCGCCGATCCGGTGTTCCGCGACTGCACCCTGGCGGACGGGCGCGGCGCGGGTGTGCTCGCCACGAAGGGTGGCCGGGGCAGTGTCGTGGGGTGCGACATCAGCGCCGTCGAGGGCCCGGCCGTCGCCGTGGAGGAGAACGGCGCGGTGCGGGTGGTGCGTACCACCGTGCACGAAACCGCGGGCGCGGGCGTCTTCGTCGCCGGCGGCACACCGACGTTCGAGGATTGCGAGTTGCGTGACCTCGGTGGCCACGGGGTGGTCCTCTCCGGCACCGCCGACCCGGTGCTGACCCGCTGCCGGATCAGCGGCACCGCCGGCCACGGGCTCTACGCGTTGGAGAACGCGACGGGTGTCTTCAGCGACGGGGAGATCAGCGGCACCGAGTCCGCCGCGGTGGCCGTGACCGGCTCGGCCGCGCCGCGGGTCGAGGGGGGCCGGGTGTCCGGCGAGGAGGGCGTGGTGCTGCTCTTCGACGGGGAGGCGGCCGGCACCGTACGCGGCGTGACCGTGCACGGTGGACGCGACGGCCTGCTGGTGCAGGGCGGGGCTCACCCGGCGATCGAGAACGTCACGATCACCGACTGCGCCGAGTACGGTCTGCGGGTGGCCGACCGCGCCGGGCCGACCGTGAGCGGCGCGCGGATCGACGGGGCCCGCGGCGGTGGCGCCCTGGTCTCGCGCGGCGCGACTCTCACGATGACCGAGACGACCGTCCGCAACGGCGCGAACGCGCTGCTGATCGCGGCGGGCGGCGCCGCCACGGTCACCGCCTGCGAGTTCGGTGGGGCGCGGAAGGCGGGCATCCTGGTGCAGCAGGAGGCCACGCTGACGTTGGCCCGTACCCGGGTGCGGGGCAGCGGGGGGCCGGGGATCCGGTTCGGGGCCGGCTCCTCCGGTCGGCTCGACGGCTGTGAGGTGCTGGAGAACGCCGGCGACGGGCTGCTCGTCGAGACGGTGGAGCCGGTTCGGGTGCGCACCAGCACCATCGTGGGCAACGGCGGTGAGCCGATCCGGCTGACCGTGCCGGGGGCGGTCGACGTGGACGACTCGCGGGCGTCCCGGCCGCCGTCGGCCGGCGAGTCGGCCCGGCCCGAGGAGCCCCCGGCCCGGCCGGGCGCCCCGGCGAACCCCGATCCCACCGGCGACCCGTCCACCGCCACCCCAGCGGCCACCGCGGTCGTCGCGCCGCCGGCCGCGCCCGTCGATCCGGCGACACCGCTGCTGGCGGAGCTGGAGGCGCTGGTCGGGTTGGCCGGCGTGAAGCACGAGGTCGCGACGCTGGTCGGGCTGCACCGGATCAGCCAGCGTCGGGCCGCCGCCGGCCTGCCGGCGCCGCCGATGTCCCGTCACATGGTCTTCGCGGGCGCGCCCGGCACCGGTAAGACGACGGTGGCCCGGCTGTACGGGCGCATCCTGGCCGCGCTCGGCGTGCTCAAGACCGGTCAACTGGTCGAGGTCGCCCGGGCCGACCTGGTGGCCGAGCACATCGGTGGCACGGCGGTGAAGACCACGGAGAAGTTCAACGAGGCGCGCGGCGGGGTGCTCTTCGTCGACGAGGCGTACGCGCTGGCCCCGGTGGAGAGCGGCGGCGGCCACGACTTCGGCCGGGAGGCGATCGACACCCTGGTCAAGTTGATGGAGGACCACCGGGACGAGATGGTGGTCATCGTCGCCGGCTACTCGGCGCAGATGCGCCAGTTCCTGGACGCCAACCCCGGTCTGGCCTCCCGGTTCTCCAAGACCGTCGAGTTCGAGAGTTACGCGACGGAGGAGTTGGTCACCATCGTCGAACGGCTCTGCAGCACCCACCACTACTCCCTGGAGTACGACACCCGGGTGGCGCTCGCCAACCTCTTCGACGGGATGAACCGGGACGCGAACTTCGGCAACGCCCGGGTGGCCCGCAAGGTGTTCGAGGAGATGATCGGACGGCAGGCGTACCGGCTCTCCCAGGCCGGTGACCCGTCCGGCGTCGAGCTGGCGCAGTTGCTGCCGCAGGATCTGGGCGCGCCGGCGGGGACCGGGGTGCAGGCCGGGGTGGCGCGCGACGACGAGCTGAACCGGCTGCTCGGCCGGCTGAACGCCATGATCGGCCTGTCCGGGGTGAAGCGGGAGGTGGCCGACATGATCGACCTTCTGGCCACCATCCGGACCCGGGTGAAGGCGGGCCTGCCGGCGCCGTCTGTCTCCCGGCACCTGGTCTTCTCCGGGCCGCCCGGCACGGGCAAGACCACGGTGGCCCGGCTCTACGGCGAGTTGCTGACCGCATTGGGTGTGCTCGCCGGTGGGCAGCTGGTGGAGGTCGCCCGGGCGGATCTGGTGGGGGAGTACATCGGACACACCGCGCAGCGCACCCGGGAGGCGTTCGACCGGGCTCGGGGCGGGGTGCTCTTCATCGACGAGGCGTACACGTTGGCGCCGCCGGACGCCCGGCAGGACTTCGGTCGGGAGGCGATCGACACGCTGGTGAAGCTGATGGAGGACCACCGCGACGAGGTGGTCGTGATCGCCGCCGGGTACGAGGAGGAGATCGAGGCGTTCCTCGCCGCCAACGCGGGTCTGGCGTCCCGGTTCTCGCGCCGGATCCACTTCGCCAACTACGACGCCAACGATCTGGTCGCCATCTTCCAGAATCTCGCCGCGGCGAGTGGCTACGAGTGTCCGGGGCAGACGCTGGCGGCGCTGCGGCAGCACTTCGAGCATGTGCCGCGCACGCGGACCTTCGGTAACGGCCGGTACGCGCGGCAGGTGCTCGACGAGACGATCACGCGTCAGGCGGGCCGGATCCGTTCGCTGCGCGACCCGAGCGTGGAGCAGCTGCGGATGCTCCTGGTCGAGGACGTCGCGACAACATGAAGGGTTTTCAGTGTTGTGTCGCGCCTGCCGGCGTTTGTAATGATTTCGTGAATGTTTCGCTTGATTGGCCGGAGGCTGCCCGTATGCTTCACCGAAGCTCCAGCGTGGATCCGTCGACACCCGACGAACCGCGTTCCGGGGCGGGGCGGGGTGTGACGGTAACCGGGGAGGCAGTCGTTGTTGGTGCCGGCCAAGCTCGTCGGCACGGCCCCTTCCGGCACCGGTGGTGGTGACGGAGGGCCGGGCGACGAGGCACGGGCGCAGGCCCGGATGCGCGAGGTGCACGCCGAGCACGCCGAGCCGCTCTACCGTTTCCTGCTGCGGCTGAGCTGGGGCGAGCGGCAGCTCGCCGAGGACCTGCTCCAGGAGACGATGCTGCAGGCGTGGCGGCACCTCGACCGCCTGCCCGACAGTAGCGAATCGGTTCGCCGGTGGCTCTTCATCGTCGCCCGGCGGATCGCCATCGACGCGGCGCGGGCCCGACAGGCCCGACCCACCGAGGTAGGCCTGAACGACCTCACCCGGCTTCCCGCCAGCGGCGACGTGACCGAGGACGTGGTGGCCGTGCAGACGGTCCGTCGCGCCCTGCCGAAGCTGACGCCCGCCCACCGGGCAGTCCTCATCGAGCTCTACTACCGCGGCCGTTCGACGGACGAGGCGGCGGCCCGCCTCGGCATCCCGGAGGGGACCGTCAAGTCGCGCGCACACTACGCCTTACGGGCATTACGGGCTGCCATCGGTCGTACCGACGCGGATTGACGATCCGTGGCGAGGTCGGAATGCGCGAGTGCTGACCCGGACGGGTGTCCACGTCATACAGTGACTGCCAGTTCGAGGATCGCCCTGACCTGCGCCAGGACGGCGGCCGGGTCACCGAGAAGATCTGGCGCGCTGATGACCGACGATGGCGACGGCACCCGCGGGTGTGCCGACTGCGGGACGTACCTGCTGGGTGCGCTCCGCCCCGACGCCGTGCTGGCCTTCGAGGCGCACCTGCTCGACTGCGCCCGATGCCGGGCCGAGTGCGAGGAGCTCGGGCCGGCGGTCACCGCCCTGACCGGGCTCGGCCCCGACGAGGGGGTCGGACTGCCCGACCGGGCCGTTCGAGCGGTCCGGCGCGGGAGCGACACCCGCAGCTTCCCGCCGGCCGGCGTCGACTGACCCGTCACCTGTGGCCCGGGTGCCCCCGTCCGCGGCCGGATCCGGCCGCGGACGGGGGTCAGCATCCGGTCAGAGCCGGGCGCACTGGCCCGTCGCCGGGCCCTTCACCGTGTTGGGCCGGCTCTCGTTCACCGGCGCCGGGGTGTTTCCGGAGCAGCTCAGCGGCCCGCCGACGGTGTTGGCGGCGACCACGACCGGCTGGCTGCCGGAGTTGCCGGTCACGGTAACCGGCCCGCTGACCGAGACCGAGTCGATCCGTACGCCACCGGTGTTACCGGTGAGTGAGAGCGGACCGTTCACCTTGCCCGCGCCGATCCGCAGCCCGCCGGTCGCGCCGGAGACCGCCACCGGGCCGGCCACGGTCGCCCCGGAGAGCTCGAAGAGCACCGGACGGGTGGCGGAGATCGGACCGTTGACGGCGCCGCCGGTGACGATCAGCGACGCGCCCGGGTGGACCGTGACCGGCCCCGCGATGGTGGCGTTCTCCAGGCAGGTCAGGCCCGCGCTGACGACCAGTGGCCGGGTGTACCGGCCGGTGATCGTCGTGGTGCACTGCGGGCCGCCCTGGCCGACCGTCGACCGCGGCGCGGTGTCCGCGGTGACCGGCGAGTTCGCTGCGAAGTAGTCGACCAGCATGGTGAGGTCGTTGTCACCGGTGGTCGCCGGGTCGGTCCCGCCGCCGAGCGCGGTGAAGTTGTCCCCGCCGGCGGCGAGGAACGAGTTCACCGTGACGCGGTACGTGCCCGACGGGTCGACGGCCGCTCCGTTCAGCTTCATCGACGTGATCCGCGAACCCTTGGGCGCCTCGGGGTTGTAGGTGTAGCTGAACCCCTTCGAGACGCCCAGCCACAGCACCGGACGCGACGCGCCGTCGGGCTGCCACTGCTGCTCCAGCGCCTGCTTGATCTCGGCGCCGGTGTAGCTCTTGGTGACCACGTCGTTCGCGAACGGCTGGACGGCGAAGGCGTCGGCGTACGTCACCGTGCCGTCGGTGCGGTAGAGCAGGTCGGCCCGGAGCCCGCCCGGGTTCATGAACGCGATCTGCGCGCCGCCCCGACCGGCGTCCTTCGTGCCGGCGAGCTGCACGTCGGCGACGAGGTTGCCGAGCGCCGACTCCTTGCCCCGATCCTCGTTGCCGTCGGTGTAGGCCCGCTTGACGTCCGCGGTGATCGACCCCAGGTGCTCCTTGCCCAGCTCGGCGGCCTTCTCCTTGGCGGTCGCCACGATGCCGGCCACCGCCGGGTCCTGCGGCGCGCCGACCACGTCCACCAGCGCCGCGTCGGCGGTGGTGACCTGACCGGCCTCCGGGTCGTACGTCAGGGTCAGCTTGCCCAGCCGCTTGCCGTAATCCTCGGCCTGCAGCACCGGACGCAGCCGGTCGGTGCCGGGGACGGGGAGCTCGAAGGCGTACGGCTGGTGGGTGTGACCGCTGACGATGGCGTCGATGGTGGCGTCGACCCGGGTGAACGGACCGAAGACCGGGTCGGCGGCGAGCGCCTCGGCGGAGTCGATGTGCTCCGTCGCGGCGCCCTCGTGCGCGAGCAGCACCACCACGTCGGCCTCGCCGTTGTCCGGGTTGCCGTCCTTGAGCTGACCGGCGACCAGGTTCGCCTCGGCGACCGGGTCGCGGAAGGTGAGCCCGGCGATGCCGTCCGGGCTGACCAGCGACGCGGTCTGCTTCGTCACCACACCGACGAAGCCGACCCGGACCCCGCCCACCGTGCTGACGGAGTAGGCCGGCAGCTCCCGGGCGTTCCCGCGGTACACGTTGGCGCCCAGGTACGGGAAGTCGGCGCGGTCGGAAACCCGGCCGGTGAGGTCCGCGGCACCCTTGTCGAACTCGTGGTTGCCCACCGCCGAGGCGGCGAGACCCATCTGGTTCAGCGCGTCGATCGTCGGGTTGTCCCCGTCGATCGCCGAGATGAAGGTGGAGGCGCCGATGTTGTCGCCCGCGGAGACGAACGCGGTGTTCGGGTTCTGCGCCCGCAGCTGGCCCAGCAGGCCGGCGAGCTGGGCGGCGCCGCCGACCGGCTGGCCGTCCACGGTGGCCGGGGACTCCAGCCGGCCGTGGAAGTCGTTGACGGTCAGCAGCTGCAGGTCGACCGGCTTCGCGCCGGTGCTGATGCCGACCACGAGGGGGTTGTGGTCGCTGGCCCGGTACGGGCTCGGCTCGTAGAAGGCGGGCAGGCCGTCGTACTGGAACGCGAACGACTCGACCGCGTTGATCTGCCACACGTCGACCCCGGTGACCCGGGCCGCCAGCGACGGCGAGGCGAGCGCGTGGTCCAGGGAGCCGGACTCGCCACCGAAGACGTAGGTGGCCTTGCCCGTGTCGTTCAGATCGCGGTACTGCTCCCCGTAGAGGACCTGCATCGGGTCCTCGTGGGTGTACGCGTTGAAGTCGCCCAGCAGCAGCACGTCCTCGGTGCCGCTGTCGGCCTTCACCTGGTCGACGAAGGTGGCCAGCGCGTGCGCCTGCCGGACCCGGTCGCCGTTCCAGGACCCCTGACCGTCACCGGTGTCGGCGTTGTCGCCCGTGCCGGTGCCGCTCTTGGACTTGAGGTGGTTGGCGACCACGATGAACGACACGCCGTCCGCGGTGAACGCCTGCGCGATCGGCTCGCGGGCGTTGAACCAGACGCTCTCGTCGTTCACCGAGCGGGCCGGGCCCTTCGGCTGCGCCTTCGCCGGCTTGAAGATGATCGCCGTGGTGATGAAGTCCTGCGCCGCCGGAGCCGGCAGCTCGGCCGGGCTGCGGACGTAGTCCCAGGTGCCCGCGCCGTCCTTGGCGTTCAGCGCGGCGACCAGGCGCTTGAGCGCCTGCTGCGGGTCCTCCGGGTTGAAGCGGACCGAGTTCTCGATCTCCTCGAGGGCGACCACGTCGGCACCGAGGGCGCTGATCGCGGAGACGATCTTCGCCTCCTGCCGGCCGAGCGCCGCCTCGTCGGCCGCGCCCCGGGCGTCCCCGCCGAAGTGGACGAAGTAGTTCAGCACGTTGAAGCTCGCCACCCGGAGGTCACCGCCGACGTTCACCGGCGCCGAGGTCCGCGG
This sequence comes from Micromonospora musae, assembly GCF_003626545.1. Taxonomy (NCBI): domain Bacteria; kingdom Bacillati; phylum Actinomycetota; class Actinomycetes; order Micromonosporales; family Micromonosporaceae; genus Micromonospora; species Micromonospora musae. Next base: position 601,235 of record NZ_RAZS01000002.1, read on the forward strand.
GTTGGTGGCCTTGAAGGTGGTCCGGGCGGGAGCGGCGGTCTCCGCGCTGACCGGCAGCGTCGGCTGCAGCCGCCACTCGTCGAAGCCGTACGACAGGACGGACGGCCCGAAGGCCTCCACCGAGTCGCCGACCCGCAGCGGGCTCTCCTTCGACACGTACGGCGGCAGCAGGCCGCCGGTGGAGAGGTTGGTGGTCCGGCCGTCGTCGACGAGGATCCGGCCGCGCTCGTTGGCGGCCGCCACCTGGTGCGCCTCGTCCGAGCCGGGACGGGCCAGGTCGGTCGGGTTCGCGGCGGGACGGTCGCCGGCGGCGAGCACGACCTCGCCGTACCGGTTGGTGTTGTAGACCTCGGAGACGGTGTACGCGCCGACCGGGGCGACCAGCATCGACTCGACCGACTCACGGGCGGCGTCGTCGAGCGGCAGGCTGACCGGCACGGGCGCGGGCAGCGGCGCGTCGTGCGCGCAGACCTGCACGTCGGCCTTGGCGCCGATGGTGACCTGGGTGAGGCCGTTGAACTCGCTCAGGGTGCCGCTGACCCGCACCCGGTCGCCGATCGCCACCGACGGGTGGTTGGCGGTGCTGGTCGTCAGGTAGACGAAGACGCCGTCCGAGGCGGTACCCGCCGTGACCGGCCGATCTCCGCCGCTACCGGCGCTCTGCACGTAGACGCCGTTGTAGCCACCGGTGCGGTGATCGGCGGTGACCACGCCCTCGACGGTGACCCGGGTGCCCGCCAGCGGGGTGGCGGCGCCGGTGCCCTGGACCTCGGCGATGGTGTGGTCGACGGTGACGGTGCAGCCCACCGGGGGCTCGGGGTCGTCGTCGCCACCGCCGGCCTGGTTGAGGCTGCCGAAGCTGTTCGGCGCGGCCTCCCGCCACGTCCCGTCGAGCTTCTGCAGGGAGTGGCCGGCCGGGGTGGTCGCGGTCTCCGCGACGCCGAGGTCGACGGCGGTGCGCCCGTTCGCCGGCCCGCCGGACGCCGTCATGGTGCCCTCGTAGCTGAGGAACTCGGCGACCGTGCCGTCCGGGGCGACGAGCGCCACGCCGTCGGGCGACCCGTTCTGGATCCCGTCGACCGGGTACGACGCGACGACCACGCCCGTGGCGGGCACCGTGCCGCTGAGGGTCCGCGTGTTGTACGCCGCGTTGTTGGCGCCGTTGTAGAGGACGACCTGCCAGCCGGTCAGGTCGTAGCCGACCGGCGCCTGGATCTCGATCGCCTCGCCGGTGTCGGTGCCGGCGTTGTCGTAGTGGATCTCACTGACGAAGGGCGTGGTCGCCGTCGGCGCGGCGACGGCGGTCGTACTGCTGGCCAGGGTCAGTGCGCTGCCGGCGAGCAGCACGCCCACCGCAGCCAGTGGTCGTCTGGTCATGTGCCTGTACATGAAACTCGGGCCTCCGATGGGAGTAGACCGTCGGAGGATATGGGCAACGGGTGTCCGCGCGGGAGCCGCCAGATGTACGAGACCTGCCTGGCCACCTGTGGTGACCTGCGGGCGGAAGGCGGCCGCGGGCAGCCGATCGTGGTCGATCCCACAGCGCACGGCCCGCCGCTGGCACAATGGCCGGACCGTAGAGCCGGAGCCGGGAGGCCAAGGTGAGCGAGGAACGCGTCCACCCGAACGAGACCATCCTGCCGCTGCTGCCCTGCGTGTCACCCCAGGAGACCCTGGCTTTCTGGCGGGCGCTCGGCTTCGCGGTGACCTGGGAGCAGACCAGGCCCTACCTCTACCTGGCCTTCCGCTGGAGCGGGTTCGAGCTGCACTACGGCAACGCCGCCCCCGGCGTCGACCCGGCGGCCGAACAGACCGGCGGATGCCTGGTGCTCGTCGACGCGGTCGCGCCGTACCACGCGGCGTTCAGCGGGGCCATGCGTGCCGCCTACGGCAAGGTGCTCGGCAAGGGGCTACCGCGGATCACCCGGTACCGGCCGGGCGCGTCGCGGTTCAGCGTCGTCGACCCCTCCGGCAACACCATCACCTTCATCCGCCGGGACGAGCCGGAGGAGCTGGAGTACGGCGGCTCGAAGGACCTGGTGGGGTTGGCCCGGGTGCTCGACAACGCGCGGATCCTGCGCGAGTTCAAGTCGGACGACCGGGCGGCGTTCCGGGCGCTCAACTCCGGGCTGCGCCGGCACGGCGACGCGGCATCCGCCGTCGAGCAGGCGGTGGCGCTCGCCGGGCTGATCGAGCTCTCGATCGCCCTGGCGGAACCCGAGCGGGTGCCCGACTGGGGTGCGCGGCTCCAGGCGATCCGGCTGACCAGGTCGGAGCGGGACCAGGTGCGCCACGCCGTGGCGGATCCGGCCGTGCTGGAGCCGTGGCTGCCGGAGGTCGACTGACGGCGGCGGGCACGCCGAGGTGACGCGGTGATGTCGGTGGGACCAACCGGTGGTGGCGGAGTTCCGCCATGTCCGGGCTCCGCCAGCGATCATGCCGCCCGTCGGGCCGTCCGTCGCCCCAGAATCTCCGACGGCGCTGCCGGCCTCCACCGGTGGTCGCCCGGAGGAGGGAATTCATGCGCAGATCCAGATACGGGGCGCGCCGCGCGAGCGCCACGGTCGCCGCGGCGCTGACGGCGTTGCTCGTACTGCCCACCGGTGCCGTCGCGGCGACGACCCCGACGCCCACGAGCGGCATCGTGGAGCCGCTGCGGAAGGTGGACCCGCAGCTGCTCGCCGCGGCACGCGGCGGCACCAGCACCACCTTCATGGTCGACCTAACCGGGGAGGCCGAGCTGGACGGGGCGGAGCTCGACCGCGTCGAGCGCGCCGCCGGTGGTCGGGCCGGCCGGGTCGCCCGCACGACCCGGGTCTACCAGACCAAGGTTGCGCACGCGGAGCGGACCCAGCGCGGACTGCGGGAGCTGCTGCGGGACCGGCACGCCGAATTCACCCCGTTCTGGATCGCGAACGTCATCGAGGTGACCGGTGATCTGGACCTGCTGACCGAGCTGGCCGGCCGTTCGGACGTCGCCCGGATCACCGCGGTCGGCGTGACGACGCTGGAGGAGCCGGTCCGTACCGCCGGCGCGGACGCCGACGACGCGCCGCTGCTGTGGAACCTCGGCGCGGTCGGCGCCGACAAGGTGTGGCGCGAGTACGGCACCCGGGGCGAGGGCGTCGTCGTCGGCAGCGTCGACTCCGGGGTGCAGTACGACCACCCGTCGCTGGTGCGCCAGTACCGCGGCAACAACGGTGACGGCACCTTCACCCACGACTACAACTGGTACGACCCCACCGGGTTCTGCATGTCCGAGGGGCCCTGCGACAACGCCGGGCACGGCACGCACACCGTCGGCTCGATGGTCGGCGACGACGGCGCCGGGCACGTCACCGGGGTCGCCCCGGGCGCGACCTGGATCGCGGCGAAGGGCTGCGAGCTCACCTACTGCACCGACGCGTCGCTGCTGGCGGCCGGGCAGTGGATGCTCGCCCCGACCGACCGCGACGGCGCGAACCCCCGCCCGGAGCTGTCGCCGGACATCGTGAACAACTCCTGGGGCGGCACCGGCGGCGACCCGCACATGTACGACGCGATCGTCGACTCCTGGGTGGCCGCCGGCATCTTCCCGGTCTTCGCGGTCGGCAACGAGGCGGAGCAGGCGCCGGAGCCGTGCGGCTCGGCGGGCCACCCCGCCACCAACCCGCAGACGTACGCGGTCGGCGCGACCGGCCCGGACGGCCTGATCACCGCCTTCTCCAGCCGCGGTCCGGGCCGCGACGGCGCGGTTCGGCCGGACATCACGGCCCCCGGCGCGCAGATCCTCTCCACCCTGCCCGGCGGTGAGTACGGCTACATGGACGGCACCTCGATGGCCGCTCCGCACGTCGCGGGTGCGGTCGCGCTGGCCTGGTCGGCGGTGCCGAACCTGCGGCGGGACGTGGCGACCACCCGGGAGCTGCTGGACCGCACCGCGCACGACGTCGACGACGCGCAGTGCGGCGGCACCCCGGCCGACAACAACGTCTACGGCGAGGGCCGGCTGGACGCCTACGACCTGGTGACCCAGGCCTCGACTGCGCAGCTCGGGGGCGTCGTGGTGCACGCGGAGCGCGACGGACGCCCGCTGGCCGGGTCGCGGGTCACCCTGACCTCCGACCTGGTCACCCGGACGGCCCGCACCGACGCGCACGGCACGGTCCAGCTGGGCCGGGTGCCGGCGGGGGAGTACACGCTGACCGCGACCTACTTCGGACAGCGGACCCAGCGGCGGACGATCACCGTGTCGCAGAGCGGCACGGTGAACCTGACCCTGGACCTCTCCGAGGTCGCCCCGTGGCAGCCGGTGGGCGGCCGGGTCACCGACCCGAACGGCGAGCCGGTCGCCGGCGCGCGGTTGACGCTCGCCGACGAGTCGTTCCCCGGCTTCGTCACCGACGCCAAGGGTCGTTACGCAGGGACGCTGCCCGAGGCCGACTACGACCTGCTGGTCGAGTACGGACGCTGGCTCGCCCCGCGGACGGTCGCGGTGACCGTGGACGGACCGGAGACCGTCGACGTGGCGCTCGCCGCCAAGGCCGACCGGCACGGCTACGCGGCCGGGGTGGTCGCCGGCAAGTGGGACGACGGCGGCAAGGTGCTCGCGCTCACCGGTGACACCGCGAGCAAGGGGCTCGACCTGCCGTTCCCGATGACCTTCTACGGCACCACGTACGACCGGATCACCGTGCACACCGACGGCTACCTGACCTTCGGCACGGACGCCGCCGCCTCTGTCGGCGCCAACGGACCGCTGCCCGCCCCGGCGGTGTCGGCTCCGGCCGTCTACGCGTTCTGGGACGACCTGGTCCTGGACCACGCCTCGACCGTGCGGACGAAGAGCACCGGGTCGGGGAAGAACCGGCAGCTCCTGGTCAGCTGGGTGCGGGCCGCGCTCAAGAGCGACCCGAAGGTTCGGGTCGACGTGCAGGCGCGGCTCGGCGAGAACGGCACCGTCGCCCTCCGGTACCGCAAGCTCGGTGCCGGTTCGGCGGCGGCCGGCGGCTCGGCGACGGTCGGCATCGAGGACGGCAGCGGCACCGACGCGTTGACGTACTCGCGGGACGAGGCGGTGCTCGACGCGGAGGCCGCGGTCACCTTCGAGGTGCCCGGCCGGGGCCTGCTGCGCGGCACGGTCCGCGACGCGAACGACCGTCAGCCCCTGGCGGGCGCGACGGTGCGGGTCGAGTCGCCGAACGCGCGGCTACCGATCACCGCGACCACCGACGCGGAGGGCTTCTACCAGCTGGAGGCGCCGGCCGGGCCGGTCACCGTGACCGCGATGCAGCCCGGCTACGAGCTGCCGCCGGCCACCGCCACCGTGGTCGAGACCAGGGTGGTCACGCAGGACCTCGCGCTGCGTACGCCGCTGCTGCTGGCGAACCGGAGCGCGGTGTCGGTGAGCGCCCGGGCCGGACAGACCCGGACCGCGACGGTGACCCTCGCCAACAAGGGCGACCTGCCGGCCACCTGGTTGGCGAGGGAGATCGACTCGCCGACCCCGCCAGCGGGTGTGCCCGGCAAGGTGCTCGGCTCCTTCGCCGTGAAGGACTTCTACTACGCGTTCGGTGTCGGCTACCGCAACGGCGAGTTGATCGTGTCGAACTCGTACCTGTTCGGACAGCTGCAGCGCTTCTCCACCGACGGCACGTCGCTGGCCAAGGGGGTGCTCGACATCGGCGGCTGGCCCTCGGACATGGCCTACGTGCCGGGGCGGGACCTGATGTGCGCGCCGAAGATGTCGATCGTCGGGGAGCTGCCGATCGTCTGCTTCGACCCGGACACGTTGGAGGTCAAGGAGACGATCAGCGGGACGTGGGCGGGCAAGCTCTACTACGGGCTGGCCTACCGCGCCGCGGACGACACCTTCTACCTCAGCGGCGACGGGGTCATCCGGCACCTCGCCGGGGTGTCTCACTCGCAGCCGGGCTCGGTGCTGGGGGAGTGCACCCCGCCGGTGCCGTGGATGACGGGGCTCGCCCTCAACGAGGAGCAGAACGTGCTGTGGGGCATCAACCAGGATGCGAAGGAGTCGATCTGGGCGATGGAACCGGACACCTGCCGGGCGCTCGCCTCGGTGCCCGACCCGGACCCGAACCCGCTGAGCGGCGCCGGGCTCGACATCGACGAACAGGGCAACCTCTGGACGGTGGCGTTCCGGAACCAGCCGTTCGCCAGCAAGGTCTACCACGTGGACGGCTCGCTGCCCGGGTACAGCGACGTGTCGTGGCTGTCGGCCGGAGCCTCCGGTGCGGTGGCGCCGGGGGAGAAGGCCACGTTGACCGTCACGGTCGACACCACCGGCCTGGCCCCGGGCAGGTACGTCGCCACGCTGCTGGTCACGAACAACGGCGCGAAGGGGGCGGCGACCCCGGTCACCGTCTCGGTGACCGTCACCAGGTGACCGTCGGGCCCCGCCGGCCGCTCGCCGGGTGGCGGGGCCCGCTGCGGATCCTCGCGAACCGTCCCGCCGCAGTTCGGTGGGGCGGTTCGTGGGGGTCAGAGCCAGTTGTTGCGGGCGACGAACCAGCCGAGCTGCATCCGGGTGGCGCTGCCGCTGACGTCCATGAGCTGCCGCAGCCGCCGCTGCACGGTACGCAGTGAGATGCCCAGCTGGGAGGCGACCGCCTTGTCCGGCAGCCCGGTCATCAGCAGGGAGAGGATCTGCCGGTCGGTCGGCGTCGGCACCGTCCAGCGGTCGGCGTCGTCGAGCACGGTGGTGGCCGGGGCGAGGCGCAGCGGCGTGGCCCGCTCCCAGATCTCGGTGAAGAGCGCCACGAGCACCTCGACCCAGGTGGCGCCGCGTACCACCAACGCCCAGGGCTCGACGGTGTCGTCGCGGGACGGGAAGGAGAGCAACCCCATCCGGCGGTCCGCCACGGCGAGCTTCGCGGGGACGTCCGTGGCGACCCGGGCCTGCTCGCCGGCGGCGATGAAGCGACCGATGTGGGTCGAGGCCCCCGGCCGTTCCAGGCCGCGCCGGTCGTAGACCACGCGGAAGCGTACGCCCCGATCCAGCAGCTCCAGCTCCGCCGGGTTGTCGGAGAAGTCGGCCGCGTACGGGGGTCGCTCGAACCCGAGCACCTCCTCCTCGGCGCCGCGCAGGAACTGGTCGAAGGTCTGCAGGATCGCGGTCACCCCGACGACCATCTGGACGCCCGGATCCGCCGGCTCCGCCGCGCGCTGCTGCCGCAGCCACTCCCGCAGGTCGATCCGCGCCTCCTGGAGTTCGCGGATGCGCTGGGTCAGCAGGGAGTCGATGGCCAGGTCGGGGGAGGTCGCGGCGGCCTGCTCGCCGGCCACCCGGACGAGGCCGTGGCGGGTGAGCGCGTCGAGCGCCGCGACGACCTGACCGGAGTCGGCGGCGAAGCGCTGCGCGAGCTCCGTCGCGGTGCCCGGGTGCCCACCGGCCAACGCCAGGTAGAGCTTCTCTTCCAACTCGGTCAGACCGAACGCGCTCAGCACTCTCCACCACACCCGACTCGCTCGGCCCCACCGGTGGCGCGGGGCGCTGCGTTGATCTTGGAGCGTTCCCATCAGGAGCGTCAAGGGCTGCTGAGCAGCCCACCCGTCCGGCCTCTCGTGGGACGGGCCGAATTCCGCTACGGTGATCGAATCGTGTTCTCCTCTCGTCGCCGTATCGTTCTCGCCGCCGTGGCCGCCGCCGTCGTCCTCGGTGGGGCTGCCGTCGCCGCGGCCCAGCTCACCGACGACGCCCCGGCGGGGCCGGTCGCCGCGCCCCGGGTCGTCCAGCCCGGCGCGCCCGGTCAGAGCGGCCGCGCCCTCTCGCCGGCCGAGCAGTCCCAGCTGCCCGCGCCTCCGAAGCACACCGCGGCCGACACCCAGTTCATGCAGCGGATGATCGCGCACCACGTGCAGGCGCTGGACATGACCGGGCTCGTCGCGGAACGCGCTACCAGCAAGGAAGTCTCGCTGATCGCCAAGCGGATCGAGACGTCGCAGCGCGACGAGATCGCGCAGATGCAGCAGTGGCTCACCGACCGCGGCGAACAGCTCCCGGGGCCGCACGAGCACCACGCCGACCACGACGCGGTGATGCCGGGCATGCTCACCCCCGAGCAGCTGGCGGAGCTGGCGAAGACCCGAGGTGAGCAGTTCGACCGGCTCTTCCTCGACCGCATGATCCGGCACCACGAGGGCGCGCTCACCATGGTGCAGCAGCTCTACGCGGCCGGCGGCGGGCTGGAGCCGGCGAGCGACCGGTTCGCCCGGGAGGTCAACGCCGACCAGGGCATCGAGATCCGCAGCATGCGGGAGCTGCAGGCGCGCCTCGCCGGCTAGGGCGGGTGTCGAAGTCCTCGGCTCGACCGAGGACTTCGACACACGCCCTACGGCCCGTTCCCACCAGGCTCGCCCGAGGTGCCGTCACGCTCGCCGCCGCTCCCTCACGGCGATCTGGTAGCGCCGTTCCCTGACGGCGATCCGGTAGCGCCGAGCACGCCGACGCCCATCATCTCCTGGCCCGCCACCGGTGGGGAGCGCGCCGAGGTCGGGACGACGCGAGGGCCGCGCCCTGCCGAGGCAGGACGCGGCCCTCATCGAACCGTTGCGGCGTACGTCAGTCGAGGCTGGCGCACTGTCCGCTGGTCGGCCCCGACACCCGGTTGGCGGCGTCGAGGTTGATCGGCGCCGGCGCGTTGCCGGTGCACGCGAGCGGGCCGCGCACCGTGCTGTCGGCGATGATCGGCTCGACCGACCCGGTACGGTTGCCGGTCAGCACGGCCGGACCGTGGATCTCGCTCGCCACGATCGCGGTGCTGCCGCGCGTGCCGGTGATGCTGACCGGGCCGCGGACCGTGCTCTCGTAGAGGTGCACGGCGGCCGCGTTCGCCGCCGACACCGGCCCGGAGATCGACGAGTCGAACGCGAGCAGCGAGGCGCCCGGACGTACGGTGACCGGCCCGTTGACCGTCGCGCCGTTCAGGCAGGTGACCCCCGAGACCGTCAGCGGCCCGTTGTGCCGCTTGTCGATCGTGGTGGTGCAGGTCCGGGCCAACTGGTCGAAGCGGGCCCGAGCCACGGCGAAGCTCGGCGCCCAGCTGACCTTCGTCTGGTGCTGGGCGTTGAACTGCGGCATCTGCACCTCGCGGGCCGCGGCGATCTCCGCCGCGGTGAGGTGCTCGCTCGGCCGCAGCCCGAGCACGTCGAAGCCACGGGCGATCTCGCTGCCGTAGATCTCACCGTTGTACCAGTACGCCGACCAGAAGCCGCCCAGCACGTTGGTGGTGGGGCTGATCGGGCCGCGGTCGAAGTAGGCGATCTCCCGCGGGTGGGCCGAGTCGGTGAAGTCCATCAGCGAGATGCCGCCCTGGTACCACGCCTGGACGAGGATGTCCCGACCCGGCACCGGGATCAGCGAGCCGTTGTGGGCGACGCAGTTCTCCTGGAGCGTCTGCGGAACGGGCAGCTTGTAGTAGCTGGCGAACTTCAGCTTCCGGTCCACGATGTCGAAGATGGCGTTCGCGCCCCACTGCGGCTGGTCGGTGTCGCGGCACCGCGCGCCGGTGCCGCCGCCCCACTCGTCGGTGAAGACGACCTTCTTGCCGTCGTTGCTGATCGTCGCCGAGTGCCAGTACGCGAAGTTCGGGTCGGACACCTCGTCGATCCGCACCGGGTTCGCCGGGTCGGAGATGTCGATCAGGATGCCGTTGCCCTCACAGGCACCGGCGGCGAGCCCGATCGCCGGGTACGCCGTGATGTCGTGGCAGGCGTCGGTGACCGGCGACGGTCCCCACGGGCTGCCCGACGGGTGGGTCGTGGTGGGCGGGGTGTTCTGCAGGCCGTCGACCGCGCCGGTCTGCGGGTCGGCGAAGAGGCGCGGGTTGTTGACGACGGCGGCCTGCTCCGGCGCGGCGACCGGGACCTTGATGACGTCGATGCGCCAGCGTGCCGGGTCGGTGCCCGCGGCGGGCGTGTTGTTGCAGCCGGCCATGGTGGTCGCCGGACGGACACCCGCCGTGCCGGAGACGTAGACATAGACGTTCGCGCTGTCGTCCGGGTCGGTCACCAGCGTGTGGGTGTGCGAGCCGCGGCAGGTCTGCACGGCGGCGACCTGGACCGGGTTGGTCACGTCGCTGACGTCGAAGACGCGTACGCCCTGGAAGCGGGTGCCGGCGGCGGGGTCGGTGCCGCAGTCCAGCCGGCCCCGGGTCTCCTCGACCGACATGAAGAGCAGGTTCCCGTGGACCGACACGTCACCCTGCCCGCCCGGACACACCACGCTGCTGACCAGCGTCGGGTTGGCCGGCTGCGAGACGTCGTAGACGTTGAAGCCGTTGTAGTTGCCCTGGAAGGCGTGATTGCCGCCGAAGGCGAGGTCCGAGGCGACGAAGCCGAAGTCGCCGGGGTTCGCGGGGTTCACGAAGCCCGCCGGCTTGTCGCGGTGGGCCAGCAGTTCGAGGTCGCTGATCGCGCTCTGCGCGTCCAGCCAGCCCGCGCCGAGCCCGATCCGCGGGTCCGGTTCGGACTCCTGGCCCGACGCGGTGCCGGGCAACAGGGCTACGAGGAGAGCGGCGGTTGCCGCGGCGCCGAGAAGGCGACGTCTCCTGCCTGGGGTGCGATGGATCTGGGTCATGCGTCTCCTCCAGCCGCGGTGTCCCTCCTGGTCACGATGCGCATCGACACGCGTTTACACCGCGGTAAGTAAGGACCGTACCGCCTGCCGGTCAGTTTGGATCATGTAAATATTTGCGGAGGACGCGAATTCGCCATAATTCCCGGACCGTGGGATCACAGTCCCTCCCAGACCGCCTTCGCCCCCGAGTCGCCGGTGCGGATCACGTAGTACAGGGCCGCCGCGGCGGTCAGCAGTGCCAACCCCCGCAACGACCAGGTCAGCGCCGGTCGATTCGACGCAGCGGCCGGGCTCCCCGTGGGGGCGACGAGCCGGACCAGGGCCAGCGCCACCACCGCCGCGCCGATCGTCGCGTACAGGGTCAGGTTGCCCAGATCCTGGTGGGCCTCCAGCCTCGGCAGGTACTCGGGGCTGACCTGGTTCGCACCGCGCAGGCGGGCGAGGAAGGCGTCCCCGGAGAGCTTCGTCAGCAGCGCGGAGGCCGGTGCGCCGACGGCGAGCAACCCCAACACCCAGCGGGTGTGCGGGCGGATCACGGGGACGAAGGCGTAGCCGACGCTGAGCAGCGCCAGCAGCGGCACGAAGACGACGGCGGCGTGGAGCACGAGCGGGTGGGCGGGAATGCCCATGAACTCCTCGAACATCGGGCTCTCCTGTGGATGAGGGGGAGGATCGGCCGCGTACCGGCAGCGAACGCTATCGGTGCGGCGGCGCCCCTGTCACCCCTGTCGTCGCCGGCCGTCGGCCGCGTGCCCGTCCGCGCCCGGTCGCTCCGTCGCCGGCTCAGCGGCGGGTGCGCCGGGCCAGGTAGACCACGTCCGGCTCGCCGCGCGGCACCTCGACGCGGTGCGTGGTGACCGGCCCGATCAGCGCCGCCAGCCGGGCGGCGTACGCCGGTGCGGCGGCGGCGCTCCAGGCGGCCAGCACACCGCCGTCGGTGAGCCGTTCGCGCAGCAGTTCGAGCCCGTCGTCGCCGTAGAGCGCGGCGTTGTCCTGGAAGACCGTCCACTCCGGACCGTTGTCGACGTCGAGGCAGATGGCGTCGAACAACTCGCCGGTCGTACCCAGCCAACGCACGATGTCGTCGTTGACGATCCGGACGCGGGCGTCGTCGAGGGCGTGCTCACTGAAGTGGGCGAGGCTGTCCCGGTGCCAGTCGATCAGCGCCGCCTCGATCTCGACGACCACGATCTCCGCCGGAACCGGGGAGGCCACGGCCTCGGCCAGGGAGAAGCCCACCCCGAGGCCCCCGATCAGGATCCGGCCGCCGGCCGGCATCGACCGCAACGACTCCCGGACGAGGAGCCGTTCCGACGTGCCGGCGCGGGTGTCCATCAGGAACACTCCGTTGCTGATGATCTCCAGGTGTTCGGCACACCGCCGGAGCACCAGCTCGCCCCGCTCGGTCACGACCCGGTCGACCACCGTAACCGCCTCGTTCACCCGGCCAATCTATGCCAACGGGCAGGGCGGGCCGGCGGATTTTCCGACCGGCCGACGAAGCGGAAAGGCCGTGCCGAATTGGGCGGGCCGCCGCGACGGGTCAACCGGCGGTTCAGAGACCGAGCGGCGTCGGATCGGTGGCGAGTTCGCGGAACCGCGCCCGGGGGTCGGGGACCAGGCGGCGGGCCGACAGGTCGAGCAGGCCACCAACCCCGGTCAGCGTCGCGACCGGGCTGCCGTCCGGCCGGGTGTAGTCCTGCTCGATCCGGAACGTCTTGCCCTCGCCCCAGCGGAACGCGCAGGACACGTCGACCTCGTCACCGCCGCGCAGCTCACTGAGGTAGCGCAGGGTGACCTCCAGCGCGACCGGACCCACGCCGCCGGCGAGGAGCCGCTGCTGCGAGATGCCGGCGGCGCGCAGGCACTCCCACCGGGCGTGCTCGCCGTACTGGAGGTAGACCGCCTGGTTCAGGTGGCCCTGGGTGTCCAGCTCGTAGCCGCGGACGGTGACGCGTACCCGGAAAGGATCTTCCACGGCCCCGAGCCTACCGGTGGGTAGCGGACGCACCGGTGGTCGGTACCGGAGGGAGGCCGACTCAGAGCCGTGCGCCGCGCTTGTCGTAGGCGAGGATGCCGTCCAGCCGTACACCCGGGGCGAGCGTGGTGGGGTCGAACCAGAAGATCACCACGCGCGGGTCCGCACTCCAGCGCGCGAGCTCGGCGTTGACCTGACGGCCGTCGACGGTGCCCACGATCCGCATGGCCGGTCCGACGAAGTATCCGAAGGTGGGCACCGGCGGGACGAACTGGCGCTCACCCTGCTGGTCGTAGCCGATCTCGTGGAAGCCCTCGTGGCGGTCACGCCCCGCGACGTCGTTGATCAGGACGTCCGGCGTCAGCCTCCCGTCGGTGTCGCGGCGCCCGGCGACCAACCCGATCTTGACGCGCGGCACCGACGGCACATCGACCGGTACGAAGTAGAAGACACGCTCCTGCGCGCCGTACCGGATACCGCTGGAGACCACCGCGCCGGTCGGCTTCCGGTCCGTGCCGCCGGGGCTGACCGGGGTGCCCGTCGTGGGTCCGGCGGTGGGCGGCGTCTCGGGCCCGGCGGTGGGCGTCGCCGTGGGCGCGGCGACGGACGCCGTCGTCATCGCGTCCGCCGGTCGCTGTGGTGGCGGGCCGCCCGGACGCAGCGCCACCGGGACGGCCACCGCGACCGCCAGCACCAGCCCGGCCGCGCCGGCGCCGGCGAGACGCCGCCGCCCGCGCAGCCGCCGACCCTCGCGTACGACCGCGGCCAGGTCGAGCATGCCCTGATCGGTCGACTCGGTCACCCGCATGGCCTCGCGGAGCCGGTCCGCCTCGTTCATCGGCGGGTCCCGTGCACCCGCGGCGCCCCGGCGCCGACGCCGCGCAGCTTCTCGAGGGCTCGGGAGCTGGTGCTCTTCACCGTTCCCACCGAGACGCCGAGTTCGTGGGCCACCTGGACCTCCGGAAGGTCGAAGTAGTAGCGCAGGACGACGATGGCGCGTTCGCGCGGGCTCAGCGTGCCGAGGATCGCGAAGAGCCAGCGCCGGGTGGCCACCGCGTCGGCGACATCGTCGTCACGCTGCTCGGGCAGCTCCTCGGTCGGGTACTCCCGGATCGGCCGCCGCCAGCGGTCGACGAGGTGGTTGACGAGCACCGACCGGGCGTAGCGGTAGGCGTCGTCGCCGCGGATCCGCGACCAGGAGGCGTACGTCCGGGCCAGCGCGGTCTGCGCGGCGTCCTCGGCCTCGTGGCGGTCACCGGTCATCAGGAAGGCCGCGTGCACCAGCCGGCCGGAGGCGGCGCGGGCGAACTCGACGAACTCGGTGTCATCTCGTGCCATGTCCGCCCGCTCCGCACCTCACGACGATCAGGACGAGTGGGGAGCGCGAAAGGTTGAGTCCGCGAGTGATCAACTTTTCGGCCGCCTCGCGCGTCCTTTCTCCGACGCGCCACCGGTGGACGGTGTGCGGCGAGGGGAGACACATGTCGAGGAAGACTACGCGCCGCAGTGCCCTGCTGGCGCTGCCGGTGGCGGGGCTGCTGGGGCTCCTGCCGGCCGGGTGCGGCCAGCCGGCGTCGGGCGGGCAGCCCGCGTCGGGAAGCCGGCCGACGTCCGCGCCGCCGGTCCGGTTGGTCAACCCCGCCGGCCCCGTGCTGTCGCCCTCGGCCTCCTCCCGCCCCCCGGTCGCGATCAACTACCCGGCCGAGGGCGGCAACCGGTGGCGGACCGCGGCCGCCGAGTCACCCGCCCCGCGCGGCAAGGGTGAGCTGATGCGCTACCGAGTGTCGGTGGAGCGGGACATCGTCGGCATCGAGACCTCGGCCTTCGCCGCCGAGGTCACCGGGTACCTGAACGACGAGGAGGGTTGGACCGCCGACGGGTCGCTGACCCTGCGCCGGGTCGGGCCGGGGCAGCCCGCCGACTTCACCATCTACCTCGCGACCCCGGGTACCCGCGACGAGCTCTGCGGCGACGTGCCGGACGGCTACACGTCCTGCCGCAACGGCGCGCGGGTGGTGCTGAACGTGGCGCGCTGGGTGAAGGGCGTGCCGCGCTACGGCGCGCCCCTGGCCACCTACCGCGAGTACATGGTGAACCACGAGGTGGGGCACCGGCTCGGCCACGGGCACGAGCGCTGCCCAGGCCGTGGCGAACCGGCGCCGGTCATGCAGCAGCAGACGCTCGGCCTGCACGGCTGCACCGCCAACGCCAAGCCGTACCTCGACGGCGAGAGTTACCACGGGCGCTCCGGCGCCTACGACGACCCCATCCCGCCCCGCGAGCGCGGCCGGGCGGGTTGAGGGCCCGTCACCGGGACCTTCGCCGACGTCAGCCGCCGCCGTAGCAAAGATGAGCGTGGCCGACCGGCCAGGCCCGCGTCCGAGGCAGCGGGGTTGCCGCCATTGCGGTGAGGCGGAAGCGCCTCACCGCAACGGGCCGTCGCCCATGCCGTTCGGGTCGTCCACCAGGTGGACGGCGGCCTCCTCCGCGCTGGCCGCGCCGGCGTCGAGCCCGGCGTCCCAGGCCACCGCGTCGGGCTCCTCGTCGTCGCCGAAGCCCTCGTCGTAGGCGACGAGGCGTCCCGCCCGCGGGTCCTGCTCGTCGCCCCGCCGGATCAGCTCGTCCTCGTCGTCGGCCACCTCCGCGTACGGGTCGATGTCGGGCTCCTCCTCGGCGAGCAGCTGCTCGAGCGACTCGCCCGCCCGCTCCTCGGCAGGGGTCGTGCCGTACCGGTTCGCCCCGGACCAGTGGTCCGCCGCAGCGATGCCGGTGTCGAGGGGATCACTGATCCGATCGCCGTCGAGGGTGTCGGAGGCGTCCAGCACCCCGTCGTCCTCGGCGACGTTCCACTCCTCGATGCGGTCGATGTTGTCGGTCTCGCTCACGGCAGTCTCCCCTCGTCGCCCCTGCGGCGGCCCCCAAGCCTAGAACCTGCCCCGGCCGATCGTGAGCAGGGGACACGTTCAGTGGCGGGACTCCCACGAAACGGAGCTGGGGGCCGGTACGGCCGCGGTCGCCGGACGCCGGCGCAGCCGCGCCGCGCCGACGGCGATCAGGCCGAACCCCCAGATGAGGAGCACCACCACCCATTGCGCCCAGTGCACCGCGTCCGTCTCGCCGGAGAGGAGGTTCTGGAGCGTCGCGTACGGGGTGAGCCACGCCCGCGCGGGCCGCAGCGAGTCGGCGGCGCCGAGCAGGCCGTAGAGGCCGAGGGGCAGCACGATGCTGGCGAGGGCCGCGACCACGAAGGAGCCCAGCAGCAGCCCCAGCCCGATGCCGACCAGCTGCGCGACGACCTGGACCAGGACGCTGCCCGCCACGATGGTCCCGGCGTGCCGCCACGCGCCCGGCGCGACGCCGTCCGGGGCGAGGGTGAGCGCGGCGGCGCAGGCGACGACTCCGATGAGCCCGACCGCGGCGGCGAGCAGCGTCGCGGCCAGCACCGTGGGGCCCAGCCGGACGGTGCCGGGCTGGCGCCGCAGGTCGTGGGCGAGCAGGGTGCCGAGGAACGGCACGGCGACCGACATGAGGGCCTGCACCGGCTCCGCGAGCGCGGCGAAGGTCAGCTCGTCCGGTGGGACGGCCGCCGTGAGCCCCATCGCGGCCAGTACGCCGACCAGCAGGGTGACCGCGATCAGCCAGCGCCGCGGCGCGGTGCCGACGCCGCGACGCACCCCGTCGAGGGTCGCCGCCCCGAAGCCGCTGCCGTCAGTGCCCGCACGCTTCATCCGAGCCCCCCGTTCGCCGTCCGGCCATGGTCGCGCATCGTGTGTGCGAAGTCACCATCGGATTGACGTCACGATCCGGCGGTGGCCCGGTTGACCCAGCGGGAAATTGGACGAACGCCGTCGTACCGCGACGGAACGTCACCGGATCGGGCCGGGGTGGTCGGGCTAATCCGGGGGCGGCCTGTCGGAGGTGGTCGCTACTCTGCCTGCGAGCACTCGCCCTCCGCGAGCCGTGCCTTCCGCAGTACGGCGCCACCCCCACCGCTCACCATCCGTCAGCGAGACCGACGTCAGGAGTTTGTGTGACCCAGCAAGTCACCGCGGCACCGGAGAAACTGGACGCCGCGGTCCTCAAGGTGGCGGGTGTCGTCGTCCTCGGCGCGATCATGTCGATCCTCGACGTGACAGTGGTCAGCGTCGCGCTGCCCACGTTCCAGGACGACTTCGACGCCTCGTACGCCCGAGTCGCGTGGACGATGACCGGCTACACGCTCGCGCTCGCCACGGTGATCCCACTCGCCGGGTGGGCCGCCGACCGGTTCGGCACCAAACGCCTCTACATGACCGCGTTGGCGCTCTTCACCATCGGCTCGGCGCTCTGCGCCACGGCCGACTCGATCGGGCAGCTGATCGCCTACCGGGTCCTGCAGGGCCTCGGCGGTGGCATGCTCATGCCGCTCGGCATGACGATCATGACCCGGGCCGCCGGCCCGAACCGGATCGGTCGGCTGATGGCCGTCCTCGGCATCCCGATGCTGCTCGGCCCGATCGCCGGGCCGATCCTCGGTGGCTGGCTGATCGACGCGGCCGGTTGGCACTGGATCTTCCTGATCAACATCCCGATCGGCATCGCCGCCCTCGTCTACGCGCAGTTCGCGCTCCCGAAGGACGCGCCCGAGCCGTCGGAGTCCTTCGACTTCATCGGCATGCTGATGCTCTCCCCGGGGCTCGCCCTCTTCCTCTACGGCATCTCCACGCTGCCGGAGGCCGGCACCTTCGCCGACCCGGAGGTGTGGGGGCCGATGTTCGTCGGGGCCGCGCTGGTGGTGGCGTTCGTCGTCTACTCGTTCCGGCCCCGGCACCCGCTGCTCGACCTGCGGCTCTTCGCCAACCGAAACCTCACGGTCGCCACGGTGACGCTCTTCGTCTTCATCATCGCGTTCATGGGGGCGGGCCTGCTCTTCCCGAGCTACTTCCTCCAGGTTCGCGGTGAGTCGACGCTGGCGGCGGGTCTGCTCATGGCGCCGCAGGGGATCGGGGCGATGATCACGATGCCGATCGCCGGCACGCTCGCCGACCGGGTGCCCGTCGGGCGTACGGTGCCCTTCGCGCTGGCGCTCATCGTCGTCGGGTTCTTCTCGTTCACCCAGATCGACCCGAACACGTCGTACGTGCTGCTCTGCGGCTCGCTCTTCGTGATGGGGCTGGGCATGGGCGGCACCATGATGCCGATCATGACGTCGGCGCTGCGGACGTTGAACGCGCACGACGTGGCGCGCGGCTCGACGCTGGTCAACATCCTCCAGCAGATCGGCGGCTCGGTCGGCGCCGCCGTCATGTCGGTGATCCTCACCAACGAGCTGAACGGCTCCCGGCCGATCCCGGGGGTGACGGAGCCCGGCGGCAGCAAGCCGTTCACCGAGGCGGGGCTGGCCATCGCCAGCCGGCTGCGGCCGGAGCTGCTCGACCAGTTCCCGGTCCCGCAGGGGCTCATCGACCGAGGGCTCGACTTCGCGGCTCGCGCCTTCTCCGGCACGTTCTGGGTCGCGTTCGCGCTGGTGGCGCTCACCTTCATCCCGGCCGCGTTCCTGCCCCGCCGGCGGGTGCGCACCGAGCTGCCCGACGGTGGGCAGGGCGAGGAGTCCCGTACGCCAGTCGTCATCCACTGACGCTTGTCGGGCCGCCGGGGAGCTGTTCCCGGCGGCCCGGCCCGGCGCGGCGCGAACCCCGGCCCGGCGGGGCGCGAACCCCGGCCCGGCGCGGCGCGAATCCCCGGTCCGCCGGGCCGCGAACCCTTGGTCCGCCGGGGCGCGAACCCCGCTGAGCCGGGCGACCGGCTGCGTCCGACCCGTCGGGATCGATCGGGGAGCGGCCGGCGGCGCCGGCTCAGGGACGCAGCGCGTCGACGACGATCCGGGTGGCCCGGGCGATGAGCGCGTCGTCGTACGGGGCGTCCCGGGTGTCGCGGCTCGACATCACGGCGAGGACGATCGGCGCACCCTCCGGCGGCCAGAGCACCGCGATGTCGTTGCGGGTGCCGTACCCGCCCCCGCCGGTCTTGTCGCCGACCATCCAGCCGGCGGGCACCCCCGCGCGGATGAGTGTGTCACCTGTCGTGTTCCGTCGCAGCCACCCGTTGAGGACGTCCCGATCCTCCGGGCTCAGCGCGTCGTCGACCGCGTACGCCCGTAGGTCGGTGGCGAAGGCCCGGGGCGTGCTGGTGTCCCGGCGGTCGCCGGGTCGTCCCTCGTTGAGCGCCGTCTCGTAGCGGTCGGCCTCCGTGGTCGTGTCGCCGAGCCGGCGGAGCTCCCGCTGGAACCCCTCGGGGCCGTCCAGGCGGCGCAGGATCAGGTTGGCGGCGGTGTTGTCGCTGTACCGGACGGCGGCGTCGACGACGTCGCGCAGCCGCATCCCCGTCGTCACGTGCTTCTCGGTGACGGGGGAGTGGGCCACCAGGTCGCTGCGCGAGTAACGGACGACCTCGTCGAGGTCGGCCGCCGAGGTCCGGTCGAGCAGCACGGCGGCGGCCAGCGCCTTGAACGTCGAGGCGTACGCGAAGCGCTCGTCGGCCCGGTGACCTATCGTCGCCCCGGTCCCGGTGTCGACGGCGAAGACGCCGAGTCGCGCGTCGAACTCGGTCTCCAGCCGACCGAACTCCCGGTCCGGCGCCGGTACCGCGGGCGGCGTGCCGGTGGCCGGGGCCGCCGCGGTTCCGGTGCCGCTCGGGGTGGCCGGGTGCCCCTTCGGGCCACAGGCCGCGAGGCCGGCGAGGATCGCCGCCGCGCAGGCCACGGCGGCGCCGCCCCGTGTGCTCGGAAAACCCATCGGCATACCTCCAGACGTCGCGGACGTGCCACTGAACTGCCGAGGGGAACACGCGCGAACGCCGGGCCACGGTTGCCTCCCCGGGCGACGAACCCACGCTGGGCGGCGAACCCACGCCGGGCGGCGGCTAACCGGCGCCGGGCGGCGGAGGGGCGGCCGGCCGTGCGCCGCCGCGAGCGTCTCGCCGCCCGGTCTACCGGCGGCGCCGTCGGGGGTCGGTGTGCGGCACGGACGGCCCGCAGGTCCGCCGGTGGGGCGCGAAGGCGGGCTCGGCCGCGGATCGGGTCAGGCGGCGGAACCGATGTGCAGGGGGTCGGCCAGCAGGTGGGCGAAGGCGAGTTCGGCGGCGCCGATCAGGGCGGCGTCGGGTCCGAGCGCCGCGGGAAGTAGCTGCACGTGTTCGCGGGAGGCGGGCAGTGCCAGCTCGTCCAGGCGCTGGCGGACGACGTCCGCGCCGGAGAGGTAGATCTCGCGCAACGACCCGCCGAAGACCACGGTGTCCGGGTTGACCACGTTGACCAGGTTGGCCACCCCGAAGCCGAGCCAGTCGGCGACCCGCGCGACCGCGGCCGCGGCCTCCGGCTCCCCGTCGGCGGCGGCCCGCAGCACCTCCTGCACCGCGCCGGGCGTGGCGTTCCGACCGGCGTGGCGCAGCAGCGCGGCCTCGCCGATCTCGGTCTGCCAGCAGCCGCGTGAGCCGCACTCACAGGGCAGGCCGCCCGGGTTGACCACCATGTGGCCGACCTTGCCGCTGCGGCCGCCGTGGCCGACCACGAGCCGGCCCTCGATGATGATGCCGGCGCTGACGCCGTGCGATCCGTGCAGGTAGATGAGGTCGTCCACGCCGGCGGCCACGCCCCGGACGTGTTCGGCGAGGGCGGCGATGTCGGCGAGGTCGCCCGCGAGGACGGTCGGCCCGGGCCGGCCGTCGCCGAACGCGGCCTCGATGTCGGCGCGCAGCGTCTCGTCGGGGCCGCCGATGCGGATCCGGCCGTCGCGGTCGCGGGTCGTGTCGGTCACGGCGACCGCGACGCCCACACGGATCGAGTCCGCGGCCACGTCCCGGTCCATCTCGTGGGCCAGGGCGGCCAGCGGGACCACCGCGTCGACGGCGGACGTCCCGGCGGGTCGGGGGGTGTCGCGTAGGTCGAGGACCCGTCCGCCGAGGCCGATGCGGGCGACGCGCAACCGGTCCGGCTCGATGCTGAGCGCCTGGGCGTAGACCCGGTTGGAGCGGGGGCTCACCACCAGGGAGGGGCGGCCGCGGCGGGTCGTGACGGGCGCGCCCTCGGTGACGAGGCCGGCGGCGGCGAGGTCGGCGGCGAGCGCCCCGATGGTGCTGCGGTTGAGGCCGAGCCGGGTGGTCAGTTCGGCGCGGGAGGTCGGGCCGTGGACGTGCACGTGGCGGAGCACGGCGCCGAGGTTCTGCCGGCGGATCTCCTCCTGGCTGGCACCGGGCGAGGGGGACGCCGGGACGGCCGGGGTACGACCGGGTCGGTGGAGAGCGGACAGCGGGGGGCGCACAGCCGCACCTCCTTCCGTCTGTCAGGGCCGTTCGGTCCGGGAAAGACGAAGGGTCCCGGAAATATCTCCGGGACCCGACGTCTACCTGTGGTGCTACTTACTTGGTCAGCGGCGCGAGCTTCGGGTCGTTCGCGTACGCCTCGGCCGCGTTCGCCTTGGTGACGGCGACCGGCGGGAGCAGGAAGGTGTCGACGACCTTCGAGCCGTTGTTGTAGGTCTTGGTGTCGTTCACCTGCGGGGCGTTGCCGGCCTGCAGGGCCTTCACCATGTCGATGGTCTGCTTGACCAGCGTGCGGGTGTCCTTGTTGATCGTCATGTACTGCTCACCGGCGACGATCGACTTGACCGACTCGACCTCCGAGTCCTGGCCGCTGACGACCGGGACCGGCTTGCCGGCGCCCTTCACCGAGGTGATGATCGCGCGGGCCAGCGTGTCGTTCGGGGAGAGGACGCCGTCCAGCTCCTTGCTGCCGTAGGTCGAGGTCAGCAGCTGGTCCATGCGGGCCTGCGCACCCTCGGCCTTCCAGCCCTGGATGGCGGTCTGCTTGATCTCCTTCTGACCCGAGGCCACGACCAGGTTGCCCTTGTCGATCTCCGGCTGGAGCACGCTCATCGCGCCGTCGAAGAAGACCTTCGAGTTGTTGTCGTCCGGCGAGCCGGAGAAGAGCTCGATGTTGTACGGGCCGTTCGGCTTCTTGGCCTTCATGCCGTCCAGCAGGGCCTGGCCCTGGAGCTGGCCGACCTTGAAGTTGTCGAACGCGACGTAGTAGTCGACGTCCGGGCTGTTCACGATCAGCCGGTCGTACGCGATGACCTTCGCGCCGGCCTGGTGCGCCGCGGCGACCTGGGTCGACAGCTGCGCGGCGTCGGTCGCGCCGATGACGATGACCTTCGCGCCCTTGGTGACCATGGCGGTGATCTGGGCCTGCTGGTCGGCGACCGTGGTCGACGCGCCCGCGTACTGCACGTCCGCCTGGAAGCCGGCCTCCTTGAGGCCGTTGGTGAAGAGGTCACCGGCGAGGACCCAGTTCTCCGAGGTCTTGGCCGGGAGGGCGACACCGATCAGCGAGTTGGCCGCGAAGCCCTTGGCCTCGCTGCCCGAGCCGCCGCTGGTGCCCTCGTCGCGGCCGGAGCCGCAGGCAGTGAGGGCAAGCATCGCGATGGCGCCGACGGCCACCGTCTTGCCAATGAACTTGCGCATTGGGGTGGTTGCCTTTCTTGAGGGATGGTGCGGTGAGTTGCGGCCGGCGGGCGTCAGCCGGCGACCGTCGTCTTGGCGGGCTCATGCTCCGCGCCGGACGATGGCGTAGGTGCGGCCGGCGTATCCCGGCGGAAGGAGCGCGTGAGGCTTCCGATGATCGAGAAGCGTCCCTGGCTCTTGTTGTAGACGTCGACCGCGACGGCCAGCAGCAGGACGAGGCCCTTGATGATCTGCACCTTGTCGGTGCCCACGCCCTCGAGCTGGAGGCCGTTGTTGAGCACGGCCATGACCAGACCACCGACGATCGAGCCGCTGATGGTGCCGATGCCGCCGGCGACGGCCGCGCCACCGATGAAGACCGCGGCGATCGCGTCGAGCTCCCAGCCGTTACCGTCCTGCGGACCGGAGGCCGCCGAGCGGGCCACGAAGATCATGCCCGCGAGCGCGGCCAGGACCGACATGTTCATCATGACGAAGAAGTTGACGCGCTTGAGCTTCACGCCGGACAGCTCCGCGGCGCGGGCGTTGCCGCCCACCGCGTAGATGTGCCGACCGCCCGCCGTGTTGCGGGTGAAGAAGGAGTAGACCAGCACGAGCGCCACCAGGATGATGCCGGAGACCGGGAAGCTGGTGCCCACCCGACCGCTCGCGAAGCGCAGCGAGACGAAGACCAGCACGCCGACCATCACGGCCATGCGCAGGATCGAGATCCACATGGGGATCGGCTCGGCGTTCATCTCCTTGCGGGTCCGACGCGCGGCCAGCTCCCGCCACACCACCGCGATGCAGCCGGCCAGGCCGAGCAGCAGCGTCAGGTTGTTGTAGCCGGTGTTCGGCCCGGTCTCGGGCAGGAAGCCGGAACCGATCACCCGGAAGCCCTCCGGGACCGGGATGGTGTTCGCGTTACCGATGAACTGGTTGCCGCCGCGGAAGAGCAGCATGCCCGCCAGGGTCACGATGAACGCCGGCACCCCGATGTACGCGACCCAGAAGCCCTGCCAGGCGCCGATGACGGCGCCGATCGCGAGGCCGAAGAGGATCCCGACCGGCCAGGGCAGGTCCCACTCGGCCATCGCCTTGGCCACCAGGATGCCGGTGAACGCGGCGACCGAGCCGACCGAGAGGTCGATGTGCCCGGCGACGATCACCATCAGCATGCCGATGGCCAGGATCAGGATGTAGGAGTTCTGCTGGAACAGCGCGATCAGGTTGTCCGACCGCAGCGTCAGCCCGTTTGTCCAGATCTGGAAGATCAGGACGATCACCACGAGCGTGAAGATCATCCCGAACTGACGGGCGTTGGAGGTGGTCCCTCCGAAGAGGTTCTTCTGGAGATCCTTGAGTCGGCTCATCGTGTCTGCATCTTCTTAGTCGAGGTCATCAGCTTCAGGAGGGTTTCCGGGTCTGCGTCCTGCCGGGCGACTTCGCCGGTGATGGTGCCTTCCGACACCGTGTAGATGCGGTCGCAGAGCCCGATCAGCTCAGGCAGTTCCGAGGAGATGACGATGACGCCCTTCCCCTGGTCGGCGAGCCGCTGAATGATCCCGTAGATCTCGTACTTCGCCCCCACGTCGATGCCGCGGGTCGGCTCGTCCAGGATCAGCAGGTCCGGGTCGGTGAACATCCACTTCGCCAGGACGACCTTCTGCTGGTTGCCGCCGGAGAGCTTGTTGACCCCCTCGTCGACCGTCGGGGTCTTGATGCGCAGGCTCTGGCGGTATGCCTCGGCCGCCTTGTACTCCTCGACCGCGTCGAGGACGCCGTGGTGCGTGATCTTGGACAGCTTGGCGGCGACCGTGGACGTCTTGATGTCGTCGAGCAGGTTGAGCCCGATCGCCTTGCGGTCCTCGCTGACGTACGCGAGCCCGTTGGCGATCGCGTCCGCCACGCTCTTGAGGACGATCTGCTTGCCGTCCTTGGTGATCGTGCCGCCCTGGTAGAGGCCGTAGGAGCGGCCGAAGATGCTCATCGCCAGCTCCGTGCGGCCCGCACCCATGAGGCCGGCGAAGCCGACGATCTCGCCGCGGCGTACGGCGAAGTTCGAGTGCTTGGCGACCAGCCGCTCGGCGGAGATCGGGTGCCGGACGGTCCAGTCGCGGACCTCGAAGAAGACCTCGCCGATCTTGGGCGTGTGGTCCGGGAAGCGGCTGTGCAGCTCCCGGCCGACCATGCCCCGCACGATCCGGTCCTCGTCGACGCCGTCGCCCTTGACGTCCAGCGTCTCGATGGTGTGACCGTCACGGATGATGGTGATCCGGTCGGCGATGGCCTCGATCTCGTTGAGCTTGTGCGAGATGATGATCGAGGTGATGCCCCGCTCGCGGAAGCCGCGCAGCAGGTCCAGCAGGTGCTGCGAGTCGTCCTCGTTCAACGCTGCGGTCGGCTCGTCGAGGATGAGCAGCTTGACGTTCTTGGCGAACGCCTTGGCGATCTCCACCAGCTGCTGCTTGCCGACACCGATGTCCTTGATCAGGGTGTCCGGGTCCTCCCGCAGGCCGACCCGGGCCATCAGCTCCAGCGCCTGCCGGTTCGCGGCCTTCCAGTCGATCGCGCCGTTCTTGCGGGGCTCGTTGCCCAGGAAGATGTTCTCGGTGATCGACATGTGCGGGATGAGGGCGAGCTCCTGATGGATGATCACGATCCCGGCCCGCTCGCTGGCCCGGATGTCCGAGAAGCGGGAGACCTCGCCCTTGTAGACGATGTCGCCGTCGTAGCTGCCGTACGGATAGACCCCGCTGAGGACCTTCATCAGCGTGGACTTGCCCGCGCCGTTCTCCCCGACGATCGCGTGGATCTCGCCGGCGCGCACCACCAGGTTCACGTCGGACAGGGCCTTGACCCCGGGGAACTCCTTGGTGATGGAGCGCATCTCCAGGAGGATCGGTACGTCGCTCATTGTTCGCACCACCTCGCCAACATCATGGATGCCTCCGGAAGCGTCTGGCCCTACTGGTTTTGTTGCCGTCGGCAACGTATTCGGACCAGAGGACCGTTCGCAAGCTGGGGCCCATCAATTCCGTAACAACCCGGTAATAATGACCCCGCGTCTGCCCTGGTCACCATGTGGGACGGTGCGATCCGTGCCACACCCGTAGCGGATAGTGACGGTGGGCATACGCTCGTCATCACCTCTCCGGGCCCGGTTTCGGCACCGGTCTCCACCGGTGTCGGCCGCAGGGCAGGCATGATCATGGCAGGCGTTCCTGGAGGCTCGACACCGCCCTCTCGTCCGGGTACGGTCCGTGCCCGGTTGCACGCGAACGCCCCCATGACGTGTTTCGGCCCCTGGCGACCGGTTGGCCGGTTCCCGTCCCGGTCGCTCAGCGGCTCAGGGCAGGTCGGCGACCTCGCGGCCCAGCGGCCAGAACGCCGCCGGCACGAGCTTGAAGTTGGCGATGCCGAACGGGATCCCGATGAGCGTGACGCAGAGCGCGACCCCGGCGACGATGTGGGAGAGCGCCAGCCACCAGCCCGCGAGCACCACCCACAGGACGTTCGCCAACCCCGAACCGGCGCCTGCGCCCGGCTTCGGCACGAGGGTGCGGCCGAAGGGCCAGAGCGAGTAGTTCGCCAGCCGCAGCGCGGCGACACCGAACGGGATCGTCACCACGAGCAGGAAGCAGATCAGCGCGGCGATGCCGTAGCCGA
Source organism: Micromonospora musae (assembly GCF_003626545.1). Taxonomy (NCBI): domain Bacteria; kingdom Bacillati; phylum Actinomycetota; class Actinomycetes; order Micromonosporales; family Micromonosporaceae; genus Micromonospora; species Micromonospora musae. The sequence goes on from NZ_RAZS01000002.1 coordinate 626,938, forward strand.
CCGCCAGCACGATCCCGCCACCGAAGATCAACCACAGCACGTTCAACACGAAACGGATCATGCTGTCCAGCATGACCGTCGGACGCCAAGGCACGCGTTCGGCGTCGCGGGTCAGACCAGCAGGCCCCCACCGCCGTGCAGCCGCAGCTCCCGACCGACCACGGTCGGTGCGTGTGCGACGGTGACCAGGGTGGCGGCGGAGGACGCCGCGCAGATCGCCGCCGCGAGCGGCCCGGCCGCAGCCGGGTCGACGTCGAGGACGCCGGCGAAGTCCACCTCCAACCTCCCGGGGCGCCGGGCCCGCAGTGTGTCGGAGAGCACATCACGGAAGCCGGCCAGGTCGGCGTGCCCCACCGAACCGCGCAGCACCAGTACGACGACGCCCGTCGAGCGGATCACCGACGTGATCGACAACCCGCTCATCCCCGTCGGCGCCGACGCCTCGGCGGGCGGAGGGTGTTGCAGACGTCGAAGACGCCCGGCACGTCCCACGCCAGGTCGCCGGCGACCCGGCGGACCTCCGGACTCGCCACCCTGCCGGAGAGGATCACCACTGCGTTCTGCACCGTGACCTCGATCTGCTGGTGGCGGGTGGTCCAGTCGATGCCCAGCCGTTGGGTGACGAGCGCGGCCAACCGGGCGTCGTCGTTCATCGGCCCCGGTGCCTTCAGGTAGCGGTACAGGGCGTCGTCGGGCCAGGGCGGCATCAGGTTCCTCCGAGGATGGGCGCGGTCGCGGGGTTGCCGGCACGGACCGGCCGAGCTGGGTCAGGGCGAGGTGTCGGCCGGCACCCGAAGGGCCGCCTCACGGCTCTCCGCGACGGGGAAGACCCCGTCGAGGCGCATCGTGTGCAGCACGGTCAGGACGAACCTGGAGGGCGCGACCAGGCAGAGCGTCGCGTCCCGTCGTCGGGCCTCCTGGCGGGCGCGGACGAGGAGGCCGAGCCCCGTCGAGTCGATGACCTGCACCTCGCTGAGATCGACGAGCACGAGGTCGTCGTGGTCGACCGCCTCCCGCAACGCCCGCCGCAGCGCCTCCTGCGGATCCCGTTCGACGGCCGCGGGCTCCCCGCCGACCTCGTCCAGGTAGTCGATCCCGAGTGCCCGCTCCTGCGCCGCGGACCCGGCGGTCGAGCCGTCCGCGAAGAGGGTCAGGCTGCACCGGGGGCAGTGGTGCGGGCCGGCGGCGAAGGGAGAGCCGACCCAGTCGTTGGAGAAGACCAGCGTCCAGACGACCTCGGCGTCGGGCAGGACGGGGGCCGTACCGGTGATCGTGTCGCCGCAGCCGTCGCAGATCAGGGTCATCAGGTGATCCGTGGGCACGACGGTCATCGCAACTCCTCTCGTTCGTTCGTCGGCCGGGAACGGGGATCCGGCGGCGGCCGGTGGCCCGCGGGACCAGGCTCGTCCGGGGCGTCGGCCGCCGCCGGGTGCGCTCGCGACGGCGGGGCGGCCACCGTCGCGCCGGTGGTCAGGAGCGCGAGCAGCACCGCGCCGCCGGCGCAGCCAACCTGGACGGTCAGCCGCAGGCCCGGGAAGCTGTCGAGGTCGGCGCCCGCCAGCCGCGCGACAGTGGAGCCGAGCAGCGCGGCCGCCACCCCGAGGGCGAGAGTCAGCCAGAGCGGCGCCGCACGCCGCCCGGGCAGCGCCCACCGGCCGAGCACGCCGACGGCGAGCCCGACGAGCACTGCGCTCACCAGCGCGCTGCCGCTCACGTGCCCCTCCCTCGTCGCAGTCGCCCCGGCGGGCGACCGCGTGGCGTCCGACAACCACCCTCGGTGGCGACCGTGGAGGCACCCGCTCGGTTCCATGACAGTTCCGTGACAAATCAGGGGAACGGCGGCCACGGTTGGGCGGGGAGAGGCGGGCCGAGGATGATGCCGATATGACGGCCGTGCTGGTGATCGAGGACGACGACCGTATCCGGCTGGCGCTCCTGCTCGCACTGGAAGAGGAGGGTTACCGGGCGTACGGGGCGGCCACCGCGGAGGAGGGGCTGCGCCGGCAGCGCACCGACCCGGCGGAGAACGTGCTCGTCGACCTGATGCTTCCGGGCATGGACGGTTTCGAGTGCATCCGGCAGCTGCGCCGCGACGACGACGTGCCGATCGTGGTGGTCAGCGCCCGGGACGACACGCATGACATCGTCGCCGCGCTCGAGGCCGGGGCCGACGACTACGTGGTGAAGCCGGTGGCGATCAAGGAGCTGTCGGCGCGGCTGCGGGCACTGCGACGGCGGGGCCGCACCGGAGCCGCACCGGTCAGCAGCCACGTCTTCGGCGACCTGGAGGTCAGCCCGGAGGCGGGGGAGGTGCGCCGGGCGGGTCAGGCCGTGCCGGTGACCCGTACCGAGTTCCGGCTGCTCTGCGAGCTGGCCGAGCACGTCGGACGGGTGCTCTCCCGCCGGCAGCTGCTGCAGCGCGTCTGGGGGTACGACACGGGCGACGAGCGCCTGGTCGACGTGCACGTCGGCCGGCTGCGGCAGAAGATCGAGGACGACCCGGCCAACCCCCGGCACCTGGTCACGCTCCGCGGCCTCGGCTACAAACTGCAGCGATGACCCGCCTCGGACTGCGCGCCCGGGTCACCGCCGCGTTCGCCGTCGGCGCGTTGCTGCTGGCCGCGTCGATGGCGCTCTTCTCGTACGACCTGACCCGGCACTCGCTGCTCGAGGAGCGGGAGCGGACGGCGGTGCGCGCGGCCTACTTCGACGCGGCCGTGGTGCGGACCGGACTCGACACGGAGGACCCCGACGTCGTGGCGGTGCTGCGGTCCCTGGACACCGGCGCCGGCCGCCGCCCGCTACTGCACCGCGACGGCCAGTGGCACAGCCGCTCCGCGGAGACCGACGGCAGCCCCGTCCCGGAGGAGCTGCAGCGCGTGGTGCGCTCCGGCGAAGCCGCCGTGCAGCGGATCACCGTGGCCGGGCAGCCCACCCTGCTCGTCGGCGTTCCCATCTCCGGCACCACCAGCTACTACGAGCTCACCTCCCTGCGGGAGGTCGCGCAGACGCTCCAGGTGGTGGCGCTCACGCTGACCGCCGTGGCCATCATGACCGCCGGCTCCGGCGCGGCCCTCGGCTGGTACGCCACCCGACACAGTGTGCGCCCGCTCACCGCGGTGGCCGACGCCGCCGAGCGGATCGCGGCCGGCGACTACACCACCCGCCTCGACGTGGTCACCGACCCCGACCTGACCCGACTCTCCACCTCGTTCAACCGGATGGTCGACGAGTTGGTGGAGCGCATCGACCGGGACCGGCGCTTCGCCGCCGACGTCAGCCACGAGCTGCGCTCGCCGTTGCAGACGCTGGCCGCCGCGGCGAGCGTCCTGAGCCGGCGGCGCGAACATCAGGACGAGCGGACGGCGACGGCGGCCCGGTTGGTCGCCGAGGAGGTGGACCGGTTCCAGCGCCTCGTGGACGACCTCATCGAGCTGGCCCGGACCGAGCAGCCCGCACAGCGGGAGCTGGTCGACGTGGTGACGCTGGCCCGGGAGACCTGCCGGGCCCGCGGTCTCCCCGACGAACTCGTCCGGGTCGAACCCGGTGCCGCGACGCAGTGGCGGGTGGACCGACGCCGGTTCGAGCAGATCCTGCTGAACCTGCTCGACAACGCGGCCCGCTACGGCGGGGGTCCGGTCGCCGTCCACCTCTCGGCCCGGCTCCCCGACACGGCCGTGCTGGTGGTGGACGACGACGGCCCGGGGGTGCCCGCCGCCGACCGGGAGGCCATCTTCGACCGTTTCGTCCGTGGCCGGGCCGCGCACGCCCGCGCCGACACCGACGGTACGGGTCTCGGGCTGGCGCTCGTCGCCCAGCACGCCAGCGCGCACGGCGGACGCGCCGGCGTCACCGACCGTCCGGAGGGCGGAGCCCGGTTCCGGGTGGAGCTGCCGGGGGCCGTGCCGTGAGCCGCCGTCTCCTCGGCGGGGCCGTGCTCGTCGTGCTCCTCGGTGGCTGCGGGGTGCCGGTCGACGACGCGCCCCGTCGCGTGCGGCCGCCGGCCGGTGCCTTTCCGACGGCGGTGACCGCCGGCCCGACGGCCGCGTCCGGGCGGGTGACGGAGGCGCTCTGCTTCGTCCGGGAGGGCCGGCTCGACCGCGCCGGACGACGGCTGGACAGCCTGCCCGGCATCGACCTCCACCTCCAGCACCTGCTGGCCGGGCCGACCGCCGGTGAACGGGAGGCCGGCTTCGCGAGCGCGCTGCCCGGCACGGTCAGCGTGGCGGGCGTACGGATGAACGGGACGCTCGCCGAGGTGGACGTCCGGGCGGCCGGTGAGGAGACCGGCCGCAGCGACGAGGTGCTCGCCTTCGGGCAGATCGTCTGTACGCTCACCACTCGCCGGGACGTGGACCGGGTCTCGTTCCGCCGCGACGGGCGACCGTTGGACGTGCCGCGCGGGGACGGCTCGCTCTCCCGCGCGCCGCTCGGCGCCCTCGACTACGCGCCGCTCATGCCGGTGCGCTGAATCCCCGTCCGGGAGGCGGCTCTCCGGTCCGGGCCGGGCCCCCGAACAGAGTTCGGCCCCGCTCCCGCCGTGCGGCGCGGGAACGGGGCCGACGAGCCTCCGGCGGTCAGCCGGCGACCGACTGGTTGTACTCCTTGATCGGGCCGGCCATGGCCTGCTCCTGCTGCTGCAGCGCCGTGCGCGGGTCGGTGCCGCTGAGCACCGCCGCCTGCATGGCCTGCTCCGCGGCCTTGCGGGCCTGCGGCATGGCGCCGAGCAGGCAGCCCTGGGTGGCCTTGCTCAGCGGGGTGTTCTGCAGCTGGGTGATCGCGGTCTGGAACTGCGGCCGCTGCGCGACCCACTGCTTGTCCACCTCGGTCTCCAGGGCGCCCTTGCTGATCGGGAAGTACCCGGTCGAGGTGTGCCAGGTCGCCTGGACGTCCTTGTCGGAGAGGAACTTCACGAACTCCCACGCGGCGCGCTTGTGCGCGTCGTCCTTGCCCTTGCCGACGACCCAGAGCGAGGCGCCGCCGATGATCGGGCCGCCCGCGTCGGTGGCGTTGATCTTCGGGTAGTTGCCGGTGGCGATCTCGAACTTGCCCTGGGTGCTGGTGAGGAATCCACCCACCGAACCGGTCGACTCCAGCGTCATCGCCACCGTGCCGGCGGTGAAGGCGTTGTCGGCGGTCGTGGTGTTGCTGTCGAGCTTGGGCGCGAGCCCCTCGTCGACCATCTTCTTCCACCAGGTCAGCAGCTTGACGTGGTCGTCGGTGGCGAGCTTGACGGTGGTGCCCCGGCCGTCGCGGCCGTTGCCCTGGTCGCAGTACTCCTGGTTGCCGGCGGCGGTCCACTGCTCCAGGAACCAGCCGTAGAGCGCGGCGCCGAAGCCGTACTGGGTGACCCGGCCGCCGGCGTCCTTGACGGTCAGCTTGCGGGCCGCCTCGGTGATCTCGTCGAGGGTCTTCGGCGGGTTGGCCGGGTCGAGGCCGGCCTTGGTGAACGCCGTCTTGTTGATGTAGAGCAGCGGCATCGAGGTGTTGAACGGCATCGAGTAGAGCTTGCCGTCGACCGAGTAGTAGCCCGCGATGTTCGGCTGGATGTCCGAGGTGTCGGTCTTGTCGACGTCCACGAAGGACTGCACCGGCACCGTCGACTTCGAATCGATCATGAATCGGGTGCCGATGTCGTAGACCTGGACCACGTCCGGCGCCTGACCGCTGTTGAGCGCGGCCTTGTACGCCGAGAGGGTGTCGTCGTACGTGTTCTTGAACTGGAGGTTGACCTTGACCCGGCCCTTGTTCTTCGCGTTGAACTGGTCGGTCAGCTGCTGGAGTGCCTCACCGTTCTTGCCGCTCATGGCGTGCCAGAAGTCGATCGACACCTCGCCCTTGCCGTCCAGGGCGCTGGCGGCCGGCGCCTCGGTGCCGCCGCCCGCGGCGTCGTCGTTCGCCGTGGCCGAACCGCAGGCCGCGGCGGTGGCCGTGAGGGCGGCGAGCGAGAGCCCGACCGCCACCCGGCGCAGGGTGGTACGCACTGTGCTTCCTCCTAGGGATTTTCTCGGAACTACTTGACCGCGCCGGCCGTGAAGCCGCGGACGAGCCAGCGCTGGCCAAAGACGACCAGCAGCAACGTCGGCAGCAGCGTGATGGTGATGCCGGCCAGGAGCACTGCGGGACTGCCGCCCTCGTTGTCCTTGAGGGCGAAGACGGCGGTCTGCAGGGTGTTGAGGGAGTTGTTGCTGGACGAGATGATCAAGGGCCAGAAGTACATGTTCCAGCCCTGGAGGAACGACCAGACGGCGATGCCGATCAGCGCCGGCCGGGTCGCCGGCAGCAGGATGGTGAGCAGGAAGCGCAGGTGGCCGCAGCCGTCGATGACCGCGGCTTCGCGCAGCTCCGCCGGGAACTGCCGGAACGCCTGGCGCAGCATGAACACGCCGAAGCCGCTGGCCAGGAAGGGCAGGATCAGGCTGAGCCGGTTGTCGTTGATGCCCAGCGACCGGATGAAGAGCGCGTTCGGCACCACGATCGACTCGTACGGCACCATGATCGTGGCCAGGAAGAGCCAGAAGACCGGTCGGCGCAGCGGGCTGCGCAGGAAGACCAGGGCGTACGCGGCCAGGCACGACGTCACCAGGTGGGCGAGCATGATGCTCACCCCGACGAAGAGCGAGTTCATGAAGGCCGGGGCGAGCGGCACCACCGGCTGCCGCCAGGCGGCCCGGTAGTTCTCCAGCGTCCAGTGGCCGGCGAAGAGCTGCGGCGGCTGGTGCAGCAGCGCGTTCGACGGAAGGAAGCCGCCGACCACGGTGAGCAGCACCGGGAAGAGCAGCACCACGGCGGCGATTACGAGCCAGAGGTACGTCAGGACGGTCGGCACCGGACCGGGCCGGTTCACACTTCTGCTCACCGGTAGTGCACCCGCCTCTCCAGGACGCCGAACTGCACCACGGCGATCAGTACGCCGACCACCAGCAGCACCAGGCCCTGCGCGCTGGCCAGTCCGAAGTTGCTGTTGTTGTTGTGGAACGCGTTGTCGAAGATCGAATAGACGAGCGTCCGGGTGTGTCCGTTCGGGCCGCCGTCGGTCATGATCTGCACCTGCCCGAGCGCCTGCAACGCGGTGAGCGTCGTGGTGACCACCGCGAAGAAGATGCTCGGCGAGATCAGCGGCAGCACGATGCTGACGAACTGCCGCGGGCCGGTGGCGCCGTCGATGCGGGCCGCCTCCAACACCTCCTCGTCGACGCCGGCCAGGCCGGCGGCGAGCACCAGGAGGTTGAAGCCGGAGACCATCCAGACGGTCACCCCGACGACCGTGGCCATCGCCCAGCCGGGCTCCGTGGTCCAGTTCGGCGCTGGCAGGCCGACGAGGCCGAGCACCCAGTTCACCGGCGACACACCCGGATTCAGCATGATCAACCAGACGACGCTGGCCGCCGAGACCGAGTACGCGAACGGCAGCGCGAACGCGGTCCGGAAGATCCGCATCCCGGGCAGCCGCTGGGTCATCGGCGCCGCGAGGGACAGGGGGAGCAGCACCCCGGGCACCACGACCAGGACCGTGAAGACCAGCGTCTGCCAGAGCACCGTGCCGAAGGCCGGCGTCAGCAGCTCGTGGAAGTGCCGCAGCCCGACCGAGCGGGTCGGGTTGCCCAGGATGTCGTTGCCCCGGGTCGACAGGTACACCGCCTGGAAGAGCGGGAAGATCACGAAGACGCCGAGGCCGGCCAGGCCGGGCAGGGTGAAGAGCAGGCCGAGGGCCGCCTCACGGGCCCGCGCCGGTCGCGCGGTCCGGCGGATGCCCCCGGGTGGCCGGTGCACGTCACCGGCGGGCACGCCGGTGGCGGTCAGAGTCGGAGCTGTCACGCGGGGCAGCTAATCCAGCCCGCACGTCCGGCCGGCGTGCGCAGGAGGACGGGCAGGTGACCACTCGCTGTCGCCGCCGTGACATTGCGCTACGCAGCGTCACGGCCGCGCAGCGTGAATCGGTGGTGACGCAGTGCTCAGGCTGTCCTTTGTCGACACGACCGACGACCATCCGTAACCGAAAACGCCGCCCCGGGACGCCTCGCGGCGACCGGCCGTTCACCGGCGGCCCGGCCCGGTACCGTTCTGGCATGGTCCGTGACGCGAGGACGACCGACCGCTCGTTGTGGCGGGACCGCGCCTTCGGCACCTACTGGTTCGCCCAGTCGCTCTCCGCCGCCGGTGACGCGTTCGCCTTCCTCGCCGTACCCCTGCTGGTGCTGCACGCCACCGGCTCCGTCGCGCAGATGGGCCTGCTGACCGCCGTGGCCGGCGCGGCGGCCGTGGGCGCGGGCGTCTTCGGTGGCGTCCTGGTCGACAGGTACGACCGGCGCACCCTGATGATCGTCGTGGACCTCGTCCGCCTCGTGCTCTACGGCCTCATCCCCCTGGCCTGGCTCGCCGGCCCGCAGGTCTGGCTGCTCTTCGTCGTGCTGCCGATCTGCGAGGCGGCCGGGATGCTCTTCCAGATCGCCGCGGTCGCCGCGGTGCCGACCCTGGTGGACCGCGACCGCATCACCGAGGCGAACGGGCGGTTGCAGGCCACCTTCGCCCTGGCGGCGGTGGGCGGGCCGCTGCTCGCCGGAGTGGTCTCGGCCCGGCTGGGCCCCTCGTCGGCGCTCGCCGTCAACGCGGCGAGCTTCGCCCTCTCGGCCGCCGGCCTGTCGCTGATCCGGTTCCGGCCGCGCGACGACGCCGGGGCCGCCGTCGTCCGGCGGGAGAAGCCGCTGGCCGAGTTCCTCGCCGGGGCCAGGTTCCTCTGGCGTGAGCCGGTGCTGGGCGCGTTGACCGTCCTGCTGTCGGTCTTCATCTTCCTGACCTACGGCTTCACCGACGTACTGGTCTACCACGTCAAACACGACCTCGGCGGCACCGACGGCACGGTCGGCACCGTACTCGGGCTGGCCGCGTTGGGCACCGTCGCCGGGGCGCTGCTGGTGGCGCCGCTGCGACGGCGCCGCGGCTTCGGCACGGCGTGGATCGGGGCGCAGCTGGTCTGCGGTCTCGCCCTGGCGGGTGTCGGTCTGGCGGGCTCGATCCCCGCCGTGACCGTGCTGACCGCGGTGTACCTCTGCGGCGTCAGCGTCGGTGGGATCTCCTCCATGTCGCTGCGCCAGGAGATCACCCCGGACCACCTGCTCGGCCGGGTCACCTCCGCCTTCTGGAGCACGCACTACTCGCTCGGTCCGGCCGGCGCCGCGGTGCTGACGTGGGCCGCCGGCCGGTACGGTGCCGCGGCCGTCACGGTCGTCGCGGGGGCCGGCTGTCTCCTCGTGGCGCTCGGCGGACTCTGCACACCGATCCGGAGCGCCGGATCGCCGCGCGCGACCCGGAACGCCGAGCCGGCGCCGGCCGCGATCTGACGGCGCGCCCGACGTCTGGGCTGTCCGGGAAGGACCCCGTGCCGTACCGGCGACCACCCTGGACCGTAGAGTCTCGCCGTGATCGAGATCAGTGCGCAGGTCGACCTGTTCCACCCCGCAGACCGGGTCTGGCACGCATTGACCGACCGGGAGCTGCTCGGCCGGTGGTTCGCCGAGACGACGGTGGCCGTCGACGAGCCGGGCCGGTTGCTCTTCGCCACGGCGGGCCTGCCCGGCTTCGACGACGCCGTCGGGGCCGAGGTGGTCGAGCAGCGGGCGGCGGAGCTGGTCACCATGCGATGCCTGGAGGCCGGCCGGCGGAGCCTGCTCACCTGCACGCTCACCGCCACGGCCGAGGGCTGCCGGCTGTCGCTGCGGGAGACCCTCCAGGACGGGGAGTGGAGCCCGGCGCTGCGCGCCGCCCGGGAGCAGAGTTACCAGCAGGCGCTGGCCAACCGGCTGCCCGCGATCCTCGACTGGTTCGCCTTCCAGCAGGTCGACCTGCGACGCGGGGTGGCCGGGATGACGACCGAGCTGCCGGTGCTGGAGTGGGCGGGTGCGGCACGCTCGCGCGGCCGACGGGGCGTGGTGCTCCTCGCCGCCGGAGTCGGTGTGCTCCTGGCCGGCGGCGCGGCGGTCTGGGCGCTGCGCTCGGAGCCACCGGAGCAGACCGGCGCGCACCCCGCTGCCACGCCGACGGCGACGGTCACCGGATCGGCGGCGACCTCGAGCCGTCCCGCCCCGAGCGCCTCGTCCGCCCGGCCCGACCGGACGGCGAGCGCGAGCCAGCGGCCGAGCCGTACGCCCACCGGGAAGCCGTCCCGGACGCCCAGCTCCGCGCCGCCGCAGCAGCAGTCGCCCGACCCGGTCATGACGGCGCGCTACTCGAACGTCAACAGCCGCCTGCTCGGTTACACGGGCGAGGTGGCGGTCAGCAACCCGGGCGACGTGGCGGGAGCGGAGTGGACGGTCGTCGTGACGTTCGACGACGACAGCGAGGTCGGCAAGGTCAACGGCGCCGAGTGGCGGCAGGAGGGGCGGACCGTCACCTTCACCGGGCCGCCGCTGGCGGCCGGGCAGTCGCAGACGATTCGGTTCGACGTACGCGACTCGGCGGCGTTCGCCAAGGGGCCCGCGAGCTGCGCGATCGACGGCAGGCCCTGCGAGGGGCTCTGACCCGCCCGGATCCTCCAGGCGTTGCCGAGCTGCCGATCGACGAAGGCCCTGCGGGTGTTCAGCGGGCCCGGATCAGGTCGGCGGCCCGCCAGGCCAGGGCCATCACCGGGGCGTTGAGGTAGCCGGAGACCAGCACCGGCAGCACCGAGGCGTCGACGACGCGCAGCCGCTCCACGCCGCGTACCCGCAGCTGCGCATCGACCACCGAGTCGTCGTGCGGGCCCATGGCGCAGGTGCCCACCGCGTGGTAGCCGCAGTAGCCGTGCTCCAGCGCCGCCCGGACGATCTCGTCGTCGTCCTGGACGGTCGGGCCGGGCAGGGTCTCCGCCGAGACGCGCTTGGCGATCGGGTTGGTGGCGAAGAGCTCCCGCAACCGCCGGAAGGCGCCCACCGCCACCTGCCGGTCGTACGGGTGGCGGTAGTAGTTCGCCACGATGCGCGGGGCGGTGCCCGGGTCGGCGGAGGTGATGGCGAGGCTGCCCTCGCTCTCCGGTCGGGTCACCGTGACCAGGCCCATCAGCCCCGGCTCGCGCTCCAGCTCCAGCGCCCTACCGGGCCGCCGCGGCGCCGGTGAGAAGGGCGCGAGCAGCACCTGCGCGTCCGGACGGTCCACCTGCGGGCCGGAGCGGATGTACGCCCCGACGTCGGAGACCGGGAGGGCGAGCGGCCCGCGACGGGTGAAGAGGTAGCGCAGCGCGGCGACCGCCTGGCCGGTTCCGCTGCTGAGCGCGGCGTTGTAGCCCCCCGGGGCGGCGAGCCGGAACTGCAGCGGCGCCGACCGGTGCTCCCGCATCCCGGCACCCACCCGGGGACGGTCGAGCAGCACGGGGACACCCGCCGCGCGCAGCGTGTCGGCCGGGCCGATGCCGGAGACCTGGAGCAGCTGCGGTGAGGCGAGCGCACCGGCGGCGAGGATCACCTCGGCCGCGGCGTAGCAGTCGACGACCTGGCCCTGCCGCTCGGTGCGTACGCCGAGAGCCCGCCCGTCGTGGATCAGCAGCCGGAGCACCACCGTCTGCACGGCGACGGTGAGGTTGGGGCGGTCGCGTACCGGGTGCAGGAACGCCGCGGCGGCGCTGATCCGCCGACCGTCGCGGATGGTCGCCGTGACGTAGCCGATCCGCTCGTCGTCGTCGGCGTTCAGGTCGTTGACGCGCCGCCAGCCCAGCTCCTCGCCGCTGGCGATGATCTCCTCGCAGAGCTCGTCGGTGGCCGTGGCGGTGGAGAGGCGCAGCGGCCCGCCTGCGCCGCGGACCTCGGAGGCGCCGAGCGGATTGTCCTCCAGCCGCTTGAAGACCGGCAGCATCGCGTCCCAGCCCCAGCCGGGATTGCCGCGGCGCTCCAGCTCGTCGTAGTCGAGCCGGTCCCCGCGCCCGTAGACCATGCCGTTGATGGCGCTGGAGCCGCCGATGATGCGGCCCCGCTGCCAGATCTCCCGCTGTCCCGGCGCGGCCTCGGCGGGGTAGTGCCAGGCGGTGCGCCGGTCGTCCATCAGCCGGCTGAACCCCTTGGGGATGCGGACGTAGGGGCTGCGGTCCCACCCGCCCGCCTCGATCAGCAGGACCGTCGTGCCCGGGTCCTCGGTCAACCGGTTGGCCAGCACGCAACCGGCCGCGCCCGCACCGACCACGATGTAGTCGTACTTCTCCACGAGGTTCTCCCCGTCTCGCCGGCACCGCCGGGACCTACCGTAGGCCCTTGATCACGCAACGGGAAGGGGCGTCACGTTCGCGGAGCACGCCCATCGATCTCCTTCGTGGCCGGATCCGGCCACGAAGGACACCTTCACACGGCTCTGACGAGCACGTAGCCTGCCTGAAACGATTCATAGGGTGGAGGAGGCAGGCGTGACCCCTCGGACCATCGACCACCGGCCGCTGTCCGGCAGACGCCGCGCGATCGTCGTCGCGGCAGCCGCGACCGTCGTCGCCACCGTCCTGGCCGGGGCCCCGCCCGCGTTCGCCGCCCGGGGACACGCGCCGGCCGCGCCGACCGCCCTCACGGTCGACGACCGCGCCCACCCACTCGACGTCGAAGGCACCCCCTGGTTCGGCTGGCTGCCCCGCGACGTCGACCCCGGCGAAGCACAGACCGCCTACCGGATCACCGTCACCACCAGCGGCGGCACGCGCGTCTGGGACTCCGGCAAGGTCGCCTCCGACCAGCAGTCCTACGTGCCCTACACCGGCCCGCCGCTGCGCGCCGCGGCCGCCTACCGGTGGACCGTGCGCACCTGGGACCGCACCGGCCGGCAGTCACCGGCCGCCACCGGGGCCTTCGAGACCGGCATCTCCGACAGCCAGTGGGAGGGCGCCGCCTGGATCCGCCGCGCCACCACCGAGGCCGACGACTACACCCTCGCCCGCACCGAGGTCCGGCCCGCCGCCGGCCGCGTCGTCCGGGCCCGCGCCTACACCTCGGCCGACCACACCTACGAGCTCTACCTCAACGGCGTCCGCGCCGACCGCGGCACCTCCTTCGGGTACGCCGGCGAGGACTACTACCAGGTCGCCGACGTCACGCGCCTGGTCACCGCCGGCAAGCCACTCGCCATCGGGCTGCGGTACCACTGGTACGGCAGCGGCCAGGGACGCCCGGCCGGTTCGCGCGGCGCGCTGCTGAAGCTGGTCGTCGAGCACGCCGACGGCACCCGGGAGGTGTTCGGCACCGACGGGTCGTGGCGGGTGGCCCGGGACACCCGGTTCGTGGCCGGCGCCGAACGGCGCAACGGCGAGGGCGACCGGGTCGAACGGCAGGACGCCCGGGCCGAGGTGACCGGCTGGAACCGGCCCGGTTTCGACGACGACGTCGCCCCGTTCGCGGCCGCCGAGGTCATCGGCGCGCACCCCACCGCGTCGGCACCGCACCTCATCGCGCAGGAGACCCGGCTGACCGAGCGGCGGGTCACGCCGGTCGCGCTGCGTACCGCCGCCGACGGCACCGTCGTCGCCGACTTCGGCGTGGTGATCCCCGCTCGCCCCGAGGTACGGTTCCACGCCGGCGTGGCCGGGCACACGGTCCCCATCCGGGCCGGGTACACCCTCACCGAGACCGGTCGGGTCGCCACCTCCACCCTGCTCTCGCAGGGCACCGACATGAGCTTCCCGTACCTGCAGACCGACGGCGCGCAGGAGTTCCGCGCCTTCACCCACCTCGGCTTCCGCTACCTGGAGATCCCCGACGCCGGCGAGCAGATCGCGCGGCAGGACGTCTCCGCCGTCGTGGTGCACAACGACGTGCCGCACGGCGGGAAGGCCACCTTCGCCAGCTCGGATCCCACCCTCGACGCGGTGTGGGAGATGATGACGCGCTCCGCGCTCTACTCCGTCCAGGAGGCGTTCGTCGACACCCCCACCCGCGAGAAGGGGCAGTTCCTGGGCGACGCGGCGAACATCTCCTACGCCACCATGGGCGCGTTCGGCGAGCGCGACGCCACCCAGCAGGCCATCCGGGAGTTCCTCCGCTCGGCCACCCGCTACTGGAACACCGGCGACGACCGGGGCCGCTACAACGCCGTCTACCCCAACGGCGACGGCAAGCGGGACATCCCCGACTACTCGCTGATGTTCGTCGACTGGGTGTGGCGCTACTGGCTGGAGACCGGCGACCGGGGCCTGCTCGCCGAGGCGTACCCGGCCATCCGGGACACCGCCGACTACGTGCTGCGCCACATCCCGGCCACCGGTCCCACCGCCGGCCTCGTCACCGAACTGGCCGGCGGCAGCGGCGCGTACCGCTTCGGCATCGTGGACTGGCCCGAGCCCGGCCGCTTCGGGTACGACATGAGCGCCGCCGCCCGGACCACCATCAACGCCCAGGGTGTCGACGTGCTGCGCACCGTCGCCGAGGCGGCCCGCGCGCTCGGGCGGCCCGCCGCCGAGACGGCCGCCTACGACGGGCACGCCGCCGCCCTCAGCGAGGCGATCAACGCGAAGCTGCGCCGCCCCGATGGCGTCTACGTCGACGGGCTGTCGGCCACCGGCGAGCCCAGCGCCCACGCCGGTCAACACTCCACCTCGTACGCGGTGGCGCACGGGGTCGCCCCGCGGGCCGATCTGCCGGCGCTCGCCGGGCACCTCGCGTCGATGGGCATGAAGCAGGGGCCGATGACCGCGCACTGGCTGCTGCGGGCGCTGGCCGACGCCGAACGTCCGGACGCGGTGCTGCGTCTGCTGACCAACGCCGACGACCTCGGCTGGGCCGACATCCTCGCCCAGGGCGGCACGTTCACCTGGGAGGCGTGGACCCTCGACCCCGGCAGCAACTTCAGCCAGTCGCACGGCTGGGGCGCCCAGGCCGTCGTCGACGTGCAGGAGACCCTGCTCGGTGTCCGTACCGCCGCCCCCGGCGCCGCCCGGATCGACGTCGTGCCGCCCGCCGTGGGGCTGGACCGCGCCTCCGGCGTCGTACCCACCCAGCGGGGGCCGGTGCGGCTCGACTGGCGGCGTACCGGCTCCGGGCTGCACGTCGACCTGGACGTGCCGGTCAACGTGACCGCCCGGGTCGCCCTGCCGATCACGGACGGCAAGGGCTACCGGTCGGTCGGACCGAGCAGGGCCACCTACGTCGGGATCGAGAACGGTCGCGCCGTGTTCGAGGTGGGCTCGGGTCGCGCCAGCTTCCGCCCGACGGGTACCCGACCCCGCTGACCCGCCGGCCGGGGCCGGCGGCGGTCCGTCCGTCGCCGACGTCTGGTCCGCGCACCGCTGCCGGCCGGAGCGCAGCCCTGACCATCACCGCCACCGCAGCCAGGAGGAGACCCGATGGCGCAGACACCACGACCGGCCCCGACACCGGGATCGGAGCTCAGCCGCCGATCCCTGATGGGGTGGGGCGTCGCCGGCGCCGGAGCCGTGGCGCTCGGGGCCGCCGCGACCGAGCCCGCGTCGGCCGCCCCGCCGCCCGGCGCCGGGGCCGGGCCGCTGGCGGTCGACGACCTGCGCACCGAGTACGCCGACCGTCCACTCGGCACGGACGTCGGTGCGCCCCGATTCTCCTGGACCGCCACCGCGCCGGGGCACAACGCCGGACAGAGCGCGTACCAGGTGCTGGTGGCCAGCCGCCCGGACCGGCTGACCCCCGAGTCCGCCGACGTCTGGAACTCCGGTCGGGTCTCCTCGGCGCGTTCGGTGGGCGTGGCGTACGACGGCCCTGAGCTGGACCCGCGCACCCGCTACCACTGGCGGCTACGGCTCTGGGACCGGGCCGGTCGCGCGACGCGCTGGAGCACCCCGACCTGGTTCGAGACCGGCCTGCGCGACGAGGGCTTCGGAGCGGCCCGGTGGATCGGCGCCGAGCCCGACCACGCGAGCGAACCGCTCGACCTGGCCGACGCCGCGTGGATCTGGTCGCCGGACGCCACCGCCGGGAACGCCCCGGCCGGTGTTCGCTGGTTCCGGGGCCGGCTCCCGCTCCCCGACGGCACCGACATCGCGGTCGCGCAGCTCGTGGTGACCGCCGACGACGACTTCACGGCGTACCTCGACGGGCGGCAGGTGCTGCACGCCCCGCCGCAGACCGACGGCTGGAAGAACGCCAGGGCCGCCGACGTCACCGCACTCGCCCGCGCCGCCGACGGTCCCCTCACCCTCGCCGTGGTCGCCACCAACCGCCCCGGCCCGTCGGTGAACCCCGGCGGACTGATCGCCAAGCTGGTCGTCACCGCCACCACCGGCGAGCGGCTGGTGCTGGTGAGCGACGGCTCCTGGCGCAGCTCCGACACCGAGCGGGCCGGCTGGCCGGAGCCCGGGCACGACGACACCGGCTGGGCGGCGGTGGCGGTGCTCGCCCCGTACGGCCAGGGGCCGTGGGGCAGCCAGGTGCAGGTCCCGCAGCCGAACGCCCTCGACCTGGCCGGCGCGGCCTGGGTGTGGGGTCCGGGCGCGACGACCGGCAACGCGCCCGTCGGGCCGCGCTGGTTCCGGGGTCGGCTGGCCCTGCCGCAGGCGACCGAGGTCAGCTCCGCCCGGCTGATCATGAGCGCCGACGACGACTTCACCGCCCACCTCTCCGGCCGGCTCGTCCTCTCCGCGCCGCAGCAGACCGACGGCTGGCGTACCGCCCGGGTCGCGGACGTCACCGAGCTGGCCCGGGCGGCCGTCGGCGGTGAGCTGGTGCTGGCCGCGATCGCCACCAACCGTGGCGGCGCGTCGGTCAACCCCGGTGGCCTCATCGCCAAACTCGTCGTACGGACCGCGGACGGCGGCGAGCTGGTGCTCGTCTCGGGCGCCGGCTGGCGGACGGCCGGCGGGGACGAGCCCGGCTGGGAGCAGCCGGGCCACGACGACTCGGCCTGGGCGCCGGTGGTGGTCCTCGCGCCGTACGGTCAGGGGCCGTGGGGCAGCGGCATCGAGCCCCCGGTGGAGGAGCGCCCCGCGCCGCTGCTGCGGCGCGCGTTCCGGATCGACAAGCCGGTGACCCGGGCCCGGCTCTACGCGACCGGCCTCGCCTACCAGGTGCTGCACCTCAACGGCGAGCCGGTCGGAACTGCCGTGCTGGACCCGGGCTTCACCGACTACGACGACACCGTCCTGTACGTGACGCACGACGTCACGGGGCTGCTGGTGAAGGGGCGCAACGCGCTCGGCGCGGAGCTGGGCCGCGGCTTCTACGGCATGACCACGCGCAACGTGTGGCGCTGGCACCAGCCGCCGTGGCACGGTGAGCCGCGGCTGCTCGCCCGTCTCGTCGTCGAGCACCCCGACGGGTCGCGTACCGAGGTGGTCAGCGACGACGGCTGGCGCGTCACCACCGGCCCCACCGTCTCGAACTCGCTCTTCGCGGGGGAGAGCTACGACGCCCGCCGGGAACGTCCGGGCTGGTCGACGGCGCGGTACGACGACGCCGACTGGGCTCGGGCGAGCGTGCTGGAGGCCCCCGCCGGCACGCTGCGGGCGCAGGAGCACGAGCCCGTTCGGGTCGTCGAGTCCGTCGCCCCGGCCCGGCTCACCTCCCCGCGCGCGGGCGTCTGGGTGGCGGACTTCGGCCGGACGACCGCCGGCTGGGTGCGGCTGCGGGTGACCGCCCCGTCGGGCACCGTCGTCCGCCTCCAGTACGGCGAGAAGCTGCGCGACGACGGAACGGTGGAGGCGTCCACCGGGCACGTGCAGGGCGGCCGGTTCCAGGTGGACGAGTACGTGGCCCGGGGCGGCGGCGAGGAGGTGTGGGAGCCGCGCTTCTCGTACAAGGGGTTCCGCTTCGTCCAGCTCGACGGGCTGCCGGGGGCCGCCCGCACCGGCACGGTGACCATGCGCGTGGTGCACTCCGACGTCCGCGACGTGGGTGAGTTCCGGTGCAGCGAACCGCTGTTCGAGCAGTTCGAGCGGATGATGCGCCGTACGGTGCGCAACAACCTGCACGGCATCCCCACCGACACCCCGATGTACGAGAAGAACGGCTGGACCGGGGACGCCCAGGTCGCCGCCCCCACGATGGCCGGTCAGCTCGACCTGTCGCGGTTCTTCACGAAGTGGCTCGGGGACCTGCGGGACGCCCAGGTCGCCTCCGGTCAGGTGCCGGTGATCGTGCCCAGCGGCGGCTGGGGATACCAGGAGTTGGCGCCGGCCCCGGAGTGGACCACCGTCTACCCGTACCTGCTGCGCGAGATGCACCGCTGGTACGGCGACGACCGGCTGCCGCGGCAGCACTGGCCGGCGGTGACCGACTACCTGGAGTGGGAGCTGGGCCGGCTCGCCGACGGGCTGGCGGTGACGGCTCTCGGGGACTACCTGTCACCGGGCACCGGCGGAAACCCGCCCGAGGACACCCGGCTGACCGCCACGGCGTACCTGCACCGGGCGCTGCTGGCGACCGCCGAGCTGGGTGAGCTGATCGGGCAGGACGCGCAGGCCGCCCGGTTCCGCGTGGCGGCCGCTGGCCTGCGGGACCGGCTCAACGAGACCTTCCTGGACCGGGCGCGTGGGCTGTACCGCACCGACCGCGATCCGGGGTACCGGCAGACGTCGAACGCCGTGCCGTTGGCGTTCGGTCTGGTGCCGGACGACCTGGTGCAGGCGGTGGTGGAGAACCTGGTGGCCGACGTCCGCGACCGGGGCTGGCACCTGAACACCGGCTGCCTCGGCACCAGCGTCCTGTTGCCGGTGTTGACTGCGCACGGCCACGCCGACGTGGCGGCCCGGGTGGCGTTGCAGCGCACGTACCCGAGCTGGGGCTACTGGGTGGAGAACGGCGCGGACACGATGTGGGAGATGTGGCCGACGTCGACCCGCTCCCGCCAGCACTACTTCCACGGCACGGTGGTGCAGTGGCTCTACGAGCACGTCGCTGGTCTGCGGCCGGTCGCCGACGGCTGGGCCCGGTTCGTCGTCCGGCCCGACGCGCGGGCCGAGCTCTCCTCGGCGTCGGTGGCGGTGCGGACCGTACGCGGCCGGGCCTGCGCCGCCTGGCGGCGGCACGGCGGCCGGTTCGAGTTGACCGTGCAGGTGCCGGTGGGGGCCACCGCCGAGGTCCACGTGCCCACCGCGCGGGCCGGCGACGTCGAGGCGTCGCCCGGTGGGCTGGTGGCGGCCCGGCGGATGGAGTCCGGCTACCTGGTGCACACGGTGGGCTCGGGCAGCTGGCGCTTCGTCAGCAGCTCGGCGCCGACCGCCTGACGGCAGCATCGGCCGGGCCGCCCGGCCCTGGCCAACCCCGGTGATCAGAGGATTCGCGTCATCCGGAGCCCGGATGCTGTCGCGAGTCTTCCAGGGCGAGACGCCAACGCCGGCGCCTGGGCGCCGACGGGAAGGAGGGCACCAGTGTCGAGAGTGAACCACCGCAAGCGCGCACTCATGGGGGCGGGCCTCTGCCTGATCGTGCTCGCGTCGCAGGCATTGACCGCTGGACCGGCTGCTGCCGGTCGCGGCGGCAGCGCCCCCAACGTCCGGGTCGTCGATCTGCAGGTCGACGGCAGGTACGACGAACCGCTGGGCATCGACAACACGGCTCCGACGCTCGGTTGGCAGATCAGCGAGACCCACCAGGCCGCAGCGCACCCGTGTCACCGGCCCCGAGCGCGTCAGGCGTGCCCGGGCGATCGGCAGACCGCCTATCAGATCCAGGCGGCGGCCGACGAGTCGGACCTCAGGCGCGGGCGGCTGATCTGGGACTCGGGCAGGGTCGCATCCGGCGTGCAGTCGGGCGTCCGCTATGCGGGCGCACCCCTCGCCTCCGGCGAGCGGGTCGTGTGGCGGGTACGCGTCTGGGACGCCGACAAGCGTGCCTCGGACTGGAGCGGGACGTCCTCCTGGGAAATGGGTCTGCTGCTGCAGAGCGACTGGGCACCGGCCCGCTGGATCGAGTACCCGGGCCGCACGGAGAACCAGGCCATGCCGATCTTCGCCCGCCAGTTCTCGATCGATCGCCGCAAGCGGGTCAGCTCAGCCCGCCTGTACCTCTCCGGCGTCGGGCTGCACAAGCCGACCCTCAACGGCCGGACTCTCACCGACGAGGTGCTCGCCCCCGGCAACTCGAACTACCAGCTCTCCAGCGAGTACCGCACCTACGACGTCACGAAGGAGTTGCGTACCGGCGGCAACACCCTCGGGGTGCAGCTCGGCAACGGCCCGGCGTACGTGCGCCGCAGCGTCACCAACCCGGCCGTCGGCCGTACCGCGCCGTACTCCTGGTGGCAGAGCCAGCTCAAGGGCAGCGGTGCCCTGGGCGCGGACGCCGCGGCCGGCGCCACGACGGTCAAGCTCACCGACGTGACGAACTACCACGTCGGGGGCAGCATCAACATCGACACCGGCGACGGCGGCGACCGCCTCGAGTCCCGCACCATCACCACGATCGGCACCGCCGGCGCCGACGGCACCGGCATCACGTTCACGCCGGCACTGGCCGGACCGCACACCGCCGGGGCGCTGGTCACCGGGTCCGGTAACAACATCGCCGCGAGCGACGCGAGCGCCGGCGCTGCCGTCACCCCACGTCTGATCGCCCGGCTCGAGATCTCGTACGCGAGCGGACCCGGCGACGTCATCGTCTCCGACCGCAGTTGGCGCACCGCGCTGGGACCGCTCGTCACCGACGCGTGGTACTCCGGCGCGGACTACGACGCCCGCCGCGAACAGCCCGGCTGGGACAGCCCCGGCGCTGACCTGTCCGCCACCGCGAAGCGCCGCGACGGCACGGCCACCGGTTGGACCAACGCCGGCATCGCCCCGCCGCCCAACCTGGCCACGAAGCTCGTCGCCCGCGCGGCCGAGCCGGTCAAGGTCGTCGAGACGTTCACCCCGGTCTCCGTGACCAACCCCGCGCCGGGCACCTGGGTCTTCGACTTCGGGCAGAACATCGTCGGGTGGCCGGAGCTGCGCCTGCCCGGCGGGGTGCCCGCGGGCGCGACCGTCCGCATGTCACCCGCCGAGTCGCTCGCCGCCGACGGCACAGTCGACCAGGCCTCGCTGATGGGGGGTGGTGGCAGCCGCGGCCGGGACCTGTTCAACACCTACACGACCGCCGGGCTCCCCGGCGGCGAGACCTGGCACCCGGACTTCAACTACTTCGGGATGCAGTGGGTTCAGGTCACCGGCCTGCCGGAAGGGTACGTCCCCACGACGGACACGATCCGTGGCCTGCGCGTGCAGGCCGCCACCCCCACGGCCGGTGAGGTGACCACTTCCAACGCGCGGGTCAACCGCATCCACACGATGTCCCGGTACTCCTTCATGAGCAACATCATGTCGGTCTTCACCGACTGTCCCGGCCGGGAGAAGCTTTCGTACCCGGCGGACTACACCATGCCCATGGGCGCCATCCACCGCAACGAGCAGCTTGCGGCGTACCTGCGCACGACCATGCACCACCTGGTGGAGGGGCAGTCCGTAGCCGGCACGCCGATGTTCGGCAACGTGGCCCTGAAGACCCCCGTCTACGACTGGGGCTACAGCGGCCGCTTCGGTGACGAGATCAACTGGGGTAACGCGATCATCCTCGTGCCGGCGATGCTCTACGAGCTCTACGGCGACACCCAGACCATGGCCCGCTACTACGACCGGATGGTCGACTTCGCCGACTACATCCAGCGGGAGAAGGTCGGCACCGGCGCCGACGCGCACATCGTCGACGCTGCTCTCGCCGACTGGGTGTCGGCCGACCAGACCTCCGGCCGGATCACCGGCACCTGGGGCTACCACGTGATGATCAGCAAGCTGGCCATGATGGCGGAGCTGACCGGTCACCAGGCAGACGCCGAGAAGTACCGCACCCTGGCCGCCGACATCAGGACGGCGTTCAACGCGCACTTCTACAACACCCAGCTGCGCCGCTACACCGCCGACGGCAACGGTGGCGCCACGGGTGCCACGCAGACGGCCCAGGCACTGGCGTTGGACGGCGGGCTCGTTCCCGACGGGGAACGCGACGCCGTCCTGGACGCTCTCGTCGAGTTGGTCTACGCGTTCCACCCCGAAGGCGACGGCCCACACTTCAGCGGCGGCACCATCGGCATGGCCCCCACCGTCCGCGCCCTCGCCGCCGGTGGCCGCGACGACGTGCTGTGGGACCTGTTGCAGGAGGACGAGCAGCCCAGCTACGGCTACTTCATGGCGTCCACCACCGCGAACCCCGGCGGCATGACCACCATCGGGGAGCGGTGGAACCGGGGCGACTCCAAGAACCACATGATCCTCGCCCAGATCGAGGAGTGGTTCCACAGCGGGCTCGCAGGAATCCGGGCGGCGGACGGTAGCGTCGCCTACCGGGAGCTGGTCATCCAGCCGAAGGTTGTCGGCGACCTGAGCTTCGTCAAGGGCAGCTACCGGACGCCGGCCGGACTGGCCCGTTCCGAGTGGTCCAGGACCGACGGCCGGTTCCGGCTCGCGGTCACCGTGCCCACCAACACCACGGCGGAGGTCCGGGTGCCGCTGAACGGCGGACAGGTGGTCGCGAAGCCGGAGCGGGCCGAGTTCGTACGGATCGACGATGACGATGCCGTCTATCGCGTCGGGTCCGGGTCGTACACCTTCACGGCCGTCACGCGATAGACGGCGGGCCGGGTGCGGCGTCCACAGCCGGACGCCGGGCCCGGCCCGATCCGTTCTTCGCAAGCGGTGTCCGGGCCACTCCGGCTGATCAACGAGATCCGGCCCGCTCCCTCGGGTCACGTCCCCGCCTCGGCGATGAATGCGTCGGGCTCGTCACCGCCGGGCCCGCCGGACCTGGTCGCTGGAGCGGCGGACGACGAGCTCGGGTTGGAAGACGACGTGCCGGTGCTGGTGGGCCACGCCGTGCTCGGCCTCTTCAAGGAGCAGCTCCGCCGCGGTGCGTCCGAGCTGCTCGCGGGGTTGGCGGACGGACGACAGCGGCACGGCGGCCGCGGCGGCGAACTCGATGTCGTCGTAGCCGACGATCGCGATGTCGGCGGGCACCCGCAGACCGCGCGCGGTGAGTTCCTGGAGCACGCCGAGGGCGAGGAGGTCGTTGGCGCAGAAGACGGCGGTGGGCCGTTGCCGGGCGGGCAGGGCGAGCAGGTCCTGGGCGGCCCGCCGCCCGGCGGCGACGGTCAGGCTGGTGGTGGCGGCGACGCGCAGTTCGGCGCCCGCGCCCCGGTCCTCCAGCGCGGCGGCCGCGCCGGCGTGCCGCTCCGCGACCTGGGCGATGGAGAGCGGTCCGCCGACGTAGGCGATGCGCCGGTGCCCCTGGTCGAGCAGGTGGTCCATGGCGAGCCGACCGCCGAGGACGTCGTCGACCGCCACCGAGCAGCGGCTGGCCCGGCCGGTGCCGCGATCGACGAGCACGACGGGGATGTCCCGGTCGATGAGCTTCTCCAGGTGGGGTTGGGGGCCGTCGCCGACGGGGGTGATGAGCACACCGCGGACGCGTTGCTCCTCCAGCAGTTCGAGGTGGCGGCGCTCGCGGGCGCTGTCCTCACCGCTGTTGCAGACGATGAGCATGGCGCCGGTCTCCTCGACGACCTGCTCGGCCCCGCGGACCATGTCGGTGAAGAAGGGGTTGGCCACGTCCAGCACGACGATGGCGATCGTGCGGCTCTGGCCCGCGCGGAGCTGGCGGGCGGAGTCGTTGCGGACGTAGCCGAGTTCGGCGATGGCGTCGAGAACCCGCTGCCGGGTGGTGGGGGAGACCATGTCGGGCCGGTTGAGCACGTTGCTCACCGTGCCGAGGGACACCCCGGCGTGCCGGGCCACCTCCTTGATGCTTGCCCCTGCCATCGCTACCTCGACGATCCGTACGTGATGGGTCCGGCGACCGTGCGGGCCGCGGCGCGCTGATCCCCGGTTCGTGCCCCGGCAGCCGCGCGGGGCGGCCCCGCCGGGCGATCGTCGGGGAGTCTATAGCGGCTAAAACGTTTCATCCAGTTGACCCGGCTGGTGGCGGAGCTGTTCGCCGTTCACTCCGGACGGAGCAGGGCGACGGCCTCGGGGCCGGTCGACGGCGGGAACGAAATGGCATCGAAGTCTTGACGCTTACGAATGTCTCCCCCTACCGTCCATGCACGACGCATGAAACGATTCAGGAGGGGATCGGATTGAGCCCCGACTCACCGGGCGCGGACCGCGCGCCGCTGCTGGTCTTGGAAGGCGTGACGAAGTCCTTCGGCGCCGTCGCCGCACTGCGCGGGGTGCACCTGGCGCTGCACCCCGGCGAGGCGCACGCCCTGGTGGGGGAGAACGGGGCCGGGAAGTCCACGCTGGTGAAGATCCTCGCCGGCGCTCACGCCCCGGACGCCGGCCGGCTGGCCCTCGACGGCCGCCCGCTCGAACTGCGCGGGCCCGCCGACGCCCGGGCCGCCGGCATCGCGGTCATCTACCAGGAGCCGACGCTCTTTCCCGACCTCTCCGTCGCCGAGAACATCTTCATGGGCCGCCAACCGCTGCGTGGCCTGCGCCGGATCGACACCGCCGCGATGAACCGCGACGCCGCGCGGCTCTTCGCGCGCCTCGGCGTCCGGATCGATCCCACCCGCCCCGCCCGTGGCCTCTCCATCGCGGACCAGCAACTCGTCGAGATCGCGAAGGCGCTCTCCTTCGACGCCCGGATCCTGGTGATGGACGAGCCGACCGCCGCGCTCTCGGGGGTCGAGGTGGAGCGGCTCTTCGGGGTCGCCCGGTCGCTCTGCGAGCGTGGCGCGACCGTGCTGTTCATCTCGCACCGCTTCGACGAGGTCTTCGACCTCTGCCAGCGGATCACGGTGCTGCGCGACGGCGCGTGGGTCTCCACCGACCGCACCAGCGACCTCACCGTCGACGCGGTGGTGCGCCGGATGGTGGGTCGCGACGTCTCGTCGCTCTACCCGAAGCAGGACGCCCCGCTGCGGGACACCCTGCTGGAGGTCCGTGGCCTCGGCCGCGCCGGCGTCTTCTCCGACGTGTCGTTCACCGTCCGGGGTGGTGAGATCGTCGCCCTCGCCGGGCTGGTCGGCGCCGGCCGCAGCGAGGTCGCCCGCGCCGTCTTCGGCGTCGACCGCTACGACGCCGGCGAGGTACGCGTCGCCGGTGAACCCCTGCCGGCCGGCAGCCCGCGGCGGGCGATCGCCGCCGGCCTGGCGCTGGTCCCCGAGGACCGCCGCCAGCAGGGCCTCGTGATGGAGCTGTCGGTCGAGCGCAACGCCACCCTGGCCCGCCGCCGGGCGCTGAGCCGGCTGGGCCTGCTCGTCGGGGGAGCCGAGCGGGTGGAGGCCCAGCGGTGGACCCGCCGGTTGCAGGTGAAGACGTCCCGGCTCGGCGCGGCGGTGGCGACCCTCTCCGGCGGCAACCAGCAGAAGGTGGTGCTCGCCAAGTGGCTCGCCACCGAGCCGCGGATCCTGATCATCGACGAGCCCACCCGCGGCATCGACGTCGGCACGAAGGCCGAGGTCCACCGGCTCCTCTCCCAGCTGGCGAACGAAGGGCTGGCCATCCTGATGATCAGTAGCGAGCTGCCCGAGGTGCTCGGCATGGCCGACCGGGTCCTCGTCATGCACGAGGGACGGATGGTCCGCGAGCTGTCCCGGGCCGAGGCGGACGAGACCTCGGTGATGTTCGCCGCCACCGGCCAAGGAGCGGCGGCATGAGCGAGCGGCAGCGAGCGAATCATCGGTGCAGTGTCGTGGTGCCTCATGGCGGTGCCGAGCGGAGCGAGGCGGCGGCATGAGCCTCACGGACACCGGTACGCCGGACGACCTCGCCGGTAGGCGCTCGTCCGGGGACGACCGCCGGCGCCCGGGATTCACCGAGCGGCTGCTCGCCGTACGCGAGCTGAGTCTGCTGCTCGCGCTCGGTGCGCTGGTCCTAGTCACCACGCTGCGCAACGACCGCTTCCTGAGTGGGCAGAGCGTCAAGGACCTGCTGCTGGGCTGCGCGATCCTGGTCATCCTCGCGGTCGGCCAGACCCTGGTGATCGTCACCCGCAACGTCGACCTCTCCGTCGGTTCGATCCTGGGTCTGGTCGCCTTCTGCACCGGGTCCCTCTTCCTCGCCGCTCCGGGCCTGCCGTGGCCGGTCGCGTTGCTGCTCGGGGTGGCGCTCGGGGCTCTCTGCGGGGCGGTGAACGGCGGGCTGATCGCGGTGGCGAAGGTCCCCGCGCTCGTCATCACGCTCGGCACCCTCTACGCGTTCCGCGGCATCGACTACTACTGGGCCTCCGGCCGGCAGATCAACGCCGCCGACATGCCCCGGTCGTTCCTGCGCCTGGGCAACCAGACGGTGCTCGGCGTGCCCGTGCTCTTCCTGATCGCGGTGGTCGTCGTCGCCGTGGTGGGCTACTACCTGCGTGCCTACCGCGGCGGACGGGAGCTCTACGCCATCGGTTCGGAGCCGGCCGCCGCCCGGCTCTCCGGCATCCCCGTCGGTCGGCGCGTCTTCGCCGTCTTCGTGGCCAGCGGGGCGCTCGCCGGCCTCGCCGGCGTGCTCTACGCGGCCCGCTTCGGCACCCTCGACGCGGCCGCCGGAACGGGCCTGGAGCTTCAGGTCGTGGCGGCGGCCGTGGTCGGTGGGGTGGCCATCTTCGGCGGCAGCGGCAGCGCGTACGGGGCGGCGCTCGGCGCCGTCCTGCTCACCACGATCGGCAGTTCGCTGGCCGTCCTACGCATCGACCCGTTCTGGCAGCAGGCCGTGGTCGGCGCGCTCATCCTCGCCGCCATCGGCCTGGACCGGCTCCTGGCCCTGCGGACGGCGGCCCGGCTCAGAGGGAGAAGCGCACGTGGCGCATGACAGCCTGTACGCCGCACCGCCGTCGGCGGGCGCCGACACCGAGCAGACGGCGGGCCGCCTGACCGGGCTGCGTGCCGCGCTCGGTTCCTGGGACGCGGCCGTCGTGGCGGCGCTGGTGCTCGCCGTGCTGGTGGCCGGTGTGTCGGTGCAGAACTTCGCGACCGGCCGCAACGTCCAGTTCCTGCTGCTGGACCTGGTGCCGCTCGCCCTGCTGGCCCTGCCCATGACGTTGATCGTCGTCACCGGCGAGATCGACCTGTCGGTGGCGAGCACGGTGGGTCTGTGCAGCACCCTGATGGGGCAGCTCTGGCTCTCCAGCGGGCTGTCGCTGGAGCTGATCTGTGTGCTGGTGGTGCTGCTCGGCGGCGTGCTCGGCGCGGTCAACGGCCTCTTCGTCACCGGTTTCGGCCTGCCCTCGCTGGCGGTGACCATCGGCACCCTCGCCCTCTACCGGGGGCTGTCGTTCGTCGTGCTCGGCGACCAGGCGGTGGCCGACTTCCCGGCGAGCTGGACCGCCGCCGCGGTGCGGAACATCCCCGGCACCCCGATCCCCGCCGCCGTCCTGCCGGTGCTGCTGCTGGCGCTGGTCTTCGGCGTCGTGCTGCACGCGACGACGACGGGGCGGGCGCTCTACGCGATGGGCAACAACGACCAGGCGGCCACCTTCGCCGGGGTCTCCGTGGCGCGGACGAAGTTCTGGCTCTTCGTGGCCTCCGGCGCGGTGTGCGGCCTGGTCGGCGTCTTCTGGACGCTGCGCTACGCCAGCGCCCGCGGTGACAACGCGACCGGGCTCGAACTCACCGTGGTGACCGCCGTGCTGCTCGGCGGCGTCTCGATCTTCGGCGGCCGGGGCGCGCTGCTCGGCGTGGTCGCCGGCGTCCTGCTGCTCGGCGTCCTGCGCAACGCGCTGCAGCTCGCCGACGTCGACGCGAACGCGTTGACGATCGTCACGGGCGCCCTGCTCATCGCCTCGGTCGTGCTGCCCAACGCGGTCGCGGACCTCCGTGCGCGGCTGCACCGTCGACGACAGCGCGCGAACCCCGTCGCGCCCTGATTCCCCCACCACCAACCCCGGAAGGATATCGATGTCCGCGCACCGCAGAGGTTTCCGATTCGGGGCCACCGGCCTCGCCCTCGCCGCTCTGCTGCTCAGCGCCACGGCCTGCGGCGGCACCACCCGGGAGAACTCCGGCGACGACTCCGGCGCCGGCAACCAGGCCAGCGGCGCCGCCAACCCCGACGCGCAGCTCAAGGAGGGCCTCAAGATCGCCTTCCTGCCGAAGCAGGTGAACAACCCGTACTTCACCGTCTCCGACAACGGCGGCAAGACGGCGGTCACCGAGATCAAGGGTGAGTTCAAGGAGGTCGGCCCCTCCGAGGCGAGCGCCTCCTCCCAGGTCAGCTACATCAACACGCTGTCCCAGCAGGGCATGGACGTGATCGTCACCTCGGCGAACGACCCGAACGCGATCTGCGGCGCGCTCAACCAGGCGAAGGCGGCCGGCGCCAAGATCGTGACCTTCGACTCGGACACCAAGCCCGAGTGCCGGCAGATCTTCGTCAACCAGGTGACCGCCGAGGGCATCGCCGAGAACCAGGTCAAGCTCATCTCGACGCAGATCGGCGGCGCGGGCGAGATCGCCATCCTCTCGGCCACCGCCAACGCGACCAACCAGAACGCCTGGATCGAGCTGATGAAGAAGGAGCTGGCGAAGCCCGAGTACAGCAAGATCAAGCTGGTCACCGTCGCATACGGCAACGACGACGACCAGAAGTCGTTCCAGGAGACCCAGGGTCTGCTGCAGTCGTACCCCAACCTCAAGGGCATCATCTCGCCGACCACCGTCGGCGTCGCGGCCGCCGCCCGCTACCTGAGCGGCTCCCAGTACAAGGGCAAGGTCAAGCTGACCGGTCTGGGCACGCCGAACCAGATGCGCCAGTACGTCAAGGACGGCACCGTCGACGCCTTCGCCCTCTGGAACCCCGCCGACCTGGGCTACCTCGCGGCGTACGCGGGCGCCGCGCTGGCCTCCGGGCAGATCACCGGCGCCGAGGGGGAGAAGTTCACCGCCGGCAAGCTCGGCGAGTACACCGTCGGCACGGACGGCGTGGTGGTCCTCGGCCCACCCACCGTCTTCGAGAAGAACAACATCGACCAGTTCGACTTCTGAGCGCCCGGTGGTGGTGCCGGTGCCCCGGCGCCGGCACCACCACCCGCGCCGACGGGAGAACCATGCCGCGCGTCTGCTTCACCCTCCAGGTCGACCCGGAACGGCTGGCCGAGTACCGCGCCCACCACGAACGGGTCTGGCCCGAGATGCTCACCGCGCTGGCGGAGTGCGGCTGGCACGACTACTCGCTCTTCCTCCGCGAGGACGGCCTGCTCGTCGGGTTCCTGGTGACCGACGACTTCGCGGCGGCCCAGGCCGCCATGCAGGCCCGCGACGTCAACGCCCGCTGGCAGGCGGAGATGTCGTCGTTCTTTCTCGACCTCGACCAGGACACCCCCGACCGCGCCATGCGGCCGCTGGACGAGGTCTTCAACCTTGCGGCTCAGCTCGCCGCGCAGACGGGAGAAACGCCATGACCCACCCCGACGCGCCGACCCGTGCACGGGTCACGCAGGCCCTGCGCGCCCAGCGCATCGAGACCCCGTCCTGGGCGTACGCCAACTCCGGCACCCGTTTCAAGGTGTTCCCGCAGGAGGGCGTGCCGCGTGACCCGTACGAGAAGATCGCCGACGCGGCGATGGTGCACCGGCTCACCGGGGTGGCTCCCACCGTCGCGCTGCACATCCCGTGGGACCGCGTCGACGACTACGCGGACCTGGCCCGGTACGCGACGGAGCAGGGCGTGACGCTGGGCGCGATCAACGCCAACGTCTTCCAGGACAACGACTACCGGCTGGGCAGCGTCACCAATCCCGACCCGGGAGTCCGGCGCAAGGCGATCGACCACCTGCTCGAGTGCGTCGACATCATGGACCGCACCGGCTCTCGGGACCTGAAGCTCTGGTTCTCCGACGGCACCAACTATCCGGGGCAGGACGACATCCGGGCCCGGCAGGACCGGCTCGCCGCCGCGCTGCGCGAGGCGTACGACCGGCTCGGTGACGACCAGCGCCTGCTGCTGGAGTACAAGCTCTTCGAGCCGGCCTTCTACGCCACCGACGTACCCGACTGGGGCACCGCGTACGCGCACTGCCTGGAGCTCGGGCCGAAGGCGCAGGTGGTCATCGACACCGGCCACCACGCGCCCGGCACCAACATCGAGTTCATCGTGGCGTTCCTGCTGCGCGCCGGGAAGCTCGGCGGCTTCGACTTCAACTCCCGCTTCTACGCCGACGACGACCTGATGGTCGGCGCCGCGGACCCGTTCCAGCTGTTCCGGATCATGCGTGAGATCGTGGGCGGGAACGCGCTGCGGCCGGAGGCCGGGATCGCGTTCATGCTCGACCAGTGCCACAACATCGAGCCGAAGATCCCGGCGATCATCCGCTCGGTGCTGAACGTGCAGGAGGCCACCGCCAAGGCGCTGCTGGTCGACGCCGACGCGCTGGCCGCCGCCCAGCGCGCCGGTGACGTGCTCGGCGCGAACGCGGTGCTGATGGACGCGTACCACACCGACGTCCGTCCCCTGCTCGCCGAGCTGCGGGCCGAAGCCGGCCTGGACCCCGACCCGATCGCCGCGTACGCCCGCTCCGGCTACTTCGAGCGCATCCGCACCGAGCGGGCCGGCGGGCAGCAGGCCGGCTGGGGCGCCTGACCACCATCGAACGAACAGGGACGTGAGGACGATGCACTCCGAGGTTGAGGCGCTGATCGCGCGGAGCAACCGGCTCGGCGCCGACCCGAGCACGACGAACTACGCCGGGGGCAACACCTCGGCCAAGGGCCGGGCCACCGACCCGGTCACCGGCGGCCCCGTCGAACTGCTCTGGGTCAAGGGCTCCGGCGGCGACCTCGGGACGCTCACCGAGGCCGGTCTGGCCGTGCTGAGCCTGGACCGGCTGCGCGCCCTGGCCGACGTCTACCCGGGCGACGCCGGCTCGGGCGGCCCGGTCGATCCCGCGCGGGAGGACGAGATGGTCTCGCTACTGGATTACTGCCGGCACGGGCCCGGTGGGGCGGCGCCGTCGATCGACACGGCGATGCACGGCCTTCTCGACGCGGCCCACGTGGACCACCTGCATCCGGACGCCGGCATCGCGATCGCCGCCGCCGCCGACGGGCCCGAGCTGACCAAGGAGATCTTCGGCGACCGGGTGCTCTGGGTGCCGTGGCGCCGACCCGGCTTCCAGCTCGGGCTCGACATCGCCGCCGTGGCGAGGGCCAACCCGCAGGCGATCGGCGTGATCCTCGGCGGGCACGGCATCACCGCCTGGGGGGCGACCGGCGAGGAGTGCGAGCGGCGCTCCTTCGAGATCATCCGGACCGCGCAGGCGTACCTCGACGGGCACGGCCGGGCGGAGCCGTTCGGCCCGGTGATCGAGGGGTACGCGCCGCTGCCGCCGGACGAGCGCCGGGCCCGCGCGGCCGCCCTCGCGCCGGTCGTCCGGGGCCTCGCCTCGACCGACCGGCCCCAGGTCGGGCACTTCACCGAGAGCGACGTCGTGCTCGACTTCCTCGCCCGGGAGCGGCACCCCGCGCTCGCGGCGCTCGGTACCTCCTGCCCGGACCACTTCCTGCGTACCAAAGTGCGTCCGCTCGTGCTCGACCTGCCGCCCAGCGCGCCGCTGCCCGAGACGGTCGCCCGGCTGCGGGAGCTGCACGCCGCCTACCGCGAGGAGTATCGGGCCTACTACCAGCGGCACGCCACCGCGCAGAGCCCGCCGATGCGCGGCGCCGACCCGGCGATCGTCCTCGTGCCGGGGGTCGGCATGTTCAGCTTCGGCGCGAACAAGCAGACCGCCCGGGTCGCCGGGGAGTTCTACGTCAACGCCGTGAACGTCATGCGCGGCGCGGAGTCGGTGTCGCGGTACGCCCCGATCGACGAGGCGGAGAAGTTCCGCATCGAGTACTGGGCGCTGGAGGAGGCGAAGCTCAAGCGGCTGCCGAAGCCGAAGCCCCTCGCCACCCGCGTCGCCTTCGTCACCGGCGGCGGCTCCGGTATCGGCCGGGCGACCGCTCGCCGGCTCGCCGCCGAGGGCGCCTGCGTGGTGGTCGCCGACCGCGACGGCGCGGCGGCGGCCACCGTCGCCGCCGAGCTCGGCGACGCCGACGTGGCGGTCGCCGTCACGGCCGACGTCACCGACGGTACGGCCGTGGCCGCCGCGCTGCGCACGGCGGTGCTCGCCTTCGGCGGGGTGGACCTGGTCGTCAACAACGCCGGGCTCTCCATCTCCAAACCGTTGCTGGAGACGACCGAGGCGGATTGGGACCTGCAGCACGACGTGATGGCCAAGGGCTCGTTCCTGGTCTCGCGCGAGGCCGCGCGGATCATGACGGAGCAGGGGATGGGCGGTGACCTCGTCTACATCTCCAGCAAGAACTCGCTCTTCGCCGGCCCGAACAACGTCGCGTACGGCGCGGCGAAGGCCGACCAGGCGCACCAGGTACGCCTGCTCGCGGCCGAGCTCGGCGGGCACGGCATCCGGGTCAACGGCGTCAACCCCGACGGGGTGGTGCGCGGCTCCGGCATCTTCGCCGGCGGGTGGGGCGCCAGGCGCGCCGCCGTCTACGGGGTGCCGGAGGAGAAGCTCGGCGAGTTCTACGCGCAGCGCACCCTGCTCAAACGGGAGGTACTGCCGGAGCACGTCGCCAACGCGGTCTTCGTGCTCACCGCCGGCGAGCTGTCGCACACGACCGGATTGCACGTCCCGGTCGACGCCGGTGTCGCCGCGGCCTTTCTCCGCTGACCCGGGGCGGTGCCGGATGACGACGGAACAGGTGGTGGAGCCGGTGCTCGACGCGGAGGACCTGCGGCTGCTGCGCCTGCTGGCGACCGGGCTGCCGCTGGAGACCGTGGCCCGGCGGATGGGGCTCTCCGAGCGGACCGTACGCCGCCGGGTCCGGGCGGTCTGTGACCGGCTCGGCGTGGCCGCGCCGATCCAGGCGGTGGTGTGGGCGGCCCGGCGGGGACTGCTGTGAGCCTCCGCGTCGCCGCCGTGGACCTCGGCGCGTCCAGCGGCCGGGTGATGGTCGGTCGCGTCGGCCCCGACGTCCTCGACCTCACCGAGGTGCACCGGTTCGCCAACGAGGCGGTGCGGCTGGCCGGCACCCTGCACTGGGACATCCTCGCCCTCGCCCGAGGGGTCCTCGACGGACTGCGCGCCGCCGGCCCGGTGACGAGCGTCGGTGTCGACTCCTGGGCCGTCGACTACGGACTCCTCGACGCCTCCGGCGCGCTGCTCGGGAATCCGGTGCACTACCGGGACTCGCGCACCGACGGCGTCGCCGAGCGGCTGGCGACGCGGCTCGGGCCCGAGCGGCTGTACGCGACGACCGGGCTGCAGCAGCTGCCGTTCAACACGATCTACCAGCTCGCCGCCGCCCGCGGCACACCCCAGCTCGACGTCGCCCGGTGGCTGCTGCTGATCCCGGACCTCGTGGCGTACTGGCTCACCGGGGAGGTCGGCGCCGAGGTCACCAACGCCTCGACGACCCAGCTCTACGACGTGCGCCGGCGGGCCTGGGCCACCGACCTGATGGTCGACGCCGGGATCCGGCCGGAGCTCTTCCCGCCGCTGCGCGAGCCGGGCAGCCGGATCGCCCCGGTGCTACCCGCGCTGGGGCTGCCGGGTGAGCCCGAGGTCGTGGCGGTCGGCTCGCACGACACCGCGTCGGCGGTGGTGGGCGTGCCGGCGTCGGGGGAGAACTTCGCCTACATCTCCTGCGGCACCTGGTCGCTGGTGGGGGTCGAGCTCGACGCCCCGGTGCTCACCGCGGCGAGCCGGCGGGCGAACTTCACCAACGAGTCCGGCGTCGACGGCAGCATCCGCTACCTGCGTAACGTGATGGGTCTCTGGCTGCTGCAGGAGTCGATGCGGGCCTGGGGCACGGCCGACCTGCCGGAGCTGCTGCGCCGGGCGGCCGACGAGCCCGCGTTCCGGTCCGTGGTGGACCCCGACGACCCGGCGTTCCTGCCGCCCGGCGACATGCCGGCCCGCCTCGCGCAGGCCTGCCGGCGCGCCGGCGAACCCGTGCCCACCACACCGGCCGGCACCGTCCGGTGCATCCTCGACAGCCTGGCGCTGGCGCACCGCCGCGCGGTACGCCAGGCGCAGCAGCTCTCCGGTCGGCAGGTGGAGACCGTGCACGTCGTCGGGGGCGGCGCTCGTAACGCGCTGCTCTGCCAGCTGACGGCGGACGCCTGCGGGCTGCCCGTGCTCGCCGGCCCGGTGGAGGCGACCGCGTTCGGCAACGTGCTGGTACAGGCGCGGACCGCCGGGGCCGTCGAGGGTGACCTGGCGGCGCTACGGGCGCTGCTGCGCGAGACCCAGCAGGTGGTGCGGTACGAGCCGCGCGGGGCGCAGGCGGCGTGGCGGGCCGCCGAGGAGCGGCTGGGTGTTTGACGGGCGGGCGTCGGGCCGGCCGGTCAGAGGACCCGGCGCAGCCACTCCTCGACGCCCGCGACGTGCACGGTGGCCCAGGAGCGGGCCAGGTCGGCCTGCCCGGAGGCGACCGCGTCCAGGATGGCGGCGTGCTGCTCCCGGGTCCTGGCGACGGCGCCCTCCTGGGTGAGGCCCCGCCACACCCGGGCGCGGGTGGTCGGGCCGGAGAGGCTGTCCAACAGCGACGTGAGCACGTTGTTGCCCGCGCAGACGGAGATCAGCCGGTGGAACTCCAGGTCGTTGGCGACGAGCTCGTCGATGGTCGGGTCGTCGCCGAGCCCGTCGAGGACGCCGCGCAGCGCGGAGATGTCCTCGGCGGTCGCCCGCTGCGCGGCCAGCGCGGTCGCCCCCGGTTCGAGGATCCGCCGAACCTCGAGGAACTCCAGCACGGTGTCGTCGCGGTGGAAGTCGACGACGAAGCTCAGCGCGTCGAGCAGCAGGGCCGGGTCCAGGCTCGTCACGTACGTGCCGTCGCCCTGGCGTACGTCGAGGACCCGGATGAGCGACAGGGCCTTGACGGCCTCGCGCAGCGAGTTGCGGGAGAGGCCGAGCCGTTCGGCCAGGTCGGGTTCGCGGGGCAGCCGGTCCCCGGGGCGCAACTCACCGGCGATGATCATCTGTTTGATCTTGTCGATCGCCTCGTCCGTGACAGCCACGTTCTCCTCCGCCCTCTTCGCACCGCAGGGTATGGGACCGCTCAGCGTCGGAGCCGGTAGGTCCGCGTGGCGGTGTCACCGAACACCGCCGACCGCTCCCGCTCGGTCAGCGGCGGCAACGCCTCGGAGAGCGCGGTGAGCACAGCCTGGTAGTCGGCGGCGAGCCGGCACACCGGCCAGTCGGACCCGAACATCAACCGGTCCGGGCCGAACCGGTCGACCGCCTCGGTCACGAACGGCCGCAGGTCGGCCACCCGCCACCGGTCCTGGTCCGCCTCGGTCACCAGCCCGGAGAGCTTCGCCGTGACGTTCGGTCGGGCGGCCAGCGCCGCGATCGGTGCCGCCCACTCGGCCAGCCCGGCGGCGCCGGCGCGGATCCGCGGCTTGCCCAGGTGGTCGAGGACGAACCGCAGCTCGGGAACGTCCCCGGCGGCCCGGGCCACGGCGGCGAGTTGGTCGACGCGGCACACCACGTCGAGGGCGAGCCCCGCGTCGGCGATGGCGCGCAGGCCACGCCGGACCGGCGGCCGGTCCAGGTAGTCCGGATCCGTCTCCGCCTGCAGCTGAGGGCGTACGCCGACGAGCAGGTCGCCGCCGGGCAGCCGCCGGTAGCCGGCGATCGTCTCGGCGAGCCCGGGGTCGGCCGGGTCCACCCAGGCCACCACCCCGGCGATCACGGTGCAGCGCCGCGCGTACCCGAGCAGGAGGCCTGCTTCGTCGGTGTCGCAGCGGCCGCCCTCCACGAGCACCGTCCGGTCGACGCCGGCGGCCGCCAGTTCGGGCTCCAGCTCCGCCGGACCGAACGAGCGCCGGATCGGGGCGAGTTCGGGCGCGTCCAGCCAGCGGTAGCCGTCCTCGACCCGCCAGAGGTGGTGGTGCGCGTCGACGATCACGCGGCCACCACCGGGGCCGTGGGCAGAGCGGCGTCCGGACGCAGCAGCCCCTCGGCGACCAGCTCCGCCCAGAACTCGCCGGGTGGAGGCTCCGCCGCCGCCAGTGCGACGTTGCGCCGGACCTGCTCCGGGTCGTGCGCGCCGACCACCACCGCGGCGACGGCCGGGTGCGCGGCGGCGAAGGCGAGCGCGGTGGCCGGCAGCGTCGTTCCGTGCCGGGCACAGACCGCGGCGATCGCCCGGGCCCGGGTGAGCACCCCGCCCGGCGCCTCGGCGTACTCGTAGGGCAGACCGGGGTGCGGATCGGGCACGGCGAGCAGTCCGCTGTTGAACACACCCGAGTTGAGCACCGAGACTCCGCGTCGCGCACACTCGGGCAGCAGCGTGTCGAGGGCGGGCTGCTCCAGCAGCGTGTACCGGCCGGCGACCATGACCGCGTCGATCTCGGTCTCGGTGACGAACCGGTGCAGCACCTGGGACTGCTTCGACCCGACGCCGATGGCGCCGACGACACCCTGGGTCCGCAGCTCGTGCAGCGCCGGATAGGCCTCTTCCAGGGCGGGCGCCTGGTGGTCCTCCGGGTCGTGGATCAGCGCGATGTCGATCCGGTCGAGGCCGAGCCGCAGGAGGCTCGCCTCCAGGGACCGGTGGATCCCGTCCGCCGTGAAGTCCCACACCCGCCGGTGGTCGGCCGGCACGTGGAAGCCCTCGGGGTCGCGCCGCTCGGAGCCGGACCGGTCCGGTACGAGCAGCCGGCCCACCTTCGTGCTGACCGCGTACTCCTCGCGCGGCAAGGTGCGCAGCGCGTCGCCGAGCCGGCGCTCGGAGAGGCCGAGACCGTAGTGGGGTGCGGTGTCGAAGTAGCGGACGCCGCTGTCCCACGCCGCCCGGACGGTGGCGATCGCCTCCGCCTCGCCGATCGGCGTGTAGAGGTTGCCGAGCTGCGCGCAGCCCAGCCCGACCCGGCTCACGGTCACCCGGGACCGCCCCACCCGGCCCCCGGTCACGCCGTCGCTCCGCCCGGCGCGGCGGGCAGCGCCCAGACCAGGGGCAGCCCCGTGTCGGTGCCCGAGTAGTCGTCGGTCACGTCGAGCAGCGTCGCCATCCGGGCCTGCCACCCGATGTTCGCCGGGTGGTCACGCAGCTCGTGCCGCATCCGCTGGTAGTCCTCGACCTCCACCAGGTGGAACAGGTCGAGTCCGTCCCGCCAGATCCACCAGCCGTGCACGCCGGCCGCGCGGATCGCGGTGGCCAGCTCCGCCGGTACGGTCGCGTGGACGTCGTCGTACTCGTCTTCGCGGCCCGGCTTGAGCCGGGTGTGCAGTGCGATCCGCCGCATCGGCGCTCCTTTCCGCTGCCGGTCGGGGCCGCCCACGGCGGCCGGGGCGATGAGGGTCAGTCCTGGGCCTTGCCGGAGGTGAGCCGGGCCAGGATCAGCGCGACCAGGATGATGGCGCCGTAGATGGCCTGGATCCACTGGGCGGAGACCCCGGCGAGGGTCAGGATGTTGTTGATCAGGCCGAGGACGATGACACCGCAGAGCGCGCCGAAGAGCGTCCCCTTGCCACCGTCGAGGCTGATCCCACCGATCACCGCCGCGGCGAAGACCGTGAAGATCATGCCGTCGCCCTGCGCCGCCGCGACCGAGCCCAGCCGCCCGGTCATCAGCAGGCCGGCGAGCGCCGCGAGCAGGCCACCGATCATCAGGACCACCCAGACCACCCGGTCGGTACGGATGCCGGCGGCCCGGGCCGCGTCGGTGTTCCCGCCGATCGCGTAGACGGAGCGGCCGTGCCGGAAGTAGCCGAGCGCGACGATGCCGACCACGAAGAGGGTGCCGCTGATCCAGATGGAGGCCGGTACGCCGAGCCACACCGCGCTGCCCAGGTAGAGCACCGAGGGTGGGATGTCGAAGAGGTTCTGGCCGCCGGTGATCCCGATCTGGAGGCCACGCAGCACGATCAGCATGCCCAGCGTCACGATGAACGCGGAGAGCTTGAACCGCAGGATGAGCAGCCCGTTGAACGCCCCGATCGCCAGCCCGGTGAGCAGGCAGAGCACGATGGCGAGGCCGGCCGGAAGCTCGGTGCCCAGCCCGTTGCTCGCCGCCGGGATGACCAGCGCGACGGCGAGCGCCGGAGCCAGACCGATCGTCGACTCCAGCGAGAGGTCGAACTTCCCGGCGATGAGGATGATCGCCTCGGCCAGTACGAGCAGCGCCAGCTCGGTCTGCTGTTGCAGCACGTTGGTGATGTTGGCGGAGCTGAGGAACACCGGGTCGATGAGCGCGCCCACCACGACGAGCAGGAGGATCGCGGGGACGAGCGCGAAGTCCCGGAGCCGGGCCAGGGGTAACCGACCGCCACCGGGCCGGGTGCCGCCGCTCGTCGGTGGCTTGGCGATCGTCTCGGTGCCGGTCACGGCTGCTCCACTCCCTCCACTGCGGACACCAGGTCGGCGTCCGTCCAACCCCGGGGCATGTCCCGGATCACCTCTCCGTGGAACATCACCAGCACCCGGTCGCACGAGCGCAGGTCGTCCAGTTCGTCGGAGACGACCAGCACGCCGGCGCCTCCGGCCGCGGCCTCGTTGACCGCGCCGAGCAGCGACGCCTTGGACCGGACGTCCACGCCGGCGGTGGGGCTCACCATCACCAGCGCCTTCGGGTCGTTGGCGAGCGCGCGGGCCAGGACGACCTTCTGGGCGTTGCCGCCGGAGAGGTCGCTGACCGGCTGGCGCGGCCCGTCGGTCT
Organism: Micromonospora musae; assembly: GCF_003626545.1. Lineage (NCBI taxonomy): Bacteria > Bacillati > Actinomycetota > Actinomycetes > Micromonosporales > Micromonosporaceae > Micromonospora > Micromonospora musae. The sequence goes on from NZ_RAZS01000002.1 coordinate 665,456, forward strand.
TGATGTCGTACGTCCGGATCATCCGCTCGGCGGTGGCCTGTTGCCGCGCTGGGGCGATGATCCCGGCGGGGCCGAGCCGGCCGGCGATCGGCATGGTGGCGTTCTCGGCCACCGACAGCAGCGGCACGAGGCCCTCCCGGTGCCGGTCCTGCGGCAGGTAGCCGAGCCCGGCGGCGATCGCCGCGGGCACCTGGCCCGGCTTCGGGTTGCTGCCGGCGATGGTCACCGTTCCGGCGTCGGCCCGGCGCAGCCCCGCGATCGTCTCGGCGAGGGCCACCTTGCCGCTGCTGCCCGAGCCGATGAGCCCGACCAGCTCGCCGGCGCGCACCGTCAGGTCCACCCCGTCGTAGTAGCCGGCGAGGCGCAGGCCGCGTACGTCGAGGACCACCGGCGCGGTGGCCGGGACCGGTGGGCGGGCGACGCCCTCGGCGAGCGCCCGGCCCGTCTCGCCGGTCATCGCGGCGACCAGCTCGTCGCGGGAGAGCGCCTCGACGGGTTCGGTGAGGATGTGCCGCGCGTCGCGCAGCACGGTGACCCGCTGGCAGACCTCGTACACCTCCTGGAGGTGGTGCGAGATGAACAGGAAGGTGACGCCCGTCGACTGGAGTTCGCGCATCCGGTCGAAGAGCCGGTCGATGGCGGCGGCGTCGAGCTGCGCGGTCGGCTCGTCGAGGATGATGAACCGGGCGCCGAACGAGAGCGCCCGGGCGATCTCGACGAGCTGCCGCTGCTCCACGGTGAGCGAACCGGCGAGCGCGGCCGGGTCGACGTCGACGCCGTACCCGGCGAGCAGGTCGGCGGCGCGGCGGCGCAGGCCGCGCCAGTCGATGAGGCCACGGCCGGACTGCCGGTTCAGGAAGAGGTTCTCCGCGACGGTCAGCGTGGGGATGATCGTGGACTTCTGGTAGACGCAGGCGACCCGCTGCCGCCAGGCGTCCCGGTCCGCGAGCGCCGGAGCCGGTGCGCCGTCGAACCGGATCTCGCCGCCGTCCGGCCGCTGGAGCCCGGTCAGGATCGACACCAGCGTGGACTTCCCGGCGCCGTTGCGTCCGACCAGCGCGTGGGTCTCCCCGGTGCGCACGGCGATGCCGGCGGAGTGCAGCGCCACGGTAGCCCCGTACCGCTTCGACACGTCGCGTGCCTCCGCGGCCGGGATTCCGGCCGCGGAGCCCGCGTTCTGCTCCTGACTGGTCATCACTTGCCGATCTGGTTTCCCCAGAGCGCCGGGTCGTCGACGTTCTCCTTGGTGACCAGCGGCGCGGCGAGCTGGTCCTCCAGGCCGTTGCCGATGTCGATGATCGTGCTGTCGTGGTCGGTCGGACCGGCCTGGAAGGTCTTGCCCTCGGCCGCCGCCTTGGCGTAGTAGAGCGCCCACTTGGCGTAGAGGTCGGCGGGCTGGGAGACCGTGGCGTCGATCTCGCCCTTGCGGATCGCCTCGAACTCCTGCGGGATCCCGTCGTTGGAGACGATGAAGATGTGCTTCGGGTCGGTGGGCGGGACCAGCAGGTTCTTCGACCGCAGCACCTGCAGCGTCGGCGCCAGGAAGACCCCGCCCGCCTGCATGTAGACGCCCTTGATGTCCGGGTGCTGGGCGAGGCGGGTCTGGAGCGCGGCGGCCGCCTTGGCGCCCTCCCACTCGGTCGGCTCCTCGAAGATCGTGATCTCGGGGAACTTCGTCTTCATGCACTCCGCGAACGCCTCCGAGCGGTCCCGCCCGTTGATCGAGGAGAGCGAGCCCTGGAACTCGATCACCTTGCCCTTGCCGCCGAGCTTCTCGCCGAGGAACTCGCAGGCCTTCTGCCCGTACGCCCGGTTGTCGGCCCGCACCACCATGAAGACCTTGCCCTTGTCGGGGCGGGTGTCGACCGAGACCACCGGGATCTTGCGGGACTCCAGGGTGCCCAGGGTGGAGGCGATCGCCCCGGTGTCCTGCGGGGCCATCACGACCGCCTTGGCGCCCTGGCTCACCATCGCCTGCACGTTCGCCACGAGCTTCGAGACGTCGTTCTGCGAGTTGGTCGGGGACATCAGGTTGACGTCGTACTCGTCGGCGAACTGCGGGACGTACTTGGCGTACGAGTTCCAGAAGTCGGAGTCGGCGCGGGGCAGGTCGATGCCGATCTGCGGCCCCGACCCGGCCTGGTTCCCCGACCCGCCCGAGGACGAGTCACTACAGGCGACTGTGGTGAGGGCGAGGATCGCGCCGAGCGCGATCCCGATCGGGGTTCTGACGGTATGTCTCACGGTGCTCCTCCATCGGTGGATGCGGTGGGTTTCTCGGTGCACATCGGAGGTCCCGGTCGGCTCGGCGCGCCGGGGTCAGCCGGGTGGAGGTTCGGGACGCAGCCGCAGCCCGTGCATCCCGCCGTCCACGGCGAGCACGCTGCCGGTGGTCGCCGCGGCGAGCGGACCCGCCAGGTAGGCGATCGCGGCGGCCACCTCGTCCGCGCTCACGAGGCGACCGGTGGGCTGCCGGGCCCGCAGCGCGGCGAGCTCGCCCGCCGGGTCGTCGGCGGCGTCGAGCAGCCGACGTACCCAGGGGGTGTCCACCGTCCCGGGGTTCACGCAGTTGACCCGGATCCCCTCGCGCACGTGGTCGGCCGCCATCGCCATGGTGAGCGCCTGCACGGCGCCCTTGCTGGCGCTGTAAAGCGCCCGTTGCGGCAGGCCCGCCGAGGCGGCGATGGAGCAGGTGTTCACGATCGCCGCGTGCGCCGAGGCGCGCAGGTGCGGCAGCGCGGCCCGGGTCACCCGGGCTATCCCGACCACGTTGACGTCGAGCACCCGATGCCATTCCTCGTCGGAGTTCTCCTCGACGCTGCCGCGCGCGCCGATCCCGGCGTTGTTGACCAGTACGTCGATGCCGCCCAGCGCGTCCGCGGCGGCGGCGACCGCGGCCCGGACGCTGCCGTCGTCGCGCACGTCGGCGGCGAGCCCGAGCAGCGGAGAAGGCACACCCTCCGGGTTCAGGTCGAGGCACGCCACCCGGGCGCCGCGGTCGGCGAGCAGGGTCGCGGTCGCCAGGCCGATGCCGGACGCCCCGCCCGTCACCACCGCCGCCAGGCCGGCGAACTCGTTCCGGTCGGCGCTCACCGGGCCACCTCCGCTCCGGGCCGTTGCGGCGTCGCGGGTCCTCGAACCGGTTCCGGCTCGGCGGACGCCCCCGACCAGACGGGACCGTCCGGGTACGCGTAGTCGGCGAGCGTGCGGGGCCGGATGGTCGCGCTGAAGCCGGGCGCGGTCGGTGCGACGTACCGGCCGTCGCGGATCACCACCGGGTCGACGAAGTGCTCGTGCAGGTGGTCGACGTACTCGATGACCCGGTCGGTGAGCTCGCCGGAGACCGCCACGAAGTCGAACATGGACAGGTGTTGCACCAGCTCGCAGAGCCCCACCCCGCCGGCGTGCGGGCAGACCGGCACGCCGAACTTCGCAGCCAGCAGCAGGATCGCGAGGTTCTCGTTGACGCCCGCGACGCGGGTCGCGTCGATCTGCACGTACGAGACCGCGTCGAGCTGGAGCAACTGCTTGAAGAGCACCCGGTTGGCGATGTGCTCGCCGGTGGCGACCCGCATCGGGGCCAGCTCCCGGGCGATCGTGGCGTGCCCGAGCACATCGTCGGGGCTCGTCGGCTCCTCGATCCAGTGCGGGTCGAAGCGGGCCAGCTCGCGCATCCAGGTGATGGCCGTCGGCACGTCCCAGCGCTGGTTGGCGTCGACCGCGATGGGGAAGTCCGGCCCGCACGCCTGCCGGGCGATGGTCATCCGCCGGATGTCGTCGGCGAGGTCGGCGCCGACCTTCAGCTTGATCTGGCCGAACCCGTCGGCGACCGCCTCCTTGCAGAGCCGGCGCAGCTTGTCGTCGTCGTAGCCGAGCCAGCCGGGTGAGGTGGTGTACGCGGGAAAGCCGGAGCGCAGCAGGTGTTCCTCGCGTTCGGCCCGGCCCGGCTGCGCGGCCCGTAGGATCCGCAGCGCCTCGTCCCGGGTGAGCGCGTCGTCGAGGTAGCGGAAGTCCACGAGGTCGACGAGCTCCTCCGGGCTCAGCCGGCTCAGCAGCCGCCACAGCGGCAGCCCCTCCCGTTTGGCCCGCAGGTCCCACAGCGCGTTGACGACCGCCGCGATCGCCATGTGCATGACGCCCTTCTCCGGGCCCAGCCACCGCAGCTGCGAGTCGTGCACGAGTTCCCGCCAGAAGCCACCGAGGTCGGCGAGGATCGTCGCCACCGGTCGGCCCACCAGGTACGGGCGCAGCGACGCGATGGCGGCGGCCTGGACGTCGTTGCCGCGTCCGATGGTGAAGGCGAACCCGTGCCCCTCGTGGCCGTCGCCGGAGTCGGTGCGCAGCACCACGTACGCGGCCGAGTAGTCCGGGTCGGGGTTCATGGCGTCGGAGCCGTCCAGCGCCCGCGAGGTCGGGAAGCGGATATCGGAGATGTCCAGCTCGGTGAAGATCATGCCTGGGCCACCACCTGACGCTGCCGGCCCAGCCCGTCGATCTCCACCTCGACGACGTCACCCGCCGTCAGGTACGGCTTCGGGTCCGGCTGGCCGAGGGCGACCCCGGCGGGCGTTCCGGTGTTGATGACGTCCCCCGGGTGCAGCACCATGAAGTGGCTCAGGTAGCGGACGATCTCGGCCACCGGGAAGACCATGTCCTTCGTGCTGCCGTCCTGCCGGGGCGTGCCGTTGACCCAGAGGCGCAGCCGCAGGTCCTGCGGGTCCGGGACCTCGTCGGCGGTCACCAGGAGGGGGCCGAACGGGTTGAAGGTCTCGCAGGACTTGCCCTTGTCCCACTGGCCGCCGCGCTCGAGCTGGAACTCCCGCTCGGAGACGTCGTTGGCGATGGCGTACCCGGCGACGCAGGCCAGCGCCGCCTCGGTGTCGGCGAGGTAGCGTGCCGGCCGGCCGATGACGACCGCGAGCTCGACCTCCCAGTCCGTCTTGGTGCTGCCCCGGGGGATCAGGACGGGATCGTCGGGGCCGACGACGGTGTCGGGCGCCTTCAGGAACACCACCGGTTCGGCGGGCAGTGGCGCGCCGGTCTCGGCGGCGTGGTCCCGGTAGTTCAGCCCGATGCAGACGATCTTGCCGGGGTGCAGCGGCGGCCCCACTCGCAGGCCGGTGCGGTCCAGCACCGGCAGCTCGTCCACCGCGATCGAGGAGAGCCGGGAGAGCCCGTCGTCCGCCAGGAAGGCGGCGTCGAGGTCGTCGATCACCCCACGGAGGTCGCGTATCCGTCCGGTCTCGTCCAGCAGCGCCGGGGTTTCCCGACCCGGCGCACCCACCCGCAACAACCTCACGCGTCGCTCCCCAGTACCAGTGCAGCAAGACATCCGATGTCTATCAGTGACTGGGGCGCTTCACAAGACCGTGCCATCGACGAAGACCGTCCTGATAGTACGAATGGTCTGGCTAACGCCCACTTTCCTTGCTGTCGGCGGACGGCATTCCAGCTCGGATCGATGAAGTCAAGTGCTTGTTGTGCCGGGCCGTCCTTTGTAGCCTCGGCGTGAAACATCCGAGGTGCCACCGTGCGCGGCCCTCGTGGCGGCGCGGCCGCGTCAGGAACCATCCCCGGCCCCTCGGACGATCCGGAGGCAACTCATGGACGACCTCTCCCGGTGGCGGCTCCCGCTCCGGTCGACGGCGACCGCGCTCCTGGCCGTGCTGGTCGCGGCGCTGCCCGTCGGGTCGACGCCGTCCGGGGCGGCCACCACGGGCGCCCCCACCCCGAACGCCGCCACCGCGGACGCCGGTGATCCACTCACCCTCTGGTACGACGAGCCGGCCGCCGACTGGGAGACCCAGGCGCTGCCGATCGGCAACGGCGCCCTCGGCGGCATGGTCTTCGGCCGGGTGGCGACCGAGACGGTGCAGTTCAACGAGAAGACGCTCTGGACCGGTGGACCGGGTTCGGCCGCCGGCTACAACTTCGGCAACTGGACCTCGCCGCGCCCCGGCGCCATCGAGGAGGTGCAGCGGCTGATCAACGAACGCGGCCGACTCAGCCCGGAGGAGGTGGCGAGCCGGCTCGGCCAGCCGAAGAGCGGGTTCGGCTCGTACAACACCTTTGGTGACCTGTCGCTGCGGCTCACAGAGGACCCCGGACCGGTCCAGGAGTACCGCCGGGAGTTGAACATCGGCCGCGCCGTCGCGAAGGTCTCCTACCTCGACGACGGGGTGCGCTACACCCGGGAGTACTTCGCCAGCTACCCGGACCGGGTCCTCGTCGTGCGGATCAGCGCCGACCAGCCGGGCCGGATCGGCTTCACCGCCGGCGTCACCGCGCCGAACAACCGGTCCCGGGCGGTCACCGCGAGCGGCGGCCGCATCACCTTCGCCGGCGCGCTCAACGACAACAAGCTGCGGTTCGAGTCGCAGATCCAGGTGACCGCACAGGGCGGCGCGGTGACCGACGGCGCCGACGGCACCGTCACCGTGCGCGAGGCGGACGAGGCGACGCTGATCCTGGCCGCCGGCACCGACTACGCCCCGACCTACCCCCGCTACCGGGGCGCCGACCCGCACCCGGCGGTCACCGCCACCGTGGACGCGGCGACCCGCAAGACGTACGCCGAGCTGCTCGCCGCGCACACCGCCGACCATCGCGCCCTCTTCGACCGGGCCCGGCTCGACATCGGCCAGGCGATGCCCGATGTGCCGACCGACGAGCTGCTGCGCGGCTACACCGGCGGCCCGTCCCCGGCCGACCGGGCCCTGGAGGCGCTCTTCTTCCAGTACGGCCGCTACCTGCTGATCGCGTCGTCGCGGGCCGGTTCGCTGCCGGCGAACCTGCAGGGCGTCTGGAACAACTCCACCAGCCCACCCTGGGACGCCGACTACCACGTCAACATCAACCTCCAGATGAACTACTGGCCGGCCGAGCTCATCAACCTCTCCGAGACCACCGCGCCGCTCTTCGACTACGTCGACTCGATGGTGCCGCCGGGGCAGGTGACCGCCCGGGAGATCTACGGAAACCGGGGCTGGGTGGTGAACAACGAGACCAACATCTACGGGTTCACCGGGCTGCACAACTGGGCCTCCTCGTTCTGGTTCCCGGAGGCCGGGGCGTGGCTCGCCCAGCACTACTGGCAGCACTACCAGTTCACCCGGGACCAGCGGTTCCTGAGAGAGCGCGCGTACCCGGTCATGAAGCAGCTCGCGCAGTTCTGGCTCGACGAACTCGTCGTCGACCCGCGCGACGGCAAGCTCGTCGTCTCTCCGAGCTACTCCCCGGAGCAGGGCGACTTCACCGCGGGCGCCTCGATGTCCCAGCAGATCGTCTGGGACCTCTTCACCAACACCGTCGAGGCCGCCGGGATCATCGGCGGCGACAACGCGTTCCGCAAGGAGCTACGGGCCGCGCTCGCCGACCTCGACCCGGGGATCCGGGTCGGCTCGTGGGGCCAGCTGCAGGAGTGGAAGGAGGACCTGGACGACCCGCGGAACGAGCACCGGCACGTCTCCCACCTGTTCGCCCTCCACCCCGGCGCCCAGATCACCGCGCTGGACGACCCGGAGCTGGCCGAGGCGGCCCGGGTCTCGCTCACCGCGCGAGGCGACGGCGGCACCGGCTGGAGCAAGGCGTGGAAGATCAATTTCTGGGCCCGCCTCCTCGACGGCGACCACGCGCACAAGATGCTCACCGAACAGCTGCGACAGAGCACCCTGCCCAACCTCTGGGACACCCACCCGCCGTTCCAGATCGACGGCAACTTCGGCGCCACCTCCGGCGTCGCGGAGATGCTGCTGCAGAGCCAGAGCGGTGAGGTCCAGGTCCTGCCGGCGCTGCCGAGCGCCTGGCCGAACGGCTCCGTGAGCGGGCTGCGTGCCCGCGGCGACCTCACCGTCGACACGACGTGGTCGGCCGGCGCGGCGACCGAGATCGCGGTCACCGCCGGACGCGCCGGGGAGGTGCGCCTGCGCAGCCCGCTCTTCGCCGGCCCGTTCCGGATGGTGGACGCCACGACCGGCAAGCGGGTCGACGTCGAGGCCCGCGGTGGGCGGCTCACCTTTCCGGCCAAGGCCGGACACCGCTACGTCGCCACCGCCGGCGTCGCCTTCACCGTCGACGCCCCGTCGACGCTCGAGGCCGACCGGTCGGGGACGGTCTCGGTGACGGTCGCCGCCGCGCAGAACCTCCCGCCGTCCCGCCTGACGCTGGCGCTGCCGGCCGGCTGGAGCGCGCGGCCCGCCCGGTTCGAGGTGCCGCGCCTGCGCTCCGGCGACTCCCAGGTCTACCGGTTCACGGTCACGCCGACCCGGGAGGCCGCGCCGGGCCGCAACCGGATCGAGGCGCGACTGGTCACCGAGGACTGGCGGGCCTCCGGCTGGACGGCCATCGCGCTGCCCGTGCCGCCGCCCTGCGCCCGGCCGGCCCCGGACCAGCCGCTCGTCGCCTGGGATCCGGAGAGCGGCGACACCGTGCCCGACCGGTCACCGAACGGGCGCACGGCCACGGTGCAGACCGGTGCCGCGTACGTCGCCGACGGGCCGACCGGCACGGCGCTGGCCCTCGACGGCGCCCGCTACCTCCGGACCGCCCCCACCACGCTGGGCTACCTGGAGACCGCCACCTTCGCCGCAGAGGTCAAGGTGACCACGAGCGGCGGCTACCGGCGGCTCTTCGACTTCCAGCCCGGCGGCGACCCCGGCACCGACGGCGTGCTGATCGACCTCACCCCCGACAACCGGGTGCGGTTCATCGGCTCCGGCACCGGCGTGACCAGCAACGCCGTGCTGCCCGTCGGCCGGTACGTCGACCTGGTGGTCACCATGGACGACGCCGGCACCGTCACCGTCTACCTCGACGGCCGCGCGGCCGGAACAGTCAAGGTCCCGGACGGCGGCATCGTCGGCTGCGCCACCCGGGAGCTGCGGTTCGCCGCCGACCAGGACGGCGGGCAGCGCCTCACCGGCGAGATCGACCGGGTGGCCATCCTGCCCGAGGCGCTTCCGGCCGACCAGATCACCACCTGGCAGAGCCGTGCCTTCGGCTGACACCGCCCGGATCGGGCCCGCCCACCGTCCCCGCCGGCGGCCGGCCCGGCCGTTGCGTGACGCCGGCCGAGCTGATCGAATGACCGAGGCCGGTGCGGATCGGGCCGACCAGAACCCGAGAGGCGGGTGACGATGCGGGTCGCGCTCTTCGTGACGTGCCTGGCGGACACGCTCTTCCCGGCCGCCGCCGAGGCGACCGTGCGGCTGCTGGAACGCCTCGGCCACCAGGTCGTCTTCCCGCCGGAGCAGACCTGCTGCGGGCAGATGCACGTCAACACCGGCTACTCGGCGCAGGCCCTGCCGCTGGTCCGCCGCCACGTACGCGCCTTCGAGCCGTACGACGTGGTGGTCGCCCCGTCGGGCTCCTGCGTCGGATCGGTACGGCACCAGCACGCCTCGGTGGCCCGCAACGCCGGCGACGAGCGGCTGGCCTCGCGCGCCGAGGCGGTCTCGGAACGCACCTACGAGCTGTCGGAGTTCCTGGTGGACGTGCTCGGGGTGACCGACGTGGGCGCGTACTACCCGCACCGGGTCACGTACCACCCGACCTGCCACTCGCTGCGCCTGCTGCGGGTGGGGGACCGGCCGCTGCGGCTGCTGCGGGAGGTCCGCGGCCTCGACCTCGTCGAGCTGCCACAGGCGGAGCAGTGCTGCGGCTTCGGCGGCACCTTCGCCGTGAAGAACGCCGACACCTCCACCGCGATGCTCGCGGACAAGCTGCGCCACGTCCAGTCCACCGGCGCCGACGTCTGCACGGCCGGCGACGCCTCCTGCCTGATGCACATCGGCGGGGGACTGGCCCGGCTACGCACCGGCGTACGCACCGTGCACCTGGCGGAGATCCTCGCCGCGACCGAGCGCAGCGGCAGCATCGGCCGGACGGCGGTGCGGGCATGAGGCGTACCTTCCTCGGCATGCCGGCGACCGCGCCGCGCGGAGTCGGGCACCTGCGCGGCGAGGAGCCCTTTCCGGCCGCTGCCCGGCGCGGCCTCGCCGACCCCCAGCTGCGGCGCAACCTGGGCCACGCCACCACCACCATCCGCGCGAAGTCCGGCGCGGTCATCGGCGAACTGCCCGACTGGCAGGCCCTGCGCGAGGCCGGGGCGGCGATCAAGACGGACGTCCTGGCCCGCCTGCCGGAGCTGCTGGAACAGTTGGAGGTCGCGGTCACCGCGGCCGGCGGCATCGTGCACTGGGCGGCGGACGCGGTGGAGGCGAACCGGATCGTCACCGAACTGGTCGCCGCGACCGGCAGCGACCGGGTCATCAAGGTGAAGTCCATGGCGACCCAGGAGATCGGCCTCAACGAGGCGCTCGAAGCGGCCGGGATCAGCGCCGTGGAGACCGACCTCGCCGAACTCATCGTGCAGCTCGGGGAGGACCGGCCGAGCCACATCCTGGTGCCGGCCATCCACCGCAACCGGGCCGAGATCCGCGAGATCTTCCTGCAGGCCATGCCGGGCGTCGACCCGTCGCTCACCGACGATCCGCCCGCGCTCGCCGCCGCCGCCCGCCGCTTCCTGCGCGAGACGTTCCTGACCACGCGGGTCGCCGTCTCCGGCGCCAACTTCGCCGTGGCGGAGACCGGCACCCTCGCCGTCGTGGAGTCCGAGGGCAACGGGCGGATGTGCCTCACCCTGCCCGAGACGCTGATCACCGTGATGGGCGTCGAGAAGGTGGTGCCGACCTGGCGGGACCTGGAGGTCTTCCTGCAGCTGCTGCCCCGCTCGTCCACCGGGGAGCGGATGAACCCGTACACCTCGATGTGGAGCGGTGTCACCCCCGGCGACGGGCCGCAGGCGTTCCACCTGGTGCTGCTCGACAACGGCCGCAGCGCCGTACTGGCCGACGAGGTGGGCCGGCAGGCGCTGCGCTGCATCCGCTGCTCCGCGTGCCTCAACGTCTGCCCGGTCTACGAGCGTGCCGGCGGGCACGCGTACGGGTCGGTCTATCCGGGGCCGATCGGCGCGGTGCTCTCGCCACAGCTCACCGGCGTCGAGGAGAACGCCTCGTTGCCGTACGCCTCGACGCTCTGCGGCGCCTGCTACGACGCCTGCCCCGTGAAGATCAACATTCCGGAGCTGCTGGTGCACCTGCGCGACCGCGCGCCACACCCGAAGGCCGAAGCCGCGGCGATGGCCGCGGCCGCGTACGTCATGGACCGGCCGGCGCTCTACGCGGCGGCGCAGCGGGCGGCGCGGCTCAGCCGGTTCGCCGGCCGCCGTGGTCGTGGGCTGCCCCCACCGCTCTCCGGCTGGACCATCGGCCGGGACCTGCCGCAACCGCCGGAGCACACGTTCCGCGAGTGGTGGGCGCAGCGGTGAGCGGCCGGGAGGAGGTCCTCGCCCGCCTGCGCGCCGCCCGCGGCGCCCCGCCGCGGGTACCGGCCGAGGCACCGCGCGACTACCGGCCGGCGGGCGGCGACGCCGACCTCGACCTGCTGGTGGACCGGCTCACCGACTACCGGGCGACCGTGCACCGCTGCGCCGAGCCCGAGGTGGCTGAAGTCGTCGACGCCGTCCTCGGTGGCCGGCGGGTCGTGGTCCCGCGGGGGCTGCCCGAACGGTGGCTGCCCGCGTCGGTCACGGCCGTGACCGACGACGACCTCAGCACCGCGGAGGTCGCCGCCGCCGACGGCGTGGTCACCGCGGCGGCCGTGGCGGTCGCCGAGACCGGCACGATCGTCCTGGACGGCGCCCCCGACCAGGGTCGGCGGGTCATCACCCTCCTGCCCGACGTGCACATCTGCGTGCTGCGGAGCGAGCAGGTGGTGGCGGGGGTGCCGGACGCGGTGGCCCGGCTCGACCCGCGACGCCCACTCACCTGGATCAGCGGGCCCTCCGCCACCAGCGACATCGAGTTGAACCGGGTCGAGGGCGTGCACGGCCCCCGGAACCTGCACGTGGTCCTTCTGACGTCCTGACGTCGGCACCCGCTGCTCACCGGGCACCGACGCCCCGCCCGATCACCGCCGCGCCGGGTCGTCCGGCACGAGGTCGAGGGACGCGATGTGCTCCGGGTCGGCCACCGCCTCGATGCCGATGATCCGGTCGGTGACGATGAAGGCGAGCACGATGCGGGTCCGCCCACGGATCACCACGACCGCGCCCGGCGCGGCGTCCACGTACGCGGGGACCGCGCCCTCCGCCCGGCCGTTGAAGAAGGCGGCGACGGCGGCCGCGCCACGGGTCTCCGCTGTCGAACCCATGCCGACGGCCACCGGATCGGCCCGGAGTACGACGTGCGGATCCAGCAGGGTGACCAGGTCGTCGAAGCGACCTTCGCGGGACGCGGCGAGGAACGCCTCGACGACCTGTCGCTGGCGCGTCGGATCCGTCTCCCGTACCTCGCCGCCGAGCTGGACCCGCCGGCGGGCCCGGCTGGCGATCTGACGGAGGGCGGCGGGGCTGCGGTCGACGACGGCGGCGATCTCGTCGAAGGAGACCGCGAAGAGGTCGTGCAGCACGAAGACGAACCGCTCGGTGGGCGCGAGAGTGTCCAGGACCACCAGCAGCGCCCGGCCCACCGACTCGGTGAGCACGGCCTCCTGCTCCGGGTCGGCGGGCGCATCGACCGCCGGATCGTCCGTCGCGTCGCCACCGTCCCACGGCTGCTCGGCGCGGGCGGCCCGGGAACGCAGCCGGTCGAGGCAGACCCGGCCGACCGCTGTGGTCAGCCAGCCGGGCAGGTTGTCGATCCCGTCGGTCTGCGCCCGGGTCAGCCGCAGCCAGGTGTCCTGGACGGCGTCCTCGGCCTCGACGCCGGAGCCGAGCATCCGGTGGGCCACCGCCCGCAGGTGCGGACGGTGCTCCTCGAACCGCCGGGCCAGCAGGTCGGCGTCGTGCATGTCGGAACACTCCTTCGCCGAGGCGCCGGTGTGACGGCAGCCACATCTGTCACGCGGTCGGGGTGGCGGTCGACATATCGGTGAACGGGCCGGGACGTCGTACCGCGACGGACGCCGGCCAGCCTAGAGGGAGGGACGGACAGATATGACCACCGAACCACGCATCGCGAACCCCGCGGGTCTGCTGCCGGACGCCGTGCAGGCCGTCAACCTGCTGTACAAGGCGGCCCACTCGGCCGGCGTGCCGCAGCGCACGCTGGAGCTGGTGCACCTGCGGGCCAGTCAGATCAACGGGTGCAGCGCCTGTGTCGACTCGGGAGCCCGGGGGATGCGTAAGGCGGGCGAGACCGACGAGCGGCTCTTCGCGGTGGCCGTCTGGCGGGAGACGCCGTACTTCACGGAGGCCGAGCGGGCCGCGCTGGCGCTCGCCGAGGCCGCCACCCGCCTCGCCGACCGGCCGGACGCGGTGCCCGACGACATCTGGGCGGAGGCCGCCCGGCACTTCGGGGAGAAGGAGCTGGCGGCGATCGTGCTCTGGATCGCCACCACCAACTTCTTCAACCGGATCAACGCCACCACCCGCCAGCCCGCGCCGCAGCACTGGGGCTGACCCGCGGCGGTGGACCGGGACGGGCGGCGGCTGCCGGTCGCCACCCGCCCCGGTCCACGACGGGTCGGCTGGTCCGACGGGCACACGGGGCTGTGGGTCGCCGCCCGGGACCCTATGCTGACAACCGTGCGGGATCGACGGCTGGCACTGCTCTGGTCGGCCTTCGCCGTCGTCGCGCTGGTCTCCATCGCGCTCGTCCTGCGACGCGAGGACCGCCTCTCCGACCTGCACATCTACTACGGCGCGCTGCTCGACCTGCGCGCGGGGCGTCCGCTCTACGGGTACGTCGCCGAGAACGGCGGCCCCTTCACCTACCCGCCGTTCGCGGCGCTCGTGCTCTGGCCGATCACGCTGCTCTCCGAGCCGGTGGTGCAGGTCGTCTGGCTGCTGGCGACCTGCGCGGCGGTCGTCGCCGTGGCGGTGCCGGTGGGCGCGGTGCTGGCGCGCGGACGCTCCGGGCGGCACGTGGCGGCGGCGGTCGTGGCGCTCGCGCTGATGCTCTCCGCCCCGGTGCAGAGCAACCTGCGCTTCGGTCAGGTCAGCATCTTCGTCGTGCTGCTGGCGCTGCTCGACGGTATGGAGGTCGTCCCACCGCGCCTGCGGGGCGTGCTCGTCGGGGTGGCGTCCGCCATCAAGCTCACCCCGCTGCTCTTCGTGCTCTACTTCCTCGCCGCCGGGCGCTACCGTGACGCGGCTCGCGCGGCGGCGACCTTCGTGGCCTGCGCCGGGCTCGCGGCCGTCGTCCTGCCGGGGGAGAGCTGGACCTACTGGGCCGGAACGGTGCTGCAGACCAGTCGGATCGGCAACCTCGCGTCGCTGGGCAACCAGTCGCTGCACGGCATGCTGCTGCGGCTCGGCGTCGAACCGGTGTCCCTGCCGCTGCTCTGGGCAGGCCTGGTGGCGGCGATCTGCGCGGTGGCGCTGCTGCGCGCCCGGCAGTTGGCGGCGCAGGGGCTGCCGGGGCACGCCGCGGTGCTCGTCGGTTGCGCCACCGTGGCCGCGTCGCCGGTCTCCTGGACGCATCACCAGGTCTGGCCGGTGCTCGCCGCGATGCTGCTCATCGGCGCGTCGGGGGTGGCCCGGAGGGCGGCCGGCGTGGCGCTGCTGACCGCGATGGTGGTGTCGCTGGGCGCCGCGTTGAGCGCCGTCTCCATGCGACCTGGTGTGCAGTTCCTGTTCGAGAACGCCCGCGCGCTCGGCGTGGTGGCGCTCTGCCTGACGGGTTTCGGCGGGGTCGCGGTGGTGGCGGCCCGTTCGAGACGCCCCCGGGCCGCCGGTCGCGCCTGGCTCCGCACCGGGGTCGCGGCCGCGACGGCCGTCGCGTTCTTCGCCGTGCAGCCGCTGCCTGCGGGGGCCGACCCCACCTTCAAGGCGTACGCGCTGGACGACGTGGTGAACCCGCGTTACTTCTTCGTCTGCCGCGGACCGGTCGCCTGCGCGTCGTACGACACCGGTGGGCCGGTCACCTTCGGCACCCGCACCGAGAAGACGAAGGTACGGGTGAACGGAGTGGTGTCGACGGAGGTGGCGCGGCTGGAGTACCACTCGGCCCCGGGCGGCGCACCCCGCGTCATTCCGCTGCTGTCGCCCTATCCGGGGCCCCGGGTCTTCTCGTTCCGGTCCGCGACGATGACGCACGGCCGCCTCGTCGCCTACGGTGCCGACGGCCGACCGATCGCCACCTTCGACGACGAGCTAGCCGCCGCGTTCGGCCAATAGCCGGGGCGGCCCGGTCAGTCCGGGAAGTCGTCACAGCCTGACGCGCCTGCTGCCGTTCGCCGACCGCCGGTCAGCCGCCGGCGGGGAGCAAAGCCCGCACGGCGGTGGCCAGCTCCGCGCCGGAGGGAGCGTGCTCCGGGTCGAGCAGCCACTGCACGGTGAGACCGCTGATCAGCATGAGCACCAGGGAGCCGACCGCGCGGGCGGTCCCCGGTGACGACTCCGGGTCGACGCCGAGCATGGCGGCGAAGGCCGGGCGGCCCGCCTCGAACGCCGACGCGATCCGCTCGCGCAGCTCCGGCTGGTGGTCGGTCTGGGTGAAGACCTCGACGCTTGCCGACCAGAGCGCGCGGTTCTCCTGGATGGACGCCGCCACCTGGTCGCAGACGCTGCCGAGCCGCTCCAGCGGCGGAAGGCTCTGGTCGACCTCCATGGTCCGTCCGAGGGTGTCGCCCCATTCGTTCATCGCCTCGATCATCGCGGCGGTGAGCAGCGCGTCCTTGGAGCCGAAGTGGTAGCCGATGGAGGCCAGGTTGGTGCCGGAGGCGGCCACGATGTCGCGCGCCGTGGTGCGGGCGTATCCGCGCTCGTAGAGGCACTGCCGGGCGCCGGCAAGAAGCTGATCTCGATGTCCCACGTTGCCACAGTAGCCGGTGACTGGTCGCCTGTATAAGACGATCGTCTTATACAGGCGTCATAGACAAACGTATAGATGCGGTCCTAGAGTGACGGACATGACGAGCCCGACGCACCCCGCCGCGGTGGAGACCAGCGAGTCCGCCGCCCCCGCCGCCCCCGCCCGGCTGCGCGACGTCGACGCCCTGCGCGGCTTCGCGCTCCTCGGCATCCTCGTGGTGAACATCGCCTTCTTCGCCACCGCGTTCCCCTGGCACGGCATCGACGATCCGGCCTTCACCTCCGGGGTGGACGACGCGGTCCGCGCGACGGTCGCCCTCCTCTTCGAGCTGAAGTTCTACCTGCTCTTCTCGTTCCTCTTCGGATACAGCTTCACGCTGCAACTGGAGTCGGCCCGGCGACACGGTGCCTCGTTCGTGCCGCGTTTCCTGCGCCGGCTGGCCGGGCTGTTCCTGCTCGGCGTCGCGCACGCCCTGCTCTTCTTCCACGGCGACATCCTCACCACGTACGCGCTGCTCGGCCTGGTGCTGCTGGTCGCCCGCCGGATCCGGCCCCGCACCGCGATGATCTGGGCCGGCGTCCTCATCGGACTGGTCGCCCTCCAGATGGTGGGAGCGGCGGTCACCGGAGCGAGCCTGACGGCCGAACCGGCTGCCGCCCTGGCGGAGGGGCGGGCGTCGACCGAGGCGCTCGCCGGCAGCCCGGCCGGTGTGATCGCCGAGCACCTCCGGTCGATGCCGCAGATGCTGCTGGGTCTGGCCTCGTTGCAGGCGCCGGTCGCGCTGGCCGCGTTCCTCGTCGGTCTCGCCGCCGGCAAGCGCGGCATCCTGTCCGAACCGCAGCGGCACACCCGGCTCTGGCGGCGGCTCTGCCTGGTCGGCTACCCGGTGGGTCTGGCCGGAGCGGTCGTCTTCGCCAGCACCGGAGGGACCACCGGACTCGACCCGGTGGCGCTCGCCCTCACCGTGGTGACGGCCCCGCTGCTGGCCGCCGCGTACGTCGCCACGCTCTTCCAGCTCTTCCGGACTCGTCCGGGCGGGAACCTCTCCCGGGCGCTGGCCCCCGCCGGGCGGATGGCGTTGTCCAACTACCTCGGTCAGTCGGTGATCTGCGCAGTGATCTTCACCGGCTGGGGCTTCGGCCTCATCGGGCGGGTGTCGCCGCTGGTCGCCGTCCTCGTCGCCGTGGCCGTCTTCGCCCTCCAAGCGGCGGTGAGCGCCTGGTGGATGCGGGGGCACCACTACGGCCCGGCCGAGTGGCTGCTGCGGGCACTGACCAACGCGACCGTGCCGCCCTGGCGGCGCCGGGCGGCGTAGAGCGAGTGGGGGAGCACCGCCCGGGCGGACCGGCCCGGGCGGTGCGCTCATGCCGTCGGCAGGCCCAGGTGGTTGAGGTGGAGCACGGGGGAAGTTTCGACGTTCCCGCCGCGGGGCGCGGCGCGACCGGCATCATGTGCTGTCATGAGGAAGTCACCCGCCGTGGCGGTGTTGCTGGTCGCCGTGCTGGCGGCGGGCTGTGAGGCGTCCGAGCCCGAGTCGTTCGTCCGGCCGGCCACGCCGTCCGCCCCGCCCACCAGCGCCGCGCCGCCGACCACGCTCACCGTGGCTGCGGCCGGTGACCTGCTCGTACACCCGGCGCTCAGCGAGCAGGCGGCCGCCGACGCGCGCCGGGCGGGGCGCGACGGGCACGACTTCACCCAGATCCTGGCCGCCGTGAAACCTCGGGTGAGCGCGGCCGACCTCGCCATCTGCCACCTGGAGACGCCGCTCGCCGAGCCGGACGGCCCCTTCACCGGCTGGCCGAACTTCAGCGTCCCGCCACAGTTGGCCGACGCCGCGGCCTGGGCGGGCTTCGACACCTGCTCGACCGCCTCCAACCACTCCCTCGACACCGGAGTGGAGGGCATCGCCCGAACGCTGGACAACCTGGACCGGGTCGGCCTGCGGCACACCGGCATGGCGCGTACCGCGGCGGAGGCCCGCCGGCCCAACGTGCTGGACGTCAAGGGCGTCAAGGTCGGGCACCTGTCGTACACGTTGAGCTTCAACGACATCCCGCTGCCGGCCGGGCGGCCGTGGGCCGCCAACCTGATCGACGCCGACGCCATCCGCGGCGAGGCCCGCCGGGCCCGGGAGGCCGGCGCGGAGATCGTCATCCTGTCGATGCACTGGGGTACGGAGTACCAGCACGAGCCGACCGCCGACCAGTCGGACCTGGCGCGCGAACTGCTGGCCTCGCCGGAGATCGACCTGATCGTCGGGCACCACGTACACGTGGTGCAGCCCTTCGAGAAGGTGGGCGGGAAGTGGGTCGCCTACGGCATGGGGAACCTGACCACGCGGTTCGCCGACGGCTCGCAGGAGCGCTCGCAGGACGCGGTGGTGCCGCAGTTCACCTTCACCCGTACGGCGAACGGTCGCTGGGCGGTCACCGGGGTGACGGTGCTGCCGACCTGGATGGAGTACCGGCCGCAGGCCCGGGTGGTCGACGTGACCGCCGCCGCGGCGGACCCGGCCGCGCCGGCGTTGCGTCGTGCCCACTACGCGGCGGTGCTCCGGCGGATCGCCGGGCTGGTGGACCAGCGGGGCGCGGTCGCCGCCGGGCTGCGCATGCCGCACTGACATGTCGGGGAAGCGGCGGCGCTCCCGCTGACCCGTCGCGCCGCCTCAGCCTCGGCTGGGCTCGCCGGTCTGCTCCCAGAGCGATCTCATCTCGTCGAAGGCCTGCTCCATCAGCTCCACCATGGCCCGCCGGGCGCGCTCGCCGTCGTGCCGCTGGATGGCCTGGGCGACCTCGGCGTGCAGTTGGAGGGCCTGCTCGTGCGGGTGGTGCGGCATGAGGTGGTGCTTGTGCCGGCCGGTGAGCACCTCCGCGATCAGGTCCTGCAACCGGAGGAACATCTCGTTGCCGGAGGCGCGTAGCACCCGGCGGTGGAACTCGATGTCCAGGCTCAGGAAGCGCTCCTCGTCGCCGGCCTTGCCGGCGGCCCACATCTTCGCGGCGAGCCCGACCAGGTCGCTCGCCTCGTCGTGATCGGCCCGGGTGGCGGCCAGCAGGGCGGCGTGCGGCTCGACTGCGGTGCGCAGCTCGGTGATCGACCTGAGCTGGGCCATCCGGCCGGCCGAGGCGAGCCGCCACCGGATGACCTGCGGGTCGAAGACGTTCCAGGAGGTCGCCGGGCGGATCAGCACGCCGACCCGGCGGCGCGTCTCGATGAACCCCATCGAGGCCAGCACGCGCAGCACCTCGCGGATGACCGAGCGGGACACGGCGTACCGGTCGACCAGCTCGTCGATGTTGAGCACCGATCCGGGGGCCAGCTCGCCGCCGCAGATGGCGGTGCCGAGGTGTTCGAGGACGCGCGCGTGCAGTCCGGTCTCGGCGGGGGCGGTGCTGACGGGGGCCCCGGAGGCGGACGATTCCACGCCACTGATCATATCAGTTAGATCAACGCCTTGAATAAGTCTGCTTTTTGGGCCTAGCATCCCGACGTTAAGCAGATGTAAAAAGCGAGGTAGCGCCTCGTCGAGGCGATGACCGCGACAGAAGGAGAGACAAGCGTGCGACGTAGATCGATACTCGGCACTTCTCTGGCCGTGGTCGCCGCGATGGGCCTGACCGCCTGCGGTGGCGGGGACAGCGGCGAGGGCTCCGACACGCTGCGCATCACCCTGGTCAATCACGTGTGGACGGAGAACATCAAGCAGGCCCTGCCGGAGTTCGAGAAGCAGTCCGGTCTCAAGGTCGAGGTCACCCAGCTCGGTGAGGACCAGCTCTCCGACCAGTACAACGTCAAGCTCAACGCCGGGTCCAGCGACATCGACGTGATGATGTACCGCCCCCTGCAGGAGGGGAAGCTCTTCGCCAAGAACAAGTACCTCGCCGACCTGACCGACCGCACCAAGTCGGACGCCGGCTTCGAGTTCGGCGACTTCCAGCCGGGGCCGGTGGAGGCCACCACGTACGAGGACAAGGTGGTCGGCGTACCGATCATCACCGAGCAGGAGGTCCTCTACTACCGCAAGGACCTGCTGGAGAAGTCCGGCTTCACCGCCCCGCCGAAGACCCTCGACGAGCTCAAGGCGCAGGCGACGAAGGTCGAGGCCGACAACCCGGGCGTGGCCGGCTTCGTGGCCCGCACCGGCAAGGCGGCCGCCGTCACCCAGTTCTCCAGCTTCCTCTACAGCTTCGGCGGCGACTTCGTCGACGGCAGCGGCAAGGCCTCGGTCAACACCCCGCAGGCCAAGCAGGCGTACGCCTACTACGGCGGGATGCTCAAGGACCACGGCCCGGAGAACATCAGCACCGACATGAGCTGGTCCGAGGCGATGGCCATCTTCACCCAGGGCAAGGCCGCCTTCTACACCGAGGCCAACTCGCTCTACAAGAACGCCACCGATCCGGCCAAGTCGAAGGTCTCCGACACCGTCGGCTTCGCGGCCTTCCCGGCCGGGCCGGCCGGCTCGAAGCCGTACAACATCCCCTCCTGGGCGCTCGGCGTCAACGACGCCTCGGAGAACAAGGACAACGCCTGGAAGTTCATCCAGTGGGCGGCGGGCAAGGAGCAGTCGCTGGTGCAGCAGAAGGCCGGCGTCCCCGGCGCGCGCGCCTCGGTCTGGGCCAACCCGGAGGCCACCTCGACCTACCCGAAGGACCTCGCCGAGGCCACCACGGTCAGCACCGCCAACGGTGTCGGCCACGACCGTCCGCTGGTCGTGAAGGTCGCCGAGGCGCGCGAGATCGTCGGCCAGCCGATCGTCGACGCGATCACCGGCAAGGACTCGGCCGCCTCGGCGGACACGGCCAACGAGGCGTTCCAGAAGTTCCTCGACGACGAGGCGAAGTAGCCCGACCGTGACGGTGGCGGAGCCGACCGGGCTCCGCCACCGCACCGGTCACGGCCCCTGCGAACCGGAGACCCCGATGTCCACCGTCACCACCCCCGACACCAGATCACCCGAGGCCCGCCCGGCTCTTGCGGACGGGTCGGCCTGGTCGCGCTGGGCCAACGCACACCGCAAATGGCTCTTCGCGGCACCCGCGATGGCGTTCGTCGCCGTGCTGATCGTCTTCCCGGTGGCCTGGACCGGGTACCTCAGCCTCACCGACGCCGAGGGCTCGGTACGCGCCGAGAGCGAGTTCATCGGCGTCCAGAACTACCTCGACGTGCTCACCGACACCGACCGGTTCTGGCCGGCGGTCTTGCGTACGGTCGCCTTCACCGGCGTCGTGCTCCTCGTCGAGGTCGTCCTCGGCATGGCGATCGCCCTGCTGCTGTGGCGTCCCTTCCGCGGCGAGCGGTGGGTACGCGTGGCGATCCTGCTGCCGCTGGTGGCCACCCCGGTGGCCGTCGGCATGATGTGGCGCCTGATCTTCGATCCCAACATCGGGATGGCCAACCAACTGCTCGGCTGGGTCGGCATCGGCCCCCAGCCCTGGCTCTCCGGCCAGCACTCGGCGTTGCCGACGACGATGTTCATCGACATCTGGCAGTGGACCCCGATGGTCGTCCTGATCCTGCTGGCCGGGCTCACCTCGCTCTCCGACGAGCCGCAGGAGGCGGCGCGGATCGACGGCGCCAGCACCTGGCAGCGGTTCCGGCACGTCACCCTGCCGCTGCTCATGCCCACCGTGGTCGTGGCGATCCTGCTGCGCGGCATCGACGCGCTCAAGACCTTCGACATCCTCTACGCCACGAAGGGCCGCGGCGGCGGGTCCTTCCACGAGGTGGAGACCCTGAACGTGTACGCCTACGGGCTCAGCTTCGACTACAACGACTACGGCGTCTCGTCGACCGTCCTCATCATCTTCTTCCTGATCATCATCGGGGTGATGTGGGCGCTGACCTACCGCAAGAAGGGGCTGGAGCGATGAGACCGAGCCGGTCGTACCGCATCTTCCGGACGGTGGCCCTCGCCGTCGTGGTGCTCGGCCTGCTGGCGCCGCTGCTCTGGATGATCCTGGCGTCGCTGAAGACCAACGTCGACATCTACGACAGCGGCAAGGCGTTCGCCTTCACGCCGACGCTGGACAACTACACCAACGTCCTCCAGCGCGCGAACTACGCCCAGTTCATCGGCAACAGCCTCTGGGTGGCGTTCGCCGCCACCGTGCTGTCGCTGATCCTGGGCGTGCCCGCGGCGTACTCGATGAGCCGGTTCACCATGCGCCGCTCGGCGTTGGTGGTGCTGATGGCCCGGGTGATCCCGGGGGTCTCGCTCCTGGTGCCCTGGTACTACGTCTTCTCGAACCTGCGGATGGTCGGCGGGTTCACCGTGCTGATCCTGAGCCACATGTTCGTGTCGCTACCGCTGATCGTCTACATCATGATGGGCTACTTCGACGGGCTGCCGACCGAGTTGGAAGAGGCCGCCCTCGTCGACGGGCTGACCCACATCGGCGCGTTCCGGCGGATCACGATGCCGCTGTCGGTGCCGGGCATCGCCACCGCGGGCATCCTCTCGTTCATCTTCTCCTGGAACAACTTCATGTTCGCCCTGGTGCTCTCCGGCGCGGACACGAAGACGCTCCCGGTGGCGATCTTCGACTTCGTCGGGTACGCGAGCATCGACTGGGGTGGCCTGATGGCGGCGGCGACAGTCGTCACCCTGCCGATCATGGTGATCGCGTTGTTCGTGCAGAAGTACGTCGTCTCCGGCCTCACCGCCGGCGCCACGAAGGGTTGAGCACGCCATGACGACGATCGCACGGGTGGAGACCTTCCTCGTCGCACCGCGCTGGCTCTTCGTCCGGGTCGAGACCGACTCCGGCGTCGTCGGCTGGGGCGAGGCGACCTGCGAGGGCCGGTCGGAGACCGTCCGCACCGCCGTCGAGCAGCTCGGCGAGCTGCTCATCGGCCGGGACGCGCTGCGCATCGAGGACCACTGGCAGGTGCTCACCAAGGCCTCCTTCTACCGGGGCGGCCCGATCCTGGCCAGCGCCGTCGCCGGCCTCGACCAGGCGCTGTGGGACATCGCCGGAAAGCACTTCGGCGCGCCGGTGCACCAGCTGCTCGGCGGCCCGGTCCGGGACCGGATCCGGGTGTACGGCTGGGTCGGCGGTGACGAGCCCGCCGAGGTGCGCGACCAGATCGCCGCCGCCGTGGAGTCCGGTCTCACGGCGGTGAAGATGAACGCGTCCGGCCGGATGAGCCCGGTCGCCTCGGTCGCCGAACTCGACGGCGTGGTGCGACGGGTCGCCGCGGCGCGGGAGGTGCTCGGCGAGGAGCGGGACGTCGCCGTCGACTTCCACGGCCGGTTCACCCTCGCCAACGCCCGCCGGGTCGCGCCGCTGCTGGAGCCGTACCGGCCCTTCTTCCTGGAGGAGCCGGTGGTCCCGGAGAACTCGCACCTGATCGGCGAGTTCGTCCGCTCCACCAGCACGCCGGTCTCCACCGGGGAGCGGCTCTACAACCGGCAGGAGTTCCTCCCCGTGCTCCAGGCCGGCATCGCGGTCGCGCAGCCGGACCTCTCGCACGCGGGCGGCATCACCGAGGTCCGCAAGATCGCCGCGTTGGCCGAGGTGTACGACGTGCAGCTCGCGCCGCACTGCCCGCTCGGCCCGATCGCGCTCGCCG
Source organism: Micromonospora musae (assembly GCF_003626545.1). Lineage (NCBI taxonomy): Bacteria > Bacillati > Actinomycetota > Actinomycetes > Micromonosporales > Micromonosporaceae > Micromonospora > Micromonospora musae. The sequence goes on from NZ_RAZS01000002.1 coordinate 688,846, forward strand.
CCTGCCTCCAGGTCGGTTTCGCCACGACCAACTACCTGATCCAGGAGCAGAGCATCGGCATCCACTACAACCTCGGCGCCGAGGTGCTCGACTACTGCCTCGACAAGGCGCCGCTGACGTTCGTCGACGGGTACGTCGAGCGGCTGCGGGCGCCCGGCCTCGGCATCGAGATCGACGAACACGCGGTGCGTACCGCGGACAAGCGTGGACACGCCTGGCGCAGCCCGACCTGGCGGCACCTCGACGGCTCCTACGCGGAATGGTGAATGACATGACGCTCGACCTCACTGCCGAACTCGCCGCGGCCCGCATCCTCGCGGTCATCCGCGGCACCTCGGCCGCCGGCGCGATCGCCGCCGGCACCGCGCTGCTGGAGGAGGGGGTGCCCGTCGTCGAGGTCGCCCTCACCACGCCGGACGCGACCCGAGCCGTGGCGGCGCTGCGCGCGGTCGCGCCCGAGGGAACCCTGGTCGGCGCGGGCACCGTGCTCACCGCCGCCGACGTCGCCGACGTGGCCGCCGCCGGGGCGCAGTTCGTCGTCACCCCGGCCGTGGTCGAGTCGATCGCCGAGGCCGCCCGCCGCGACCTCCCGGTGGCCGCCGGGGCGTTCACCCCGACCGAGGCCTACACGGCCACCCGGATGGGCGCCTCGGCGGTGAAGCTCTTCCCGGCCTCGGTGGGCGGCCCGGCGTACCTCAAGGCCCTGCGCGACCCGTTCCCGGACATCCCGTTCGTCGCGGTCGGCGGGGTCAGCCTCGACGACGTGCCCGGCTACCTGGCGGCCGGCGCGATAGCGGTGGGCGTCGGCGGGCCGCTGGTCGGCGACGCCGCGTCCGGCGGCGACCTGGGCGCGCTGCGCGAGCGGGCCCGCACCTACCTCACCGTCCTCAAGGGAGCACACGCATGACCCCCGACCTGCTCACCTTCGGCGAGGCCATGGTCTCGATGCGGGCGGCCGGGCCGCTGGCCACCGGCGCGCCGCTGAGCATGCACGTCGCCGGCGCCGAGTCCAACGTGGCCGTCGGGGTGGCCCGGCTCGGGCACCGTGCCGCCTGGGCAGGTCGGGTGAGCACCGACGAGTTCGGCGAGTACGTCCTGCGGCAGCTGCGCGCCGAGGGGATCGGCGTCGACGGGGTGACCCGTGACGCCGAGCGGCAGACCGGCCTGATGTTCCTGGAGCAGCGCTCGGCCGACCTGACCCGGGTCCAGTACTACCGCGCCGGCTCGGCCGGCTCGGCGCTGGGCGTCGACGACCTGAAGGCCCCGCTCGCCGCCGGGGCGCGGATGCTGCACCTGACCGGCATCACCCCGGCCCTCTCCGACACCGCGCGGGCGGCGACCGGCTGGGCGGCCGAGGCCGCCGCGGCGGCCGGCATCCCGATCTGCCTCGACGTCAACTACCGCGCCCGGCTCTGGTCCCGCGACGCCGCGCGGGCGGCGCTCACCCCGCTGGCGACGTACGCGTCGACCATCATCGCCTCCGCCGACGAGCTGGACCTCGTCGGCGAGCCGGACGCGGACGAGTCCACGGTCGCGGCCGAGCTGCTGCGGCGCGGCGTGCAGACCGTGCTGGTCAAGCTCGGGGCGGAGGGCGCCCGGGCGTACACCGCCGACGGTGTCGAGGAGGTCGGCGTGGTGAGCGTGACCGCCGTCGACACGGTGGGCGCCGGGGACGCGTTCACCGCCGGCTACCTCTCCGGCTGGTTCGACGGGCTGGACCTCACCGGCCGGCTGCGCCGCGCGGCCACCCTCGGCGCCTTCGCGGTCTCCACCCGCGGCGACTGCGAGGGTCTGCCGCGCCGCGCCGAACTCGCGCTCCTCGACGGCCACGAGGCAGGCAGCGTCCTGCGCTGACCCTCACCACCGCAGAGAAAGGCACCACCCCTTGAAGATCGTTGCTGCCGACGTCGTCGTCACCAGTCCCGACCGCAACTTCGTCACCCTCAAGATCACCACTGACGAGGGGTTCACCGGCCTCGGCGACGGCACCCTCAACGGCCGGGAGCTGAGCGTCGCGTCGTACCTGCGCGACCACGTCGTCCCGCTGCTGATCGGGCGCGATCCGCACCGCATCGAGGACACCTGGCAGTTCCTGTACCGCTCCGCCTACTGGCGGCGCGGGCCGGTCACCATGGCCGCCATCGCCGCCGTGGACGTGGCCCTCTGGGACATCAAGGCCAAGGCCGCCGGCATGCCGCTCTACCAGCTGCTCGGCGGCGCCTCCCGGACGGGGATCATGGCGTACGGGCACGCCTCCGGGCGGGACGTGCCGGAGTTGTTCGACTCGATCCGCCGCCACCTCGACGAGGGCTTCAAGTCGATCCGGGTGCAGACCTCCGTACCGGGCATCAACGCCGTCTACGGGGTGGCCACGCAGCCCAGCGCCGGCGGAAAGCGGTACGACTACGAGCCGGCGCAGCGCACCCCGCTGCCCGCCGAGGAGGACTGGGACACCCGCGCCTACCTGCGCCACCTCCCCGGCGTCTTCGAGGCCGTACGCAACGAGTTCGGCCCGGAGCTGCCGCTGCTGCACGACGGGCACCACCGGATGACCCCGATCCAGGCCGCGAAGCTCGGCAAGGCGCTCGAACCGTACGACCTGTTCTGGCTGGAGGACTGCACCCCGGCGGAGAACCAGGAGGCGTTGCGGCTGGTCCGCCAGCACACCACCACTCCGCTGGCGATCGGCGAGGTCTTCAACACGGTCTGGGACTACCAGACCCTGATCCGGGAACAGCTGATCGACTACGTCCGCTCGGCGGTCACCCACACCGGCGGCATCACCGCCATGCGCAAGCTGCTCGACTACGCCGCGCAGTACCAGATCAAGAGCGGCATCCACGGCCCCACCGACATCTCCCCGGTGGGGATGGCCGCCGCCCTGCACCTGGACCTGGCGATCCACAACTTCGGCATCCAGGAGTACATGCGGCACGGGACGCTCACCGACGAGGTGTTCCGGCAGTCGTTCACCTTCACCGACGGCTACCTGCACCCGGGGGAGCAGCCGGGTCTCGGGGTCGAACTCGACGAGGCGGCCGCCGCGAAGTTCCCGTACGTGCCGGCGTACCTGCCGTTCAACCGGCTCAAGGACGGGACGATCCATGACTGGTGAGCGGCGGCCGACCCGGCACGTCGTGGTCATGGGGGTCTCCGGCTCCGGCAAGACCACCGTGGCGCGGGGGATCAGCGAGGCGACGGGGCTGCTCTTCGCCGAGGCGGACGAGTTCCACCCGGCGGAGAACGTGGCCCGGATGCGGGCCGGCGTGCCGCTGGACGACGCCGCCCGCCTGCCCTGGCTGCGTGAACTCGCCGGCTGGATGGCCGCGAGGGCGGCGGAGGGCCGCTCGACGGTGCTGGCCTGCTCGGCGCTGCGGCGGTCGTACCGGGACGTGCTGCGCCAGGGACCGCCCACCGTGGACTTCGTGCACCTGGACGGGGCGGCGGAGGTCATCCGGGACCGGATGGCTCGCCGCACCGGGCACTTCATGCCGGCCAGCCTGCTCGAGTCGCAGCTGGCCACCCTGGAGCCGGCCGAGCCGGACGAGTCGGTGCTCGTGCTCGACGTCTCGCTCAGCCCGGAGCAGCTGGTGGCAGCGGCGCTGCACGGCCTCGGCCTGCCGACCGTGACGCCGGTGGGGGAGCGCTAGCCAGAGCGGCCGGGCGGCGGGCGTCCGGTCCGGTCGCGCCGCGCGGCGTAGCGCCGGAGGCTCTCGGCGCGCCCGCCACCGGTGCGGGTGGTTGTCGGTGGCGGGCGTTACGGTCATCGCGTGGTGACCGTCGCCGACGTCCGAGCCCTCGCCCACACGCTGCCCCGCAGCAGCGAGCACCTGATCCGTGACCGGGTGAAGTTCCGGGTCGGGTCGCTCGTCTACGTCGCGTTCAGCCGGGACGAGGCGTCGATGGGCTTCGGCTACCCGAAGGAGGAGCGCGACGCCCTGATCGCCGCCGAGCCGGGCCTCTTCTGCCTGCCCGGCGCGTCCGACCTGCGCTTCAACTGGGTCTGCTGCCACGTCGCGCGGCTCGACCAGCAGCACATGACCGAGCTGGTGACCGAGGCGTGGCGGATGTGCGTGCCGAAGTTCCTGGCGCGGCAGCGCCTCGGCCGTTGACCGCCGGCTCGTCGCGGGTGGGCGGTCAGGCCGCCTTGACGGCGATCGCGCCGTCGACCGTGCGCAGGATCAGGCGCAGCACCTCGTGCCGCGACGTGCCCATCGTGGCCTGGTAGGACCAGCCCGCGTAGAGCTGGGACCAGATCAGGCTCTGCACCCAGTCGGCCGGAAGCTCGGGGTCGATGGTGCCGTCCCGGTGTCCCCGTTCGACCATCGCCGTGAAGTCGGGATCGCAGCCCGCCGGCTCCTCGCAGCTGGGGTCGGCCGACGCCGGCGTGGCGGTGAAGAGGAGCGACAGCACACTGCCCAGGTCGAAGTACTCCTCGCAGAGACGTCGTACCGCGGACGCCCCGCTGCCCTCGGTCATCCGGGCCTGAGCCGTCGCGCGTTCCAGCCGGGCGTCGGCCTCGGCGGTCACCGCCCGCAGCAGGTCGGCGCGGTCGGCGAAGTAGCGGTGCAGCGTGGTGCGCCCCACCTCGGCGGCGGCGGCGATGTCGCCGAGGGACGCCGCCGGGTTTCGCCCCAGCACGTCGATGGCCGCGTCGACGATCGCCTGCCGGGTGCGCGCCCGGCTGCCGGACACCTGGGCCTCGCTCACCACGCGAGAATACCAACGCGCCAATGCGGCGAAACGCTTGCCCGAAACGGAACAGCAGTGTTCCAATCGGGAGGTGCCTGCCTCCGGTTCCGCCCTCCTGCCCCGCCTGCGGACGCTCCTGTCGTTCCTCGCCCCGCACCGGCGCACCCTGCTCCTAGGGCTCGTGCTCGGCCTCGTCGCCAACGCGGCGGGGCTCGCCACGCCGATGGTCACCAAGTGGGTCCTCGACACCCTCGGCTCGGGCGAGCCGATGACCCGCCCGATCGGCGTGCTGCTGGCGCTCGTCCTGGTCGGTGCGCTCATCACCCTGTGGCAGTGGCGGCTGCTCGGCACCCTCGCCGAACAGGTCGTGCTGGACGCCCGCACCGCGATGGTCGGCCGCTACCTGCGGGCCCGCGTCGGTGACCTGCACCGCCGCCCCAGCGGCGAGCTGGTCACCCGGGTCACCTCCGACGCCGCGCTGCTGCACGAGGCGTCCGGCAGCATCATCGGCCTGGTGAACAGCACCATCGCCCTGCTCGGCACGCTCGTGCTGATGGGTGTGCTGGACCTGTTCCTGCTCGGCTGCACCATCGTGGCGGTGCTCGTCGTCGCCGCGGTGATGGGCGTGCTGCTACCCCGGATCGCGAAGGCGACCACGGCCGCCCAGGAGTCGGTGGGCCGCCTCGGCGGGACGCTGGAGGGGACGCTGCGCGCCATCCGGACGGTCAAGGCCAGCCGTGCCGAGGGGCGACTGGGCGAACGCGTCATCGCCGACGCCCGGGACACGGCGGCGCACAGCGTGCGGGCGGCGCGGATCAGCGCCTCCGTCTGGACCGTCGCGTGGACCGGCATCCAACTGGCCGTCATCGCGATCCTCGGCATCGGCGCCTGGCGTGCGCAGCGGGACCTGCTCGAGATCTCCAGCCTGATCGCGTTCCTGCTCTACGCCTTCCAGCTCATGGGACCGATCAGTGAGCTGACCCAGAACGTCACCGCGTTGCAGGCCGGCATCGCCGCGGCCGGACGGATTCGCGAGGTCGAGGCCATCGGCGTGGAGTCCCCGGCCGCTCCGGCGGCCGTGCCGCTGCCCGCGCACCGCCCGGCCCCCGACACCGATCAGCCGGTGCTCGCCTTCCGGGGCGTCACCGCCCGGTACGGCCCGGACGCCCCGCCCGCAGTGAGCGGCATCGACCTGGAGATCCCGAGACGGGGGCACACCGCCATCGTCGGCCCCTCCGGCGCCGGCAAGACCACCCTCTTCTCGCTTCTCCTCCGGTTCCTCGAACCCGAGCACGGCGAGCTGCTGCTCGACGGCCGCCCGTACGCCGCACACAGCCACTACCAGGTGCGCGCCCGCCTCGCGTACGTCGAGCAGGAGACCCCGGTGGTGCCCGGCACCATCCGCGACAACGTGCGCTTCGGCCACCCCGACGCGACGGAGGCGGAGATCCAGGAGGTCCTGCGGGCCGTGCAGTTGGACGAGAAGGTCGACTCGCTGCCCGAAGGGCTGGACACGCCGCTGGCGTCCACGGAGGTCTCCGGCGGCCAGCGGCAGCGCATCGCGCTCGCCCGGGCCATGCTGCGCACCCCGGACGTGCTGCTGCTCGACGAGGCGACCGCCCAGCTCGACGGTCTCACCGAGGCCGCGCTGCACGAGTGCATCCGGCAGCGGGCCGCGGCGGGCGCGGTGGTCACCATCGCGCACCGGCTCTCCACCGTCCTCGACGCCGACCGGATCGTCGTGCTCGAAGAGGGCCGGATCCGGGCGCAGGGCACGCACGCCGAACTGCTCGCCTCCGACGAGCTCTACCAAAGGCTGGTGCGGGCCCTGCGCATCGCCGCCGACCAGGACGTGGTCGCCGCCGCCGTGGCGTGACGACGCCGCCCCGGCCCCGCCCGGCCGTCGCCCGCAAGCCGGACCGCGACGGGACGGCGGAACCCGCAGCCGGTCACCCGCGGAGGCGGGGGAGCACCGGGCGGATCTCGACCGGAGCGCCCGGCCGGCCACCGGGGCGCGAGGCGTACTCCGGCACACCGACGCAGGTGAAGAGCAGGGTGGCGAGATCGTCCGGCTCGTCGAGCAGGCCGGGAACCTCCGAATCCAGGAAGGTCATGCCCGAGGCGCTCGCGCCCAGCGCGTACGCGGCCAGATGCAACCGCCCCTCGACCAGACCGGCGGTGAGCTGGGCGTCGCGGTAGGTGCGGTCGTCGAGCGGGGCGGCCGGCGTGGCCGCGATGACGACGTACGCCGCGTCCCCGGCGAGCGCCTGGTCGAGGCAGATCCGCAGCAGCTCGTCGCGCAGCTGCGCCGACCGCTGGGGCCGGGCCAGGTCGGGCCACCGGTAGCGGCCGGGGGTCACCCCGTCGACGCCGTGCACGGCGACGTGGTGCGGCACGTCCACACCGCGCAGGGCGGCCGCCAGCGGCCACTCCAACAGGGCTCGGGGCAGCGTCCGGGCCCGGTCCATCCGCCGCTGCGAGCCGCGCCGACGGATCACCTCGTCGAGCGAGTCGGACGGCGGCACGTCGCGCAGGGTGGGCCCGTCCGGCCAGGGCGACCCGAGGGCGTCCCGCTCGCCGGCGCGCTGCGCCGCGGTGCAGAGCGGCAGCTCGACCGGGGGCAGCTCACCCGGCGTGGCCGGTCCGCCCGGCTCGATCGCCGGCTCGCCGTCGCCGAGGGAGAGCAGGGCCAACGGATACTCGTGCACCCCGTCCGCGCCGACGAGTCGGCGCAGCGTGGCGTCGGGGAAGAGCGAGCGCAGCCTTGGGGCGAGGCCGGCGCCGGCGGCCGCCGCGGTGAGCTGCGAGAGCAGGGTTCCGGCGTCCCAGTAGAGGTGCCGCCAGCCGCGCTCGGCGTAGCGCCAGCCGGTGCGCCAGGGCACGCCGGTGACCACGAGGGTGGTGACCGTGCCGGCCGCGGCCGGGGCGACCCGCAGCAGCGCGTGCTCCACCGGGTCGTACCAGTACACCCCGTCGGGCACACCGGCCACGCCCCGGGTGCTGGCGTAGAGCTCCAGCGGGAACCGGTTGCCCGCCGACCCGGAGGCGCGGAAGACGACCGGTCGTCCGTCGCGGACGGCGGTGCGTACGACGCCGGCGCCGAGGAAGAGCACCCGGCCGAGCTGCGCCGCATCCAGCGGTCGTGCGGTGGACGCCACGCCGGCGAGGACGGCCGTGGCGGGCACGCCCGGGTCGGGCAGGTCACGTGGCAGAGGTACGACGGGCAGCCCGGCCGGGTAGCTCTTCAGCGGCGGTGGCATCGTCGCGGGGTCGTTCGGGACCAGATCATGGCGTACGCGGGGGTCCTCGGCGGGCACGTCCCACTCGCGATCCGGCACGTACGACGTCAGGCGGTGCAGCAACCCGGCACCGGATTCGAGGTCCATCCGATCATCCTGCCAGCGGTCGGCGGCGTCACATTCGGCGCCCGCGCGCTCGTCGGGATCGATCGGAGCGGGTCCGGGCGTCTTCCGAGCCTTCCGCCCGAAACGGGCGTGTGAGGTGAGGCACCTTCGGCCCGGCCGGGAATGAGATGAGCCGCCGACGGTTTGGTGGCAGGTGTGAAAGCTGCACGTACGCCCGCACACGTCCGCCACAGACCGACCGGGGAGAGGGCATGACCTCCGCCCCCACCCGTACCGAGGCTCCCGCCGCCGGGAGTTCCGGTGAGGTGATGACCACCGCGCGGCGGCTGCGACTGGTCCTGGTGCTCGGTTCGCTGACCGCTATCGGTCCGCTCACCATCGACATGTACCTGCCGGCGCTTCCGGAGATCGCCGTCGACCTGCACACCACGTCGGCGGCCGTGCAGTTGACCCTGACCGGGACGCTCGCGGGCCTCGCCGTCGGTCAGTTGCTGATCGGCCCGCTCTCCGACGCGGTCGGCCGGCGCAAGCCGCTGCTCGCCGGCGTCGCCCTGCACATCGTGGCGTCGGTGCTCTGCGTTCTCGCGCCGAGCATCGGCGTGATCGGCGTGCTGCGGGTGCTGCAGGGGCTGGGCGTGGCGGCCGCCTCGGTGGTGGCGATGGCCGTGGTCCGCGACCTGTTCGACGGCGCCGCCTTCGCCCGGCTCTTCTCCCGCCTCATGCTCGTCGTCGGTGTGGCGCCGGTGCTCGCCCCGACCCTGGGCAGTGGGCTGCTGCGCTGGTCGGACTGGCGGGGCGTCTTCATCGCCCTCGCGGCGTTCGGCCTCATCCTGATCACGGTCGCGGCGTTCGGTCTCCCGGAGACCCTGCCGCCTGCGGCACGCCGCCGCGGTGGTGTGCTCGCCACCGCCCGCGTCTACGGCTCGCTGCTGCGGGACCGTACGTTCGTCGGGCTGGTCCTGGTCACCGGTCTGGCCATGGCGGCGCTCTTCGCGTACGTCTCGGGGTCGTCGTTCGTCTTTCAGGAGCAGTACGGCCTCGACGAGCAGCAGTTCGGGATCGCGTTCGGCGCGGGCGCCGTCGGGCTGATCGCGGCCACCCAGCTGAACGTCCGGCTGCTGAACCGGTACTCGCCGCAGCGGATCCTGATCGCCGCGCTGGGGCTGGGCACCGTGGCCGGCCTCGTGTTGACGACCTTCGCCGTGACCGACTTCGGCGGCCTGCCGGCCGTCCTGGCGTCGCTGTGGGTGGTCCTGTTCGCGGCGGGCCTGGCCATGCCGAACGCGCCGGCGCTCGCCCTGTCCCGCCACGGTGAGTCGGCCGGCACGGCGGCGGCGATGCTCGGCGCGGTGCAGTTCGGCGTCGGCGCGTTGTCGGCGCCCCTGGTCGGCGCGCTCGGCACGGGGGTCGTGGCGATGGCCGTGGTCGTCGCGGGCGGCATGATCGCCGCCGTCGCCGTGCTCTTCGTGGTCGTGCGCCCGGCGCAGCTGGGCGACCTCGCACCGTCGGCGGTCACCGTGGCGGCGCACTGACCGGACTGCTGTCTGCCGAGCAGATCCTGAGTTGAGCGGCCGGCGGGGCTTATGCCCCGCCGGCCGTGACTGTCTGTGCCGGCTGGGTTCGCCCTCCGCTCGCCCGCCGATACGCCGATGCGCGCCGCTTCGGCGCGGCCGCCGTTGCCCGATCGTGCCCCCGGAGCGAGGACGGGCAACATCCGGGCATCCACCTTGCCCAAACGGGCGCACCTTTTGCCAGCTATCGATCCACTTGTTGGTATTGATGCGCCCGAGCGCTGGCCGCAACCGGGCAGGAATCCTCCGGAATTCGCCCGATGCGATGGGCGTCACACCCGCGTAACGGTGTTAAAAATTAGCGACCGACGGGCGGGAGGTGAGCGATGAACTCGATGGAGCGCCGACAGCGCATCCTCGCCTCCGCCCGTGAACAGGGCTCGGTCGACGTGCAGAAACTCGCCGCCGATCTGGCCGTGTCGCCGGAGACCGTCCGGCGCGATCTGCACCGGCTCGAGCAGCAGGGGCTGGTGCGGCGTACCCACGGCGGCGCCTACCCGGTGGAGACCGCCCGGTTCGAGACGACCCTCGACACGCGGACCACCCGACTGGTGACGGAGAAGCGCCGCGTCGCCACGGCGGCGGCCCAGCTGCTGGGAGACGCCGAGTCGGTCTACATCGACGAGGGCTACACCCCCCGGCTGATCGCGGAGGCGTTGCCGGCCGAGCGCGCGCTCACCGTGGTCACCGCCTCGCTGGACACCGCGGCGATCCTCGCCGCGTCGCCCGCCACCACGGTCCTGCTGCTCGGCGGCCGGGTCCGGGGCCGCACCCGGGCGACCGTCGATCACTGGGCCGTCGACATGCTCGCCGGTTTCGTGATCGACCTGGCCTTCGTCGGCGCGAACGGGATCTCCCGGGAGCACGGCCTCACCACCCCCGACCCGGCCGTCGCCGCGGTGAAGGCGCAGGTCATCACCGTGTCCCGGCGCGTCGTCTTCGCCGGCGTGCACACCAAGTTCGGCGCCAGCAGCTTCTGCCGCTTCGCGGACGTCGCCGACCTCGACGCCGTCGTCACCGACGTCGGGCTGCCGGCGTCCGAAGCACACCGCTACTCGCTGCTCGGCCCGGTGGTCCAGCGCGTCTGACCACCGGACCGGCCATCTCCCTCACCACCGAAACGGATCCTGGAGGTTCACTGTGTCCAGAAGATGGTCTCCGCACCGTTTGCGACCCACCCTGGCCCTGGCCCTGGTGGCCGTCCTCGCCGCCGCCGGTTGCTCCGGGGCCGGCGGCGGATCCTCCGACGGCGGCGACGGCAAGAGCATCACCGTGCTCATGGTGGGCAACCCGCAGATGGAGGACCTCGCCAAGGTCACCGCCGAGAACTTCACCAAGGAGACCGGCATCGAGGTCCGGTTCACGATCCTGCCCGAGAACGAACTGCGCGACAAGGTCACCCAGGACGTCGCCACCCAGGGCGGCCAGTACGACGTGGCGACCATCGGCGCGTACGAGGCGCCGATCTGGTCGAAGAACGGCTGGCTGCACGAGCTGAGCTCGTACGCCGACGCCGACACCGGCTACGACAAGGCCGACCTGCTCCCGCCGATGGTCACCTCGCTCTCCGGCGAGGACGGCAAGCTCTACGCCGCCCCGTTCTACGGCGAGTCCTCCTTCCTCATGTACAACAAGGAGCTCTTCGCCGCGAAGGGCCTGACCATGCCGGAGCGGCCGACCTGGCAGCAGGTGGCGCAGTTCGCCGCGCAGCTGGACGACGAGAAGGCCGGCGTCTCCGGCATCTGCCTGCGCGGGCTGCCCGGCTGGGGCGAGCTCTTCGCCCCGCTCACCACCGTCGTGAACACGTTCGGCGGCACCTGGTTCGAGAAGGACTGGACGCCGAAGGTGAACGCGCCCGAGTTCGTCGCGGCCACGAAGTTCTACGTCGACCTGGTGCGCGAGCACGGCACGCCCGGAGCGCCGCAGGCCGGCTTCACCGAGTGCCTGAACACCTTCGGCCAGGGCAAGGCGGCCATGTGGTACGACGCCACCTCGGCCGCCGGCACCCTCGAGGACGCCTCAGCCAGCACCGTCGCCGGCAAGGTCGGCTACGCGTACGCCCCGGTCGACAAGACCAAGTCGTCCGGCTGGCTCTGGGCGTGGGCGCTGGCGATGCCGAAGACCACCAAGCACGCCGACGCCGCCTGGAAGTTCATCTCCTGGGCCACCGGCAAGGAGTACGAGCGGCTGGTCGGCTCCTCCCTCGGCTGGTCCCGGGTGCCGGCCGGGAAGCGGCAGTCCACCTACGCCATCCCGGAGTACCAGCAGTCCGCCGCGGCCTTCGCCGACCTGACGCTCAAGTCCATCCAGGAGGCCGACCCGAAGAACCCGGGCATGCAGCCGCGCCCGGCGCTCGGCGTGCAGTTCGTCGGCATACCCGAGTTCGCCGACCTGGGCACCAAGGTGTCCCAGGAGGTCTCGGCGGCGATCGCGGGCAGCACCACCGTGGAGAAGGCGCTCACCGACGGCCAGAAGCTGGCCGAGGAAGTCGCCAAGGAGAACCGGTAGCCACCGGCCGGGGGCGGCCGCCGTCGGCGGTGGCCCCCGGCCCGACCTGAGGTGAACCGATGACACAGACACTCGCCACCGGCGCGGGCCCGACGCCGCGCGCCCCGGTCGCGGCTCCCGCCGGCCGGCGCGCCGCAGACCGGTGGAGCCGCCGGGCGCCACTGCTGCCCGCGCTGATCTTCGCGATCCTGGTGACCCAGATCCCGTTCCTGGTCACCCTCTACCTCTCCACCCTCGACTGGAACGCGCTGCGCCCCGGTGAGCGCGGCTTCGTCGGGCTCGCCAACTACGCCGAGGTGCTCACCGACACCCGGCTGCGCGCGGCGTTGACGAACACGGTGGTGCTCACCGCCGGGGCGGTCGTCGCGTCGGTGCTGCTCGGGCTCGGGATCGCGATCCTGCTCGACCGGAGGTTCCCGGGCCGGGGCATCGTCCGAACCCTGCTCATCACCCCGTTCCTGGTGATGCCGATGGCCGCCGCTCTGCTCTGGAAGCACGCCATCTACAACCCCGCGTACGGCCTGATCAACGGGATCCTCGGCGGCAGCACCGACTGGGTCTCCCAGTATCCGATGCTCTCCGTCGTCGCCACCCTGGTCTGGCAGTGGACCCCGTTCATGATGCTGATCATCCTGGCCGGGCTGCAGAGCCAGTCGACGGAGATCCTCGAGGCGGCCCGGGTCGACGGTGCCGGCGCCTGGCAGGTCTTCACCCGGATCACGCTGCCACACCTGCGCCCGTACCTGGAGCTGGGCGCCCTGCTCGGCTCGATCTACCTGGTGCAGACCTTCGACGCGGTCTTCACCATCACCCAGGGCGGGCCGGGCACCGCCACCACCAACCTGCCCTACGAGATCTACCTGACCACGTTCCGCAAGTTCGAGTACGGCGAGGCGGCCGCCGCCGGCGTCGTGGTGGTGATCGGCACGATCGTGGTGGCCACCTTCGCGCTGCGGGTGATCTCCAGCCTGTTCCGGATGGAGGGTGCCCGATGACCGCCGTACGCTCCGCGTCCAGCGCCGACGCGCCCGCCGGCCGTCGCTCCCGGCGAGCAAGCCCGGCCGCGGCGACCTGGACCGTGCTCGCCTGGCTGGTCGGGCTGCTCTTCTTCCTGCCGGTGCTCTGGATGGTGCTCACCGGCTTCAAGCGGGAGGTGGACGCGGCCAGCAACCCGCCGACCTGGTTCTTCACCCCGGTACTCGACGGCTACCGGCAGGTCTTCGACCGGGACATCACCCCGTACCTGCTCAACTCGCTGATGGCCAGCCTGCTCTCGACGCTGTTCGTGCTGCTGCTGGCCACCCCGGCGGCGTACGCGTTGTCGATCCGGCCGGTGGCGAAGTGGCGCGACGTGCTGTTCTTCTTCATCAGCACCAAGATGCTTCCCGCGGTGGCCGCGCTGCTCCCGATCTACCTGCTGGTCAAGGAGTTCGGCCTGCTCGACAACGTCTGGACGATGATCGTCCTGTACACCGCGATGAACCTCCCGCTCGCGGTCTGGATGATGCGCTCCTTCCTGCTGGAGGTCCCGCCCGCGTTGATCGAGGCGGCCGCGGTGGACGGCGCGAGCGTGCTCGTCACCATCCGCCGGATCCTGTTGCCGATCGTCGCGCCCGGGCTGGCCGCCACCGCGCTGATCTGCTTCATCTTCAGCTGGAACGAGTTCTTCCTCGCGGTGAACCTGACCGCGACCCGGGCCGGCACCTCACCGATCTTCCTGGTCGGTTTCATCACCTCCGAAGGGCTCTTCCTCGCCCGGCTCTGCGCGGCCGCGACGCTGGTGTCGCTGCCGGTCGTGCTGGCCGGCTGGATCGCCCAGAAGCAACTCGTCCGTGGACTCTCGATGGGGGCGGTCAAGTGAAAGCAGCGGTCATCGTCACGCCGGGTCAGATCTCGATCGAGTCGGTACCCGACCCGACGCCCGGGCCACGTGACGTGGTGGTGCAGGTCGCCGGGTGCGGCATCTGCGGTACCGACCTGCACATCCTCGACGGCGAGTTCGCCCCGGCGTATCCGATCGTTCCCGGACACGAGTTCGCCGGCACGGTCGTGGCGGCGGGTCGCGACGTCACCGAGCTACGCGTCGGCGACGCCGTCGCGGTCGACCCGTCGCTGCACTGCGGCGAGTGCTACCAGTGCCGCCGCGCCCGGGGCAACCTCTGCGAGCGGTGGGCGGCGATCGGGGTCACCGTCTCCGGCGGGGCCGCCGAGTTCGCGGTGGCCCCCGTGAAGAACTGCTTTCCGCTGCCCGAGGGGGTGGCGCCGGGGGACGCCGCGCTGATCGAACCGCTCTCCTGCGCGGTCCGCGGCTTCGACGTCCTGCCCCGGCGGCTCGGCGACCACTACCTGATCTACGGGGCCGGGACGATGGGGCTGATGATGCTGGAGCTCGCGAAGCGCTGCGGTGCCGCGAGCGTCAGCGTGGTGGATCCGAACCCGGCCCGGCTGGCCACCGCCGTCCGGCTGGGCTGCTCGGCGTCGGCGCCGAGCGCGGCCGAGCTGACCCGGGCCCGCGGCTGGGACGTCGTGATCGACTGCACCGGGGTGCAGGCGGCGATCGACGACGGCCTGGGCCGGGTCGCGCCGGCCGGCACGTTCCTCCAGTTCGGTGTCTCCGAGTACCGCACGCGGGCGACGATCGAGCCGTACCGGATCTACAACCAGGAGATCACGGTGACCGGGTCGATGGCGGTGCTGCACAGCTTCGAACGGGCCGGGGAGCTCTTCGCCGCCGGGATCCTCGACCCCGAGGTCTTCATCAGCCACCGGTTCCCGCTGGAGAGCTACGCCGAGGCGATCGCCCAGTTCCGGGCCGGTGTCGGCCGGAAGATCGAGATCGTCGGCCTCGGCGAGGCGGCCCGCGAGCCCGCTTCCGCGCAGGTCGGTCACGCCTGAGCGGCCGCGACGCCCCCACCGCCCGCACCGGCGGGCGGTGGGGGCGAGCGCCGCGCCCTCGGTCGGCCGGTTCGCGGCGCATCCAATAGGCTGCGCTCGTCGGTACCGGCCGATCGAGGGGAGACGATCGTGTCGCAGCGTGAGGACGGCGTCGGAATCCAGGAGATCCCACCCTCCGGAGTGGACGTCCGGTTTCCGCACTCGGCTCGGGTGTACGACTGGTGGCTCGGCGGCAAGGACAACTTCGCCGCCGACCGGGCGATGGGCGCGGCCCTCGTCGAGGCGATCCCCACCCTGCGCGAGATGGCCAAGGAGAACCGGCGGTTCGTCCACCGGGTGGCCCGCCACCTGGTGGGGGAGGCCGGCATTCGGCAGTTCCTCGACATCGGCACCGGGATCCCCACCCGTCCCAACCTGCACGAGGTTGCCCAGGCGGTGGCGCCGGAGACCCGGGTGGTCTACGTCGACAACGACCCCATCGTGCTGGCGCACGCCCGGGCGCTGATGATCAGCACCCCGCAGGGGCGTAGCGAGTACCTCCACGCCGACCTGCGCGAGCCGGAGAAGATCCTCTCGGACGCCCGACTCACCGAGACCCTGGACCTGGATCGACCGGTGGCGCTCACCCTCATCGCGGTGCTGATGCTGCTGCGCGACAGCGACGACCCGGCCGGCAAGCTGCGCGCGCTCATGGACGCCGTGCCCTCGGGGAGCTATCTGGCGATCACCCACCCGACCGGAGACTTCGACCCGGCCGCGATGAACGCCGCGGTGGCCGCGGCCACCCAGGGCGGCATGACCCTGGTGCCGCGTACCCGCGCCGAGGTGGAACGGTTCTTCGCCGGGTGGGAACTGGTCGAGC
Organism: Micromonospora musae; assembly: GCF_003626545.1. Taxonomy (NCBI): domain Bacteria; kingdom Bacillati; phylum Actinomycetota; class Actinomycetes; order Micromonosporales; family Micromonosporaceae; genus Micromonospora; species Micromonospora musae. Next base: position 704,739 of record NZ_RAZS01000002.1, read on the forward strand.
CGGGGATCGCCCCGGTCGCGGCGTGGCGTCCGGAGGAGGGCGCCGGGGGCGACCCGCACGCGGCGTACTACTGGGCCGGGCTCGCCCGCAAGCCGTGAGGTGTGCCGGCGCCGCCGGCGGGTACCCGCGCCACCGGGACGAGCTCCGGGAGGCGCGGTGGCGATGGAGGCGCCGGACTACTTCCGGCCGGAGAACGGGGTGGTCCTCACCCATCTGCTGATCGTGCGGGACGTGGACCGTTCGCGGGAGTTCTACCGGCGGGTCCTGGGCGCGACGCCATCAACCAATGGCAGAGTGCAGGAGTGCTGCTCCGTTACAACTTCCGCGTCTGCCCGACACCCGGCCAGCAGCTTGAGCTGGCCAGGGCGTTCGGATGTGCACGGGTGGTGTTCAACGACGGGCTCAGGCTGCGTCAGGCGACACGGGAGGCGGGCGGAAAGTACCTCTCTGACGGGGAGTTGTCGCGCCGTCTGATCACCGAGGCGAAGCAGACTCCGCAGCGGGCGTGGCTTTCCGAGGTTTCGGCGGTGGTGTTGCAGCAGGCCCTGGCCGATCTGAACGCCGCGTACCGCAACTTTTTCGCCTCGATCTCGGGCGAGCGCACGGGCCGCAAGGTCGCCTCGCCTCGGTTCCGCTCACGCAAGGACAACCGGCAGGCCATTCGGTTCACGAAGAACTCCCGGTTCAGAATCCTGGACAACGGCCGCCTGCGACTGCCGAAAATCGGGGACCTGCATGTGCGCTGGTCGCGGGCGTTGCCATCCGAGCCGTCGTCCGTGGCGATCATTCGAGATGCGGCTGGCCGGTACTTCGCATCGTTCGTCGTGCAGAGCGGACAGGACGAGGCGTTGCCGCCGGTCGACTCCGAGGCGGGTATCGACCTGGGGCTGACGCACTTCGCGGTCCTGTCGGACGGAACCAAGATCACGGCACCGAAGTTCCTGCGCCGCGCTGCCCGCAAACTCAAGCGGTTGCGACAGGCGCTCTCCCGCAAGCAGCGCGGGAGCCAGAACCGCAAGAAGGCCGTCAAGAAGGTCGCTCGCGCTCATGCGCGGGTGGCCGACACCCGGCGGGACTGGCAGCACAAGCTGTCCACGGCGATCGTTCGCGAGAACCAAGCGATCTACGTCGAGGACCTGTGCGTCGTCGGTCTCAGCCGGACCCGGCTCGCCAAGAGCGTCCACGACGCCGGGTGGGCCAGTTTTACCGCGATGTTGGAGTACAAGGCTGCCCGCTACGGGCGCACGTTCGGCCGGGTGGACCGGTTCTTCCCGTCCACCCGCAGGTGCTCGGACTGCGGGCGCATCAACGGCAAGATGGCGCTCAATGTCCGGGCGTGGGACTGCCCCTGCGGAGCAGGCCACGATCGGGACGTGAACGCGGCGCTGAACGTGTTGGCCGCCGGGCAGGCGGACAACGGAAACGACCGTGGAGCGCAGGTAAGACCGGGATTCGTCCCGGCACCGCGCCGAGAAGCGGTAACCCACCCGGACGCTACGCGGTCCGCGCGCAGCGTGGCGGGAATCTCCGCCCTTCAGGCCGGGGAGGATGTCAAATCGTGATCAACGACGAGGGCGGCCCGACCGACGACAAGCCGACGGTACGGGCCCAGGCCCCGGCCGATCCGGATGTGCTGAGCAGCGCGCTGAACGTCCGGGTCACCGACGTCCGGGCGGTGTACGAGCAGTGGCGTTCCCGGGGCGGCGAGTTCCTGACCGAACCGAAGGACCACGGCGCGGAGATCCGCTGCTACCTGCGGGACCCGGACGGTTACCTGATCGAACTCGGCCAGGGCACCGGGATCCTGGCGGAGGCGGGCGGCACCGAGGGCGGCTGAGGCGGGCGGGACGCGTCCGGGGGAGATCCGCCGAGTCACCGCCGCGGCGGAGGCTTTGGCGATATTTTCGCACTGTTGGCCGGATATACCCGGAGGCGGAGCGGAGAGGGTCATGCCAACGGGGAGATCCTCGCGACGCCGCCGACCGCCCCGGCCACTCGGTGTGCCCGTGCTCGCGCCGGTGCCGGGTGGCTGGTGGTTCGACGGGCTGCTGCTCGCCGCGCTCGCCGCGCTCACCGCCGCCCTGATCTGGTGGCGGCCGATGCTGCGGCTGGACATCGTCGTACGCGACTGGTGCGACCAGCACCGGCCCCCGCCGGTCGACACGATGATGTACCTGTTCGACCGCGTCGGTCAGGGCGGCGCGCTCACCACGCTGACCGTGCTGGTGTCGTTCTGGCTGGCCTGGCGGCACCGGTCGGTACGCCCGATCATCCCGGCCGGGCTCGCGCCGATCATCAGCACCCTGCTGATCGTGGGGTTGAAGCGGTGGACCTCGCGCGGCGCCCCGCACCACGGCTCGGTCGAGATGTTCGCCGACGGGTGGGAGGAGTACTACCCCTCCGGGCACGTGAGCAACGGCATCGTCTACTTCGGCGTGCTGGCCATGCTGCTCGCGCCGTACCTGCCGGTGCTCGCCCGCCGGTTGCTGATGTGGGTGCCGGGCGTGCTCGTCTTCATCGGCACCACCTACCTCGGCTACCACTGGTTGACCGACAGCGTCGGCGGTTACCTGCTGGGCCTGCTGATCATCCGGGCGCTGCTTCGGGTGCCGTGGCGGACGCTGCCGCTGCCGCGGTGGCTGGACCACTCCCGCTGACGCCGAACGGCGCTCCGGTCCTCGACAATCCGCGTGCGGGGTGGGTCGACAGGTTGCCGCCGACCCGCCCCTGCGCGGGGCGCGCCCTACCGCCGCTCGGGCACGATCACGTTGGAATGCGCGCCGGTCTCCGGCTCGGCCGGCGGCTCCGCGACCAGATGCGGAGCGGGCCGCTCGACGGGAGGTGGCGTCTCGGCGGGCCCGCCCGGCGGCTGCTCCTGCGGGTGTGCGACAGGTTCGACCGGTCGCTGCGTCTCGGCCGGTGCGGTCCGCTCGACCGGAGTCGGCGCCGGTGCCGCCTCGCCCGGTTCGGCCGCCGCCTCGACCTGCGCGTGCGCGGGCCCGCCGTTCGCTCGCCGCCGGCCCGGCTCGCGCGTGCCCACCGTCGGGTACTCGGCCGTCTCCGCGCCGCCCGCCGCGGCCGCCATCACCGCCGCGGCGGCCAGGTCGGCCACCCGCTTCGCCTCGCGCTGCACCCGGGCACGGACGTCCTTTGCGTGCCGTTCGGCCAGGTCGGCGGAGCGGCGTGCCTCGTCGAGCCGGGCCGCCTCGGTGGCGAGTTGCTGGCGGACCTCCTCCAGGCGTCGCTGCGCCGTGCCCAACTCGTGCTCGGTCGCCGACTGCTCCTGGTGCGCCCCGGCCAGCTTCCGCTGCGCCGCGCCCAGCTCGGACTCCACCTGCGTCAGCGCCTGCTGGCGCACCGTGACCTCCCGGTGCAGCTCGGTGAGCTGCTCCTGGTGGGTGGTGGCCTGTTCGTCGGCGCGCTGCCGCACCTCCGTCGCGTACTGCTGCGCCTCGGCGATGAGGGAGCCGATGGTCTGCTCGGCGGCGCTGCGCTGGTTCTCGATCTCCCGCTCGGCGGTCGCCCGTTGCTCGGCGATCTCCTGCTCGGCGGCGGTCCGCCGCTCGGTGACGTCCCGTTCGATGTTCGCCTGCCACTGGGCCAGCTCCTGCTGGCTCTTGCTCCGGGCCGCCTGCAGCTCCTGCTGGATCTGCGTACGCGCCGCGCGGGTCAGCGCCTCGGAGGCGGCTCGGGCCTGCTCGACCTGCTGGGCGCTCTGCTCGCTGATCCGCTTCGCCTCCTGGCGGGCCCGCTCGTGCGCGGCCTCCCCGTCGGCGCGCAGCTTCTCCGCCGCCTCCCGGATCTCGGCGATCTCGGTCTCGACCGCGGTGCGGCGCTCCTCGTACGTCTTCTCCTGCTCGACGCGGCGCGCGGAGAGCTCCTCCTCCAGGTCCTGCAGCGCCCGGGTGGCTCGCTCGCGCGCGTCGACAAGCGTCCGTTCCGCCTCGGTCTGCAGCTCCCCGGCGCGCTGCGCGGCGGTGTCGGCGATCGCCGCGCCCTGCTTCTCGGCCAGCGCGAGGATCTGGTCGACCATCGGGCCCAGATCGCGGAACGACGCCCGGTCGGGCTGGTTCGGGCGGTGCCGCAGCTCGGTCAGCTCGGTGTGCAGCTGCTGCATCTGCGCGGTCAGCTCCCGGACCTGTCCGGTCACCCGGTCGCGCTCGGTGGAGAGCGCCGCGAGCTGCCCGTCGAGCTGCTCGATGTACCGATCGACCTGCCGCTTCTCGTAACCGCGCAGCGCCAGCTCGAAGCTGGGTCGCGAGCCGCGGTTCTCGCGTACCGCGAACGGCTCTTCGCCGTTGGACATCCGACATCCTCCGTACGATCCTGCCGTCCCCACAGGGCATGGGGTCGCGCAACGCTACCGTCGTGCCGACGCCGGACCGTCATCGACCCGGCGCTCCTGCCACGGGCGCGCCCGTCGCGCGTGGACGCCGGTCGCCGCCCGGCGTCCCGGACGGTCGGTGGCCGTCGAGCCACCGCCGGTGTCGGCCGCGGCCCCCGAGGCGTCTCCGGCTCGAAGGCGTCGAGAGTAAAGCATGGCAAAGACCTCAGCACGGCGCGGGTCGCCCGGGCGCGCGGCATGATGGTCAGCGGCGCCGGTCCCGGCCGGCTCCGCACCTCGCGGGCGGGCGGCGGCGCCGCGCAACGAACAGGAGAGACATGTCTTCGATCGCAGACCAGACGATATCGGCCCTGCGTGGCGGGCACGACGCGCTCGTCGCGTTCGTCGGGAAGCTCGGCCAGGAGGACCTGGTACGGCCCTCCGGCGCCAGCGACTGGCAGGTGTCCCAGGTGCTCAGCCACCTCGGCAGCGGAGCGGAGATCAACCTGGCGGCGCTGCGCGCCGCGAAGTCCGGCGGCGCGACGCCGGGCGGTGACTTCAACAAGTCGGTCTGGGCCCGGTGGGACGCGATGTCCCCCGCCGAGCAGGCCGCCGGCTTCGTCGAGTCCAACCAGCGGCTCGTCGAGGAGTACGAGGCGTTGGACCCGACCACCCGGGCGCAGCTCCGGATCGACCTGGGCTTCCTGCCCGAGCCGGTGGATGTCGCCACCTCGGCCCGGATGCGGCTCAGCGAGTTCGCCCTGCACCAGTGGGACGTCGAGGTCGGATTCGACCCGTCGGCGACGGTGTCGGCGGAGGCGGTGGCGCTCCTGCTCGACAACGTGGGGGCGATGCTCGCCTGGACGAGCCGCGCGGACGTCCTCGGCGGACGACAGGCACACCTCACGGTGCGGCTGGAGGAGCCGTCGCGGCTCTTCGGGCTGCGGCTGGGCGAGCGGGTCGAGCTGACCGACGCCCCCGAGCGGCCGGACGGCGAGCTGGTGGCACCGGCCGAGGCGTGGCTGCGCCTCACGGTGGGACGGCTCGGCGCGCAGTACACGCCGGAGGCCGTCCGGCTGACCGGGCCGGTGAGCCTGGACGAGCTGCGTTCCGTCTTCCCCGGCTTCTGAGCCGCAGCTGCACCGCTCCGGCGCCCGCCGTGGTCAGGCGGGCGCCGGACCGGTGGAGTCCCGCACCACGAGGGTGTGCCCGGTGGGGCGCCGACGCGGCCGGTTCGACCTGGGCTTGAGCGCGAGCGCGAGCGCCGTGCGGCCCATCTCGGTCATGGGCAGCCGGACGGTGGTGAGGCTGGGCGCCAGGTCGGCGGCGACCGAGACGTCGTCGAAGCCGACCACCGACACCCGCTCCGGCACCGAGATGCGGCGGGCGCGTAGCACCGCGAGCACCCCCATCGCCATCGCGTCGTTGAGCGCGATGACGGCCGTCGTTCCCGGATGGTCGCCGAGGATCTGCTCGGCCGCCACCCGCCCGCCCTCCCGGGTGAAGTCGGTGTGCACCACCGGCAGTTCGGCGAGGTCCAGGCCGTGGCCGCGCAGCGCCGAGGCGACCCCGGCGAGCCGGTCGGTGACGGTGGTCAGCCCCGGCGTCCCCGCCGCCACCGCGATCCGTCGGTGCCCCAGCGCCAGGAGGTGCTCGGCGAGCGCCCGCCCGCCGGCCTCGTTGTCGGGCAGCACGGCGTCGGCGCCGAGGGAGTGCCGCCCGATGACCGCGACGCGCCCGCCGAGGCTCTGGTACGCGGAGAGCTCCGCCTTCGTCTCCGCCTCGACCCGGGTGTCGGTGTAGCCGGAGCCGGCGATGAGGATGATGCCGACCCGCTGAGCGATGAGGTGGCGGATCTGGCGCAGCTCGAAGTGCGGGTCGCGCCCCGAGTGGCAGATCTGCACGAGCAGCCCCTGCTCGGCGGCGACCTCGATGACCCCGCCGGCGATCTCGGAGAAGTACGGGTCGTCCACCTGGTGCACGACGAGGCCGACGGTCGAGCTGGCGCCCCCGGCGAGGGTGCGCGCGTACGGGTTGGCGACGTAGCCGAGCTCCTGGGAGACCCGCCGCACCCGGTCGGCGACCTCCTCGCTGACTCCGTCCCGGCCGGACAGGGCCCGGGACGCTGTCGCCAGTGACACTCCGGCCCGCTCGGCGACGTCGACGAGGCGCAGCCTCGAGCCAGGCTTGGGCATCAGCGACTCTCCTGAGACATCGATGTCGGCACCTTCATCTATTGCCAGTGACGTAGGACACACCCTAGAGTACGAAAGCGCTTTCGCAAGCGCTTCCAGCCCGGTGCAAAGGAGCCTCCGAGCATGTCCACCCGGTTGACGAAGATGAGATGGGCGACGGCGTTCGGCGCGACGATGGCCCTCGCGCTCGCCGGTTGCAGTGGTGGCGAGGAGGGCTCGACCTCCAGCGACGATCCGATCGTGGTCGGGATCTCGTTGCCGCTCACCGGCGACTTCTCCGAGCCCGGCAAGGGAGTCCAGCGCGGCTACCAGGCCTGGGCGAAGATCGTGAACGACAAGGGCGGCCTGCTGGGCCGCCAGGTCGAGCTGAAGATCCTCGACGACCAGTCCAACGCCGACCGCGTCGTCTCCGACTACGAGCAGCTCATCGGCCAGGACCAGGTCGACGTCGTGGTCGGTCCCTTCTCGACCCGGCTCGTCGTGCCGGCCGCCCGCGTCGCCGAAGAGTACGGGATGTTGTTCGTCGAGCCCGCGGGCGCCGCGAAGGAGGTCTTCGAGCAGGGCTTCAAGAACCTCTTCTACGCCGCCCCCGCGGTGGCGAACGACCACTACAACCACCTCGCCGAGTACATCCTCGGTCTGCCGGCCGGGCAGCGCCCCACCACCGCGGCGTACGCGGCGATGGACGACCCGTTCGCGCAGGGCACGGCGTACGGGCTGAAGGAGAAGCTCGAGGCGGGCGGTGTCCGCACCGTGGTCGACGAGGTCTACCCGCCGAACACCACCGAGTTCAGCGGCATCGCCGCGAAGATCGCCGCGTCGAAGGCGGACCTCGTGGTGGGCGGCTCGCAGTACCAGGACGGCGTGAACCTGATCGTCGCCCTCCAGCAGCTCGCGTACCAGCCGAAGCTCGCCGCGTTCTCCACGGCGCCGACCAGCCCCGAGTTCGCCGCCGCCATCGGCGACAAGACCGAGGGGATCCTGGCCCCCACCGGCTACACCCAGAAGGCGCCCTACCCGAGCAACGTCGAGTTCGTGGAGAAGTACACCGCCCAGTTCGGCACGCCGCCGGAGGAGGACGAGGCGAACGCGTACACCACCGGCCAGGTCGTCGCCGCGGCGATCACCGCGGCGGGCTGCGCCGAGCAGGGCGAGTGCCAGCAGAAGCTCATCGACTGGGTACGCGGCAACACCGTCGAGACGGTCGTCGGCCCGCTCAGCTGGGACGCGACCGGTAAGCCGCAGGGCGCCCACATGATCCAGCAGTGGGTCGGCGGGGAGATCCAGATCGTGCTCCCGGCCGACGCCAAGGAGGCCGACATCGTCTACCCGAAGCCGGCCTGGTAGCCGCGATGACGTCCGGAGCGCTGATCTTCCAGAGCGTCATCCTGGGTCTGCTCCTCGGCGGGCTCTACGCCCTGCTGGCCTCGGGCCTGACGCTCTACTTCGGCATCATGCGGGTGGTGATGATCGCCCACTCGGCGTTCCTCATCCTCGCCGCCTACCTGGCCTGGTGGTCGCAGACCCGACTCGGCGTCGACCCGCTGCTCTCCCTGGTCGTCACGGTCCCGCTCTTCTTCGCCGCCGGGGTGCTGCTGCAACGGGGCCTGCTCGCCCGGCTGCGCCCCGCCACGCTGACCATGATGTCGGTGCTGCTGACCTTCGCCATCGCGGTCATCATCGAGGGGCTGCTCGGGTACGCCTTCACCGGCACCCAGCGCCGCATCCAGCTCGGCTACGGCACGGCGAACATCGAGCTCTTCGGCGCGCGGATCGCCGTCGTGAAGCTCATCGCGTTCGGTCTCGCGGTGGCCGCGCTGCTCACCCTCTACCTGCTGCTGAAGCGCACCACGTTCGGCTGGGCGCTGCGCGCCACCATCCAGCACCCGGACGCGGCCCGGCTGGTCGGCATCGACACCAACCGGGTCGCCGGCTACGGCTTCGGCCTCGGGCTGGCCACCGCGGCCGTCGGCGGCACCGCGCTGGCCCTGGACACCACCATCTACCCCTCGCTGCACTGGCACTGGATCGGGCCGCTCATGGCGATCATCGTGGTCGGCGGGCTGGGCAGCGTGCCCGGGGCCGCGGCCGCCGCCATGGTGCTCGGCCTCACCCAGAGCCTGCTGCAGATCCCGCTCAACACCACCTGGGCGCAGACCATCTTCTACCTCGCGCTCTTCGCCACGCTGGCGTTCCGCCCGCAGGGATTCTTCGGAGGCCGGCTTGCCCAGCGCTTCTGAACCGGTAACCACCCTCGCCGCCCGCCGGCCGGCGGTCACGGCCGGTCGGGCCGCCCGGGGCGTCCTGCTCCTGCTGCTCGTCGTCGCCGTGCTGTCGTTCCCCTCGCTGGCGCCCAACCCGTACATCCTCTCGGCCGGCATCCTCGTGCTGAACTACGCCCTCCTGTCGACCTCGTGGAACTTCGTCGGCGGCTTCACCGGCTACATCTCGCTCGGGCACGGGGCGCTCGCCGGGCTCGGCGCGTACGGCACCGCCCTGCTCGTGACCAGGGCCGGCGTGCCCAGCTTCGTGGCACTCGTCGTCGCGGCCCTCGCCGTGGCGGCCCTCGCCGTGCCGATCGGCTACGCGGCGCTACGGGTGCGCGGCGCCTCCTTCGTCATCGTCTCCATCGCGTTGGTGCTGGTCCTGCTGCTGGTCTTCCAGAGCTGGGCCTCGTTCACCGGCGGCTCGCGCGGGCTGACCGTGCCGCGCCCCTTCCCCGACCTGCTGCGCCCCGAGCACCACCGGGTCTTCTGGTTCCTCTTCGCCGGGTTGCTGGCGCTCGCGCTGCTGGTCTGGTGGGTGATCGACCGTTCCCGGTTCGGCCTCGGCCTCAAGGCGATCCGGGAGGACGAGGACAAGGCGGAGGCGCTGGGCATCCCGACCTTCGCCTACAAGCTCGTGGTGTTCGTGGTGTCGGCCGGGTTCACCGGGGCCGCCGGTGGCCTGTACGCGCTCTGGTTCGGCGACCTCGACCCGGTCTTCCAGTTCTCCATCCTGACCGGCTCCTACCTGGTGCTGATGGCGCTGCTCGGCGGGGTGCGCAGCCTCTTCGGCCCGCTGCTCGGGGCGCTGGTCGTCGGAACGGCGCTGGAGTACTTCAAGGTCGAGTACGGCAGCACCCCGCTGCACCTGGTCGCCACCGGCCTGCTGCTCGCCGTCGTCGTGCTCTTCATGCCCGACGGCGTGCTGCCGGCGGTCAGCGCCGCGATCGACCGGTTCCGCCCGGCCCAGCAGTCGATCCGGGAGGTGACCGCCGCCGAGCTGCGCGAGCAGCGTGAAGGCGGCGCCGGGGCGGAGAGCGAGCTGGCCGGAGCGGGCCCGGCGGCGTCGTCCACGAAGGAGCGAGCATGAGCGAGCGGAGTGAGCGAATCATCGGGTGCGGTGCGGCGGAGCCTCATGGCGGCGGCGAGCGGAGCGAGGTGCCGGCATGAGCGAGCGGGCGCTGCGGACCGAGGGCCTCACCAAGGCGTTCGGGGGAGTGGTGGCGCTCGACGGCGCCAGCGTCGCCTTCCGGCACGGGCAGGTGAACGCGCTCATCGGGCCGAACGGCTCCGGCAAGACGACGTTCTTCAACTGCGTCACCGGCATGATCCGCGCCGACTCCGGCCGGACCGTCTACCGGGGACGGGACATCACCCGGGCCGCCCCGCACGCGATCGCGCACGCCGGCCTGGGCCGTACCTTCCAGCTCTGCCGGGTCTTCCCCCGCATGTCGGCGCTGGACAACGTGCTCGCCGCCGTACGCCCGGCGGGCCTGCTCGGCCGGTTGCGCGGCGCGCACGGGCGGGCCGAGGTCGACCGGGCGCGCGGCTGGCTGACCCGGCTCGGCATCGAGCACCTCGTCGACGTCGAGGCGCGGAACATGTCGTGGGGGCAGCAGAAGCTGCTGGAGCTGGCCGGCGTGCTGATGGCCGATCCGGAGACGGTCCTGCTGGACGAGCCGGCGGGCGGGGTCAACCCGGCCCTGCTCGACCGGATCGGCGGCCTGGTCCGGGAGCTCAACGCCGAGGGCCGCACCTTCGTCATCGTCGAGCACAACATGGACCTGGTGATGAGCATCAGCGACCACATCGTGGTCTTCGACCGTGGCCGGCCGATCGCGGAGGGGCCACCCTCGGTGATCCGCGCCGACGAACGCGTGCTGGGGGCCTATCTTGGCGTCTGAGATCGAACTCGTCGACATCCAGGCCGGCTACGGGCGCGCCGCGCCGGTCCTGCGCGGGCTCTCCGTCGCGGTGCCGGCCGGCTCCGTCGTCTGCCTGGTCGGCCCGAACGGCGCCGGCAAGTCCACGGTGCTGAAGGTGGCCAGCGGGCTGCTCCGGCCCCGGTCCGGGCGGATCCTCGTCGGCGGCCGGGAGGTGACCGGTCAGGGGCCGCAGGCGATGCTCGCCGCGGGCGTCGCGCACGTGCTGCAGGGGCACAGCGTGTTCCGCGAGATGACCGTGGCCGAGAACGTCCTGCTCGGCGGCTACACGCTGCGCGACAAGACCCGGGTCGCCCGCCGGGCCGAGTTCGTCAAGGAGCTCTTCCCGGTGGTGGCGCAGCGCTGGGGGAGCCTCGCCGGGCTGCTCTCCGGCGGCCAGCAGAAGCAGGTCGAGTTCGCCCGGTCGCTGATGGTGGACCCGAAGGTCGTGCTGCTCGACGAGCCGTCCATGGGCCTGGACCCGAAGGCCACGGCGACCGTCTTCGAGCAGGTCGTGCGGATGCGCGACGCGGGCACCGCCGTGCTGCTCGTCGAGCAGAACGCCCGCCGGGCACTGGAGACCGCCGATCTGGGCTGCGTACTCGACCTGGGCCGGGTGCACATCTCCGGTCCCGCGCCGGAGCTGCTGGCGGACCCGCAGCTCGGCGAGCTCTACCTCGGCGGCCGGCCCGCCGAGCCCCCGGTCGTTCCGAAGCGCTGACGGCCGGCCCGTACGGCACCACCGCACCATCGACATAGCGAGGTCCGGTCACCGGGGTAAGCGTTTACCGGGACCGGACCGACGAGGTTCGTGGCACAGAGAGGTGTACGCGATGTCCAGAGCAGGACGCGTCGCCGCCGCCACCGCCGCCGTGCTGGCGGCCGGGGTGCTGGCCGGTGTCGCCGCGCCACCCGCGTCGGCCTTCCGGGCCGGCCCGCGCGACGTCCACCCGTCCCTACGAGACGACCTGGTCGCCTTCTACGACTTCGATCATCCGGTCCCCGGCGACGAGGCGCTGGAACGCGACCAGGGGCGCTCCGGCACCGAGATCGAGCTGGTGAACGGCGCGGCGGAGATGCGCGTGCGGGACCGCGCCTACGCCGGCAGCGGCCGGGCGTTGCAGACCCGGCAGGTCGAGCCGACGGTCGCCGGCAACGACGACTGGAAGGCCGGCATCTACTCGGCGAGCGGCGTGCGTACGCTGCGCGCGTTCAACGCCGTCGCCGGCACCACGGTGATGGGCTGGTTCAAGGTCGAGATGACCGAACCGAAGCCGAACTCGAACACGACCGACCCGGCCGATCGCTACAACGCCATCGGGCTGGCCGGGGTGCTGACCGGCGACTCCGACGGGCACGGCGTACGGGCCCTGCTGGAGCTGATCGACGTGAACGGGGAGTTGCGGCTGGTCGCGCTCGGCCGGCGGCTCGACGGGGGCAACTCCCAGACGTTCGCCGCCGCGCAGGACTGGCGCACGCTGCTGCCCGCCGGGCGGTGGGTGCACCTCAGCGCCACGTTCGACTTCGGCACCGGCGCGATGGCGCTCTACCGCGACGGTGTGCCGCTGGCCGGCTTCTACACCCGTACCGACGACCCGTGGCTCGTCGCCGGCCCGGGCCCGCACGTCACCACCGCCTCCGACCCGCGCGGCATCAAGATCGGCGGCAGCTATCCGCAGGACAACCGGGAGCAGAACCCGTGCGACTGCCGGATGGACTCGTTGATGTTCCTCGACCGGGCGCTCGACGCGCGGGAGATCGAACGGCAGTACCGGCACATGACCCACCGACGCTGATCCACCTCCCGTCCCCCTCGAGAATGGAGTGACCTGTGCGCATCTCCACTCGCCGCCTGCGCAGATCGGTGACCACGGCGGCGCTCGCGACCGCCGCGCTCACCCTGTCGCTGGTGGCCGCGGCGCCCGCCCGCGCCGCCGACCCGATCTACGATCCGGTGCCCGAGGCACAGACCCAGAGCCGCCTCGGGCTCGTGCTCAGCGAGTACACGTCGTTCCCGAAGTCCGAGCCGACGCCCGCGCCGACCGACGCGCGGCTCATGCGGCAGGCCCGGATCAACACCATCATGGAGATCCCCGACGGCTCCGGTCGCCGGGCCGTGCCCGACCTCAACGGCAAGCTCTACGTCGTCGAGAACGGCGTGCCGCACGTCTATCTCGACGTCGCGGCGACCTTCGCGCCGAAGTTCTTCTCCGGCCGGGGTCTCGGCCAGGGCTTCGGCTACGTGGCCTTCCACCCCGACTTCAAGCGCAGCGGCAAGTTCTACACCGTCCACACCGAGCAGGCGTCGCTCGCCACCGAGGTGCCGGACTGGTCGCAGACCGGCACCATCTTCCACGGCATCATCACCGAGTGGACGGCGAGCGACCCGGCGGCCGACACCTTCGCCGGCACCCGCCGGGAGGTGCTGCGGATCGGCTTCGGCGGTCAGGTGCACGGCATCCAGGAGATCAACTTCAATCCGGCGGCGAAGAAGCGCGGCCCGGACTACGGCATGCTCTACCTCGCCGTCGGCGACGGCGGGCTGGGCGTGCGCAACACCGACCCGCAGAACCTCGCCCTGCCGCACGGCAAGCTGCTGCGGATCGACCCGCTGGGCACCAACGCCGCGAGCGGGCGCTACGGCGTCCCGCCGTCGAACCCGTTCGTCGGGCGGGAGGGGGCGCTCGGCGAGATCTACGCGGTCGGCTTCCGGGACCCGCACCGGTTCAGCTGGGACCGGCAGACCGGCAAGATGTACCTGGGTCACATCGGCGAGCACGCCATCGAGGCGATCTACGAGGTGCGCGCCGGCGACAACTTCGGCTGGAGCGAGCGCGAGGGGGCGTTCCTCTTCGACAAGACGTCGACCGCGCCCTGCGACAAGATCTTCCCGCTCCCGGCCGACGACGAGCAGTACGGCTACACCTACCCGGTGGCGGCGTACGACCATGATCCGGCGCCGGGCTGGAACTGCACCTCGGACGTGGGGGTCGCGGTGGCCGGTGGGTTCGTCTACCGGGGCCGGGACGTGCCGGCGCTGCGCGGCAAGTACGTCTTCGGTGACCTGGTCGACGGCCGGGTGCTGTACACCGAGGCGAAGCAGATGCGGCGTGGGGGCGGGCTCGCCCCGATCCACCGGCTGGCCCTCTTCGACGCCGCCGGCGCGGCGGTGCGGATGCAGGACCTCTCCGGCCCGGGCGCGCCGGGTGACCCGAACCGGGTCGACCTGCGCTTCGGCACCGACGCACAGGGCGAGCTCTACATCCTGGCCAAGGCGAACGGAAAGATCTGGAAGGTGACCGGCACCCGCGAGTTCGCCGACGGGCAGCCCGGCACGACGAAGGTCCGGGACACGATGCGTCCGACGAACTGGCGGCCCGTCACGCCGGGGAAGTGGCGGTTCACCGGAAAGGAGGTCATCCTGGCCGAGGCGGGCGTGCAGCGGCCCGGCCCGCGCCGCCCCTTCGAGTACGCGGTGCTGACCGCGGGCCCGGAGTTCGCGGCGGTGGACATCACCGCGAAGGTGCGGCTGGACACTCCGGTCGAGGTGACCAACCGGGATGTGATCATCGTCTTCGGTTACCGCTCGGACACGGAGTTCTACTACGCGCACCTCTCCACGGACAACACGATCCTGCCGCACAACGGCATCTTCAAGGTCAACAATGCTGACCGGGAGCGGATCGACTACCAGTGGAACGGCCGGTCCCGGGGCGCCGCCCCGGCCGTCGTCGACGCCGACTGGCACGACGTCCGGGTCCGGCACCTGCCGGCCACCGGCGAGATCGCGGTCTACGTCGACGGGTCGAAGGATCCGCTCATGACGGCCCGGGACACCACGTTCGACTCGGGTCGGGTGGGCTTCGGCTCCTTCGACAACGTCGGTCGGCTGCGTGACCTCACGGTGCGCGGCACCCCGGCGCTCTGACCATCAGGTGGGGGCGGCGGCACACCGCCGCCCCCACCTGGCCGCCTTCCGTGGCCGCCCCGTCGTCGATCATGAGGTCGGCGGCCGAGTCGATCTTCGTGGGCCCCGCAAACCTCATGGTCAACGGGGCTGGGGCAGGCGGGGGGTGCTGGCGCGTACGACGACCTCGCCGGCCACCCGGTGCACCCGGGGTCGCGCCACGCCGTCGTCGAGCGCCATCCGGACGGCGAGCGCGCCGATCTCCTCCAGCGGGATCCGCACGGTGGTCAGCCCCGGGTTGACGTCCCGGAGCGTGGCGATGTCGTCGAAGCCGGCGATCGCCATGCCGCCCGGCAGCTCGACGCCCCGGTCGCGCAGCGCCGCCATCGCGCCCACCGCCATCACGTCGTTGACCGCGAAGACGCCTGTCACGTCCGGGCTCCGGTCGAGCAGGCGCTGCATGGCCGCGTACCCGCCGTCGCGGGTGAACGGCCCGGACACGACGTGCTCAGCGGCGAGCCGGCCGCCGTGGTGGGCGAGCGCCTCCCGGAAGCCGGCGACGCGCTCGCTCGCGGTGAGCAGGTCGGTCGGGCCGGCGAGCACCGCGAACCGCCGGTGCCCGAGGTCGTGCAGGGCGTGGCCGAGGTCGCGCGCGCCCGCGTGGTTGTCGATGGAGATGGTGTCCACCGGCAGGCGGGGCTGGCTGACGGCGACCGCGCGCCCGCCCTCGGCCTCGAACGCGGCGAGCTCCTCGGCGAGCTGGTCGGTGGCCGCCCGGTCGTCGGTGCGGCTGCCGACCACGACGACCACGCTGGCCCAGTGCCGGCGGAACGCCCCCACGTAGTCGGTCTCGGCCCCCGGGCGCCGCTCGGTGCTCGCCATGGTGACCAGCAGGCCGTGCGCCTCGGCCGCCCGCATCACGCCGGCGGCGACGGCGGAGAAGTAGGGGTCGGCGATGTCGTGCAGCGACAGACCGACGATGTTGGTGCGTCCGCGGGCCATCGCCTGGGCGTGGGCGTTGGGGGAGTAGCGCAGCTCCGCCGCCGCGCGCAGTACGCGCTCGCGCAGCTCCTCGCCCACCACCCGGTTGGCGCTGCCGTTGAGCGCACGCGAGGCGGTGGCCAGCGAGACGCCGGCGCGCCGAGCCACGTCGTGCAGCGTGACGGAACCGGTCACGACACCGTCCTTTCCCGCGGGCGTCGGACGGAAATCGTCCGCAGCCAGCGTAGGAACCGGCCGATCGCGTCGTCAAACCCTGATGAGCTGGGCTTCTCCCATCCACCGGG
Organism: Micromonospora musae; assembly: GCF_003626545.1. NCBI lineage: Bacteria > Bacillati > Actinomycetota > Actinomycetes > Micromonosporales > Micromonosporaceae > Micromonospora > Micromonospora musae. The sequence goes on from NZ_RAZS01000002.1 coordinate 720,637, forward strand.
GCCGATCGGCACCGGCGGTGACCGGCCGATGTGGACGGGGCTTGCACCGGCGGCGCGCTCTGCCCTACCGTCTCGGTAAGCGCTTTCCCAAGGAGGTCGTCGATGGCCGCTCGCAAGCTCGGCGTGGTGATGAACGGGGTGACCGGCCGGATGGGCTACCGGCAGCATCTCGTCCGATCCGTCCTCGCCATCCGGGAGCAGGGCGGGGTGGCGCTCTCCGACGGCACCCGGGTGCAGCTCGAGCCGCTGCTCGTCGGGCGGAACGCCACCAAGCTGGGTGAGATCGCGCAGCGGCACGACCTTCCCCGATGGACGACCGACCTGGACGCCGCTCTGGCCGACCCCGACTACCCGGTCTACTTCGACGCCCAGCTGACCCAGATCCGGGAGAAGGCGCTCATCAAGGCGATGGACGCCGGCCGGCACGTCTACGCCGAGAAGCCGAGCGCCGAGTCGTTGGCCGGCGCGCTCGAACTCGCCCGGCACGCGCGCCGGGCCGGGGTGAAGAACGGCGTGGTGCACGACAAGCTCTACCTGCCGGGCCTGCTGAAGCTCAAGCGACTGGTCGACGGCGGCTTCTTCGGCCGCATCCTGTCCGTACGCGGCGAGTTCGGCTACTGGGTCTTCGAGGGCGACTGGCAGCCGGCCCAGCGGCCCAGCTGGAACTACCGGGCGCAGGACGGTGGCGGCATCGCGCTGGACATGTTCCCGCACTGGAACTACGTGCTGGAGAACCTCTTCGGGCGGGTACGGGCCGTCACCGCCCGGGTGGTCACGCACGTGCCGCACCGGTGGGACGAGCAGGGCCAGCGGTACGAGGCGAGCGCCGACGACGCCGCGTACGCCATCTTCGAGCTCGACGGCGGGGTGATCGCCCAGATCAACTCGTCCTGGGCGGTCCGGATCAACCGGGACGAGCTGGTGGAGTTCCAGGTCGACGGCGTCGAGGGCAGCGCGGTGGCGGGGCTGCACCGCTGCCGGGTCCAGCACCGCACGGTCACCCCGAAACCGGTCTGGAACCCGGATGTCGCGGAGACCCGGCACTTCCGTGACGAGTGGCAGGAGGTGCCGGACAACGCCGTGCTCGACAACGGCTTCAAGGCCCAGTGGGAACAGTTCGTGCGGCACGTCGTGGAGGACGCGCCGAACCCGTACGACCTGCTCTCCGGCGCCCGTGGGGTGCAGCTCGCCGACGCCGGGCTCCGCTCCTCCCGGGAGGGGCGCCGCGTCGAGTTGCCGGAGCTGACGGCGTGAGCACCGTGCGGCTGCCCCGTCCGGACGGGACCGTGGAGCAGCGCCGGCTGGCCGAGCCGGTCGGCTGGTCCCGGCCCGCCGGGCCGATCACCTCCCGGATCGCCTTCGCCGCCGCGCACGTGGTCGCCGACCCGCTCGGCGACAACACCCCCGGCGCGCCGGCGGTCGTCGACTGGGAGGCCACCCTGGCGTTCCGCCGGCACCTCTGGTCCTACGGGCTGGGGGTCGCCGAGGCGATGGACACCGCCCAGCGCGGCATGGGCCTGGACTGGGCCAGCACCCGCGAGCTCATCACGCGCAGCGCCGCGGCCGCCCGGGAGGCGGGCGGCCGGATCGCCGCGGGCGCCGGCACCGACCACGCCCCGGCCGACCTCGCCTCGCTCGACGAGGTCACCGCCGCCTACCGCACCCAGATCGAGGTCGTGGAGGCGAGCGGGGCACAGGTCATCCTGATGGCCAGCCGCCAGCTCGCCCGGCTGGCTCGCGGCCCCGAGGACTACGCCAAGGTGTACGCTCCGCTGCTCGACGAGGTCTCCGGCCCGGTGATCCTGCACTGGCTGGGCCCGATGTTCGACCCGGCCCTGGACGGCTACTGGGGCTCGCCGGAGGTGCCGGCCGCCACCGCCGCGCTGCTCGACCTCGTCGGGGGGTACGCGGGCAAGGTCGACGGGATCAAGGTGTCGCTGCTCGACGCCGGGCACGAACGGAGGCTACGGGCGGCCCTGCCGGCCGGCGTCCGCCTCTACACCGGCGACGACTTCAACTACCCGGAGCTGATCCGGGGCGACGGTACGCACCACAGCGACGCCCTGCTCGGCGTCTTCGCCGCCATCGCCCCGGCCGCCTCGGCCGCGTTGCAGGCCCTCGACGCGGGCGACCCGGCGCGGTACGACGAGACGTTCGCACCGACGCTCCCGCTGGCCCGGCATCTCTTCGCCGCCCCGACCTGGTACTACAAGACCGGCATCGCGTTCCTCGCCTGGCTCTGCGGCCACCAGCCCGGCTTCACCATGGTGGGTGGCCTGCAGAGCGCCCGGTCCGTGCTTCACCTGGCCGAGCTGGTCCGGCTCGCCGACGACGCCCGGCTGCTGCCCGACCCCGACCTCGCCGCCGCAAGGCTGCGGGCGTTCCTCGACGTCGCCGGAGTGCCCCGATGACCGACGCGCTCTCCACCATGGACACTCTCGACGTGCCGTCCGGCCGGCCGGCCGGGGTGCCGACCCCGATCCCCGGTGACCCCCGGCTGGCCCGGCTGTCGCTCAACCAGCGGACCACCGAACGGTGGTCGGTCGCCGAGGCGGTCGCCGGCTGCGTACGGGCCGGCCTGCCGGCGGTCGGGCTGTGGCGGGAGCCGGTGCAGGAGATCGGCGTGCCCGCCGCCGCCCGGCTCGTCGCCGACGCCGGCCTGCGGGTCTCCTCGCTGTGCCGCGGCGGATTCCTCACCGCCGCCGACCCGCAGCGGTGGCGGCAGGCGCTCGACGACAACCGGCGCGCCATCGACGAGGCCGCGGAGCTGGCGGCGGCCTGCCTGGTCATGGTGGTCGGCGGGCTGTCGGAGGGCTCCCGTGACCTGGCCGGCGCCCGGGACCGGATGGCCGACGGGATCGCCGAGCTGGCGCCGTACGCGGCCCGACGGGGCGTACGGCTGGCCCTGGAGCCCATGCACCCGATCTTCTGCGCCGACCGTGGGGTGCTCTCCACCCTCGGGCAGGCGCTCGACCTGGCCGAGCGGTTCCCCGCCGAGCAGGTGGGCGTGGTGGTCGACACGTTCCACGTCTGGTGGGACCCGGACGTCCTCGGCCAGATCGCTCGCGCCCGGGGCCGCATCGCCGGCTTCCAGGTCTGCGACTGGATCACCCCACTGCCGCCGGACGCCCTGCTCTCCCGGGGCATGATGGGCGACGGGCACATCGACTTCCCGCTGCTGCGCCGCGCCGTCGAGCGGGCCGGCTACACCGGTGACATCGAGGTGGAGATCTTCAACGCCGACGTCTGGGCGGCCGACCCGGACGAGGTGGTGGCGACGCTGGCCCGCCGCTACGTTACGCAGGTGCTACCCGACTGAGCGGTCGCGGAACGCTCAGGCAGCACCTTGCGGAGGCGACCGGCGGCGCCGGCGACGGCGCGGCTCAGAGACTGTCGGGAAACCCCGGGGCGAGCGAGGCGGAGTCCAGGCGGTGATCCGGCAAGGCGGAGATCCGTCCGGATACCGGTGTTGTATCCGGACGAATCTCCAACGCCGCCGGTCGTCGGCTGGGCCCGCCGCAGCCGCCGCAGGGTTTCCCGACAGTCTCTCAGAGCACCTGGGCCAGGAACCGGCGCAGCCGCGGGTGCTCGGCCGCCTCGAAGACGGCCGCCGGCTCACCGGACTCCAGCACCACGCCGTGGTCCATGAAGGCCACCGTGTCGGCCACCTCCCGCGCGAAGCCCATCTCGTGGGTCACCACCACCATGGTCATGCCGGCGGAGGCGAGGTCGGCCATCACCCCGAGCACCCCCTTGACCAGCTCCGGGTCGAGCGCGCTGGTCGCCTCGTCGAAGAGCATCACCTGCGGCTGCAGCGCCAGCGCACGGGCGATCGCGACCCGCTGTTGCTGCCCGCCCGAGAGGTGCCCGGGACGCGCGTCCGCCTTGCCGGCCAGCCCGACCAGCTCCAGCTGGGTCCGGGCGAGCGCCACCGCCTCCTCCTCGGGCAGCTTCTTGATCCGACGCAGCGCCAGGGTCACGTTGCGCAGCACGCTCATGTGCGGGAAGAGGTTGAACTGCTGGAAGACCATCCCGATCCGCTGGCGCAGCGCGTCCGGGTCGTCGGCGAGCACGCTGCGCCCGTCGAGCAGCACGTCGCCGCGGTCCGGCTCGATGAGCCGGTTGATCGTCCGCAGCAGCGTCGACTTGCCGGAGCCGGACGGCCCGATGACGCAGGCCGTGCCGCCCCGGGCGACGTCCAGGTCCGCCCCGCGGAGCACCCGGTTGGACCCGAAGGCCAGATGGACGTCGCGTACGGCCAGGCTGACCGAGGTGCTGATGTCGACGGTCATCGCCCGCTCCCTCCCGCCGCGCCCGGCAGGGCCAGGTCGGCGTCGTCGATCTCGTCGGCCAGCTGGGTGGCGAGCCGGCCGTGCCGCAGCCGGGCGTCGATCGCGTTGACCACGTGGGTCAGCGGCACGGTCAGCGCCAGGTAGAAGAGACCGGCCAGCAGCAGGGCCGACTCGTTGCCGGTGGTGGCCGCGTAGTCCTGCCCGATCCGGAACAGCTCCCGCTGACTGGCCACCAGACCGAGGAAGTAGACCAGGCTGGAGTCCTTGATGAGCGCGATGAGCTGGTTGACCCAGGCCGGCAGGACCCGGCGTACGCCCTGCGGGATGATCACCATCCGCATCGCCTCGCCCCAGGAGAAGCCCAACGCCCGGGCACCCTCCAACTGGGCCGCCTCCACCGACTGGATGCCGGAGCGGAAGATCTCTCCGATGTAGGCGGCGGCGATCAGGGAGAGCGCCAGAATGCCCAGCGGGTACGGGTTCGGGCCCCACACCTGCATACCGAGCGGCGCCAGGCCGACGCCGATCAGCAGGATGGTCGCGGCGGCCGGCAGCCCCCGGAACACGTCGGTGTAGACCCGCGCCGGCCAGCGCAGCCACCGGGTGCGGGAGATGCCGGCGATCGCCAGCAGCATGCCCAGCACCGAGCCGAGCAGAGCGGCGGAGACCGCGAGGATCAGCGTGTTGGGCAGCCCGACGGTGAGCATCTCGGGCAGAGCCTCGCGCATCGACTCCCAGTCGAAGAACGTCTCCCACAGGGTGCGCAACGGATCCATGTCTCGCCTCTCCTACCGTTCCGCTCGCTCGTCTCGTCGTACCGTCAGGACGTGGCCGACGCGGACGCGGTCGGCGCGGCCGGGACCGCCACGGTGCCGCTGCCCGGCTTGAAGTCCGCGGGGATCGGCCGGCCCGGGTAGTACTGGGCCTGCAGCCGGCTCCACGTGCCGTCGGCGATCACCTCGTCGAGGCCCTTGTCGAGCGCCTTGCGCAGGGCGTCGTTCCCCTTCGCCACCGCGTACGCTGTCGGTGCGGGGCTGAGCAGCTTCGCGGCCACGGTGATCTTCCCGCCGCTCTCCGCGGCCGAGGTCTCGCCGATCTCGGCCGGGGCGATCCAGGCGTCCGCGGTGCCGGCCTTGAGCTGGTTGATCGCGCCGTTGTAGTCCGGCACCCGCACCGGGTCGAGCCCCTTGCCGCTGGCGTAGTCGTCCTGGACGGTGCCCTGCACGACGACGACCCGCTTCCCGGTCAGCTCGTCGAAGCTCTTGATCGACGAGCCGGCGGGGACGTCGAGTCCGAAGTAGCCGAAGTCGTACCCGTTGCCGAAGTCCACAGTCTTCTTGCGGGCCTCGGTGATGGTGATCGAGGAGCTGCCCACGTCGAACTTGTGGTTGTTGACCTGGGCGAGCAGCGCGGAGAAGTCGGTGCCCACGAACTCCACCTTCAGGCCGATCTTCGCGGCGACCGCGCTGAGCAGGTCGTTGTCGAAGCCGGTGAACTTGCCGTCCTTCAGGTACACGTTCGGCGGGGCGTCGCTGAGCGTGCCGGCGCGCAGCACCCCCGGCTGGAGCAGGTCGTACGGGTTCTCCGCGCCGGCGGAGGAGTCGTCGCCGCAGGCGGTGAGGGTGGCGGCGCCGAGGATCGCGACCGCGCCGACGGCGACCAACCGGGTCAGGGAAGGAAGGAATCGCACAGGTGTCTCCGGGTGTCGGTAAGCGGCGGGGCACGGACGTGCGCCGCCGACGGTGCGCCGGACGGGCACACCGGTGGGAAGTTCGGACTGGCGGGAGAGGTCGCGGTCAGCGCCGCGCGCCGGCGGGACAGCCGGCGCTGCACACCCACATCATGTCGACGTGCCGGCGTCGGGTCAGCGCCGGCGGCCGGGGCCGCCGAACGGACGCGGGGAGACCGACCGAGATGGGGTGCGGGAACGACATTGGCTCTCCTAGGTCGTTGCTGACCTGGGAACCAGGCCACGCTTGCACCGGATCGACTCCGGTGCCCGGTCCTCACCCGGGGCACCCCACCGCGGAGGAGGGTTGCCGGCCAGCAAGCCGGGGCTTGACGCTGGCACTCATGACCTGCGCAAGAGGTTAACAGCCCGGTACGGACAGTCGTCCAGCCGTTATGACGACTCTCACGCACGCGGTGATCGCCGGGGGCTCCGTGCCCGCCTCGGGGTCGGCACGCCGATCCGGATCGATCGGAGCGGCAAGGCCCGACGGCGGCGGGAGGCGCCGGGAATGCTCGGATTCGCGGCGGTCGGCTCGATAAGGTGGCGGGGAGCCCGACGCCGCGGCGCGGTCGCGGGCCGCCGGTGGTCGGGCCCGTGGAGGGGTGGTGACGTCATGGCAGCGAACCGGGACATCGTCTCCCGGGCCTTCGCGGACTGGTCCGCCGGCTCCGCCGGCATCACCTACCTCTTCGCCCCGGAGATGCGCTGGGAGATCACCGGCAACTCGGCGGCCTCCCGCGTCTACCGGTCCGCGGAGGAGTTCGTCGAGCAGGCGTTGCGGCCCTTCGACGCCCGGTTCGGCGCCGACAGCCCGTTCCGTCCGGTGACCGTGCGGGCGATTTACGAGGACGCCGACACGGTGGTGGTGATCTGGGACGGCGCCGGTGTCACGGTAGCCGGGGACGCCTACTCCGACACGGTCGCGTGGTTCCTGACCTTCCGCGACGGCAAGGTGGTCGACGGGACCGCCTTCTTCGACAGCACCGCCTTCAACGAGCTGTGGCGGGGGGTCCAGCCGGCCGGGTGACGTACCGGGCCGACGGGAGCGGCCGCCCGGTCATTCGGCGGGGCGTACCTCGCCGTGGGAGCCCTCGGCGTGCAGGTCCCAGCGGCGGCCGAACGCCGGAACGCCGAGCAGGCGGATCGGGCCGAACGACTCCGGGAGGTGCGGCGCCAGGACCAGCCGGCCGTCGACCGCCTCCAGCCCGAGCAGCGTACGCAGGAAGAGCAGCGGGGCTCCGCTGGCCCAGGCCTGCGGGTTGCACGCCGTGGGGTAGGGGACCGGCCGCCGCCCGAACCTGCGGTCGTAGCCGGAGAACGCCTCGGGCAACCGGTGCTCGGAGTAGGCGGACGCCTCCATCATGGCCTCGACGATGCGCTGCGCCGCCTCGTGCTGGCCGTAGCGGGCGAGCCCGGCCGCGATGATCGAGTTGTCGTGCGGCCAGACGGTGCCGACGTGGTAGCCGATGGGGTTGTAGCCGCTCTCCGCGGTGGAGAGCGTGCGTACGCCCCAGCCGGAGAACATCTCGTCGGACATCAGCTGGGCGGCCACCAGCCGCGCCCGCTCCGGTGGCACGATGCCGCTCCAGAGCAGATGGCCCATGTTCGACGTCATCGAGTCGATCTGGCGGCCGTCGCCGTCCAGGCCGACCGCGTAGTAGCCGCCGCGCTCCGGCACCCAGAAGTCGCGGTCGAACCGCTCCTGCAGCGCCGCCGCCTCGGCGCGCAGCCGCTGCGCCGAGGCCGGGTCCCGGATCGGCCCGTCGGCGAGCTCCGCCATGCGGATCTTCGCGTCGTACGTGTAGCCCTGCGTCTCGCAGGTGGCGATCGGCAGTACCGGAATGGTCCCGTCGGCGAACTGCACCCCGTCGGGCGAGTCCCGCCAGCACTGGTTGCCCAGCCCCTCCCGGGACCGGGTCGCGTAGCCGACGTAGCCGTGACCGTGCAGGTCCCCGAACTCGTCGATCCAGCGCAGGGCGGCCAGGGCGTTCGGCCACAGCTGCTGCACCAGCTCCTCGTCACCGGTCCAGCGCCAGTACTCGGAGAGCAGGACGAGCCAGAGCGCGGTGGTGTCGGCGCCGCCGTAGTAGGGCTGGTAGGGCTTCAAGCCGAGCTGCGTCAGCTCGCCGCTGCGGAACTCGTGGAAGATCTTCCCGGGCTCCCGGTCGGTGAAGTCGTCGTGATCCTGCGCCTGATGGGTGGCGAGCACCAGCAGCGTCCCCCGCGCCATCGCGTTGCCGAGCGCGACGGTCTGGTAGCCGGTGATCAACGTGTCCCGGCCGAACACGGTCATGAACCAGGGCAGCCCGGCGGCGTGCAGCACCACCGGCTCGCCCCGGATGCGCTTCTCCAGGCGCATCGACGCCAGGTCGGCGGCGGACTTGCGGTACATCGCGACCATCCGGTCCGAGCCGGCGTCCAGCCTCGGCACGGAGGCCAGCCAGCGGGCCGAGGGGTCCTCGGCGTCACGCTCGAAGACGTCGCCGAAGCTGCGGGCGGCCGGCTGGAACTGCTCTTCGCCGCAGTGCAGGGGCACCCGCAGCTCGCACCGCCACGCCTCACCTCGGGACAGTCGCAGGTGCCAGACGAGCGAGTCCCCGTCGACCTCGGTCGCCGCCGGCTCGGCCTCCACCCGCACCAGGGCGTAGTAGCTGCCGTTGCGGTAGGCGAAGCAGAGCGAGGAGCCGTCCCGCTCGTGCCGGCGGACGATCTGCGGGGAGCGGTCCCGGCCGGACTCCTTGATCTCGAACAGGTCGGCGAAGTCGGTGCCCACGGCGAGCCGCAGCCGCAGCTCGACCGGGTCGGAGCCGAAGTACCGCAGCTCGATGCGCTCGTACATGCCGTCGCCGACGAACCGTTGCCGACGGACGCCCACCCGGTTCGGCGGCAGGTCCGGCAGCTCGGTGTTGGCGAGGAAGAAGGCGGCGGAGAACGGGTCGACGGTTCCGGAGCCCAGCACCAGCAGCGGCGCGTCGTCGAGGGTGAGTTCCCACCGGTCGAGGAAGCGGGTGTCGTCGTGCACCAGCCCACCGATGGTGCCCTTCGGCACGTCCCCCGAGGCGTTGGAGAACATGAACGTGCGGCCCTCGAGCACGCCCACGGCGTCCGGCCCGAGCTCCGGCGGCAGGTCGCGGCAGGCCCCGCTGGCCACCCGCTCGACGGAGTCCACGTCCGGCCACGGCTGCGCCGGTGTGCGTCGTCGTTCCGCAGCCGTCACGTGCCCCCCAGCCGGCGGTACCGAGCCTGCCCTTACCGCGACCCTATGTCCGGGCGCCCCGCCGCCGTGGCGGCATTGACCAAGATGACACGCCGCTGGATAGATGAATCTGGATCGGTTTGGTAGCGTCGGCGAGTCCGCGCGAAGAGGGAGGCTCGATGCCGGGAACGCTCCTGCGCGCCGCCGCCGTGGCCGTGGCGGCCGTGCTGTCGGTTCCGCTCGGGGCGGGCGCCGCCCACGCCGATCCGGTCGTGCCCCGGCACGCCGTCGTCAGCTGCCAGAGCGCCAGCTTCTACGCGAACTACGACTCCGCCCGCGGGCCGGTGGGGCTGAAGCGGGTGCTGGGCCACGGCGACAAGATCGGCCACACGCCGGGCGCCCACCCCGTCTACAACGGCTGGGCCGCCTCCTTCGACTTCGGTCCGAACGACTGGGGCTATCTGCGCATCGAGTGCGTCGGGGGGTACGACTCGTGGTGAGAGCGCTTCGGCGCGCGGGCGTCGTCGTCACCGCCGCCGCGCTGGTCGCGAGCGTCGCCGCTACCCCGGCGCGGGCCGCGTACGGCACGGTCGGCGAGCGGGAGACCGTCTGCGCGGTCGACCTCTTCGTCCGTACCCAACCCAACGGCGCCTGGATGGGCACCCTGTACCAGGGCCAGACGTTCCTCGTCGAGGGGCCGCGCAGCGGCGGTTACGTCTACGGCTTCGCCTACGGGCACATCAACCGACGCGGCTGGGTCCAGGACGGCTGGTTCTGCTGACCGTCCCGCCGGGCTTCGAACCCGTCCCGGCCCCGTACCGGCCGCCGGGGCGCGCGCGACGCTGACCTCCCCGTCCCCACCGAGCCCCGCACCCGCACCGGTGATCCGCCGCGCGCTGCGCCCGTTCGGCCTCCCCGACCCGTGCCCAACCGCCACAGTGGTGACGGAACGGTCACCGCGGCGACGGCGGGGGGTGCTACGTGGAGGGGCTGGTGCTTCTCGTGGTGCTGGCCGTCACCGTGATCGTCGGAACCACCATCGGTGGTCGGTACCGGGTCGCGCCGCCGGTCCTGCTCATCGGCATGGGCGCGCTGCTGGCCCTGATCCCGCCGCTGTCGCACGTGGTGCTCCAGCCCGAGGTGGTGCTGGTGCTCTTCCTGCCGGCGATCCTCTACCGGGAGGCCCTGACGACCAGCCTGCGCGAGATCCGCGCCAACCTGGTCGTCATCAGCCTGCTCGCCGTGGTGCTGGTGGGGCTCACGATGCTCACCGTGTCGTTCGCCGCGCAGGCGCTCGGCGTCAATCCGGCGGCGGCCTGGGTGCTCGGCGCCGTGCTGGCCCCCACCGACGCCGCCGCGGTCTCCGGCCTCGCCAAGCGAATGCCGCGCCGGCTGCTCACCACCCTGCACGCGGAGAGCCTGATCAACGACGGTACGGCGCTGGTGCTCTTCTCCGTCACCGTCGGCCTGCTCGCCGGCGGCACCGTGCCGTCGGCGCTGGAACTGGCCGGGGAGTTCAGCCTCTCGTTCGTCGGTGGCATCGTCGCCGGGCTGGTCGTCAGCGGTCTGGTGGTGCTGGCGCGCCGCCGCATCGACGACCCGATGCGCGAGGGAGCGCTCAGCGTGCTGACCCCGTTCGCCGCGTTCCTGCTGGCCGAGCAGGCGCACGCGAGCGGCGTACTGGCGGTGGTGGTGGCCGGGCTGGTGCTCTCGTACGCCGGGCCGCGGGTGATCCGGGCCCGTTCCCGGCTGGTGGCGTTCTCCTTCTGGGACCTCTCCACGTTCCTGATCAACGGCGCGCTCTTCGTGCTGCTCGGAATGCAGATTCCCCGGGCGATCCGCAGCGTCACCAGCGTCTCCTTCGGGCGGGCGGCGGTCATCGCGACGGTCGTGACGCTGGTGGTGGTGCTGACCCGGGGCGCGTGGATCCTCCTGTCTCCGTACGCCCTGCGCGCGGTCGACCGCCGCGAGTCGCAGCGCGCTGCCCGGGTGGGGTACCGGATCCGGATCGTCGCCACCTGGACCGGATTCCGCGGCGCGGTCTCGCTCGCGGCCGCACTGGCCGTCCCGCTGACCGCACACGGGCACCAGGTCCTGGAGCGAGATCTGATCATCTTCTGCACCGCCACGGCGATCCTGGCGATCATGTTGGTTCAGGGCACCACCCTGCCGCTGATCATCCGCTGGGCGGGCCTCACCGGGGATCCGAAGCGCTTCGAGGAGGTGCGGCGGGCCCGCGTACGGGCCGGACAGGCGGGGTTGTCGGCGTTGCCGGAGATTGCCGCGCGGGTCGGCGCGGACGACGACGTGGCGGGTCGGGTCCGCACGGACTACGAGGCCCTCCTCGAGGACATCCAGAGCGCGGAGCAGGAGGGGGGCCCGCCACGGGCCAGCGAGCGGGAGCGGCAGCTGCGGCTGGGCCTGATCGAGCACAAACGCCGGGAGATCACCCGGATGCGTGACGCCAACGAGATCGACGACGTCGTGCTGCGTGACCTCCAGGCCGCGCTGGACATCGAGGAGATCCGGCTGCTCGGGCCGGAGGCGCCGCAGTAGCGGAGGGTACGGGTCGGTGAAGGAGAGGAGAGCACGGTGGACGAGGCGGGGAGCAGCACGCCGCTGCACGGGCGCGTCGCCGTGGTCACCGGTGCGGCGCGCGGCATCGGGCGGGCTGCCGCGGTCGCGTTGGCCCGGGCCGGCGCCGACGTCGCCGGAGTGGACATCGCGGGGCCGGTGAGCCCGATCCTGGACTACCCGCCGGCCACCGGCGCGGACCTCGACGAGACGGGCCGGCAGGTCGAGGCGTACGGGCGGCGCTGGCTTGCGCTCACCGCCGACCAGCGCGACGTCCGGCAGGTGCGGGCGGCCGCCGACCGGGTCAGTGACGTGTGGGGCGGGGTGGACATCGTCTTCGCCAACGCCGGCATCCAGGCGTTCAAGCCGCTGCTGGAGATGACCGACCCCGACTGGCACGACCAGATCGACGTGAACCTGACCGGTACGGCAAACGTGCTGCGGGTCTTCGCGCCGCTGCTGCTGCGCCGTGGCGGCGGCCGGATCATCGTCACCTCCTCCACCCAGGGCCACCACGGCACCAAGTTCGGCGCGGCGTACTCGGCGTCGAAGTGGGGCATCATCGGCCTGATGAAGTCGGCGGCGCTGGAGTTCGGCGCGTACGGCATCACGGTCAACGCGGTGATCCCGGGGCTGATGGACACGGCGTTGACCCGGCACCAGGACCGGTACGCGCAGGCGCTCGCCGAGGCGGGGCGTACCCCGTCGGGTGACGTGACCCGGGACGAGCCGGCCGCGGTGGAGGCGCTGCGCGCCCGTACGCCGCTGGGCGTGCCGTGGGTCGCGCCGGAGGACGTGGCGCCGCTGGTGGTCTTCCTCGCCTCGGACGACGCCCGGATGGTCAGCGGCACCGCCTTCGCCGCCACCGCCGGCGACAGCGCCCACACCACTCCCTGACCCCCTCGGGGGCCTGTCCCCGTCGATCGTGAGGTTGACGGGGGAGTGGATCTCCACATCCCCCGCCAACCTCATGATCGACACGACTGGGCGGGCGGGCGCCGGGTCAGGGGGCGGTCAGGGGGTGGTCCAGGGGGTGGGCGGGGGTGGCGGGGTCACCGGCGGGCGGTCGTCGCAGGTGATGGTGTTCGGCAACTGCCAGTCGGCGAGCCAGCCACCGTCGTTGCCACCGAGGTCGGTGAGGCCGAACTCCGAACCGGCCGGGGTGAAGTGGAAAGAGCCGCAGTTGTTGACGCCGACCGCCCCGACGTGCCGCGCGTCGACGTTCTGGAAGGAGGCGGAGCCAGCCGTACGGGCGCTGACCACCGACGTGCCGGTGCCGTCGACCCGGATGTCGCGGAAGTGCACGTCGCTGATCGAGTAGAGGTCCTTCACCGCCCACTCGCTGACCAGCATGACCGCGTTGTAGGTGCTGTCGAGGTACGCGTCACCGGTCACCTCGACGCGCGCGTCGATGCTGCGATCCAGGGCGTAGAACCAGATCGCGCCGAGCCCGATCTTCCAGTTCAGTTCCCAGGTGCCGGCCCGGACCGTCGTGTTGTCGCTGATCCGCAGGTGACCGGTGAACGGCTCCGCGCCGAAGCGGGACCCGACCTGGATGGCGCTGCCCTCCCGTACCGGGTCGGCGATCAGGTTGCCGGTCACCGTGTTGTCGGCGCCGCCGTAGACGGCGATGCCGTTGGCGAGCACCGGTGACTGCACGGTGTTGCGGGCGAAGGTGTTGCGCGCGTTGGCCGTCTGCTCCGACCACATCGCCAGGCCGTCGTCACCGGTGTTCCGGACGAAGTTGTTCTCGACGAGCGAATCGGTCACGCCGGTGTGGAAGTTCAACGCGTCGGCGATCTGGTCGACGATGATGTTGTCGGTGACGCGTACGTTGCGCATCGGCCCGTCGAACCACAGGCCCACCTTGGTGTGGCGCAGGTACAGGCCGTCGATGGTCGAGTCGCTCATCGCCCCACCGACCGCGTTCACCTGGTCGGTGTCGATCCGTTCCCGCACGTCACCCTCGATGGTGAAGTCGGAGAGGTGGACGTTGCGACTGCCGCCGTCGGCCGCGTCCCGGCCGTAGAAGCCGACGCCGGTGTGCACCGAGCCGTCCGGCGCCGGAGTGGGCAGGGCGACCTCGCGGCCCTTGACGGTCGTGTACCAGTTGCCGGCGCCCTCGATGGTCACGTCGTCGACGATGATGTGCCGGTTGACCTGGTAGGTGCCCGGTGGCAGGTAGACGGGCAGCCCGGTGCGCCGGGCGAACGCGATGGCCCGTTCGATGGCGGGGGCCGCGTCCCGGCGGCCCGTCGGGTCGGCGCCGAAGGCCAGCACGTTCGCGGCGAGCAGGCGTACCTTCGGCGGACCGACCAGCTCCGAGTCGAGCAGGTCGATGACGGTCCACGCGGCGTTGCTGCCCGCCGGGACGGTGAGCCGGATCCGGTCACCGGCCCGGTAGGTGCGGCCGAGCAGCAGCCGCTGCTCGTCGTAGAAGTGGCTGGGCCGGAAGGGCTTCTGGATCACGGGGTACGGGGTGGTCTCCGCCGGCACGCAGGAGCACTCGGTGATCCACCAGTCGGGGTGCAGCAGCTCCGCGTCGGGGTCGTTGGTGAACGGGTACTGGTTGTAGAGCCACGCGTACTGCGAGGTCAGCGTCATCGTGCGGATCCGCTTGCCGTTGCCGGCGACGTCCAGCGGCGCGGTGATGCCACCGCCGGTGGGCGCGTCGGGAATGCTGTAGCGCACCGTGATCGCGTTGGCCGCCGCCGGCAGGGTGAACTCGACGTGCTGGCCAGGGGTCAACCGGACCGCCCGCCGCCCGGACGCCTCCGAGGGCAGCGTGTACGCGTTGCGGTCGGGGCCGATGAGCTGGCCGTTGGTGACCGCGTTCTCCGCCTCCTGCTCCAGGAAGGCGACGCGGGCGCCCCGGCCGGCGACAAGCTGCGGATCGAGGGCGGCCCGGGTCACCACCGGACCGGCGGCGCGGGCGGCGTCCCGGCTGGTGGCGGCCTCGGCGGGCGCGCCGGCCAGGAGGCCGAGCGCCGTGGCGAGCGCGGTCACGGCGGCGACCGCCGCCCGCCGGCGCCGGTGGCGCGGGAGCGGCAGCTCCGCGCGGATGCTCCGGTTCATGGCAGGGCTCATCTCTTCTCGGTGGTGGGGGTGGTGCGGGGCCCGGCCTCGCCACGGAGGCCGGGGTTCAGGCGGTGTAGACCTCGAGCTGGGAGAGCTGCCCGGCGGGCCAGCCGGTGTTGCCGGTGACGTGGACGCGTACGTACCGGGCCGAGGCGGCGGGGAACGTGAGCGTCACCTGGTTGCCGGTGGCCGGGTCGAAGCGTCGGCCGGCGGAGGCGACGAGGTCGCTCCAGCCGTTGCCGTCGGCGCTGCCCTGCACCGAGAGGGTCTGGGTCCGGGCCGACCAGGCCGCGGCCGGGGGCAGCCGCAGCACGACCCGCCCGATCGTGCCGGCCGCGCCGAGGTCGACCCGCACCCACTGGGGGAAGGCGTTGTTCGCGCTCTCCCAGTAGCTGTCCGGATTGCCGTCGACCACGTTCGCGCTGCCGTACGACTGGGTCTGGCTGCTCTGCGCGGTCGGCCGACCCCGGGCCAGGTCGGTCTGCGCCGCCGGGTCGGTGGTCACCGTGACCGCGTTCGACGGCGGCGACGAGGTGCCGGCCGGGTCCAGCGCCACGACCGTGAAGGTGTACCCGGTGGCGGGGCTCAGCCCGGTGACGGTGGCCGAGGTGCCGCTGGCCGAGGCGACCGTCGTCGTGCCCTGACGGACCTGGTAGCCGGCCACCCCGTCGGCGTCGGTGGAGGCGGACCAGGCGAGCGAGACGCTGGTGGCGGTCCGGCCGGTCACCGTGAGGTTGCCGGGGGCGGTGGGTGGGGTGGGTGTGCCGCCGGCGGCGTACACCTCGACCTGGGAGAGCTGCGCCGCGGGCCATGCGGTGTTCCCGGTGACCGTGACCCGGACGTGCCGGGTGGGGGTGGCCGGCAGCGCGACGGCGGCGGTGTTGCCGGTGGCCGGGTCGAACCGGATCCCGGTCGTCGCGACGAGCGTGCTGAAGGACGACCCGTCGGCGCTGCCCTGCACCGAGATCGTCTGGGTCCGCGCCTCCCACCCCGCGGGCACCGCGAGGACGAGCCGGTTCACCGGATGGCCGGCGCCGAGGTCGACCTGCCACCACTGGGGAAAGGCGTTGTTGGTCGTCTCCCAGTAGCTGCCCCGGTCGCCGTCGACCGCGTTGCCGGCTACGTACGGCCCGTGCTGGCTGCTCGCCGTGGCCGGTCGGCCGGCGGCCAGGTTGCCGCTCGGCGGCGGACCGCCTCCGATGACCGGCGGGGTCGGGCGTACCGGGGTGAGCGGGAGCTGCCCCTTGAACATCCCCCCACCGTCGGCGGTGATCCGCAGATAGTAGTCGGACGAGCAGAAGGTGCCGTCCTCGTCGAGCGCGCGGATGCCCGCCCCGGCGGGCGTGCTCGCCTGCGTCTCGGAGGTCTTGGCGATCTGGTTGCCCTCGTTGAACTCGTCGAACATCGAGACGTAGAGCCCCTGCGCGCCGAGGCGGGTCAGGTTGTAGAGGTGCCGCCAGTAGAAGTCGCCGTGCCGGCGGTGCCCGGCCGAGAGGTCACCGGGCATGACGCAGGGTTGGTAGTCGATGCCGTGCGCGGCGCAGTCGGCGAGGTCGGGCACGTTGACGTTGGTGTGGAACCAGTCCAGCCCGTCGAGGGTGCCGGTCCGCCCGACCATCCAGGGGGAGATCATGTCGAAGGCGCGGTAGACCTCGCCGAAGCCCGGCCGGGAGTCGTTGATGCCCTGCCGCCAGTAGGTGGGCACGCCGCCGATGACGTAGCAGCCCTGCGCCTTGAACCACTGGATCACGTCGAGGCAGGGCGCGGGCGCGAACGGGCGCCCGTCGTCGTCGAAGCCGAACCCCCAGACGCAGACCACCGGCCGGCCGTTCTGCCGCGCGTACGCCGGCGAGGCGGTGTGCGCCGACATCTTCGTCGTCCAGTCCTGCTTGATCTGGGACTGCATCGACGTCCAGCCGGTGACGTCGTACATGATGTAGAACTTGCGGCCGAACCGCTCGGCGGCGCTACGGACCTTCACCGTCATGGCGTCGCGGGTCGGCCCCTCGTCGCCGAACGGGTTGAACCGTTGGAGGGCCGCGGTGTCGCAGCCGTGCTCCTGCATCCACCGGAAGTGGGTGTCGACCGTCTGCTGGTCGTAGGAGGAGAAGAGCTGGGCCGGCTGGCCGTTGCCGAGGTCGGGGTAGGCGGTGGTGTAGCCGTGGGTGTAGTCCCGCAGGTCCGGCCAGGACACGATGGTGGTGTTCGCCGGTGACGGGGGCTGGAAGCGATCCCGGCTCCAGTGCCACCAGCCACCGATCGGCGCGCCGTCGCCCGGGCAGCTGAACCAGCCCTGGTAGCCGACGGTGATCTTGCCGACCACGTCGCCGGGCGGGCTGGCCGCGGTGGCCGGGGCGGGCGCGGTCAGGTCGGGAAGGGTGGCGAGCGCGGATCCCGCCGCCATGGAGCCGATCAGGGTGCGACGGGTGAGCGCCATGGGGATGGCTCCTTCGCCGGTCGGAGGAATTGACGGCCATCATGCCAGCCCGCGACTTTGCCTCGCAATAGCCCGACTGCTCTATGAAAGATCAGGTCGATCGCGTTGTAAGAAGTGGATGAGATGCGTCCATGGCGTCGATGAGCCGTACTGTCGGCGGGTAGGGGACGGCGCGGGTGGGACCGGGTGACACGCGATGGCGATGGCGGCGGAAGGCGGCGCCGAGACGGCTCGGGAATCCGAACGCCCGTTCTTCGTGGAGCTCTTCCTCGACCTGGTCTACGTCTTCGCGCTGGTCTCACTGGCCAAGACGTTGGTGAACGACCTGAGCTGGACGGGCACCGCCCGGACGCTGGTGCTGCTCTTCGCGTTGGCGCTGATCTGGGCGTTGACGACGTGGGTCGGCGGCACCTCGGGCCTGGAGCGCGCGTCCGTACAGTCGCACATCATCGGCGTGGCGGCGGCGAGTCTGCTGCTGGCCGCTGTCGTGCCCGGCGCGTTCCACGATCGCGGGCTGCTCTTCGCGGGCACCTATCTCTTCATCCACTTCGGCTCGATCTCCTACTTCCTGTTCTTCGCCAGGGACCCGGCCGGACCACGGCGCAGCGGCAGAATCGCCTTCTGGGAGGCGGTGGCGGCGATCGGTTGGATCACCGGCGCGCTCTCAGACGGCCCGGCGCGGTTGGGGCTCTGGGCGCTGGCGATCGCGATCGAGTACGCTGCCGGCGCCTTCGGTTGGCCGGTCCCCGGGCTCGGTCGCTCGCAGTCGCTGGAATGGCGGCTGGGGGGCGGGCGGGTGCCCGAGCGGTACCGGCAGTTCATCGTGGTCGCCTTCGGAGCCGCCGTCCTCACCACCGGGACGACGTTCAGCCAGCACGAGTACACGCTGGACCGCGGTTATGCCCTCGTGGTGGTCTTCACCATCGTGGTGCTGATGTGGCGGATCTACATCTACCGGGCGGGCGAACTGCTGACCGAGGCGATCGCCCGGTCGGCGGACCCGGCCCTGCTCATCCGCGCCGCCGCGGTCTGCCACCTGGCGATGGTGGCCGGCATCGTCGGCGGGGCGGTGGCCGGCGAACTCGTCGTGGCGCGCCCGTTCGGCGACACGCCGCCGTCCTGGGCCGCCGTCCTCCTCGGCGGACCGGCGCTGTACCTGATCGGCCGGGCGCTGCTCGACTACACCGTGTTCGGGAGGATCTCCCGCTCCCGGGTGGTCGGGCTGGTGCTGCTGTGCGCTATCGCGCCGGCCTCGGCGCTGCTCCCGCCGATCCTGGTCGCGCTGCTCGCCATGGTCGTCCTCGCCCTGATCGCCGCGGCTAACCTGGTCTCCACCCGGCTGCACGCCCGCACGCCGGCGCCGCCGGCGCTCGGCTGAGCGTCCTGCTCCCACGGCCACCGGTCGGTCGGAACGTCCGGCCGACTCGGCGGGTCAACCGGTCGGGACGCCGACCAGCCGTGAGCGGGGCGCCGCCGACTCTCCGACCAGGATGACCAGCAGAACCAGGTTCGGCACCACGAGGACGCCCAACGGCGGGAGCATGGCCACCGCCGGAGCGAGGGCGCCGAGCGCCACCACGCCAAGGGCCCGGGACCAGAGCAGCCGGCCGGTCAGCACCGCGTCGAAGAGGCAGCTGCCGACCAGGAAGATCGCCGGCCCGCCGAGGGCGACGGCCGTCCATGCGGCCGGCGTGGGGCCGAGTGGCCGTTCGATCACCAGCGAGAAGCTCATCGAGGTCACCAGCACGCCGGCCACCATCACGAGATGGCTGTACGACGTGGAGGTGCCGGGCCGCACCCGTTCGACCGCCGTGAGCCCGGATGGGGCGAGGAGTTGCTGCGCCCGCTGGAAGTAGAGCCGGAGGAAAAGAATCCCGCCGCTGAACGCGACAGCGGCGGACGTGACCTCCGCTGCCGTGAAGTCGCTCGTGCTCAGCCCGAGGCCGATGGTGAGGATCAGCTCACCGACCGCGATGAGGTAGATCTGCTGGTGCCGTTCCGACAGGTGCGAGCCGGTGAAGATCTGACTGGCCAGCTCGGTGCGCCCGAGTCTCGGGGTCGGCCAACCGATTCGGGCCGAGCCGAGGTCGACGGCGACCGCGACCGCCCAGAGCGCCAGCCGTGCCGTCCCCGCCATCAGCGCCCCGACCACCCAGGGGGTGGCGGTGACGATGAACCAGAAGAACACCCGTACGCTGCGCGCCTGGATCGGACGGTTCACCCGCGTTCCGGGGATCAGCACGGCGTCGCGGACCACGTGGATGCCGAAGTACCCGGTGACGAAGAGCCAGCCGTACCCGTCGAAAGCTTGCGGCACCGCGATCGCCATCACCAGCGTCCCGAACATGACCAGCAGGACCGTCGCCTGGATGATCGGCAGCCGCGGATTGAACAGGTCGGTGAGCCACGCCGTGAGCACCCAGACCCACCACGCCGCCATCAGTAGGACGGCCGTCTCGGCCGCGCCCCGCAGGGTGAGGTCTTCGGCGAGCCCAGCGGCGATCCGGGAGAGCATGAAGATGTAGGTGACGTCGAAGAAGAGCTCCAGGAAGGTCGGATACCCGGGCTCGCCGCGCCGACGCAGGATGCGGGGGAGCGGAGCAGAGGTCACCGCGTCTGCCTCCTCTGACGCGCACCGTGGACGCCGTGACCGGTGAGGGCCACTGCCAACGTATCCACCACCGCCGGGTGGCGGACCGGGAACGCTGCTCGTCACCCCCGCGGGACCGGTGATTTCGCCGATGCGTTGAGCAGCATCGTCGCTGAGACTGATGCACGTCGATATACCTCCGACCGCCAGGGAGTGCCCGACGTGTCCTCACCCACCACCCACCCCCGCTCCGTGCTGTCCCGCGTCGCCCGTACGGCGATGGCCGCCGCGCTGGTCGCGGCGGGCGCCCTCGCCGCGTCGGCCGGCCCGGTCCAGGCCGCCGAGAACCCGTACGAGCGCGGCCCGGCCCCGACCGTCGCCTTGCTGGAGGCGAGCCGTGGCCCCTTCAGCACGGGTTCCCAGACCGTCTCCTCGCTGAGCGTCACCGGCTTCGGCGGCGGCGTCATCTACTACCCGACCGACACCAGCCAGGGCACCTTCGGCGCGATCGCCATCTCGCCCGGCTACACCGCGGCCTGGTCCAGCATCAGCTGGCTCGGGCCGCGAATCGCCTCGCACGGCTTCGTGGTGATCGGCATCGAGACCAACTCCCGGCTCGACCAGCCCGCGAGTCGAGGTCGGCAGCTGCTCGCCGCGCTCGACTACCTGGTCGAGCGGAGCTCGGTGCGCACTCGCATCGACGGCTCGCGGCTCGCCGTGGCCGGTCACTCGATGGGCGGCGGCGGCAGCCTGGAGGCGGCCGCGTCCCGGCCGTCGCTGCAGGCCGCCGTGCCGCTCGCTCCGTGGAACCTGGACAAGACCTGGAACACGCTCCAGGTGCCCACGCTGATCGTCGGCGGTGAGAACGACTCCGTCGCCCCGGTCGCCAGTCACTCGATCCCGTTCTACAACAGCATCCCGGCGTCGGCGGAGAAGGCCTACCTGGAGTTGAACGGCGCGAGCCACTTCTTCCCCCAGACGGTGAACACGCCGACGGCCCGGCAGGCCGTGGCCTGGTTGAAGCGGTTCGTCGACGACGACACCCGCTACGAGCAGTTCCTCTGCCCCGGCCCGAGTGGGGTGCAGATCGAGGAGTACCGCAACACCTGCCCCAGCGCCTGACCACCCGGGGGTGGGGCGGCCGAACCCCGGCCGCCCCGCCCCCGCGCCCCCGCCCCCGCCCTGTTGATCATGAAGTTATTGCGCTCGGCGACGGCGTGTCGCGGCAATAACTTCATGATCAACGGGGTGGTCCGCGGGGGCGGGACCTCGCCGGCGTGTGTCCGGTCGGAAGTCTCGCCGGGTCCGGCCGTCCGGCCGCTGGCGCGCCACTCGAAACGGCGATTGGATCGAAACATCGAAAGTATTGACGCGGTATCCGAGAAAAGTACACTGCGAGTGTAAATAGCGACCCGCCACGACCCGGGGGATGGGTGATGGAGGAAGGCCTCGCGCTGCACCACATCGGAGTGCGCTTCGGCGGCCTCACCGCCCTCGACGACGTCTCCCTGCGGGTG
Organism: Micromonospora musae; assembly: GCF_003626545.1. Classification (NCBI taxonomy): domain Bacteria; kingdom Bacillati; phylum Actinomycetota; class Actinomycetes; order Micromonosporales; family Micromonosporaceae; genus Micromonospora; species Micromonospora musae. The sequence continues at coordinate 742,053 of NZ_RAZS01000002.1, forward strand.
CCTCCCGGCCGGGTGGTGGGCGTGATCGGCCCCAACGGCGCCGGCAAGACCACGCTGTTCAACGTGATCTGCGGATTCGTCGCGCCGGAGACTGGTTCGATCACCCTCGACGGTCGGCCGCTGCGGCCGCGTCCGCACCGGCTGACCCGGCTCGGCATCGCCCGGACGCTACAGGGCACCGGGCTCTTCGCCGGGCTGACCGTCCTGGAGAACGTGATGGCCGGCGCCTCGCACACCGCCCGCGCCGGCTTCCTCCCGGCCCTGCTCGGGCTGCCGCGCAGCGACCGCGACGAGGCCCGGCTGCGCCGGCACGCCCTCGACGTCCTCGACGAGCTGGGAGTTGCCGCGCACGCCGACGCCGCGCCGGGCACACTCCCCTTCGCCGTACGCCAGCGGGTCGCCCTGGCCCGCGCCTTCGCCGCCCGGCCCCGGCTGCTCCTGCTCGACGAGCCCGCGGGCGGCCTCGGCGGTGAGGACATCGCCGAGCTGGCCCAGCTGATCCGGCAGCTGCCGCAGCGCGCCGCCGACCCGTGCGCCGTGCTGCTGGTGGAGCACCACATGGACCTGGTGATGTCGGTCTGCGACGAGCTGGTGGTGCTCGACTTCGGTCGGGTGATCGCCGCCGGCACCCCCGACGAGGTCCGCGACGACCCGGCGGTCACCGACGCCTACCTCGGCGCCTCCGTCGACGAGGCGGCGGCATGAGCGAGCGCAGCGAGCGAATCATTCGGTGCTGTGCGGTTGAGTCTCGTGCCGTCGCCGACCGGAGGGAGGTGGCGGCATGAGCGAACGCGGCGATCTGCTGGTGGTGCGGGACGTGGTGGCGGGCTACGGCGCCGCGCCGGTGCTGCACGCCGTCGACCTCACCGTGCCCGCCGGCACCATCGCGGCGGTGGTCGGCGCGAACGGCGCCGGCAAGACCACCCTGCTGCGCACGATCTCCGGCGTGCTGCGTCCGCAGGCCGGCCGGATCCAGCTGGCCGGGGAGGACCTGCGGGGTGTCCCGGTGGAGCGGCTGGTGCAGCGCGGCATGGCGCACGTGCCGGAGGGGCGCGGCGTGATCGGCGAGCTCACCGTCGACGAGAACCTGCGCCTCGGCGGGCTGTGGCGGCGTGACCGGGCCGACGCCGCTCGCGCCCTGGAGGAGGTCTACCAGCTCTTCGAGCCGTTGGCCCGGCGGCGGCGTCACCTCGGTCACCAGCTCTCCGGCGGTGAGCGGCAGATGCTCGCCCTCGGCCGGGCGCTGGTCGGGCGGCCCCGCCTGCTGCTGCTCGATGAGCCGTCGCTCGGGCTCGCGCCGCGGGTGGTCGCCCGCATCATGGCCCTGCTGCGGCAGCTGCGCGACGACACCGGGCTCACCGTGCTGCTCGTCGAGCAGAACGTTCGCAGCGCGCTCTCCGTGGCCGACCAGGGCGTGGTGATGTCCCTCGGCCGGGTGGTCACCAGCGCCCCCGCCGCCGACCTGCGCGACGACGTCGACCTGCGTCACGCCTACCTCGGTTTCTGACCATCCTGGAGGGAGAACCTTGGACCGCTTCGTCTTCCTCACCCTGGACGGCCTGTCCCGGGGAGCGGTCTACGCCGCGTTCGCGCTCGCCCTGGTGCTGATCTGGCGGGCCGCGCGGGTCGTCAACTTCGCCCAGGGCGCGATGGCGGTCGCCGCGGCGTACGTGGCCTACAGCGTCGCCTCGGCCACCGGCTCGTACTGGCTGGGTTTCGTGGTCGCGCTCGTGGCCGGGCTGGCGCTCGGCGCGCTGGTCGAGCGGGCCGTGATGCGGTACGTCGACCACGCCTCACCACTGAACCCGGTGATCGTCGCGCTCGGGCTGGTGCTGCTGATCCAGGCCGTCCTCGGCATGGTCTACGGCAGCGAGTTCCGCCCCGCCGAGGTGCCCTTCTCCCGCGGCGCGTTCACCGTCGGCGGGTTCGCCGTGCTCTCCCCGTACGACCTGTTCGTCTTCGGTGCGGTCGCGGTGGTGGTCTGCGCGCTCGCGTGGATCTTCGCGCGGACCGCGATCGGCCTGCGGATGCGGGCCGCGGCGTTCGCTCCCGAGGTGTCGCGCCTGCTCGGGGTGAACGTCGGCGGCATGCTCACCCTCGGCTGGGCGCTCGCGTCGGGGGTGGGCGCGCTGGCCGCGATGTTGGTCATCCCGACCGAGCTCGGTCTGCATCCGCACGCCATGGACCTGGTCTTCGTCTCCTCGTTCACCGCGGCGGTGGTCGGCGGGCTGGACAGTCCACCAGGCGCGCTGGTCGGTGGTCTGGTGGTGGGACTGGTGCTCTCCTACGTGAGCGGCTACGCCGGCAGCGATCTCACCCCGCTGGCGGTGCTGGTGCTGCTGCTGGCGGTGCTCCTGGTCCGTCCCGGCGGTCTCTTCGCCCCGGTCGCGGCGAGGCGGGTGTGAGCGCCACCTCGGCGGCGACGCCGCCACAGCAGCGGGCGACCGGCGGGGCCGGCCGGTCGGCCGATCCGCGCCGGGGCAGCACCCTGCTGCGTCACCTCGCCGTCGCGGCGGTGGCCGGGCTGCTGCTGCTCGGGTTGAGCTACGCGGTCGAGCCGTTCCGCAACTTCCAGATCGCCACCGTGGCGGCGTACCTCTGCGCCACCGCCGGGCTGACCGTGCTCACCGGGCTCAACGGGCAGCTGTCGCTGGGGCACGGGGCGCTGATGGCCACCGGCGCGTACACCGTCGCGTTGTGCCAGAACGCCTTCTACGACCGGGGCGCCACCGGCGGTCTGCTGCTGCTCGTCTCGCTGGCCGCCGCGGTCGTCGTCACGGTCGCGGTGGGTGCGGTGGTGGGGGTGGCCGCGGCCCGGCTGCGCGGCCCCTACCTGGCCGGCGTCACCCTCGCGGTCGCGGTCGTGGTGCCGGCGCTCACCGTCACGTTCAACGGCGTGTTCAACGGTGAGCAGGGCCTGTCGGTGCCGGTCGAGCCGCCGCCGCTGGCGCTCGGCGTGTACTTCCCGTACGAGCGGTGGCAGCTCTGGATCGCCGGCGCGGCCACGCTGCTCACCCTGCTGCTCCTGGCGAACCTGGTGCGCAGCCGGTACGGCCGGACGTTCCGGGCGGTGCGCGACGACGAGGTGGCCGCCCGCCTCGCCGGCATCCACGTCGCCCGCACCCAGGTCCTGGCGTTCGTGGTCAGCGCCGCGACCGCCGGCCTCGGCGGGGCGCTGCTGGCGGTGCTCGCGCAGAGCGTCTCCCCGGGCGCGTTCGGGCTCACCCTCTCGCTCTTCCTGCTCATGGCCGTGGTGATCGGTGGCCTGGGACGGCTCGCCGGCGCGGTGTGGGGCGCCGTCCTGCTCGTCGCGTTGCCGGACCTCAGCCACTCGGTGACCGACCAGCTGACCCTCTCGGCGGCGGCGGCGCAGCGACTGGAAGGCAACCTCCCGCTGGCGATCTTCGGGATCACCCTGGTCGTGGTCATGCTCGTCGCCCCCGGCGGCGTGCAGGGCCTGCTGTCCCGGCTCGGCCGCGCGCTGCTCGCCCGCTGGCGGGCGCGCCGCTCCTGAGCCACTGGTCCGGCCTTCCCCCTGTCCGGGCGCCCCACCCTCCACCACGAAACCCCCATCGAGGAAAGGTCGGTGTTCCCCATGCACCGTACGGCGCGACGCGGTCTCGTGATCGTCAGCACCATCGCTCTGCTCATCGCCACGGCCGCCTGCGGCGACGACGGCGGTTCCGGCCCCAGCCGCGGGAACGTGCCCGGTGTCACCGACACCGAGATCCTGGTCGGCACCCACATGCCGCTCACCGGGCCGGCGGCGGCCGGCTACTCGAAGATCGCCCCGGCCACGAAGGCGTACTTCGACTACGTAAACGCCAACGGCGGGGTGCACGGTCGCAAAATCAATTACAAGATCATGGACGACGGGTACAACCCGGCGAACACCCAGCAGGTGGTGCGCCAGCTGGTCCTCCAGGACAAGGTCTTCGCGATCCTCAACGGACTCGGGACGCCCACGCACACCGGCGTGCTCGACTTCCTCAAGACCAATCGGGTGCCCGACCTCTTCGTCGCCTCCGGCAGCCGCAGCTGGGACCAGCCGGACAAGTACCCGGGCACCTTCGGGTTCAACCCGGACTACACGGTGGAGGGCAAGATCCTGGCCCAGCACGTGAAGACCACCATGCCGGGGCGCAAGGTCTGCTTCCTCGGCCAGGACGACGACTTCGGCCGGGACAGCCTCGCCGGGGTGGAGAAGATCCTCGGGGCCGCCGGGGTGGCCGTCAAGCAGACGTACGTCACCAGCAACACGAACGTGGCGCCGCAGATCGGCGCGTTCAAGGCGGCCGGTTGCCAGGTGGTCGTCCTCGCCACCGTGCCCGGGTTCACCGCGCTCTCCATCGGCACCGCGGCCCGCCTCGGCTTCAAGCCGCAGTGGGTGGTCTCCAACGTCGGCGCGGACCACCCGACCCTGGCCAAGCAGCTCGGCGAGGCCGCGCCGCTGCTGGAGGGCATGATCGGCGGCAACTACCTGCCGATGCAGAACGACGCCGCCAACCCGTGGATCCAGCTCTTCACCCGGATCAACAAGGAGCACAACGGGAACGCGGAGTTCGACGGCAACACCGTCTACGGCATGTCCGTCGGCTACCTCTTCGTGCAGGCGCTGCTCGCCGCCGGGAAGGACCTCACCCGGGAGGGCGTGCTCGAGGCGGTCGGCAAGGGCGGCTTCCAAGGGCCGGGCCTCGTGCCGTTGCGCTTCTCGGCTGACGACCACTCCGGCTACGGCGGCGAGCGGCTGACCCGGGTGAGCGGGGGAGTGCAGAGCTACTTCGGGCCGGCGTACGAGACCGACGAGGCGGACGGGGCGGTCAACGAGTACACCGCGACGCCGGTCCAGCCGCCGGCCAACGGGGTGCCGACCGGCAGCTGACCCGCTTCGCGCTCCCGTCGAGCCCGGTCACGGCACGTCCTACGCCGTGGCCGGGCTCGATCCTGTCCTGCCGGGTTCCCGGTTCGGCCCGGGCCGCCCGGCGAGGGTAGCCCGCTGCGCCCGCCGCCAGCGTTGACCGGGCCGCGCGGCCCTCGTAAAATATGCACTGTGAATGCAACTTCTGGTCGGCTCGGCGGGCGGGCCGCACTCGTCGCCGCGACGCCGGGCGGGCCGGAGCCGGTCGGGTTCGCGGCGTCCATGGCCGCCCGGCGTCGTGCCGCGCCCCCGTTCGGGCCGGCGGTCGTCGCCCGTCGGATCGGGTCCCCGCCGCCGCTGCCGCCAGCGTGGTCGCTGCTCCCGGCGTCGGCGTCGCCGTCGCCGTCGCCGTCGCCGTGGTCGTGGTCGTGGTCGTGGCCCGAGGTGATGGCGCTGATCACCGCCTGTCTAGACTCGCCGTCGGGTGGGCCGCGACGGTGGTGAGGGGGCGCGAGCGGATGAGCGGGGCGGCGGCTCCGGGCCGCGTCGACGGGCGGACGCTGCGCTCCGAGCGCACCCGCGCGGCCATCGTCGAGGCGCACCTCGACCTCATCTCCGAGGGCGACCTGCGGCCGACCGGGGAGCGGATCGCCGAGCGGGCCGGGATCTCGCTGCGGACGCTCTGGACCAACTTCAAGGACATGGAGACCCTCTTCGAGGCCAGCGGCGCCGAGGTGCTCCGCCGGCAGGACGCCGCGTACCGGCCGATCTCGCCGACGCTGCCGTTGGCCAAGCGGGTCGACGCGTACTGCCGGCAGCGGGCCCGGCTGCTCCAGCTCATCGCCCCGTCGGCCCGGGCCGCGCAGATGCGTGAGCCGGTCTCCGACCAGCTGCACCGCAACCGGCTCAAGCACATCGAGCGCGTGCGCGAGGAGGTCGAGGAGCTCTTCGCCGCCGAGTTGGCGCAGGCCGGCCGGGGTCGCCGGCAACTCGTCGACGCGATCGTGGCGGCGAGCATGTGGCCGGCGTGGTCGATGCTGCGCGACGGCCTGGGGCTCGGGGTGGACCAGGCGCGAGCGGTCACGACGCGTACGGTGCGCGCGCTGTTGGCGGAGGTCGTCCGGGACTGACGCCGGCCCGTGCCCCGGCGTTCTCCGGCCTCTTTCCAACCCGCATCACATAGGCGACACTGAATGTATGGTTACTGCATCACCAATGCAAATAACCGTACTGCGCGGTCGGGATGAGGAACGCCGGGCGATCCGGCGGCTGCTCGCCGGCCCGACCGACGCCGGGGCGGCCCTCGTGCTGCACGGCGAGCCGGGCTCCGGGCGCAGCGCCCTCGTCGGCTACGCCCACCGGCACGCGCGCAAGTTCGCCCTCCTCGCCTCGACCGGTCTCGCCGACGAGGCGAGCCTGCCCTACGCCGGGCTGCAGCGCCTCCTCGACCCGGTGCTCGACTGCGCCGGTGAACTGCCGGCCTTCGACTCCCGGCTGCTGCGACGGGCGCTGGCCGGCTCCGGCTGCCCGCCCGAGCGTCAGCTCGCGCTGGGTCTCGCGGTGCTGCGGCTGCTCGCCGTCGTCGCACGGAGCCGGCCACTGCTCTGCACCATGGACGACGTCGACCTGGGTGACCGGCCGACCGCCGAGGTCCTCGCGTTCGCTGCCCGGCGGCTGCGGCGGCTGCCGATCGCCGTCGTGCTCACCGCGACGTCCGCGCCCCCCGGCGGGCTGCCGAGCTACCGGCTCGGCCCGCTCGACGAGAGCGACGGCGCGGCTCTCCTCGCCGACCGGCTGCCCGAGCCGCCCGTCGGACCGGTGACCGAGGCGCTCGTCGCGGCCGCCGGAGGCAACCCGCAGGCCCTGGTCGACCTGGCCGGAACGCTCACCGCGGCGCAGTGCCGGGGCGACGAGCCGCCGCCGACGACGCCGCCGGCCGACGGCGCGTTGGGGCGCGCCTACCGGTCCCGGCTGGATCGACTGCCGGACGACACCCGCGGGATGCTCCTGCTCGCCGCGCTCGACGAGGACGGTGCACCGGAGACCCTGGTCCGCGCGGCCCGCGCCGGCGGCGACTCGATCGCCGACCTCACCCCCGCCGAGCGGGCCGGACTGGTTCGGGTGGAGGCGCACCGGATCACGTTCCCCCACCCCGTCGCCCGATCGGCGGTCGTGACCGCTGCGCCGATCGCCGAGCGTCGGGCGGCGCACGTGCGCCTCGCCGGCGTGCTCGACGACCCCGCGCAGAGGCTGGCTCGGGCCCTGCACCTCGCGGCGGCCGCGGCGGGTCCGGACCCAGCGCTCGCCGGGGAGCTGGAGGCGGCCGCGGTGACCGTCGGCGGGGCGCGCGCCTCGGTCGCGTTGGAGCGGGCCGCCGAACTCGGCGACGACCCCGCCCGGGTCGCCGAGCGGCGGGTGGACGCCGCCCGGTACGCCTGGGCCGCCGGCGAGACCCGGCGCGCGCAGCTGCTGCTGAGCCGGGTCCCGACCGGCCCGGTCGCGCCGTCCGGGACCGGCCCGGCCGGTCCGGGGCGCGGCGGCGCGGTGCCGGGCCCGGCCGCGCCCCCGGCCGGTGGCCGCGCCGACCTGCTCCGCGGCGAGGTCGAGCTGCGCTGCGGCCGGACGCCCGCCGCCCTCCGCGCGCTGCTGGCCGCCGCGGACGTGCTGGCCGGCACCGACCGGCCGGCGGCGCTGTCGGCGCTCGCCCGGGCCGGCGAGGCACTCTGCTTCTCCGGCGCGCAGTACCGGTACGCCGACCTCGCCCGCCGGGCGCGGGTACTCGCCCGCCGGGCGCGGGTACTCACCCGCCCCGGCGATCCGCCCGAGGTCGAGCTGACCGGCACCTACCTCGCCGGGGTGAGCGCGACGCTCCGCGGTGACCTGGAGCAGGCCGGCCCCGCGTTACGTCGGGTCGTCGTGCTCACCGGCCAGCTCACCGGGGCGGCGCTCACCCCTGCCCTGCTCTGCTGGGCGGCGTCGGCGGGCCTGCTGGTGGCGGTGGACGGCGCGGCGCACCGGCTCGCCGAGCGGGCCGTCGAGCTGGCCCGGGAGCGCAAGGAACTCTCGGCACTGCCACGCGCCCTGGAGCTGCGGGCGATCGCCGAGTACTGGCTCGGGCGGCACGCGGCGGCGGCGGATAGTTCGCGGGAGGGGCTGCGGATCGCCCGCGCCACCGGCCAGGCCAACGTGGCGGCGGTCCACCTGGGAATGCTCGCGGTGCTCGCCGCCGTACGCGCCGACCGGGACGTCTGCCTGCGCCGGCTCAGCGAGATCGGCGACGGGCCCGCACCGTACAGCCGGCCCTGGGCGCTCGCGCAGTGGGCCGTCGCGGTGCTCGACCTGACCGACGGCCGGCACGCCGCGGCCGCCGCCCGTCTCGCCGCGCTGGCCCGCCCGGGCACCGGCCGCGGTCAGGTGCTGGTCCAGGTGATGGCCACCCCCCACCTGGTGGAGGCCGCCCAGCTGTCGCACCGACCGGTCGCCGTCGCCGCCCTCGCGCTCTTCGACAGGTGGGCCAGCAGCACGGCGAGCCCGTCGCGGCGCGCCCTGTCGGCCCGCTGCCACGCCCTGCTCGCCCCGCGCGGCAGCGACGAGGCCGAGGAGCGGTTCCGCACCGCGCTGCGGCTGCACCCCGTCGACACCGGTGTCTTCGAGCGGGCCCGCACCGCGCTCCTGTTCGGCCGGGAGCTGCGCCGGGCCCGTCGACCCCGGGACGCGCGTACCCACCTGCACGACGCCTGGGAGACGTTCACCCTGCTCGCCGCCGGAGCCTGGGCCGACCAGGCCACCGCGGAGCTGCGCGCGGCCGGCGAGTCCGTCGGCGCGCCGGACCCGGCCGCGGCGCGGCTGTTGACCGGCCAGCAACTGCGGATCGCACAGCTGGTCGCCGAGGGCGCCACCAACCGCGAGGTCGCCGCCCGGATGTTCCTCTCCACCCGGACGGTCGACCACCACCTGCGCAACATCTTCCACCGGCTCGGCGTCCGGTCGCGTACGGAGCTGGCTCGGGCACTTCCTTAGGGCGGGTGTCAAAGTCCCTGGCCGACCGAGGACTTCGACACACGCCTGGCAGCACCGCCGGGCCCGGGTTCAGGCAGACGGCGTGACCGGGGGCCGCAGGCCGAGCCACTGCTCGGCGTCCCAGGCACGGAACCGCTCCACCTCGGTGAACCCCAGCTTCGCCGCGAGGCGCATCGAGCCGACGTTGGCGGTCTGGGTGGTGAGCACCACCGGCTCGCCGGGAAGGACGCCGTCGAACCAGTCGAGGGCCGCCGCGCACGCCTCGGCGGCGTACCCGAATCCCCACGCTCGCGGCAGGAACAGGTAACCGAGATCGGCCTTTCCCGCAGCGGCCGGGCGACGGTGCTCCGTCGCTCTCCTGAGCAGGATCTGACCGATCATCGCCCCGTCGAGATCGACGACGAAGCTCCCGGGCCACCGCTCGGGCGTTCCGGGCAGCTCGCGTTCCAGCTCGTCACGCGGCCGGGGGCCGCCGAGGTAGGTGTTCACCTCCGGCGACGCCAGCAGCTCGATGAACGCCGGGCGGTCCCGGGCCGCGGACTCGCGGAGCACGAGCCTCTCGGTCCGGATGGGCTCGGGCGGCCAGGCGACGGGTCCGAGTTCGGTCATGGCGGCCAGCCAATCAGCAGATTCGGCAGCGATCAAGACCTGCGAACCGGTCGATGCGCCGGCCTGGCCCGCAACCGCAGCTACCGGGCCAGGCCCGACGAGCCGGCTTCACGGGACGACGACGGTGCGGGCGCCCTCGCCCCGGGCCATCCGGTCGAAGGCGGCCGCCGCGCCGTCCAGGTCGGTCCGGTCGCTGATCAGCGGCGCGAGGTCCAGCGAACCGTCGAGCACCGACCGGGCCAGCGCCGGCACGTCCCGGTCCGGGTCGGACGAGCCGTAGACGGAGGAGCGCAGCGTACGGGCCGAGTGGAAGATCTCCAGCGCGCTGAGCGGCACCACGTCGTCCTTGGCACCCATACCCACCACGGTCACCGTGCCGCCCCGGCGGGCGGCCCGCCACGCGGCGCGGATGGTGCTGCCCCGCCCGACGCACTCGAAGGCGTGGTCGGCGCCCCGCCGGTCGGTGCGTCCGCGTACCGCGCGGCTGAGCGAGTCGTCGGAGAGCAGGAACTCGGTCGCCCCGGCGGCGAGCGCGAGCTTCGCCTTGGTCGGCGACACGTCGACGGCGAGCACCGGGTCGGCGCCGGCGGCCCGGGCGGCGCCCACGACCGACAGCCCCACCCCGCCGAGGCCGATCACGACGACGGATTCGCCGCGCGCCACCCCGGCGGTCCGGCGGACCGCGCCGACCCCGGTCAGCACGGCGCAGCCGAGCAGCGCGGCGGCTTCGAACGGCAGCTCGGCGGGGACCGGGATGACGGCGGTCTCGGGGACCACCACCTCCTCGGCGAGCGCGCCGAGGCCGAGCGTGACGTGCAGCGGCTCACCGGCCGCCGTACGGCCCCGGGCCATCGCGGGCACGCCACCGCGCTCGCAGAGCCACGGCTCGTCGCGCCCGCAGTACCAGCACCGGCGGCACGGTGGCGCCCAGTTGAGCACCACGTGCTCGCCGGGCGCGACCCGGGTGACGTCCGCACCGGTCTCGGTGACCACGCCGGCCGCCTCGTGGCCGAGCGCGAGCGGGTACGGCGCGGCGACGGTGCCGTTCAGCATGGAGAGATCGGAGTGGCAGACCCCGGCCGCCCGTACGGCCACCCGCACCTCGCCCGGCGCCGGGTCGGGCAGCTCGACCTCTTCGACCCGGGGCGGCTCGCCGACGCCGCGGGCGACCAGCGCCCTCACCGCTGGATCGCCTTCGTCTGGAGGAACTCGGCCAGTCCGTGGCGGCCCAGCTCCCGGCCGATGCCGGACTGCTTGTACCCGCCGAACGGGGCGAGCGGGTTGAACGGGGCGCCGTTGACGTCGACCGCGCCGGTGCGCATCCGCCGGGCCACCCGGAGAGCCCGCTCCTCGTCCGTCGACCAGACCGCGCCGGCCAGGCCGTAGCGGGAGTTGTTCGCCACGGTCACGGCGTGCTCGTCGTCGTCGACCGGGATGATCGCGAGGACCGGGCCGAAGACCTCCTCCTGGGCGAGCGCGCTCTCCGGGTCGACGTCGGCGAGAACGGTCGGCGCGACGTACCAGCCGCGGTCGGGCACCGGGGCGTCCGGGCCGCCGGCGACGAGTCGGCCGCCGTCGGCGAGTCCGCGGGTGACGTGCCCGAGCACCCGCTCCCGCTGCTCGGCCGAGACGAGCGGGCCCAGCCGGGTGGCCGGGTCGAACGGGTCGCCGAGCCGGTAGCCCGCGGCGGCCTTGCCGGCCAGCTCCACCGCCTCGTCGTAGCGGGACCGGTGCACGAGCATCCGGGTCCAGGCGGCGCAGGTCTGCCCGGAGTTGAGGAACGCGTTGCCGACCCCGACCTTCACGGCGGTCACCAGGTCGGCGTCGTCGAGGATCACGTTCGCCGACTTGCCGCCCAGTTCGAGCGCCACCCGAGCGATCCGGTCCGCCACGAGGTGCGAGATCCGTCGGCCGGTCGCGGTGGAGCCGGTGAAGGAGACCATGTCCACGTCGGGGTGGGCGGCGATCGCCTCGCCGACGACCGGGCCGGTGCCGGTGACCAGGTTGACGACGCCCGGCGGGAGACCGGCCTCGTGGATCGCGTCGAAGAGCAGGTACGACACGAGTGGGGTCAGCTCGGCGGGCTTGAGCACCACGGTGCAGCCGGCCGCGAGCGCCGGGGCGAGCTTCGCCACCACCTGGTGCAGCGGGTAGTTCCAGGGGGTGATCGCGCCGACCACGCCGACCGGCTCGCGGACCACAGTGGAGTTGCCGACCGTCTCCTCGGCCGCGGAGTGGGCGGCCAGCTCGACGTAGCTGTACAGCACGGTGAGCGGTAGGCCGGCCTGGACGCGGGAGGCCACCTTCAGCGGTGCGCCCAGCTCCAGCGCCACGGTGCGGGCGATCTCGTCGGCCCGGGCGGAGAGCGCGGCGTGCAGCCGGTCCAGGTGCGCGGCGCGCTGCGTCGGCGTGGTCGCGGCCCACCCGTCGAAGGCGGCCCGGGCAGCGGCCACGGCCCGGTCCACATCGGCGGCGGTGCCCGCCGGCACGGTCGCGATGACCTCTTCGGTGGCGGGGTTGTGCACCGGGAGGGGCGAGGCGTCGGAGGGGGTGACCCAACGACCGTCGAGGTAGAGGTCGGTCCGTGCGAGATCCATCGCGCCCCTCACGTGTGTCGACAAAACTAGCGGTGCAAGTTTGGACTGACCCTAGTACGCGTCAGCGGCCGGCGGGAGGGGCGGCACCGGCCCGACCTGGCGCTCGTACGTGCGCGACAGCCCGTCGACGAGCGCGTCCAGGCCGAGCGCGAACGCGCCCTCGTCCACCTGCTGCTGGTGCTCGGGGAGCCGGTGCGCCTGGGTCAGGTGCGGGTACTGCTCCGCGTAGAGCCCCGGGTCCTCGACGAAGCCACGGGCGAACGAGCCGAGCGCCGAGCCGGCCACGAAGTACCGCATCAGCGCGCCGATGTGGGTGGCCCGGGCGGGCGGCCAGCCCGCGTCGACGAGCCCGCCGTAGACCGCGTCGGCCATGGCGAGCGCGGCCGGTCGGCGTCCCGGGCCGCGGGCCAGGTACGGCACGATGTTCGGGTGCGCGGCGAGCGCCGCCCGGTAGGAGAGGCCCCAGCGGCGCAGCGCCTCCCGCCAGTCGACCTTCCCGAAGAACGACACGTCCACCTGGGACGTGACGCTGTCCGCGACCGCGTCGAGGATCTCGTCCTTAGTGGCGAAGTGGTTGTAGAGCGAGGGCCCGCGTACGCCGAGTTCGGCGGCGAGCCGGCGGGTGGAGAAGGCCTCCAGCCCCTCGGCGTCGATCAGCGCGGCGGCGGCCTCGATGATCCGCTGCCGGCTGAGCAGCGCCTGCCGCGGCCGGGGCATCCCGTTCTCCTCCTTCGCTCGGTCGCCGGGCGGGTCGCCGCCCGGTTGCGGGGTCGCCGGCTGCCCGGTGGCCCGCCGGAAACTCTGCCACAACCGGGTCTGGACGGACTTTAACTTGCAGCGCTAGTTTATGCCTCATGGACCTGCGTCTCTCCGCCGAGCAGACGGCGGTCCGCCGACTCGCCGCCGAGTTCGTCGACCGAGAGGTGCGGCCGCACGCGGCCCGGTGGGACCGGCACGAGGCGGTCGACCCCGCGATCGTCGGTCTCCTCGGCGAGCTGGGCTTCCTCGGCCTGACCGTCCCCGAGACCGACGGCGGCTCCGGCGGCGACCACCTGTCGTACTGCCTCGTGCTGGAGGAGCTGGGGCGCGGCGACTCCGCCGTACGCGGCATCGTCTCCGTCTCACTGGGCCTGGTGGCCAAGTCGATCGCCGCGCACGGCACCCCCGAGCAGCGGGCGCGGTGGCTGCCCGGGCTCTGCTCCGGCGCCGCCCTCGGCTGCTTCGCCCTGACCGAACCGGGAAGCGGATCGGACGCCGCCGCGCTCGCCACCCGGGCCGTCCGCGACGGCGCCGACTGGCTGCTCACCGGCACGAAGACGTTCATCACCAACGGCACCACCGCCGACGTCGCGCTCCTCTTCGCCCGCACCGGCGGCCCCGGTCACCGCGGCATCACCGCGTTCCTGGTCTCCACCGAGAGCCCCGGCCTGTCCCGCCGCGAGATCCGCGGCAAGCTGGGCCTGCGCGGGCAGGCCACCGCCGAGCTGCACCTGGACGGGGTGCGGGTGCCCGACGCGGCCCGCCTCGGCGACGAGGGCGCCGGATTCCGTCTCGCGCTCGGCACCCTCGCCAAGGGACGGATGTCGGTCGCGGCCGGCTGCGTCGGCATCGCCCAGGGCTGCCTGGACGCGGCGGTCACCTACGCCGGGCAACGCACCCAGTTCGGCAAGCCGATCGCCGGTCACCAACTCGTGCAGCAACTCCTCGCCGTCGACACCGCCGCCGCCCGGCTGCTGGTCTGGCAGGTGGCCGACCTGATCGACAGCGGGCAGCCCTTCGCCACCGAGGCGTCCATGGCCAAGCTCTTCGCCAGCGAGGCCGCCGTCCGCGCCGCCGACAACGCCGTGCAGGTCTTCGGCGGGTACGGCTATATCGACGAGTACCCGGTCGGCAAGTACCTACGGGACGCCCGGGTCGCCACCCTCTACGAGGGCACCAGCCAGATCCAGCAACTGCTCATCGGCCGCGCGCTCACCGGTGTGACCGCGTTCTGACCCCTCACCACCCCGGAGGAACCATGGACTTCGCGCTCTCCGACGAGCAGCGGGCCATCCGCGACACGGCCCGCGACTTCATCACCCGGGAGGTCGTCCCGCTCGAACAGGAGCTGCTGCGCCGCGAACGCGCGCACCAGCCCGGCCTCGACCGCGGCGAGCTGCGCGAACTGCAGCTCAAGGCGCGCAAGTTCGGCTTCTGGGGCCTCGCCACGCCCCAGGAGTACGGCGGCATGGACCTGCCCGCCGTCACCCAGTCGCTGATCTGGACCGAGATCGGCCGCTCGTACGTGCCGTTCCGCTTCGGCGGCGAGGCCGACAACATCCTCTTCCACTGCGACGAGGAGCAGAAGCGGGAGTACCTGCTGCCCACCATCGAGGGGGAGCGGTTCAGCTGCTTCGCGATCACCGAACCCGGCGCCGGCTCCGACGCGGCCAACATCAGGCTCAGCGCCCGTCGGGACGGTGGTGACTGGGTGCTCAACGGGGAGAAGACCTTCATCACCGGCGGCAACGAGGCCGACTTCGCCATCGTCATCGCGGTCACCGACCCGGCGAAGGGCGCCCGGCGCGGCGGCGCCACCGCGTTCCTCGTCGACCGGGAGATGGGCTGGCGCTCCGAGTTCATCCAGACGATGGGGGAGGGCGGCCCGGCCTCGCTGGTCTTCGACGACGTACGCGTGCCCGACCGCAACATCCTCGGCGAGCCGGGGCAGGGCTTCACGCTCGGCATGGAGTGGATCGGCAAGGGTCGCTACACGATCCCCTCGCACGCGGTCGGCATCGCCGAACGGGCGCTGGGGATGGCGATCGCGTACGCCAACACCCGCGAGACCTTCGGCCGTCCGATCGGCGAGAACCAGGCGATCCAGTGGATGATCGCCGACTCGGAGACGGAGCTGGAGGCGGCCCGGCTGCTCATCCTGCGCGCGGCCTGGACGGTCGACCAGGGCCTGGATCCGCGGCACGCCTCCTCGATGGCGAAGCTCTACGGCGCCGGCATGGTCAACCGGGTGGTGGACCGGGTCCTGCAGATCCACGGCGGCATGGGCTACACCCGCGAGCTGCCCATCGAGCGGTGGTACCGGCAGGTCCGGCTCTACCGGATCTTCGAGGGCACCGACGAGATGCAGCGGCTCATCATCTCCCGCGACCTGCTGCGCGGGTACACCAAGCTGGGAGGGCAGCTGGCATGAGGACCTTCGCCTCGATCGACGAGCTGGCCGCTGCGGTCGGCGAGACCGTCGGCCCCGGCCCGTGGCAGGCGATCGACCAGAAGCGGGTCGACCTCTTCGCCGACGCCACCGACGACCACCAGTGGATCCACGTCGACCCGGAGCGCGCCGCCGCCGGCCCATTCGGCGGCACGGTCGCCCACGGCTACCTCACCCTGTCGCTGCTGCCCGCGCTGGCCGGCACGCTCTACCGGGTGCAGGGCGTCGGCATGGGGGTCAACTACGGGCTCAACCGGGTGCGCTTCCCCGCCCCGCTGCGGGTCGGCAGCTCCGTACGGGCCAGCGCCACCTTCACCGACGTCTCCACCGTGGACGGCGGGGTGCAGGTGGTCAACACGGTCACCGTCGAGACCGACGCGGGCGGCAAACCGGTCTGCGTCGCCGAGACGGTCAGCCGCCTCTACCGGGCGGTGGCCCGATGACCGCCCTCTCGCTCGCCATGGTGCTCGCCGAGTCCGCCCGCCGGCACGCCGACACCGTCGCCGTGGTCGACGGCGAGAGCCGGGTGACCTACGCCGAGCTGTGGCTGGAGGCGCGCAGCTACGCGGCCGGGCTGCGGGAGCTCGGCATCACGCCCGGCGACCCGGTGGCCCTGCTCGCCCCGAACGTGGTCGACTTCCCCCGCGTCTACTACGGCGCGCTCGCCGCGGGCGCGGTGCTGGTGCCGGTGCACCTGCTGCTCACCGCCGACGAGGCCGCGTACGTGCTGCGCGACAGCGGGTCGAAGGCGCTGGTCTGCCACACCTCCCAACTCGCGCTGGGCGCGGCCGCCGCGGCCGCCGCCGGCGTACGGCTGGTCACGGTCGGACCGGCGGGGCCCGGGGTCGAGGCCACCCGCCTGGAGGACGTGGCCGAGCGGGTGCCGCCGCTGCCGTCGTACCTGACCCGCGAGGCGGAGGAGACCGCTGTGGTGCTCTACACCAGCGGCACGACCGGGGTGCCGAAGGGCGCCCTGCTCACCCACCTCAACCTCGTGCTGAACGCCACGGTGAACGTCTTCGACGCGAACGACGCGCGCGGCGACGACGTGGTGCTCGGCTGCCTGCCGCTGTTCCACAGCTTCGGCCAGACTGTGGCCATGAACGGCACGTTCCGCATCGGAGCGACCCTGGTGCTGCTCGCCCGGTTCACCGGAGCGGACGCCATCGACCTGATGCTGCGCGAGCGGGTGAACGTCTTCCACGGCGTACCGACCATGTACGTGGCGCTGCTGGAGGCGGCCCGGGGCCGCGACGACCTGCCCCGGCTGCGGCTCTGCGTCTCCGGTGGCGCGTCGCTGCCGGTCGCCGTCCTGGAACGCTTCCACCGCACCTTCGACGCGGCCGTCTTCGAGGGCTACGGGTTGTCCGAGACGTCGCCCACGGCCACCACCAACCAACCGCACTTCGGCACCCGCGCCGGCACCGTCGGCCATCCCGTCTGGGGCGTGGAGGTGGAGATCGCCCGCGCCGAGGTCGACGACCGGATCGAGCTGCTCCCCACCGGCGAGCTGGGCGAGATCGTCATCCGGGGTCACAACGTCTTCGCCGGCTACCTCGGGCGGCCCGAGGCGACCGCGGAGACGGTGGTGGACGGCTGGTTCCGCAGCGGCGACCTCGGCCACAAGGACGCCGACGGGTTCGTCACCATCGTCGACCGGAAGAAGGACATGATCATCCGGGGTGGCTTCAACGTCTACCCCCGGGAGGTCGAGGAGGCGCTGGCCCGCCACCCCGCCGTCGGCCAGGTCGCGGTGATCGGCCTGCCCGACCCGCGTCACGGCGAGGAGATCTGCGCGGTGGTGGTGCCCGATCCGGGCGGCCCAGGCGCGCCGAGCGAGGCGGACCTGATCGACTGGGCGCGGGAGCACCTCGGTCGGCACAAGTACCCCCGCCAGGTGCGCTACGTCGACGCCCTGCCGATCGGCCCCAGCCACAAGGTGCTCAAGCGGGAGCTGCGGCGGACGATGACGGCGGAGTCGGTCGACTGACCCGGCGGCCTGACGGTGGAGCCTGCGGGCCGCGGCTCCACCGTCTGTCGTAACCAGCTCCTCGTCCGCGTCGCTACCGGGCGGGGTCCGCCGCGAACTGACTGCCGACGAGCGCCAGCAGGGCGGCGTGCGTGTCCTGATCCGCCGCGACGACGAGCCCGCCCACCCCGGTGTGCAGGGGCTGACCCTGGATGCCGGTCACCACGCAGCCGGCGGCCTGGCACAGGGCGATCCCGCTGGCGAAGTGCACGCTGTCACCCAGGTGGCCGTCGGTGACGTAGGCGGCCCGGCGGCCGGCCGCCACCCAGGCCACCGCCAGGGTGGTGGAGACCACGCGCGGACGGAAAGCGGCCACGAATTCCGGGTCGGCCAGCAGCCGGACGGCCCGGAACGCCGGATCGTTCGGAAACGGCGGGTCGAGGTTGACGTCGACCAGCCGGGACTCGGCCGACGGCGTCAACCGCTCGTCGACGCCGTCGCGGCGCACGTACGCGCCCGTGCCGTCGGTCCAGAACACCTCGCCGGTGAACGGATCGGCCGAGGCGGCCACCGTGACGCCGAGGCGTGTCCGCAGGGCGACGTTCACCGCCACCAGCATGGTGCGCACGGCGTAGTTCAGCGTTCCGCAGAGCGGGTCGACGAGCCACCTGCGCTCCGCGTCGTCGGCGCCCGTGCGTCCGCTCTCCTCGCCGGTCACGGCGTCGTCCGGTCTGGCGGTGCGCAGAACCTCGATAATCGCGTGCTCCGCCTCGATGTCCGCGGCGGTGGCGAAGTCACCGCCGGACTTGTCGACGCGCGCCAGCGACGCCCCGTACTTCGCCCGTACGACGGCGGCTCCCGCCTCGGCCGCCGCTATCGCCAGATCCCGGTCCTCGATCGACATACGTCCACGATAGAGATCACCCGCGGATGGTCGATCGGCGCGGTCGCGGTGCACGGCCTCCGGTCCTGGGCCGGAGGTCCCCGCCGTACCGGCTGGGAAAAACCGCTGTCGGGAAATTGGGTCATGATGATGAACTACCGCCGTGCACAAGACTCTGGAGTTTCCCGATCTGCTGCGGCTGATCGACGAACGTGCCACCGCCTTCCGCGCCGCGATCGCCGCCGCGCCCAGCCTCGACCTGCCCGTGCCGACCTGCCCCGGGTGGACGCTCTCCGACCTGGTGCAGCACATCGGCGAGGGCCGCCGCCGCTGGGCCGCCACCGTCGCCGCCGGGCCGGACGCCACGTCCAGGACCCCGGCCCAGGGTGACGCGGTCGCGCCGCAGGAGCGCGAGGCCGTGCTGACCTGGCTGGCCGCCTCGACCGAGCTGTTGCTGGCGACCCTGCGGGAGGCCGGCCCGGACCAGGGCTGCTTCACCGGCTGGGGTAACACGCAGACGCCGCACACCGCCGGTGGCGTCGCCCGGCACCAGGTCCAGGAGTTCGCGGTGCACACCTACGACGCCCAGCTCACCGTGGGCGAGCCGGCCGCACTGCCGGTCGAGGTGGCGCTCGACGGTGTCGAGGAGACCCTGTTCATCACCTGCTTCACCACGAGCGCCTGGCCGCACAAGCCCACCGCCTTCGACTTCCACGCCACCGAGGGCCGCTCCTGGCGCCTCACGGCCGACGGCGACGGTGCACGTACCACCCGGCTGCCCGCTGCCGGCGAGGACCCGGACGCGGCAGGCATCTCCGTTCGCGGCACGGCCAGTGATCTGGTGCTCTACCTGTACGACCGCATTCCGGCGCACTCCCTGCAGCTCGACGGGGACCCGGAGCTGCTCGATCTGCTCCGCGCCTGGGAACCGGAGGACTAGGCGCTAGTCCCGGTGGTCCTCGTCGGCCGGAATGATCGACTCGCGCTGCTCCAGGGCGTCCGCCGGATTGGCGTCCTCGGGCAGGGCGGTGAGCGAATCCTGCTCGCCCGCCGGTGGTGCGCCCTGCTCGGCGACGTCCGCCTCGCTGACCTCCAGCGGTGGCGTGGTCGGGGTGACGTCCTGCGCCGAGTCGTCCACCACCGTCTGCCGCTGCTCCAGGGCGTCCGCCTCCGGTGCCGCGCGCAGTGGGTCGTCCGGGTTGACGGTCATCTCGTATCCCTCCAGCCGGGCCTGCTTCCCCCTTAGTTCCCCGATCCGGTGTCCGAAACCCGGGCACCGGGGGTGAAACGCCACCACGGCCGGGTACGCGTCGGCCATGCCCGAGGGCCACCTCATTCATCGGTACGCGCGGGCGCAGCACGCCGCCCTCGCCGGCAGCACCCCGACGCTCACCAGCCCGCAGGGCCGCTTCGACCCGGGCCCGTACGCCGGGCGTGCCCTCGCGGCGGTCGAGGCGTACGGCAAGCACCTGCTGTACCACTTCGACGAGGCCCCGCCCCTGCACGTGCACCTCGGCATGCGGGGACTCTGGCTGCGCCACGACGACCCCGCCGTCGCGCCCCGCAAGGGGGTGCGGCTGCGGATCGCCACCGGCGCGGTCGCGTACGACCTGATCGCGCCGATCCGGTGCGAGCCGCTACCGGGCGACGGTGAACGCGCCCTGCGGGCCTCGCTCGGCCCGGACCCGCTGCGGGCCGACGCCGACCCCGACGAGGCGGTGCGCCGGCTGGCCACGGCCGGCGGCGCGGTCGGCGCGGCCGTACTCGACCAGTCGCTCTGGGCGGGCATCGGCAACGCCTGGCGCGCCGAGCTGCTCTTCCTCGCCGGTCTCGACCCCGACGCCCGGCGGATCGGCGCGCCCGCCGCGCGGCGGCTCTGGGAACTCGCGGCGGAGTACCTGGCGCTCGGGCGGGACGCCGGTCAGGTGGTCAGTGACCCGACTGCGCCGGACGAGCGGTGGGTCTACAAGCGCGCCGAGTGCCGTCGGTGCGGGGCCCCGGTGCGTCGCTGGGAGCTGGGTGCCCGCACCGCCTACGCCTGCCCGGTCGACCAGCCCGCCGCCCCGCCGGGCTGACCTCGGCGGCCCGGCCTCCTTCCGCGTCGCGCCGACCGATAGATAGTTGCGCAACCTAGGTGGCGCGGCTATCGTCCGGGCTCATGATCTCAGGAGCGGCGTCCGCCGCCGTCGTCCGCGCGGCGCGGCGGTAACGGCCGGAATGGACCAGGAGAGACGGGCGCAGTGGCTGCGCGGGGTGCTCGACCTCTGCGTGCTCGCGCTGCTCAGCCGGGGCGAGTCCTACGGTTACGAGCTGTCCCAGGCGCTGCGGGCCCACGGGCTCGGCGCCGTGCAGGGCGGCACCCTCTATCCGGTGCTGCTGCGGTTGCAACGATCCGGCCTGCTCACCGCGCACTGGCGGGAGGGGCGGACCG
This sequence comes from Micromonospora musae, assembly GCF_003626545.1. Classification (NCBI taxonomy): domain Bacteria; kingdom Bacillati; phylum Actinomycetota; class Actinomycetes; order Micromonosporales; family Micromonosporaceae; genus Micromonospora; species Micromonospora musae. Next base: position 762,628 of record NZ_RAZS01000002.1, read on the forward strand.
GCCCCGCCCGCAAGTACTACCGGATCAGCCCGGCCGGCAGCGCGGCGCTGCGCGCGGCCGCCACCGACTGGAGCGCCTTCGCGACGAGCGTCGGCGTGATACTGACCGAGGAGGCGAAGCGGTGAACCACGATGCCTGGCTCGCCGCCCTCACCGGCGAACTGCGCCGGCACGGGGTGGGTCCCGACCTGACCGGACACGTGGTCGCCGAGGCGGCCACCCACCTGGCCGAGAGCGGGGAGCCGCCGCTGGAGGTCTTCGGCCCGCCGCAGGCGTACGCCCGGGCGGTCGCCGACAGCCTCGGCGGCCCCGACCAACGCCCGCCCCGGCGGCGGCCCGGCCCGGTACGGCTCAGCGCGCGGGGCATCACCAAGCGCTACCGGGGTCGGACCGTCCTCGACCGGGTGGACCTCACCGTGCGGGCGGGGGAGATCGCGGCCGTCGTCGGCGCCAACGGGGCCGGCAAGAGCACCTTCCTGCGGATCTGCGCCGGCCTGGTGAGCCCGGACGCCGGGACCGTGCAGGTCGACGGGGCGCTCGGCTACTGCCCGCAGGACGGCGGCACCGCCGAGTTCCTCGACCCGGACGAGCACTTCGTGCTGGTCGGCGCGGGCCGGGGCCTGTCCCGTGGGGCGGCCCGGCGGGCCGGCCGCACGGGGGCTGCCGCGCTGGACTGGACGCCGCCGGCCGGTACGCAGGCCCGGCACCTCTCCGGCGGCACCCGGCAGAAGCTGAACCTGGTGCTGGCCCGGCTGGGCGAGCCGGACGTGCTGCTGCTCGACGAGCCGTACCAGGGCTTCGACCGGGGCACCTACCTCGACTTCTGGCACGAGGTGTGGCGCTGGCGCGACGCCGGGAAGGCGATCGTGGTCGTCACCCACCTGCTCAACCAGCTCGACCGGGTCGACCTCGTGCTCGACCTGACCGCCCCCGGGGAGCGCGCCGCATGACCAAGATCCTCGTAGTGGCCGAGTCCGCGCTGCGTGAGCTGCTGCGCCGCAGGTCGGTGCTCGTCATCCTGCTGCTGTTGCCGCTCGCCTTCTACCTCAGCCGCCGCGGTGACCACCTCGGCCAGTCCATCCGCTTCGTCTGCCTCGGCCTCGGCTGGGCGCTGAGCACCGCGGCGCTCTTCGCGGGCAGCGCGGCGCGCGGCATCGAACCCCGGCTGCGGCTCTCCGGCTACCGCAGCGCGCACCTCGTCCTCGGGCGGCTGCTCGCGCTCTGGACGGTCGGGGCGCTGCTCTCCGCGCCGTACTTCGTGCTCGTCCTGGTCGACCAGCACGACGTCCGGTACGGCGCGATCGCCCTCATCATGGCGCTGACCGTGGTCGTGGCCGCGCCGTTCGGCCTGCTGCTGAGCGCCGTGCTGCCGCGCGAGCTGGAGGGCACGCTGGTGCTGCTGACCGTGGTCGGCCTGCAGATGGTGATGGACCCGGCGGACCAGGCCACCCGGGCGCTGCCGTTCTGGTTCAGCCGGGAGATCGGCACCTACGCCATCGACCACACCGACGGCGGGTACCTGACCCGCGGGCTGACCCAGGGGATCACGTTCGCGGTCGTCCTCACCCTGCTGGTCGCGGTGGCGGCCGCCGTGCGGCTGCGCCGACGCCGGCACCTGCGCTTCGCGTAGGGGGCGTCACGCAAGACCGGGTGCCAGCTCGTCGGCCCGGCTGCTGAGCGCCCGGCGCTCCGTCGGCCCGTCGCTCATCGCGGCGGCGGCCCGGAAGAGGTGGGCGGCCCGCGTTCGATCGCCCCGGCGGGCCGTCAGCTCCGCCTCGACGGCGAGCGCCGGCGGGTAGCCGTCGAGCGCGCCGCCGGCTCGCGCCTCCGACAGCAGGGCCAGGCCGGCTGCCGGTCCGTACGCGTAGCCGTGCGCCACGGCGCGGTTGAGCCGTACGACCGGGGTGGGTTGCCGCTCGACGAGCCGGTCGTACCAGCCGGCGATGGCCGTCCAGTCCGTCTCCGCGCTGCTGCGGGCCGTGGCGTGGCAGGCCGCGATCTGCGCCTGCACGGCGTACGGGCCGTCCTGGCCGGCCCGCGACAGCACGTCGAGCCCCTCGGCGACGGCGGCGTGGTCCCAGCGGGAGCGGTCCTGCCGGTCGAGGGTGAGCAGGTTGCCGTCGGCGTCGCGGCGGGCGGCGCGGCGGGAGTGCTGGAACACGAAGAGCGCGAGCAGGCCCGAGACCTCCGGCTGGCCGGGCAGCAACCGCTCGACCATCCGGGCCAGGCGGATCGCCTCGTCGGCGAACGCCGGCTCGCCATCGGCGTCGTAGCCCCGGGTGAAGAGCAGGTAGAGCACGGCCAGTACCCCGGGCAGCCGCTCGACCAGCGTCCGCCCGGTCGGCACCCGGTAGGGGACACCGGCCTGGGCGATCTTCGTCTTGGCCCGGGTCAGCCGCCGGGTCATCGTCGAATCGGTCACGAGGAAGGCTCGCGCGACGTCGGCGGTGGGCACCCCGCAGACGGTCCGCAGGGTGAGTGCGACCCGGGCCTCCAGCGCGAGTGCCGGGTGGCAGCAGGTGAAGATGAGCCGCAGCCGGTCGTCCACCACATCCTCCTCACCGGTGGCCGGCGGTACGGTTTCCTGATCGGCGAGCAGCGCCAGTTCGCGCAGCTTGCGGCGTTCGACGTCGGCGCGGCGCAGCACGTCGACGGCCCGGTTCCGGGCGACCGTCATGAGCCAGCCGCCCGGATTCGCGGGCACACCGTCCCGGGACCAGCGCTCGACCGCGAGCGCCAGCGCGTCCTGGGCGCAGTCCTCGGCGAGCGTCCAGTCGCCCGTGACCCGGATCAGCGCGGCCACGATCCGACCGAACGACTCCTGACTTGCCGTGGCGAGCGCCCGGGACGCGTCCGACACGGATCAGGCGTTCGGGTCGAAGAACGGGCGCAGCTCGATCCGGCCCGCGTACGCCATCGGGTGGCTACGGGCCACGTCGATCGCCTCGTCCAGGTCGGCACACTCCAGCAGGTCGAATCCCACGATCACCTCCGTGGTCTCGGCGAACGGGCCGTCGCTGAGCAGCAGCTCACCTCCCCGGACGCGGACCGTGGTGGCCGCGGTCGGGGGTGCGAGCCGGTCGCCCATCAGCCGTTGGCCGTTCGCGTCGCGCTCGGCCACCCACTTCTCGACGTCGGGCGCCGCGGTCGGGTCGGTGTCCGGTTCGGTGTCGGTGCAGACGAACATCAGGTACTTCATCGCTCACTCCTCGGTGTGGTGCCTTCACCAGGGTGACGAACGGGTCGGCCCGTTCCGGACAGCGCCCGGACGGAAATCTTCGCCGATCAGCTGCGGGTACGTGCCAGCAGCTCGATGATCTCGGCGGTGGTGCCGGTCTCGCCGAGTCGGGGGAAGATCCGCTCGACGCTGTTGCGGTGCCCCTCGGCGTCGAGGTCGGTCATCGCGTCGGTGGCCAGGGTGACGTGGTAACCGTGCTCGTGCGCGGCGCGGGCCGTCGACTCCACGCCGATGCTGGTGGCGATGCCGCCGAGCACGATCTGGGTCACGCCCCGGCGGCGCAGCTGCAGGTCGAGGTCGGTGCCGTAGAAGGCGCCCCAGTTGCGCTTGGTGACCACGAGGTCGCCCGGGTGGCCGCCGAGCTCGTCGACGAGCACGTCCCAGCCCTTCGGGCGGCTGCCGCCGGCCGGTCCGCGATCGGTTCGCCCCGGGGCGGCGTCCGCGCCGTCGGGAGCGGTCGTGACCCGGACCAGCACCACGGGAGCGCCGTGCGCGCGGAAGGCGTCGGCGAGCTGGACGCCACGGGCGACGATCTCCGCCGCCGGGTAAGGGGCGGTGGGCGCGGCGACGATGCCGCGCTGGAGGTCGATCAGGACCAGCGCGGTACGCGGGTCGAGAGTGGTGAGGGCCATCGGTTCGTTCCTTCCGGTTCGGTGGGCGGGGCCGGCCGGAGCCGCCCCGAAGTGGGTCAGGCCGCCGTCGTCGAGTCGGTCGGCCTGCCGATCCGCCGCAGCGAGCGGTCCACCAGGACCACGAGCAGCAGCAGTACGACGCTGACGAGCATCACGAGCGCCAGCTCGTGCAGCCCGGCGGTGTCCGCGCCGTCGCCGAAGGTGGCCGCGCTGGCGGCTGCGGCCACCATCGCGCCGAGGTAGGTGAAGGTGCGCAGCAGCCCGGCCGAGGACCCGATCCGGGCCGGTTCGGCCTGGTGGTAGAGGGCGTTCTGGTTGGCCAGGCCGAGCAGCCCCTGGGGCACGCCGGCGAGCATCGCGACGGCGACCAGCAGCCAGGTGCCGCTGCCGGGATGCACCACGAGCAGCAGGCCGCAGGCGGCGAGCTGGGTGACGGCGCCGACCAGCAGCTTGCCGCGCACCCCGCGCCGCCGGCCGGTCAACGCCGAGACCGCGATCGCGGTCAGGAAGAGCGGTAGCAGGATCAGCCCGGCCGTCGAGGCGGAGAGCCCCCGGCCCTCCTCGAGCCACTGGGTGTAGCCGTAGAGCCAGGCGTACGAGACGGTGAAGGTGAGCAGGTTGCGCGCGTACGTGGCGATCAGCGGCAGGTTCCCGCCGAGCACCCGCAGGTCGAGGAACGGGTCGGTGGTGCGCAGTTCGCGTACGACCAGCCCGGCGCCGGCGGCCACCGCGACCGGGAGCAGCCAGAGGTACTCCACCCGGGGGTTCATCAGGAGCAGCAGCACCGCGCCGAGCAGGCCGGCGAAGAGCGCCATCCCCGGCAGGTCCAGCCCGCCGCCCGGCGCGGTCGCGGTGCTTCTCGGCATCCGCATCGCGCCGAGGATCAGGCAGGCCGCCGAGAGCGGGATGTTGACCGCGAAGATGGTGTGCCAGCCGCCGAGCCCGATCAGCAGGCCGCCGAGGGAGGGCCCGACGGCGGAGACGGTCTGCGCGGAGATCGCCAGCGCGGTGAGCACCCCGCCCGGGTTGTCCTGCCCGGTGCGCCGCGACTCGTGCCGCAGCAGGGACATGGCGGCCGGGTAGCCGGCGCAGGTGCCGATGCCGAGCAGCACCCGGGCCACCACCAGCACCCCCAGCGACGGTGCGACGGTGCCGAGCACGCCGGCCACGCCGGTCAGCGCCGTGCCCACGAGGTAGAGCCGGCGCGGTCCGTACCGGTCGACGAGCCGCCCGACGACGGGCTGCCCGACCGCGGTGGCGAGGTAGAGGGCCGAGACCAGCCAGGCCGTACGCGACGGGGGCGCGCCGAACGCCGCCCCGATCGGGATCAACGCCACGGCGATCATCGACGAGTTGATCGGGTTGAGCACCGCGCCGAGGATCATCGGCGCGACGAGTCGGCGGTCGAAGCCGGTCGGTCGGCGGTCGCTCCGCCTCGCCGCCTCCGCTCCGGTGGCGGGGGCGGTCACGATCCGGTCAGGCGGTCGAGCAGGGCGAGCGCCTCGACGATGGCGGCTCGCTCGGCGTCGGTGTACCGCTCCTGGAGGGCGCGGGCCAGCCACTCCTCGCGGGCCTGCCGGTCGCCCGCCACGCGCGCCTGCCCGGCGGCCGTCAGCGACACGAGCTGCCGCCGGCCGTCGGTCGGGTCGGGCGTACGGGCGATGAGCCGCTGCTCGGTCAGCGGGGCGAGGATCGCGGCCATCGACTGCGGCCGGACCCGCTCGGCGGCGGCCAGGTCGCTGGCGGAGGCCGGGCCACCGGTCGCGAGGCGGCTCAGCACGGAGACCTGGGAGGGCGTGAGTCCGTTGCGGTCGGCGACCTCACGCAGTTGGCGGCGGAGCCGGCTGAACACGACGCGCAGCTCGTGCGCGGCGCGTACGGCTTCGGCGGAGATCCCGGTCACCGCTTCACGGTAGAACCATCAGCTCAGACTGCACAGTTCAGGCTGAAGACTGTGAGCCGTGGAACAGCCGGCAGGTCACCGCCCCGGATGGGCGAGCGCCGCGCCCGGCGTCGACCCGAACGCGGTGAGGAACCGGTCGCGGAACGCGTTCATCGGCCAGACCGGGGCGTCCGGCCCGGGACGTAGCCCGTCCTGCCAGCCCCAGTCGGCGATCCGGTCGAGCACCGCCGGATCCCGCGCGACGATCGTGATCGGCACGTCCCGGCCGGCGTCCGGGCCGGTCACCACCGGCGCCGGCTGGTGGTCGCCGAGGAAGATCAGCACCAGGTCCTCGTCGCCGTACGTCTCGACGTAGGAGATCAGCGTCGCCAGCGAGTATGCGATCGCCCGCCGGTAGCCGGTTCGGGCCTCGTCCGGTGCGCTCTCGATACGGTTCGCGTCCCGCGCGAAGATCGAACCGTCGCCGACCTCGTCCCAGCCGACGAGCCGGGGCACCGCCGTCCAGGGCGAGTGGCTGGAGATCAACGGGATCTCCGCCATCACCGGTGGCCGGTCCGCCTCGGCGCGCTCGGTGCGCTGGAAGCGTGCCAGGGTGTACTGGTCGGGCATGGGGGCGTAGGCGAACTTCGTGCCGCGGTAGCCGAGCGCGGCACAGTCGTAGTAGCGGTCGTAGCCGAAGAAGACCCCCTCCGGCCAGGGCTGGGTGGCCGCCGGCAGCACCCCGACCGTCCGCCAGTCGGCCCGGCGGAACGCGCCGTTGAGGGTGAGCCGGTCGCTGGCGAGCAGGGCCCGGTGGCGCTGCTCGTTGTCGATCCAGAGGCCCGACAGCAGGGTGTCGTGGGCCAGCCAGCTCCCGCCGCCCGCGGTCGGGGAGGTGAGGAAGCCGCTGCGTGCCGCGTACCCCTGCGCCCGCAGCCGGTCGTACCCGGCGTCGAGCACCGGGTTGACCTCCGAGGCGAGCCCCGGGTCCTCGATCGCGCTGCGCCCGTAGCTCTCCACGAACGTGAGCACCACGTCCTTGCCGCGCAGACCGGTGAGCAGTTGGTCGCCCGGGGCGTCCTGGAACGGGTCGGCGACGATCTCGGTGGCGAAGGCGTCCCGGTCGCGCAGCCGCTCCCGTACCTGCGCCGCGTGCGCCCCCACCAGGGTGCTCGTCCCCGAGTCGGCCACCGGCACGCCGAACGCGGCGCACGCCACCCACACCACCGTCAGCACGGCGACCGCCCGCGTCGAGGCGCGGTCGTGCCCCGCGACCGCGCGGGCCACCCGCCGCACCGCGACAGTCATGGAGAGCAGCAGGGCGGCGGCGAGCAGCGCCGCCCCCACCGCGGCGCCGATCGCGCCGGTCCGGCCCGCCGCCTCGCTGACGAAGCCGAACGCGTCGTCCAGCAGCGACCAGTCGAGCACCAGGTCGAACGGCCGGGCCAGGGTCGTGTGGAAGCCCAGGTCGGCGACCTTCAACACGGCCAGCGCGCCGAGCAGCGGGCCGGCCACCAGCGCGGCCACCCGTCGCCCGCGCGGCGGCAGGGCGAGCAGCAGGGCGAGGCCCAGCAGCCCCTCCAGGGGGATGCGCAGGAACGTGCCGACGGTGAGCCGGTCGGCGCGGTCCGGCCCGACCAGCACCGCGAAGAGCAGGAGAGCGGCGAGCCCGGTGAGCGCGCCGGAGGCGATCCGCCGCCACAGCGGCCGGGCGACGCCACCGTCGGGCGCGCTCTTCCCGGCCGGGAAGGGCTCCGCGTCCGCCACGGTCACGCCCTCCCCGGGCGCGGCGGTCGCCGGTTCGGAGACCCGGTCGTCGGTGCGGCGGCGGGAGGCCCGAGACGACATCACAGCACCCACCCGTCGCCACGGGACCCGGCCAGCGCCGGCGGTCGCGCCGACGTGGTCTCCGGGTGCGGCTGCGCGGGCAGCGTCGGGCGGAAGCCGGGGCGCAGCGGGCGGTGCCGCCACAACCAGAGCACGTCACGGCCGAACGACTCGACGAGCAGGGCCAGCGCCACCACGATCAGCAGCGTCGTCGGCGTGCCCGGCAGCAGGGCGGCAGCGGTCAGCACGATCCCCTGGGTGGCCGCGACCACCTTGCGCCAGTGCCGGGGCGGCAGCGTTCCCCGCATCAACGGCAGCGCCCAGCCGGCGACGACGAACGCGTACCGCATCCCGCCGATGGCGAGCACCCAGATCCCGGCGTACGGGGCGACGTGCACGCTCAGCACGAGCAGCAGGAACGAGTCGACCTCCATGTCGAAGCGCGCCCCGAGCTCGCTGGCGGTGCCGGTGCGGCGGGCCACCTTCCCGTCCACGGCGTCGAGCAGCAGCGCCACGGCGGTGAGGGTCACCAGCAGCCCGGTCGGCGCGGGCCGGCCGATCGCGTCCGCGGTCAGCGCGGTCACCGCGCCGACCAGCACCGACCGGGTGAGCGTCACCCGGTCCGCCGGGCCGAGTCTCTCGGTTCCGGCGCGGCGCATACCGCGGGTCAGCGCGGCGCAGCTCAGGACGGCGTAGCCGACGCCGGCCAGCCAGCCCGCGCCGCCCAGACCGACCGTCCCGGCCAGCGCGGCGAGGATGACGACCTGGCTGACCAGACCGACCAAGGGACCAGTTCGAACCGTTCGCACCGTGCCTCCGTGTTTATGATCGACGCCCCTGCCAGGGGACACGGAATTGGTGGCCGTTCGGTTCGACCGGCCGCGCAGTGAGGAGCAGCCGGTGACCCGTGAGGCCCACGCCTTCTGGCTCGACACGCCCGGGAACGGCGAGATCCGTCCGGTACGGCTGGCGGATCCCGGCCCGGACGAGGTGCTGGTGCGTACCCGCTGCTCCGGGGTGAGCCGGGGCACCGAGACGCTGGTCTTCGCCGGTCGGGTGCCGGTCGACCAGTACGCGGTGATGCGCGCCCCGTTCCAGGAGGGCGAGTTTCCCGCGCCGGTGAAGTACGGCTACCTCAACGTCGGTGTCGTCGAGCAGGGGCCGGTCGACCTGCTGGGCCGCACCGTCTTCTGCCTTTACCCGCACCAGACCGCGTACGTGGTGCCGGCCTCGGCGGTGGTGCCGGTGCCCGACGGGGTGCCGCCCGGGCGGGCGGTGCTGGCGGGCACGGTGGAGACGGCGGTGAACGCGCTCTGGGACGCCCCGCCGCTGGTCGGCGACCGGGTCACGGTGGTGGGCGCCGGCATGGTCGGCTGCTCCGTCGCGGCCCTGCTCGCCCGTTTCCCCGGCGTGCACGTCGAACTGGTCGACACCGACCCCGGCCGGGCGGGGGTCGCCGAGGCGCTCGGGGTGGACTTCGTGTCGCCGCAGCGGGCGAGCGGCGGGCGGGATCTCGTGGTGCACGCCAGCGCCACCGGCGCCGGGCTGCAACGCTCGCTGGAGCTGCTCCGGCCCGAGGGCACGGTCGTGGAGCTGAGCTGGTACGGCGACCGGCCCGTGGAGCTGTCGCTGGGCGGGGCGTTCCACAGCGGACGGCTGACCGTCCGCGGCAGCCAGGTGGGCATGGTCGCGCCGGCCCGGCGGGCCAGCCGCAGCTACGCCGACCGGCTCGGTCTCGCCCTGGACCTGCTCGCCGATCCCGTGTTCGACGCCCTGATCACCGGCACCTCCCGCTTCGCGGAGCTGCCGGACGTGCTGGGCCGCCTGACGTCGGGCGAGTTGCCCGCGCTCTGCCACCTCATCACCTACGACGAGGAGTAATAAGTGTTCAGTGTGACCGTCCGTGATCACATGATGATCGCCCACAGCTTCCGTGGGGACGTCTTCGGTCCCGCGCAGCGCCTGCACGGCGCGACGTTCGTGGTCGACGCCACGTTCCGCCGCGCCGAGCTGGACGAGGACGGCATCGTGGTGGACATCGGCCTGGCCACCGACCAGCTCAAGGCGGTCCTCGGCGAGCTGACCTACCGGAACCTGGACGACGAGCCGGCCTTCGCCGGGGTGAACACCACCACCGAGGTGCTCGCCCGGACGGTCGCCGACCGGCTCGTCGAGCGGGTGCACGCCGGTCAGCTCGGCGCGGGGGCGCGCCACCTGGACGGCATCACCGTCACGCTGCACGAGTCGCACGTGGCGTGGGCCAGCTACGAGCGGTCCCTGTGAGCGCGAGGAGTGAGCTTGCGAGCCCCGCAGTCGCGAACGGAGGGCAAGTTCGGTGAGCGCGAGGAGTGAGCTTGCGAGCCCCGCAGTCGCGAACGGAGGGCAAGTTCGGTGAGCGCGAGGAGTGAGCTTGCGAGCCCCGCAGTCGCGAACGGAGGGCAAGTTCGGTGAGCGCGAGGAGTGAGCTTGCGAGCCCCGCAGTCGCGAACGGAGGGCAAGCTCTGTGACGGGGGCGGCGACACGGGCGGCCGCCGCGGCGGGTGGCACCGGGGGCGCCGGTGAGGTGCACGTCGTACTGCCGAACGACATCGACGACCCGGGCTCGCCGAGCGGCGGCAACCGGTACGACCGGCGGCTCTGCCGGGGCCTGGCCGAGCAGGGCTGGACGGTGCGCGAGCACGCGGTGGCGGGGGAGTGGCCCCGGCCGGACCGTTCTGCCCGGGCCGCGCTCGACGAGGGGCTCGCGGCGCTGCCGGACGGCGCGACGGTCCTGATCGACGGCCTGATCGCCTCGGCGACGCCGGAGGTGCTGGCGTCGCACGGCGACCGGTTGCGGCTCGTCGTCCTGGTGCACATGCCGCTGGACGACGAGACCGAGGCGCGGGCCCTCGCGGTGGCGCGGGCGGTGGTGGCCACCAGCGGCTGGACGCGGGACCGGTTGCTCGACCGGTACGGCCTGCCGGCCGACCGGGTGCGGGTCGCCGAGCCGGGGGTGGACCCGGCGTCGCCGGCCACCGGCAGCGGCACCGGCGGGACGCTGCTCTGCGTCGCCGCGGTCACCGCCACGAAGGGCCACGACGTGCTGGTCGAGGCGTTGGCGCAGGTCGCCGAGCTGTCGTGGACGTGCGTCTGCGTGGGTGCGCTCACCCGGGATCCCGGCTTCGTCGTCGAGCTGCGGGCGCGGCTGACCGCCACCGGGCTCGCCGACCGGGTCCGGCTGGCCGGGCCGTGCACGGGGGACCGGCTCGACGCCGCCTACGACGCCGCGGACCTGCTCGTGCTGCCGTCGCGCGCGGAGACGTACGGCATGGTGGTCACCGAGGCGCTGGCCCGCGCCGTCCCGGTGCTCGGCACCGCCGTCGGTGGTCTGCCGGAGGCGCTGGGCCGGACGTCCGGCGGCGAGCCGCCGGGGCTGCTGGTCCCGGCGGGCGATCCGACGGCGCTGGCCGGCGGGCTGCGCCGCTGGCTGGGCGACGCCGACCTGCGCACCCGGCTCGGCCGGGCCGCTCGGGACCGGCGGGGCACGCTCACCGGCTGGTCGGTGACGGCGTCGCGGGTGGCGACGGTGTTGGCGGGGGTGGCGGCGTGACCACTGTCGTGTCGCCGTTCGCGGTGTGGCTCGGGCTCCGGGAGGCCGCCGACGCGGCGGCCCGCTCCGGTGAACTGGTCGACGCGCTCCGGAAGCGGTTGCCCGCCGGGCCGCTGACGATCCACGACCTGGGCAGCGGAACCGGCTCGATGCTGCGCTGGCTGGCCCCGCGCCTGCCCGGCCCGCAGCACTGGACCCTTTACGACCGTGACCCGGCGCTGCTCTCGTTGGCCGCCACCGGTGCGGCCGTCGCCACCGCCCCGACCGTGGGGACGGCCACCGTCACCCCGGAGGTGGCGACCACCGCCGGCGCGGGCGCCACGACCGCCGCCGTACCGGCCAGGGTCAGCGCCGCCGACGGAAGCCCGGTCACCGTGGCGACCCGGTGTGCCGACCTGACCCGGCTCACCGACGCCGACCTCGCGCAAGCCGACCTGGTCACCGCCTCCGCGCTGCTGGACATGCTCACCGCCGAGGAGGTCGAGCGGGTGGTGGCGGCCTGCGCGGGCCGGCCCACCCTCTTCATGATCTCGGTGGTCGGGCGGGTGCGGTTCAGCCCGGCGGACCCGCTCGACGCGGAGATCGCCGAGGCGTTCAACGACCACCAGCGCCGCAGCGTCGGCGGCCGGCGGCTGCTCGGACCGGACGCGGTCGACGCCGCGGTCGAGGCGTTCACCCGGCACGGCGTGCCCGTCGTGACTCGACCCAGCCCGTGGCGGCTCGGCCCGGACCAGGCGGAGTTGACCGCCGAGTGGTTCCGTGGCTGGCTCGCGGCGGCCGGTGAGCAGCGTCCCGACCTGGCGCGACGGGCGGCCGGGTACGCGCGCCGCCGGCTCGCCGAGGCGGCCGCCGGCCGGCTCACCGTGCTGGTCGAGCACGAGGACCTGCTGGCCGGCTGAACCGTTCGGGCCCGCCGCCCGTGCCTATCAGGGAGAGCGATCTTTCGATGGGGGGCCGGCGCGGATGTTCTGGGCTTGGGCGCGGACACTCGGCGTCCTCGGGCTGCTCGGCGTACTGCTGTGGCGGGTGGGCGGCGGCGCGGTCCTCGACGGTCTGGCGCTGATCGACGGTCGGGCGCTGGCGGCGGCCGTCGTGATCGGTGCGGTCACCACGGTCTGCGGCGCGTGGCGGTGGAGCCTGGTCGCCGGCGGGCTGGGCGTACGGCTGCCGCTGCGCACCGCGGTCGCGCACAGCTACCGGGCGGTGTTCCTCAACGCGACGCTGCCCGGCGGGGTGCTCGGCGACGTGCACCGGGCGGTCAGCCACGGGCGGGACGCGGGGGACGTCGGCCGCGGCGTACGCGCCGTGGTGTGGGAGCGCACCGCCGGCCAGGTCGTCCAGGTGGTGCTGGCGCTGGTGCTGCTCGCCCTCCTCCCGTCACCGGTGCGCTCGTACCTGCCGGTGGTGGGTGGGCTGCTGGTGGCCGCCGTGCTCGGCGCGGCGCTGGCGGCCCGGGTGCTGCCGCGGGCGGGGAGGTCCCGCTGGGCGCGGGCGGCGCGCGCGGTCGCCGGCGACGTCCGGGCCGGTCTGCTCGCCCGGCGCACCTGGCTGGGCGTCCTGCTCGCCTCCGCGACCATGGTCGCCGGGCACCTGGCCACCTTCCTGCTCGCGGCGCGCACCGCCGGGGCCACCGCGCCGCTGTCGCGGCTGCTGCCGCTGACTCTGCTCGCCTTGCTGGCGATGGGGCTGCCGCTCAACGTCGCCGGGTTCGGCCCCCGGGAGGGCGTGGCCGCCTGGGCGTTCGGCGCCGCCGGCCTGACCGCCGCCCAGGGGGTGGCGACCGCGACGGTGTACGGGGCGCTGGTGCTGGTCGCGAGCCTGCCGGGCGCGGCGGTGCTGCTCGGTCGACGGATCCCGAATCCGCTTCAGCTCGGCCGGCGGACCCTGCCGCTCTTGGGACGGCGGGAAGCTGCGCAGCGTGGTTGAGTGTTGAACGGGGCGGTACGCGCGGCCGGGCCAGGCCGCGCCGGACGTAAGGAGACGCATGTCGGAAGCACTCCCAGTCGCGACGATCCGTACCCAGGTGACCGTGCCGCTGCGGTTCCCGGACGGGTACGCCACCAGCGCCCGGGTGTTCACCTTCAAGGGGCTGGTCGACGGCCGGGAACACCTGGCGTTCGGGCTCGGCGACTGGGCGGGAGCGCTCGACCGGTACGCCGACGGCGGCCCCGCGCCGCTGGTCCGTCCGCACAGCGAGTGCCTGACCGGCGACGTGTTCGGCAGCCAGCGCTGTGACTGCGGCCCGCAGTTGCGCGAGGCGGTCGAGCGGATCGCCGAGGCCGGGGGTTTCCTGCTCTACCTGCGGCAGGAGGGGCGGGGGATCGGCCTGTACGCGAAGCTCGACGCGTACGCGCTGCAGGACGCCGGGCTGGACACGTACGAGGCGAACGTGGCGCTGGGTCACGGCGAGGACGAACGTGACTACAGTGCCGCCGCGCAGATGCTCGCCGCCCTCGGCGTCCCCGGCATCGTGCTGCTGAGCAGCAATCCGGAGAAGGCCACCGGGCTCGACCGGCTGGGTGTGACGGTGACCGAGCGGGTGCCGACCGGGGTGTACCTCTCCCCGGTCAACGCCGAGTACCTCGCGGCGAAGGCCAGCCGCGCGGCCCGCACCCCCGACCTGCCGGCCGTTCGGTGACCGCCGGGCCGGCGCGGCCGTACGTGCTGCTGAGCTGCGCGACCTCCATCGACGGCTACATCGACGACGCGACCGACCAGCGGCTGCTGCTCTCCAACGACGACGACTTCGACCGGATCGACGAGGTGCGGGCCGGCTGCGACGCGATCCTCGTCGGCGCGGGCACGGTACGCCGCGACGACCCGCGGCTGCTGATCCGCTCGGCGGGGCGGCGCAGCGAACGGGTGGCTGCCGGTCTGCCCGGTACGCCCGCCAAGGTGACCATCACGGCCCGCGGTGACCTGGACCCGGCGGCCCGCTTCTTCACCGCCGGGGAGGCGGAGCGGCTCGTCTACTGCGCCTCGGGCGCGCTGGAGAAGACCTCCGAACGGGTCGGCGCGTTGGCGACCGTGATCGACGGCGGCGAGCCGCTGGGCCTCGCCGAGGTGCTCGCCGACCTCGCCGCCCGGGGCGTAGGCCGGTTGATGGTCGAGGGCGGCGGCAGCGTGCACGCGCAGTTCCTCGCGGCGGGGCTGGTGGACGAGCTGCACCTGGTGCTCGCGCCGTTCTTCGTGGGCGACTGCCGGGCGCCGCGGTTCGTCGCCGACGGCCGGTACCCGTGGCATCCGGGGCGGCGCGCCGCCGTGGCGGAGGTCCGCCAGATCGGGGACGTGGTGCTGGTCCGTTACGCCCTCTCCGACCGCTGTCCGTCCTGATCGGGGGGCGGTCCGGCGGGGGGCGGGGCGATGCGGGGAACGGGGCACCCGGCGGCCGCGGACGCAGTAGGTTGATGTTGCGGAAGGTGCGGTGACCGAGCCAGGGAGGCCACGATGCCGGGTGCCCGGAGTGACGCGGCGAGCATCGAGAACGTGGACATGAAGCTCGAGGTCGTGATCCTGCCGGTCGCGGACGTGGACCGCGCGAAGGAGTTCTACCTGCGCCTCGGGTGGCGGCTCGACCAGACTCCGCCCGGGATCGTCCAGTTGACGCCGCACGGCTCCGGGTGCTCGGTCCAGTTCGGCCCGGACCTCACGCCGGCCGCACCCGGTTCCGCGAGCAACTACCTGGTCGTGTCCGATCTCGAGGCGGCCCGCGACGCCCTGGTCGGCGCCGGGGTCGACGTCGGCGAGATCATGCACGTCACCCCGCAGGGCCCGGCGAGTGGGCTGGATCCCGATCGGCGCAGCTACTTCTCGCGCGCCACGTTCAGCGACCCCGACGGCAACACCTGGCTGGTGCAGGAGATCACGACCCGGCTCCCCGGCCGGGTCGAGGCCGCGGAGACGTCGTTCGCTTCGAAGAGCGACCTGGCGAGCGCGCTTCGTCGGGCGGAGGCCGCCCACGGCGAGCACGAGAAGCGCACCGGGAAGACGGACCCGGACTGGCCCGGCTGGTACGCGCAGTACATGATCAGCGAGCAGGCCGGCACCGAGCTGCCCACCTGAGCCCCCACTACGACCAGGAGATCTGGTACGTCAGAGCATCGTCGCCGGCACCATCTCCAGGACGTCGACGCCGTCAAGCCCGATCAGCTTTGACATCCCGGGCGACTTCTTGTCCAGGGGGAGCTCGAACCGCACCGAGTCGCGCATCGACTGCCGGTCGAGCTGCGTGGCCAGATCACCCTTGCCCTGACACTGCTCACGCAGGCGCTCGTACGCCGCGTCGCGCTTCTCGGCCTCGACCGACTCCGCGTGCGGCAGCGCCCGGACGGCCCTCTCCACGGCGCCCAGCTGCTCTGCGGTGGCCGTTGCTTCCATCCGGACGATCACCCCGATCCGCGATGGCAGCGGATCGGCTTCGGCGATGCGGAGCACGACCGAGCCGACCTGGTCGACCGTGCCCATGACGAGTTCGATCGCCTCGGCGGCCAGCGGGTCGGTGACGGTGGCGTGGAACGACTCCGGCACGTACTCGGGATTCAGCTGCGCGAGCAGGTCGGGCTCGTCTTCCAGGGTCTCCTTCTGGCGGGCGTACGCCTGCTCGCGCGTTTCGAAGGCGACGCCTTCGACGCTCGGCATCGAGCGCAGCCGCTGCTCCACCGCGCTCTTCTGCTCGGGTGTCACATCCTGGTCCAGGATGACGGTCACCGTGGTGTGCGCGGACTCCGCCGGCTCGGTGGTACAACCGGACAGGGTCAGCAGGAGCACGGAGGCCAACACCGGCACGACACGACGCATGGAGTCGGATCGTAATTGCTCGAGGCCTCTGCGGTGGACCCGCCGCGAACGACCGGACAACGGTTCCCGATGTTGCGGTTTGATCAACTCGTTGACACGGCGGTGTTTCGGCCGGGACTATCAGCGACGGTTCAGTGGCCTGCGTTCGGTGGGTCACCGGTCCGCATGACAACGATGTCAGGCCGCGACCGTGAAGGAGAGCGCCATGCCGAGATCGGCGGGTCCCGCAGCAGGACTGCGAGCATCCTGTCCGGCGGTGCCATGACGGCCTGACGTGCACTCCGACGGTCGGTTCGACCGGCCTGAGCACCTCGCCACACCATCCACACCAGACGGGCCGCGCGATCGCGGTCCGCTTCGCCACCACCCTCGACGTACTCGACGCGGATCGAGTCGAAAGGCCCTACCTGCATGTCGTACCCCTCATTCGCGCGCCCCTCGTCGCGCCGACTGCTCGCCGCGGTGACCGCGGCGATGCTGCCGGTGGGACTGCTCGTGGGCGCGCCCCTCGCGAACGCCGCGCCCACGACGACGCCCGGAGACTTCAGCTCCTCGTTCGAGGCCGCCGATCCCCAGCCCGTCACGAGCACCGTCGAGGTCGGCAAGGACGGTAAGCCCGTCCAGGCGAACCTCAGCGGCAAGGTCGCCACCCTGCCCGACAGCCTGCTCGGCAAGGTCGCCGCGGTGACCGCGAGCGCCGACAACCCGCCGAACGAGATCGCCGCGATGCTCAAGGACGACGACTCGTCGACCAAGTGGCTCGCGTTCGAGAAGACCGGCTGGGTGACCTACCGGCTCTCCGCGCCCGCTGTGGTCGCGCGGTACGCGCTGACCTCTGCGAACGACGCACCGGGCCGCGACCCCAAGGACTTCGTCCTGCAGGGGTCCAACGACGGTGAGACCTGGACCGACCTGGACAAGCGCGCCGACGAGAAGTTCGACGGCCGGTACGCCGCCAAGGTCTACAGCTTCACCAACAAGACCGCCTACGGCTACTACCGGCTGAACGTCACCGCGAACTTCGGTGACGCGCTGCTGCAGCTCGCCGACTGGAACATCGGCGACGGCTCGGACGTCCGGCCGCCGTCCAACCCGATGTTCAGCGTGCTCGGCGGCGGTCCGGCCGACGGCTACACCACCAAGCCGGGTGCGGGCTTCACCGGAACGGCCGCCCTGCGCTACGCGGGTGGCGCCGAGGGCGACGGCCGGGCGTACGCGACCAACAAGCTCTTCGACGTCCGGATCCCGGTCGGGCCGAAGACCCGCCTCTCCTACAAGATCTTCCCCGAGTTCACCGGCGACGACGGGCAGTACCCCTCGACCTACGCGGCCGTCGACCTGCACTTCACCGACGGCACGTACCTCAGCGGTCGCTCCCCGCTCGACCAGCACGGTTACCAGCTCACCGCCGCCGGTCAGGGCGCGGCGAAGGTGCTCTACGCCGAGCAGTGGAACGCGGTGCAGACCGACGTCGGCGCGATCGCGAACGGCAAGACGATCGACCGGATCCTGCTCGCGTACGACAACCCGCAGGCCACCGGGAAGACCCGGTTCCAGGGCTGGCTCGACGACGTCGAGCTGACCGGCTCGCCGGAGCGGATCGACGGCTCGAAGCTGACCAACTACGTCGACACCCGGCGTGGCACCAACTCGACGGGCGGCTTCTCGCGCGGCAACAACCTGCCGATCACCTCGGTGCCGAACGGCTTCAACTTCTTCACGCCGGTGACCGACGCGGTCTCCGACTCGTGGCAGTACCACTACGCCCGCTACAACAACGAGGCCAACCTGCCCACCCTGCAGGGCCTCGCGATCTCTCACGAGCCGAGCCCGTGGATGGGTGACCGCAACCAGATGTCGGTCATGCCGGTCACGGGCGACGGGCCCCTCACCGGGTCGCCGGCCAGCCGGGCGGTCGCCTTCAGCCACGACGACGAGACGGCGCGGCCCGACCACTACCGGGTCTCGTTGCAGAACGGCCTGGTCGCCGAGGTGTCGCCCACCGACCACGCCGGCGCCATGCGGTTCACCTTCCCGTCCGGGCAGACCACCGGAAGCCTCGTCTTCTACAACGGCACCTTCAGCATCGGCACGGACGGCACGTTCACCGGCTGGGTCGACAACGGAAGCGGCTTCTCGGCCGGTCGCAGCCGGATGTTCGTGGCCGGCTCCTTCGACCGGGCGCCGACCGCCTCCGCCGCGACCTCCGCCACCTTCGACGTCTCGTCGAACCGTCAGGTGACGATGCGCATCGCGACCTCGTTCCTCTCGGTCGACCAGGCCCGCAAGAACCTCGACCTGGAGGTCACCGGGAAGAGCTTCGACCAGGTCCACGCCGCCGCCACCGCCGCCTGGCAGGAGCGCCTCGGCCGGATCGAGGTACGGGACGCGAGCGAGACGCAGCTGGTGACGCTCTACTCGAACCTGTACCGGCTGAACCTGTACCCGAACTCGCAGTCGGAGAACACCGGCACTGCCGCCAAGCCGCACTGGCAGTACGCGAGCCCGGTGTCGGCGCCGACCGGCTCCTCGACCGCCACGCACACCGGCGCGAAGATCGTCGACGGGCAGATCTACGTCAACAACGGATTCTGGGACACCTACCGCACCGTGTGGCCGGCGTACTCGCTGCTCTACCCGGACGTGGCGGCCCGGATCGCCGACGGGTTCGTCCAGCACTACCGCGACGGCGGCTGGATCGCCCGCTGGTCGTCGCCCGGCTACGCCGACCTGATGACCGGCACCAGCGCGAACGTGGCGGTGGCGCAGGCGTACCTCAGCGGGGTGAAGCTGCCCGACCCGCTCGCCGCGTACGACGCCGCCGTCAAGGACGCGACCGTCGCGTCCGGGCGCAGCGAGGTCGGCCGCAAGGGCGTGGAGACCTCGCTCTTCCTCGGCTACACGCCGACCTCCACCGGTGAGTCGGTGTCGTGGGCCCTGGAGGGCTTCATCAACGACTACGGCATCGGCAACATGGCCGCGGCCCTGGCGAAGGATCCGACCACGCCGAAGTCGGAGCGCGACCGGCTCAAGGACGAGTCGGAGTACTTCCTGCAGCGGGCCCGCAACTACGTCCACCTCTTCGACCCGGAGACGAAGCTCTTCCAGGGTCGGGACGCCGCCGGGAACTTCCTCGACGGTGACCCGCTGGACTGGGGTGGCGTCTACACCGAGACCAACGGGTGGAACTTCGCGTTCACCGCGCAGCAGGACGGTCAGGGCCTGGCCAACCTGTACGGCGGGCAGAAGGCCCTGGAGCGCAAGCTCGACGAGTTCTTCGCCACCCCGGAGAAGGCCGACCGTCCCGGCGGCTACGGCGGCATCATCCACGAGATGCTCGAGGCGCGTGCCGTGCGGATGGGGCAGCTCGGTATGAGCAACCAGCCGTCGCACCACATCCCGTACATGTACGACTATGCGGGCGCGCCGGCCAAGACGCAGGCGAGCGTCCGGGAGATCCTGCAGCGCCTCTACGTCGGCAGCGAGATCGGCCAGGGCTACCTGGGTGACGAGGACAACGGCGAGATGTCGTCCTGGTACGTCCTCAGCTCGCTGGGCATCTACCCGCTGCAGGCCGGCTCGTCCCAGTGGGCCATCGGCTCGCCGCAGTTCACCCGGATGGTCGTGCACCGCACGAACGGCGACATCGTCGTCAACGCGCCGAACAACAGCACGAAGAACGTCTACGTGCAGGACGTCGAGGTCAACGGCAAGAAGCAGCGCGGGCTCTCCGTCGACGTCTCCGCGTTCGCCCGGGGCGGCACGATCGACTTCCGGATGGGCGCCAACCCGTCGTCCTGGGGCAGCGGCAAGAACGACGCGCCGCCGTCGCTGACCAAGGGCAACGACGCGCCCGAGCCGCTGCAGGACACCACCGGACCGGGTCTCGGCACCGCGACCGCGACCGGCGGTCAGGACGCGGCGAAGCTCTTCGACGACTCGTCGGTCACGCAGCTGACCTTCACCTCGGCGACGCCGCAGGTCAGCTGGGCGTACCGCGGCAAGAAGCAGAAGCCGGCGTACTACACCCTCACCTCCGGGGCGGCCCAGGGCGACCCGGCCGAGTGGCGACTCCAGGGCTCCAACGACGGCATCACCTGGAGCACCGTCGACTCCCGCAAGGGCGAGGTGTTCCGGTGGCGGAACCAGACGCGTCCCTTCAAGATCGACAAGCCGGGCCGGTACGCCGCGTTCCGCCTCGTCGTGACGAAGACCGTCGGCGCCGCACAGCCGAACCTCGCCGAGATCGAGCTGCTCGCCGGCGGTGACCTCGAACTCGGTGGCGGCGACATCGCGGTGACCGCCGCGGGCAGCGTCGACGCGTACGCCGGCGCGCCCGTCTCGGTGCCGCTGGCCACCGTCACCGGCGGCGACGCCGAGGGCTACCGGGCCACCATCGACTGGGGTGACGGCTCCCCGGTCACCGAGGGCACCCTGACCCTCAGCTCGCGCGCCGTCTACCGGGTCAGCGGCTCGCACACCTACGCCACGCCCGGTCACCACCAGGCGAGCGTCACCGTCACCGACGGCGACGGCCAGGGTTCCGCGACCGTCGGCGTCGACGTGGCCTACGCCCCGAGCGGCGGCCTCGTCGCGTCCTTCGACACCGTCTGCGTCGGCGACGAGGGCGTCCTCGCGGCGAACTGCGACGCCAAGCAGTGGGCGTACTCGCGGGCCGCCCTGACGGCGGCCGGTGTGACGCAGGGCGAGCGGCACCAGGTGCCGGGCACGTCGCTGCACTTCACGCTGCCGGCCATCCCGGCGGGGCAGCCGGACGACGCCACCGGCAACGGACGCACGATCGCGCTCGACCTGCCCGACGACGCCCGGAGCATCTCGTTCGTCGGCGCCGGCACGCAGGGCAACCAGAGCACGACCGGGACGGCGACGTTCAGCGACGGCAGCACCGCCGCCATCCCGATCCAGATGAGCGACTGGACGCTGGGCGGCAACCCCAACGGCACGCCGTCCTACGGCAACCTGGTCGTCGCCAAGACGGCGTACCGGCTGCACGGCACGAGTCGGGACGGCGCCCAGCCGTTCCTCTTCGCCACCGCGCCGTACCAGATCCCGGACGGCAAGACGCTGGTCTCGGTGACCCTGCCGACGCAGACCGGTGACCCCGGCTCGGCCGGCCGGATCCACGTCTTCGCCATCGCCGACGACGGGACGCCCGCCGCCGAGCTGGCGGTCGCCGCCGCGAAGGACCAGACGGCCACCGCCGGTCAGGCCCTCGCCACGAGCCTCGGTTCGGTCAGCGGCGGCGTCCCCGACGCCACCGGCTACCGGGCGCGGGTGCAGTGGGGTGACGGCACGGTTCCGCAGGACGTCACGATCGACGCCTCCGGCGCGCTGAGCGGAACCCACACCTACCTGCGGGAGGGCACCTACACGGTGCACGTCACCGCGTGGGACACCCGCTCCAGCAGCACCGGGACCTTCACCGTGACCGTGGGCGGCGGCAAGCGCCAACCTGCGATCGCGACCTCGGCGTCGGCCTCGGTCGCCACCGGCGACACGATCACCGTCAACGGCAGCGGCTTCGCCGCCGGCGAGCAGGTGACCGTGACGCTCGGCACCAGCCCGGCGCGGACCATGAAGGTCACCGCCTCCGCGGCGGGAGCGGTGCGGGCCACGATCGCGACCTCCGACGCGGCGCAGCCCGGCCGCTACGCGGTCACCGCCACCGGCGCGTCCTCGCGGACGCCCGCGACGGCCACCGTCCAGGTGACCGAGCAGGCGCAGGCGCGGACGTACCAGCCGCGGGCCGGGCTGCTGACCACGTCGGGGCCGCGCGGCACGGCGATCATGGTCGAAGGTCACGGGTTCGCACCGAACGAGGCGGTCACCGTCCGCTTCGGTGCCGGCCTCGCGATCAGCACCGTGCGGGCGAACGCCGACGGCGTCCTCTCCGGTGTGGTCGTCAGCGTCGCCGGCGAGGCGAAGGTCGGCTCGACCAGCGTCACGCTGACCGGCGCCGACTCGAAGACGCAGATCGCGTTGCCGTTCCGGGTCACCGGCTCGAACTGAGCCTGAGGTAGTACCACCGCAGTGGGCGGGCCGGGTGTTCCCGGCCCGCCCACTCTCGTTCGCCGGTCAGCGCAGCAGCACCGGCCCGGCGTCGATCGGGGTCCGGAACAGGGCGTACGGCTTGCGCCGCCGATCCTGCCCGCCCTGGTAGTTGGCCTGCCGGTGCAGCTGGTTGGCGATGACGTAGAGGTGCCCGTCGGTGGCGACCGACATGGTGTCCGGCCAGAGCAGACGCGGGTCGTGCAGCAGCGTCTCGAACCGCCCGTCGGGCCGCCGCCGGAACACCGCGTTGTGCTCGTAGGCGGTGAAGTAGAGCCGTCCCGCGTCGTCGCTCTCCAGCCCGTCCGAACCGGTGCCCTTGTCGCCCTCGTCGACGACCGCGTCGGCCACCTCCTCCTCGGGCATCGACGCGTCGGCGAGGGCGTCGGTGGAGACGCTGTACCAGTGCCGCGACATCAGCGGGCAGTAGTAGAGCCGGGCTCCGTCGGCGCTCACGGCGATCCCGTCGGAGCCCATCGAGAGCGGTTTCGGCGGGCCGTCCGGCGGACGTTGCAGCAGCGGCCGACCCTCGACCATCGGCCGGTAGCCGTGCAGCGACTCGGCCTTCGTCGACGGGTGGTCGTGCAGTCGCCGCCAGGAGTGGCCGCTGGCGAGGTCGACGACCACGATGCCGTTCGGGCCGTCGCCGGCGGAGTCGGTGAGGTAGGCCAGCCCGGCGCGGCCGCGCCGCAGGTCGAAGCGGACGTCGTTGAGGTACGAGCTGGGCAGCGCCACGTCGGGCGGGAACGTGATCACCTGGGCGACCTGATCGGTCTCCAGGTCGACGCGGACCAGTTTCGGGCCACCCGGCTTCGTCGGCCGCATCAGCGGACTGCCGGTGTCCACCACCCAGAGCCGGTCGGCCGGATCGACCACCACGCACTGCACCGACACGAACGCCTGCGCGTCGTCGTCCCCGCCGGGGGAGTTCCACCGCTCGTCCGGGAACGGCACCTCCCGACCGTCGCGCAGCTCGACCACCGTGGCCGGCGGGTCATCACCCCATTGCGGGAAGTTGACGAAGATCCGCCCGGTGTGCGAAACGGTCACGCCCGTCGGCATCGGCCCGGTGAAGGTGTGCACCAGCTCCAGCTCGCCGAGCGGCTCGGCGCCCACCGGCCCGTTCACGCCGCGCCCCGGGCGGCGGCGCCCTGGCGGGGCGTGGGCCTGGCCAGGCTTCCCATGGACGTACCCCCTCGGTGGTGGCGGCGCGGGCCGGTGCCGCGAAGGACCCGCCCCCGTGCTTCCCGGCGAGGCGCTGCTGAAACCGTCCCACCGTCCGGCCCGGTCACCCTCGCTCGACCCGCTCAGCACTGCGGCGAACCGTTCGCCACCGGGCCCACCTGATCGCCCACAGCACGGCGCTGAGCAGGAACAACGCGCCGCTGAGCACCAGCCAGCGGCCCAGGAACGGGGTCCGCTCCTGGCCGGTCGCGGCCCGGTAGGTGTCCGCGCCCCAGCCGAGCACCCCCGGCAGGTAGACGAGGAAGAGCAGGGCGGCGCCGAGCGCCGGCACCCGCACGTGGTTGAGCAGCGCCAGCCGGGCCGCCGCCCGCCCCGCGTCGCCCGACGGCGCGCCCGACGGCGACGGCCGGGCGGGTACCCCGACCGCGGTGCGCAGCCCCCGGTCGAGCAGCGCGTAGAGGGGGAAGAGCACCAGGTCGTGGAGGATCACCGCGCCGACGAACCAGAGCAGCATCCGACCCGCCGTGGCCTCGCCGGCCACCCGCAACGCCACCCAGCCGGTGACCACGAAGCAGAGCAGCAGGACGAGCAGGTGCCGGGGACCGGCGCCGTATGCGGCCCGCAGCCGCGCGAAGAGCTCACCCATCGGCGCGGAACTCGATGCTCGCCACCCACTTCGTGCAGTGCACCCCGGGCAGCGCCGGGACGATGACCCGGGCCGGGAAGCCGTGGTCGGCGGAGAGGTCGGCCCCGTTGACCCGCAGCGCCAGCAAGGAGTCCGGATCGCGCACCTGGTTCGCCTGGAGCGTGGCTTGGCGGAACAGTCCCGCGCGCTCCAGCGACTCGACGTGCGCCGCCGCCGGGTCGGGCACCCCGGCGAGCGCCGCGAGGTCGCGCAGCCGTACGCCGGTCCAGGTCTGCGTGGTCGACCAGCCCTCGACGCAGGCGATCGGCAGCCGCGCGGTGTGCTGCGCCATCGCGAGCAGCCCGGCGCGGTCCAGGGTCACGGTGCGCCCGCCGCCGCGCAGCGTCAACCGCCAGCCGGGGCCGGTGTCGGCGGGCCGGATCCCCGCCGCCGCGGCGCTCCGGTTGATCTGGAACCCGTTCGGCCCGTCGCCCGGGTCCTGACCCCGCGGCAGCAGCCAGGCCGTGCGGCGCAGCGGGCCGTCGACGTGCTGTCCGACGGTCAACGCGGCCAACAGCAGCGAGCCGCCGCCGACCAGGGCGACCGCGCCGCGCCGGCTCACCGTGGGTGGGCCCGGCCTCACCGGCACCAGCCCGTCCGGGTCCGGAGGCTCGGGCCGGGTGGCGGCGCGGGGCGTACCCAGCTCGGCGCCGGGCGGCCGGGACCGCAGCGCTGTCACCAGCCGGGGCAGCTTCAACACCACGTGCACCACGAGCGCGGCGGTGAAGACCCAGGCCCCGAAGTAGTGCGCCGTGTAGAAGTCGAAGCCGAAGACGTACGCGTACTGCGTGTTGAGCAGGCCGGTGGCGATCTGGAAGAGGATCCCACCGACGAGCAGCAGCAGGGAGAGCCGTTCGAGCACCTGCGCCACCGAGCGGGCCGGCGGCCAGTCGAAGAGCTTCGGCACCACCGACCAGAGCTTCGCCAGCACCACCGGCACGATGACGATCCCGAGCCCCACGTGCAGCCCCTGGGTGAGCTGGAACAGCCACGCCGGCCGGGTCGGCCAGTCGAAGGGCGGCAGCCGCAACCAGCCCACGTCGAACGGGAACGCCTGCCCGAACTGCGGGCTGTACGCGGCGTAGTCCAGCAGGCCGGTGACGATGACCAGCGGCAGCGTGACGAGCAGCACCAGGCCGTAGAACGAGGTGAGCCGCGGACCCCGCAGTGGGCTGCGCCAGCCCGTCGTGACCGCGTCGGCGCCGGGCGGCCGATGCCGGTCGAGGGCCTGCCACAGCGCCCGGGGCGAGCCGTGGTCGCCGGCCGGACCGGTGCGTTCCCCGGCGGACGGATCGCTGGCTGGCACTCGTGCCTCCTCCTCGATCGGGTGGTCGACTTCCTGGTCATCGTGGCCGACCGTCGGGCCCGGTGGCCGGGTTTGCCGCATTACCGGAGGCTTACCGACCCACCGGCCGGGCGCCACCTGTTGCCAACTCCTTACGGGTTCGCCGTACCGGCCCGCCGGCTGTCCGACTGGCCTACCGTGACCGGACATGCGGGTACTGGTCACCGGCGCGGCCGGGTTCATCGGATCGCAGGTCGCCGACCTGCTCGTCGCCGAGGGGCACGAGGTGGTGCCGCTGGACGCGCTGCTGCCGCAGGCCCACGGCGCGCAGCCGCCGGAGTGGGCGCGCCGGCACGACCTGGTGCGGGGGGACGTCCGCGACGGCCGGCTGCTGGACCGGCTGCTGCCGGGTCTGGACGCGGTCTGCCACCAGGCGGCGATGGTGGGGCACGGCCTCGACCCGTCCGACGCGCCGGAGTACGCCGGCCACAACGACCTCGGCACGGCGGTGCTGCTGGCCGCGATGTACCGCGCCGGCGTGTCCCGCCTCGTGCTGGCCAGCTCGATGGTGGTCTACGGCGAGGGGCGCTATCACTGCGCCGCGCACGGAGTGGTGCGCCCGTCCCCACGCCGGGCACAGGAGATGGCGGCCGGCCGGTACGACCCCACCTGCCCCCGCTGCGACGAGCCGCTCACCCCGGCGCTGGTGCCGGAGGACGCCCCGCTGGAGCCGCGCAGCACCTACGCGGCCAGCAAGCTCGCCCAGGAGCACTTCGCCGCAGCCTGGGCCCGGCAGACCGGCGGGGGAGTGTGGGCGCTGCGCTACCACAACGTCTACGGCCCCCGCATGCCCCGCGACACCCCGTACGCCGGGGTCGCGTCGATCTTCCGGTCCGCGCTCGCCGCCGGCCTGCCGCCCCGGGTCCTGGAGGACGGCCGGCAGCGACGCGACTTCGTGCACGTCACCGACGTGGCCCGGGCGAACCTGCTGGCGCTCACCGCGCCGGCGCCCACGGCCGCGCTGGTGCCGGTGAACGTCTGCTCCGGCGAGCCGCACACCGTCGGCGAGCTGGCGCAGACCCTGGCCGACGCGATGGCCGGCCCGGCCCCGCTGGTCGTCGGCGGCGCGCGGGCGGCCGACGTGCGGCACGTGGTCGCCGACCCGGGCCGCGCCGCCGAGCTGCTCGGCTACACCGCCCGGGTCGGTTTCGCCGAGGGCGTGGCGGGCTTCGCCACCGACCCGCTGCGCGAACCGGCGGTCCTGTCGAGCTGACCCGTCTCGGCCTCGGGCCGTCGCTGTCATCGATCCACCGCCCTTCGCCGCCGCCGATCCGGGCCGGGCGGTCTGCTCCGTCGCGGGCGTGCGCCCGGCCGTCAGGAGACCGTCCAGAGCAGGTGGTTGACGGCGAGCGCGGTGGCCACCTGCCCGGCCAGCCACCAGTGGCGCGCGCGGGCGGGCAGCAGCGCGGCGGCGGCCAGCAGCCAGACCGCGAACGGCAGCCAGATCCGCTCCACCTCCGCCTTGCTCAGCCCCGACACGTCCGCCGCGGCCACCGCCACGGCGGCGGCCAACGGCAGCACGACGGCCGGGCCGGCGTCGCGTACCGCCGTGGCCAGCGCCGCCCGCCGCCAGCCGGCGCGCGCCCGGCCGGTGGCCGCGGCCACCGCCCGGCGCAGCGCCGGGCCGACCACCGGGCCGGCGCAGAGCAGCAGCGCCGCCAGGTTCGCCCAGACCCAGTAGGCGTACGGCCGCTCGGCGGCCCAGCCCTGGTAGTAGCGCTCGACGAGCAGCCGGTACCCCTCCCACCAGTGGAAACCGGCCAGGGTGAAGGCCACCGCCACGGCGAGCACCCCGACGCCACCGGCGAGCAGCGCCCGCAGCCGGGCCGCCGGGCGCAGCACCAGCACCGCCAGCGCGAGCGCCCCGACCAGCACGAAGCCGTACGACAGGTAGAGCGCGAAGCCGAGCAGCACGCCGCCGAGCGCGGCGGCGGTGGGGCCGCGTACCGCCAGCAGGGCGAGCCCGGCGGCGACCACCCCGGCGAAGAGCGCGTCGGCCGACACGCCCATCCAGACCGCGCCCGGCAGCAGCACCAGGAACGGCACCACCGCGCGGGCCGCCTCCGGGGCGCCGAGCGCCCGCAGCGTGACCGGCACCGACACCGTGACCGTCGCCCCGACCAGGACGCAGGCCAGCCCCGCGGCGGCACCGCCGCCCAGGCCCACCCGGTCCAGCCCGACGAAGAGCAGCAGCGCACCCGGCGGATGCCCGGCGGTGTGGGTGGACCACGATTCGGGCCGGAAGTCGAGGATCCGGGAGGTGAACCCGGCCAGCATCGCCGGGATGTCGGTCACCCCCGGCACCTCGGTCAGGTACTCCGCCTGCGCCGTCAGCCGTCGGGTCAGCCCCGCCGACCAGCCGTCCACCAGCGCCAACGACAGCGTCCAGGCCACCGACGAGGCCCAGCCGGCGGCGAGCAGCGCACCCCATCGGGCGGTACGCGCCCAGCGCACCCCCCAGCCGAGCACCGCGACCGCGATCAGCAGCGCGGCCGGCGTGCCCCAGCCCAGGTGCGGCTGCCATTTGGCGTAGAGCGGCGCGGCGTCCGCGTACAGGCCGACGTCGCGCCGGTTCAGCACGAGCCCCACGCCGACCGCGACCCCGAGCAGCACGACCTCCACCGCGAGCACCGCGAGGTCGGCGCGGTGCCGGTGTTCTGCGGCCCGGCCGGGAGCGGCGGTGAGCGTGGGTGCGGAGGCCATGACCAGGGGACGGTACGACGGCGCGACAGCCGGCGGGGGCGGAACGGCCGCGCCGTCACCGTCCGGTAAGAATCGCCCGCGCGGTAAGCGTTCGGTAAGGACGTTCCGGCCCCGGACGACCCGGCCGCGACCTAGCGTCGGCCTCATGCCGACCCAGAACGACCCCACCCCGATCGACGTCGTGCTGCCCTGCCTGGACGAGGCCGCCGCGCTGCCGCAGGTGCTCACCGCCCTGCCCGCCGGGTACCGGGCGATCGTGGTCGACAACGGCTCCCGGGACGGCTCGCCGCAGGTCGCCGCCGGGTACGGCGCCCGGGTGGTGCACGAGCGGCGGCGGGGTTACGGCGCCGCCGTGCACGCCGGACTGGAGGCCGCCCGGACCGAGCTGGTCTGCGTGCTCGACGCCGACGGCTCGTTCGACCCCGGGGAGCTGCCGGCGCTGGTCGCCCCGGTGGCGGCCGGCGCGGCGGAGCTCGCCGTCGGTCGTCGCCGGCCGGTCGGCGTGGGCGTCTGGCCGTGGCACGCCCGGGCCGGTACCGCCCTGGTCGCGGCGCTGCTGCGCCGCCGAGGCGTACCGCTGCGCGACCTCAGCCCGATCCGGGTCGCCCGTCGCGAGGCGCTGCTCGCCCTCGGCGTCACCGACCGGGCCTTCGGCTACCCCCTCGAACTGCTGATCCGCGCCGCCGCCGCCGGTTGGCGGATCCACGAGGTCGACGTGCGGTACGCGCCGCGCGCGGCCGGCACCCGCTCGAAGGTCTCCGGCTCGGTACGGGGCACGCTCCGGGCGACCCGCGACTTCGCCGGTGTGCTGCGCACCGTGGACGGCCCCCGGTGACCGTGCTGCTGGTGGCGGCGAAGGCACCGGTGCCGGGTGCGGTGAAGACCCGGCTCTGCCCGCCGGCCAGCCCCCTGCAGGCGGCCCGGATCGCCGCCGCCGCGCTGCGGGACACCCTGGACGCGGTCTGCGGCACGCCCGGCGTCACCCCGGTGCTCGCCTGCGCCGGCCGGCTGACCGACGCGCAGGACGCGGCCGGCCTCGTCACCGCCCTGCGCGGCTGGACGGTGCTGGCGCAGCGGGGCGGCGGGCTCGGCGACCGGCTCGCCAACGCGTACGCCGAGGTGGCCGCCGCCTTCCCGGGTCGCCCGGTGCTCCAGATCGGCATGGACACCCCGCAGCTGACCCCGGCCGGGCTCGGCGCGGCGGTACTGCGCCTGGCCGGTGCCGAAGCGGTGCTCGGGACGGCGGTCGACGGCGGCTGGTGGGCGCTGGGGCTGCGCGAGCCGCGGGACGCGACGTTGCTGCGTACGGTGCCGATGTCCACCCCCCGCACCGGCTGGCTCACCTGGTCCGCGCTGGAGGATCGGGGCCTGCGTCCCGTGCCGCTGCCGCTGCTGCGCGACGTCGACGAGTGGCCCGACGCGCTCGCGGTCGCCGCCGAGGCGCCGTCCGGCCGGTTCGCCCGACAGGTCGGTACGGTCCGCCGGGCGATGGTGTCCGGAAGCCCCGGATGACCGTCGACGGCTTCGCCACGGCACTGCGCGACCGTGACGGCGAGGGGCACTGGCTCGTGCACGGCGACGGCGTACGGCAGCGCCTGCCGGTTCGTCGGTGGCACGGTCCGGCCGAGCCGGTCACAGCCGAGGTGGTGGCCCGCTGCGTCGGCCCGACGCTCGACCTCGGCTGCGGCCCCGGCCGGCTCACGGTGGCGCTGGCCCGGGCCGGGGTCACCGCCGTCGGGGTGGACCTGAGCGCGTACGCGGTCGCGGCGGCCCGGGCCCGCGGGGCCGTGGCGCTGCACCGTGACCTGTTCGCGCCGCTGCCCGCCGAGGGCCGGTGGGCGCACGCCGTCCTGCTCGACGGCAACATCGGCATCGGCGGCGACCCGGTCGCGCTGCTGGCCCGCTGTCGGGCCCTGCTCGGCGTGGCGGGCACGGTGCTGGTCGAGCTGGAACCGCCCGGCCTCGGGCTCTGGCAGGGCGACGCCCGGGTGGCCTCGCCACGGCGGCCGGGGACGAGCACCTTGGGGCCGGTGTTCCGCTGGGCCCGGCTGGACATCCGCGCGGTGCACCAGGTCGCCGCGCACGCCCGGCTCACCGTGCGCGGCGTGTTCCGGCGGGGCGGGCGCTGGTTCGGCGAGCTGGCCGTACCGGCCGCGTGACCGAACCTCGGAGCGCCCCGGTCAGCCGGCGGCGGCGGGCAGCCGGACGACGAACCGGCATCCGTCGGCCGTGTTCCGCACGTTCACCCGACCGCCGTGCGCCTCGACCAGTCCCCGCACGATGGCCAGGCCCAGCCCGCCGGAGCTCTCCCCGTTGCCGCCCGGCGGCGTACGCGCCGGCTCGCCCCGGAAGGCCACGTCGAACAGGCGCGGCAGGTCCCGCTCCGGAATGCCGCCGCAGGTGTCCGCCACCGCGAGCCAGACCCCGTCGTGGTCCCGGCCCCCGTCGACCTGCACGGTGCCGTCCTCGGGGGTGTAGCGCACCGCGTTGAGCAGCAGGTTGCCCACCACCCGGGCCAGCTCGGGCTCGCTGGCCAGCACGGTGGGCCAGCCGGAGTCGGCGGCCACGAGTCTGATCCCCCGGGCGGTGGCGAGCGGCGCGGCGGCGGCGAGGGCGTCGGAGACCACCTCGCCGAGCGACAGCGAGGCCGGCGAGAGCCGCAGCGCGCCCGCGTTGATCCGGGAGAGCTCGAACAGGTCGTCCACCAGCCGGGTCATCCGGTCGGTCTGGACGCGGATGCGCCGGTGGTACTCGGCGACCGTCGCCGGGTCGTCCACCACCCGGTCCTCGAGCGCCTCGGCCATCGCCCGCAGGCCGGCCAGCGGCGTACGCAGGTCGTGGGAGACCCAGGCGACCAGGTCGCGGCGACCCTTCTCGATCCGGCGTTCCCGTTCGCGCGCCTGGTCGGCCCAGACCGCGGCGACGGCGAGGCGCCGACCGAAGTACCAGCCGATGGCGAGGCTCACCGCCGCCGCGGCGGCCACGGTGAGCAGCACGACCTGGAGGTCGTGGGCGGAGAGGAACATCGCCTGGGCGACCACCGCCACGCCGGCCACCACCGCCGCCACGGTGATCGTGAGCAGCACGCAGACGTGCACGGTGATCGACCGGTGGCGCAGCAGCCGCAGCGCGAGGGCACCGGCCAGCCCGACGCCGAGCGCCGCCGCCAACGCCAACCCGAAGATCAGTGTGAGGTCACGCATCGGCGGGCTCGTAGCGGTAACCGACACCCCACACGGTGACGATGCGCCGTGGCTCGGCCGGGTCGTCCTCGATCTTCTCCCGCAGCCGGCGTACGTGCACGGTCACCGTGGACTCGTCGCCGAACGTCCAGCCCCAGACCCGCTCCAGCAGCTCGGCGCGGCGGAACGCCCGCGCCGGGTGCCGCATCAGGTGAGCGAGCAGGTCGAACTCGCGCAGCGTGAGGGACAGCTCCCGGCCGTGCAGCCGGGCCACCCGGGGACCGGTCGCCACCTCGAGACCGGCGTCGACGAAGAGCTCCGCCTCCGGCGGCGCAAGCTCCTTGGATCGGCGTAGTACCGAGCCGACCCGCAGCACCAGTTCCCGGGGGGAGAAGGGCTTGCCCAGGTAGTCGTCGGCGCCCAGCTGCAGGCCGAGCACCCGGTCGGCCTCGTCGCCGCGCGCGGTGAGCATGATGATCGGTACGCCGTCCGACCCCTGCCGCAGCCGCCGGCACACCTGCAACCCGTCCAACCCGGGCAGCATCAGGTCGAGCACCACCAGGTGCGGCCGGCGTTCCCGCACCGCGTCGAGCGCGGCCAGGCCGTCCCCGACGTGGTCGACCTCGTAGCCGGCGTGCTCCAGGTAGCGGCAGACCACGTCGCTGACCGTCCGGTCGTCGTCGACCACCAGCACCCGCTGACTCACGTGCACCTCCCCGCGCCCACCCTAACCAGGGCCTTCGGCGAGCAGCCGGGGCGAGATGTTGCGGCTTCCTTACGGTCCCACCCGGCTGACCGGCCGGTCAGCGGCGCGGTGGTGGCTGCGTACGATGCGGGACCGGGCATCCTCACGGCGGAGGTATCGGTAGATGGCAGGCCAGCACGACGGCTTCGCTCTCGGTGTCGACCTCGGTACGTCCAACACGGTGGCGGTGCTGCGCTGGCCGGACGGGCGTACCCGACCGCTGCTGGTGGACGGTCAACCGATCATGCCGTCCGGGGTGTACGCCGAT
The DNA here is from genome assembly GCF_003626545.1 of Micromonospora musae. Lineage (NCBI taxonomy): Bacteria > Bacillati > Actinomycetota > Actinomycetes > Micromonosporales > Micromonosporaceae > Micromonospora > Micromonospora musae. The sequence goes on from NZ_RAZS01000002.1 coordinate 794,774, forward strand.
CCGGACGGTGGGCTGCACGCCGGGCTGGACGCCCGACGGCTGGCGCAGGCCGACCCGCTGCGGTACGAGCCGAACCCGAAGCGCCGCGTCGACGAAGCGAGCGTCCGCCTCGGTGAGCGTGACCTGCTCCCCGCCGAGCTGCTCGGCGCGGTGCTGCACGCGGTCGGGCGGGCCGCGGTCGAGGCGGCCGGTTTCCTGCCCCCGGCGGTGCTCACCGCCCCGGCGACCTGGGACGACGCCAGGCGGCAGGTGCTCGGCGAGGCGCTGCTGCGCGCCGGCTGGCCGCAGGTCGCCGAGCACACCCTCGCCGGCCCGACCCCGCCCGGCACCCGGCTGCTGCGGGAGCCGGTGGCGGCGGCCCGTTACTACACGGAGGTGTTGCGTCGCCCCGTCCCGGTCGGCGAGGCGATCGCGGTCTTCGACTTCGGGGGCGGCACGTTGGACGTCGCCGTCGTACGCAACGAGGGCGCCGACCCGTGGGGCGACTCGGGCTTCACCGTCGTCTCCTGTGGTGGGCTGCCCGACCTCGGCGGCCTGGACGTCGACGCGGCGCTGCTCGCCCGGGTCGGCGAGCTGGTCGCCGGGCGGTACCCGCGGCAGTGGGCGCGGCTCGCCGCGCACGCCGACGCGGTGGCGCGCCGCGACGCCATGCAGCTCTGGGAGGCGGTACGCGGCGCGAAGGAGTCGCTCTCCCGGGGCACCGTCGCGCCGGTGGTGGTGCCCGGCGTGGCCGAGCCGGTGCGGCTGACCCGCGACGACGTCGAGCGGGCCGCCCGTCCGTTGCTGGAGCGGGCGGTCGCCGCCGCCCGGGAGGTGATCGGCGCGGCCGGGCTCACCCCCGAGCGGCTCGCCGGGCTCTTCCTGGTCGGCGGGTCGTCCCGGATCCCGCTGGTGGCCCGGATGCTCCACGCCGATCTGGGCATCGCGCCGACCGTGCTGGAACAGCCGGAGCTGCCGGTCGCCGAGGGCGCGTTGACCGACCTGCCGCTGCGCGGCCGGGCCCCGGCGGCGGTGGGTGCCGGTCCGCTCGTCCCGGCCCAGCGGCCGGCCCCGACGGCGGTGGAGCCCGGCCCGTCCGCTCCGGCGGCGCACCTGCCCGGTTCGGTCTCGGCGGGGCCGGGGTCGGAGGCGGCCGTGCCGAGCCCGCCCGGCGCGTCACCTGCGCCGGGACTCGCGGCGACGCTGCCGGCCGGCGTCGGCGCCACCCTCGTCGACCGGCCCGACTCTCCCGCCGCCCCGCCGTTTCCCCGGCCATCGCCGTTCGGCGAACCCGCCGCCGCGCCGCCCGCCGGCCCTCCCGCCGGGCACCTCGGCGGACCGGCCGCGCAACCCGCGCCGGCCGGCCCGCTGTTGTCGCCGTCGTCCGGTGCGGCCGGTGCGCGGGCCGGCCGGCGGCGGGTGGGCTGGATCGTTCTCGGCGCCGTGCTCGCCCTCGCCGGGGTGGCCACCGCGACGCTGCTCTACCTGACCCGGGACCGTTATCCGGGGCTGGACTTCCACGCGCTGCAGGAGGTGAAGCGGGTCGCCGCCGGCAACGAGCGGTCCGTCGGCATGTGGACCGCCGTACTGGGTGACCGCGGGTATCTGGCGTACCGGCGAAGCGACGGACGGCTGGAGGTGACGGCGGTCGACGCCGCCACCGGCGCGGAGCTGTGGCGCAAGCCGACCGACGTCGCCGCCGACGACTGGGAGCGGATCGTCGCCGTGCCGGGCGCGGTCGTCGCGTACCCCAGCGAAGCCGCCACCAGTGAGCCGCGGGAGATGGTGGTGCTGGACGCCGCGACCGGCGCGCAGCGGTGGAAGCGCGCCATCCGCGGCGACGACGACGTCTACTTCACCGACCGGGTGGCGGTGCTCGTCGACCGGGCCGGGAAGCGGCTCGTCGGTCTGCGCCTCGACGACGGCGAGCAACGGTGGGACCTGCCCAACCCGCAGGACGAGTACGGCGGCGCCCGCACCACCGTCGTGCCGGTCGGCACCGACGAGGCGGAGGCCGGGCCCGGGTATCTCGACGGTGGGTCCCGGGATCCGTGGCGGGCGACGGGGCGGCGTCTGCTCCAGGTCGGCGCGGACCGCTCCGTGCGGGTGATCGAGATGGACAGCGGAGCCGTCGCCGGCAGCCGGGGCAACGTCGCCGACCTCGACGACCTGCTCGTGGCGCACGAGGACCGGCTCTTCGTCGCCGCCGACGAGGGCGGCTTTCAACTGCTCGGCTACGACCTGAACGCGCTCTCGGCGCAGCCGGTGGTGCTCTACCGGGCGCCCGACGAGCGGCGCCGGCCGGAGGCGTTGGTGGCCTGTGGCGAGCACCGCGCCTGCCTGCTGGAGGTGCCGGACGCGACGGCCGAGCGGACCATCGTGGTGGCGGCGACCGAGGGCGAGACGCCGAAGAGCTGGCCGGCGCCGAACGCGAGCGTGCTCGTGCCCGTCGGCGAACGTCTGTTGGTCCGCCGGACCGGCACACCGGCCACGAGCACCCTCTTCGACCCGGACGGCACGGCGGTGCTGCGGGATCGGCGCGGCGTCGCCGTCCGGCTCGACGCCGGGAACCTGCTGGTCTTCGCGGAGCCGGCGAGCACGGTGGAGGCCGACCGCAGTGTCGCCGGGGTACGCGCGGGCACCGGCGAGGTGACCGAACTGGGCGAGCTGGTGGGCGTACGCAGCAGCACCTGCTCGTGGAACAGCCGGGTGATCACCTGTGGCGCGGAGAAGGACTTCGTCATCTACCGCTTCGCGGCGGAGTGAGCGCCGCGCCTGGCTCGCCCGTGAACCCGCCCGGCCACCCGTCGCGGGCGGCCGGGCGGGTGGGCGTTCACTCCCGGTCGAGGACGATCAACTCGGCGTCGTGCGTCGGGGTCCACTGCACCGGCACCCCGACGGCGCTCAGGTGGCTGCCCGAGTAGCTCCGCTCGTCGTGCCGGTACCGCCCCGCCGGGTCGAGGCCGCGCAGCGGCAGCCGGACCGGGCGCGACGGCAGCTGGCCGGGGCCGTCCGACCGGCCGGTGTGCCAGGCCAGCACGACCACCCGCCGCCCGTCGGGGGAGGTGTACTGGACCGCGCAGCGGGCCTGGTCCGGCCCGCCGATCAGGTGCACCTCGCCGTGCGTGACGACCTCCCGGATCTCCTTGTACCGGGAGATCCAGTCGGCGGCCTCGGCGCGCTGCTGCGGCGTCCAGTGCCGGATGTCCGCGCCGATGCCGAGCACCCCGGCCATCGCGAGGACGAACCGGAACGCCAGGGACCGCGGCCGTGGGTCGAAGATCCCGGGCGCGTCGGTCACCCAGGAGCTCAGCAGGTGCGGGGCGTTGGCGTGCAGGAAACCGTGCTGGATGGCGAGCCGGTCCAGCGGGGCGGTGTTGTCGCTGGGCCAGAAGATGTCGGCCCGGGCGGCCATGGCCAGGTCGGTGCGCGCGCCACCGCCGGCGCAGGACTCGATCAGCACGTCCGGGTGGTCCCGGCGCAGCCGCTCGTAGATGCGGTGCAGGGCGCTCACGTGCGCGCCGTCGAGGTCCAGCGGCCCGTCCGCGCCGGCCCGGCCGGGTTCGGTGCGCGGCCGGTTGAAGTCCCACTTCAGGTACGCGATGTCGTACCGGCGCAGCAGCCCGTCCAGCGTGGAGTGGACGAACTCGGCCACCTCCGGCCGGCCCAGGTCCAGCAGGTACTGGTTGCGGATCGGGGTGAGCGGCCGCCCGTCGACCTGGTAGACCCAGTCGGGGTGCTCGGCGTAGAGCCGCGAGCGCGGGTTCACGCACTCCGGCTCCACCCAGAGCCCGAAGCGCAGCCCCAGCCCGCGTACCTCGGCGACGAACGCCTCGAAGCCGTCGGGGAACTTGGCCGGATCGGGCGTCCAGTCGCCGAGCCCGGCGGTGTCGTCGTCGCGGCCGACGAACCAGCCGTCGTCGACCACGAAGGTCTCCACCCCGAGGTCGGCGGCGATCCCGGCCAGTTCCAGCTGGCTCTTCGCGTCGACCGCGAAGTAGGTCGCCTCCCACGAGTTGTAGAGCACCGGCCGGGGTACGAGCCGGTCACCGGCGAGCACCCGCTGGTAGCGGTGCCAGACCCGGGCCAGCCCGTCCAACCCGGCGGTGCTGTACGCCCCGGCGACCTCCGGCAGGGTCAGCGCACCGCCCGCCGGCAGCTCCAGCGGCCCGTCCGGCAACCGGCGTCCGGCCCGGACCCGGGTGAGCCCGCCGGTGTCCCGCTCCGCGGTGATCTCCCACGAGCCGGTCCACGCCACCGCAACGGCCCAGGCCGGGCCGTCCGGCTCGGCCCGGTCCCGTACCGCGAGCCACGGCACGTGCAGGTGCCCCGGTACGCCCTGGCTGCTGCCGATGGTGAACGCCCCGTGCTTCAGGTCGACGTGTTCGAGCTGGAACTCCTGCGACCACTGGCCCCACTGGTGGCTGAGCAGCGCGCCGTGCGGGGTGGGTACGCAGAACCCGCCCGAGCCGACGCGAGCCAGCTGAAGAGGCTCGGTGCCGGTGTTGGTCAGCTCCACCCGGCGCCGGACCACGTCGGTGCCGGCCGCGACGGCGTACCGCAGCACCGCGCGCAGCCCGGTGACCGGGTCGGCGAAGGTGACCGCGAGAGTGCCGGCGGCCGGGTCGTGCGCCGCCTCGACGAAGTCGAACGCCACCCGCCGGTGCCCGGTGGTCGTCTCCACCACCAGGTCGGCGCCGGTGAAGGGGCGGTCCGCGTCGGTGGCGTACTCGATCGGGGCGGCGTCCCCGGCGGTGAGGAACGGCACCGGCCCGTCGTACGCGACGGGGGAGGGGCCGTCGCTGACCCCGTGCGGCCCCCACGCGCCGAGCTCCAGCCAGCGCCCGTGCGCCGGCACCGTCACCACGTACTCGGTGTGCGCCCCGCGCAGCGTCCACCGCCGCGTGGTCTCCGTACCGTGCTCGCTCACTTGCTCTCCTCCGTGCAGACGCTCACTTGACCGCGCCGATCGCCAGGCCGCCGATGAAGTGCCGCTGGAAGCGCAGGAAGACCGCGACGGTCGGCACCGCCGCGATTACCGTGCCGGCGGCGATCACGCTCCACGAGGAGACGAACTGGCCCTGGAGCGCGAGCAGCGCCGGGGTGACCGGCATCCGATCGTCGGTGCGCAGCACCGTGATGGCCCAGAGCAGGTCGTTGAAGATCCAGGTGAAGGAGAGCGCCCCGAGGGCGGCCAGCGCCGGTCGGGTCAGCGGCAGCATCACCCGGGCGAAGATCTGCGCGGGGCCCGCGCCGTCGATCGTCGCCGCCTCCTGGATCTCGCCGGGCAGGTCGCGCATGAAGCCGTGCAGCACGAACGTGTAGAAGCCCAGCCCGAAGCCGACCTGAACGGTGATCAACGCCCAGAGGGTGTCGTACAGCCCGGTCAGCTCACTGAACTTCTGCACCGGGATGAGCAGGATCTGTGGTGGCAGCAGGTTGCCGGCGAGCATCAGCAGCAGGATGGTCCGCCGGCCGGGGATCCGGTAGCGGCTCAACGCGAACGCCGCGACCGCGGCCAGCGCCAGGCTCAGCACCACCGAGGGGACGGTGACCAGCAGGCTGTTGATCAACGCCCGCAGCTCGCCGCCGTCGACCCACGCCTGCCGGTAGGTGTCGAGGGTGAACGAGTGCGGCAGGCTGCCCACGCCGTTGGCGGCGATGTCGTCGAAGGTGCGGGTGGACATCACCACCACCCAGATCACCGGCCCGAGCCAGAGCAGCGAGAGCAGGATCATCCCGGTGTGGAAGGTCCCGGTGCGGAGCTTGCGGATCACGCTTCCTCCCGGAATGCGCGGACGAGGTAGCCGAGGATGACGGCGAGCGCGAGCACGAAGATCACCACGGCGATGGCCGACGCGTACCCGAGCCGCAGGCTCTGGAAGGCGGCCGAGTACATGTAGGTGCTGAGCAGCTCGGAGGAGTGGTACGGCCCGCCCTTGGTCAGCGACCAGACGATGTCGAACGAGCGCAGCGAGTCGATCACGATGACCGAGAGCACGACCGCGTTGACGCCCTTGAGCTGGGGGACCGTCACGTACCACAGCCGCTGCCAGCCGTTCGCCCCGTCCATCCGGGCGGCCTCGTGCAGCGCAGGGTCGATCGCCTTGAGGCCGGCGAGGAAGAGCACCATCACGTAGCCGATCTGCCGCCACAGGGCCGGCAGGATCACCGCGTAGAGGGCGGTCTGCGGATCGGCGAGCCAGGGCCGGATCAGGTGTTCCAGCCCGATCGTGCGCAGGATCTGGTCGGCCACCCCGTCCGGCTGGTAGAAGACCCGCCAGACCAGGGCGGTGACCACCAGGGAGAAGACCACCGGGGTGAAGAGCGCGGCGCGGTAGAAGCCGACGCCCCGCCGCTCCTTCTGCAGCAGCAGCGCCATCCCGAAGCCACCGACGACGGAGAGCCCGCCGAAGAGGACCAGCCAGATGACCGTGTTGAGCAGGGCGCCGCGGAACGTGGCGTCCCCGGCCAGCTCGACGTAGTTGTCGACGCCGATGAACTCGGGTGGCGTCTGGCCGTCCCAGCGGGTCAGCGAGAACCAGAATCCCTGCAGGGCCGGCCAGAAGACCCAGATGCTCTCGACCGCGAAGGGCACCAGCACGAACGCCACCAGCAGCGGCGACAGTCGGTTCGACCGTCGCCGCCGCCGGGGAGCGCCGGCCACCGTGGACGCCGTCGTCCCGGGTGTCTCGGCGATTGTGGACACGTTTGCCACGTCAGCCCTTGAAGACCTTCTCGGCGGACGCCTGCCACTCGCGGAGGATCGCGTCGATCTGGTCGGGCTTGTCCATGAACTTGGTGAGCGCCGTGTCCGCGGTCGGCTGGAGCGCGTCGCTGGAGTCCCGGTTGAAGAACTGGGTCAGCTCGGCGGCGCTCTCCAGTATCGCCTTGCCCTTGCTCACCAGCGGCGAGTCGGCGGCCTTGGCCTTCGGGTGCACCGGCAGCACGATGCCGGAGCTGGACTTGACGTACTCCTCCTGCGCCTCGACGGAGGCGAAGTACCTCAGCAGCTCCTTGGTGCCGGCCGGGTTGGCGCTCTTGGCGCTGGCGAAGAAGCCGTCGGTGGGCGCCTCCTCGGCCACCGGCACCGCCGGGTCGATGATCGGGAAGCGGAAGAAGTCCAGGTCGCCCAGGGCGTCCTTCGGCGCGGCGTCGGCGAAGAAGGTGCCGATCAGGAACATGCCGGTCTTGCCGGCGAGCAGCGCGGTGGTCGCCTCCTGGAACGGGTACGCCTTGCCCTTCGGGTCGAAGTACGGCAGGACCTCCCGCCAGCGGGTGAGGACGGCCTTGACCTTCGGGTCGTCGAAGCGCTGCTTGCCGGCGAGCAGTTCGCGGTGGAACGGGGCGCCGTTGATGCGGATGTTGAGGTAGTCGAACCAGGCCGAGGCGACCCAGGGGGTGTCGCCGAGGCCGATGCCGATCGGCGGGACGCCCTTGCTCTTCAGGGTCTCGCAGACGGCGAGGAAGTCGGCCCAGGTCTTCGGCTCCTGGACCCCCCACTTGGCGAAGTTGCTCTTGCGGTAGAAGAAGCCCCACCAGTAGTTGGTCATCGGCACGAAGACCTGCTTGCCGGCGGCGTCGGTGGAGAGGGTCTTCAACGACTGCGGGTACTCACCGAGCCCCTGCCACACGTCGGAGACGTCGAGCAGCAGGCCCTTGCTGGCGTAGTCGTTGGCGACCGAGCCCGCGTACCAGGTGTAGAGGTCCGGCGGGTTGGCCGACGTCAGGTAGGTCGGCAGCTGGGTGCGGAAGGTCTCCGAGGCGATCGTGTTGACCGAGGCGGTGCCCTTGCCCAGCTTGTTGAAGTTCTCGGCGAGCTTCTCGATCGCCGTCTTGGCCTGCGGCGAGGAGAGGTTGGACTGGATGGTCACGGCGCCGGAGCCGCCGCTCTTCGCCGGTCCGCTGGCGGAGCTGGCGCAGGCGCTCAGCAACGAGCCGGCGCCGAGCGCGCCCAGGCCCGCGAGCCCGAGGTTGCCGAGGAATCGGCGGCGACCGGGATCGAAGTCGGTCACAGGTGGTCCCTTCCTCATCGACACGGTGCGACGCGGCGCTCGGTGTCGGTCTCGTTAACGGTGTGACCAGAAGGTTGCATCCGGGGTACTCTCACTGTCAAGATGTATTCGTAATTAATGGTTAAACGGTGCCTGGGGTGATCGATGGATCCGGTCGTACGCCGATTGGACGGCAAGACAGCGGTGGTCACCGGCGCCTACGGCGGGATCGGCGCGGCCACGGCACGTCGCCTCGCCGCGGAGGGGGCCCGCGTCGCCCTGCTCGACGTCCGCGACCCCGCCCCGGCGACCGAGGCGCTGACCGCCGCCGGTGGCGAGGGGCTGTCCATCGTGGCCGACGTCTCCGACGAGGCGTCCTGGGCCGCCGCGATCGACCGGGTGCGCGCCGAGCTCGGCCCGGTCGACATCCTGGTCAGCAACGCCTCCACCGTCGAGATCGCCCCCGCGCACCGCACCAGCCGGGCATCCTGGGACCACCAGCTCGGCGTCAACCTCACCGCCGCCTTCCTCGGCGTCCGGGCCTGCCTCGACGACCTCGTCGACCGCTCCGGCGCGGTCGTGCTGATCTCCTCGGTGCACGCCCTGATCGGGCTGCCCGGCCGGCCCGCCTACGCGGCGGCGAAGGGCGCCCTGGTCGCCCTCGGCCGGCAGCTCGCCGTCGAGTACGGCCCCCACGTACGGGTCAACAGCGTGCTGCCGGGCCCGATCCTCACCGGCGCCTGGGACGGCATCGGGGAGGAGGACCGTCGACGCAGCGTCGCGGAGACGGTCGCCAAGCGATTCGGAGCGCCGGAGGAGGTCGCCGCCGTGGTCGCCTTCCTCGCCTCGCCGGACGCCGCCTTCGTCACCGGCACGAGCCTGGTGGTGGACGGTGGATGGACCGCGATGAAAGCCTCGGCCTGACAGATCGAGACCGACGAGCGAAGAAGGCGCGAAGAGCATTGGCACAGTACGCAGGCCGTGGTGTCCATGGACACACCGTCGAGGTGATCGCCCGGCGCATCCTCACCGGGGAGATCGCCGAAGGCGACACCTTGAACCTCGCCGCGCTCCAGGAGGAGCTGGACGTCAGTCTCACCGCCCTCCGCGAGGCGCTCAAGGTCCTCACCGCGAAGGGCATAGTGGACGCCCGGCAGAAACGCGGCACCTTCGTCCGGCCCCGCGCCGACTGGAACCTGCTCGACGGTGACGTGATCCGCTGGCAGTTCGCCGACGGGGCCGATCCGCTCCTCATCGACCAGCTGCACGAGGTCCGCTCGATCATCGAGCCGGCCGCGGCGCGGCTGGCCGCCTCCCGGGCCAGCGCCGAGGACGTGGCGGCGCTCGACGCGGCGCTGGACGCGATGTCCGACGCGCGGGGCCGGCCGGCGGCCGCCGTCGCCGCCGACCTCGCGTTCCACCGGGGCCTGCTCGCCGCCACCCACAACGAGCTGCTGGTCCGGATGGAAGTGGTGATGAAGACCGGGCTCGCCGAGCGCGACCGGCTGGTGCACGGCCGCGACAGCGACGACGATCCCGTCCCCAGCCACCGCGCCGTGGTCGACGCGATCCGCGCCGGCGACGACCGCGCCGCCGAGGCGGCGATGTGTGAACTGCTCGCCAAGGCCGTGCGGGACGTCGAGAAGCTGCGCGGACCAGACGGCGACCGGTGAGTACGACCAGTGAGTGCGACCAGTGAGCTTGCGAGCCCCGCGGTCACGAACGAAGGGGTAACGCAGTGAAGATCGAACGGATCGAGACCTTCCTGGTCGCGCCGAGGTGGTTGTTCTGCCGGGTGGAGACCGACACCGGTCTGGTCGGCTGGGGCGAGCCGGTGGTGGAGGGGCGGGCCGAAGTGGTCCGCGCCGCGGTCGAGGTGCTCGCCGAGTACCTCGTCGGGGAGGACCCGCTCCGCGTGGAGCAGCACTGGCAGGTGCTGACCAAGGGCGGCTTCTACCGCGGCGGCCCGGTCCTCTCCAGCGCCGTCGCCGGCCTGGACCAGGCGCTGTGGGACATCACCGGGCAGGCGTACGGCGTTCCGGTGCACGCCCTGCTCGGCGGGCCGGTCCGGGACCGGGTGCGCATCTACTCCTGGATCGGCGGGGACGAACCCGCCGAGATCGCCGACGCCGCCGCCGAGCAGATGGCCGCCGGACTGACCGGGCTGAAGATGAACGCCTGCGGCCAGCTCTCCCCGATCCCCACCCCGGCGGAGATCGACGAGGTCGTCGGCCGGGTCGCCGCCGCCCGGGCGGTGCTCGGCGACGAACGCGACATCGCGCTGGACTTCCACGGCCGCGCCGGGCTCGCCGCGGTGCGCCGCATCCTGCCCGAGCTGGCGCCGCTGCGGCCGTTCTTCGTCGAGGAGCCGCTGCTCCCGGACCAGGCCCACCACCTGCGTGACGTGGTCGCCAGCTCGCCGGTGCCGGTCGCCACCGGCGAGCGCCTCTACTCACGGACGGAGTTCCTCACCCCGTTGCAGGCCGGGGTGTCGGTGGTGCAGCCCGACCTGTCGCACGCGGGTGGCATCTCCGAGGTACGGCGGATCGCGGCGCTCGCGGAGACGTACGGCGCCCTGCTCGCGCCGCACTGCCCGCTCGGCCCGATCGCGCTCGCGGCCAGCCTCCAGGTGGCCTTCGCGACGCCGAACTTCCTCATCCAGGAGCAGAGCATCGGCATCCACTACAACGGTGGCTCGGAGCTGCTGGACTACCTGATCGACCCGGAGCCGTTCCGGTTCACCGACGGGCACATCGTCCGGTTCGACGGGCCCGGCCTCGGCATCACCATCGACGAGGCGGCGGTGCGGCGGGCCGCGAAGAGCCCGCACGCCTGGCGCAACCCGGTCTGGCGCCACCCGGACGGGTCGTTCGCCGAATGGTGACGCCCACCGGGGCGCGGCCGCACGAGCCGGCCGGTCCGCGCCCACAGCCGGCGCCCACCGCCGGGACCGGGCCCGATCCGGAGTGGCCGGTGCCGCTGCGCGCCGAGGTCGATCTCGCGCTGGGTGGACGCTGGACCAGCCTGCGCGGCGGCGGGCGGGAGTGGCTCTGGCTGGGTCCCGAACCGGGTCGGGAGGGGGTCTCGCCGGGCGCGGCCTTCGTGGACGCGGGCGGGCTGGAGGAGTGCCTGCCCACGGTGCGGGGCAACCCCGACCACGGTGACGTCTGGTCCCGCCCCTGGCGGGAGACGGACCCCGGCACCGGGGTCGTCGACTGCCCGCAGTTCACCCTCACCCGCCGCCTCGCCGAGCGCTCCGGTGTGATCGTGGTCGACTACCGGCTCGCCGCTGACCCCGGGTACCGCTTCCTCTGGGCGGCACACGCCCTGCTCGACCTGTCACCGGCGGCCCGACTGGAGACGCCCACGGGCACCTCGACGCGGTTGCATCCGGAGGCTGCCGCGCTGCTGCCGCCGGAGACCTGGCCGGCCGGACGGCCGTGGCTTCCCGGCGACTGGCCCACGCCGGCCGGTCTGGCGCTGGACGCCCTCGGCCCGGACGACGGCACCGCCGTCGGCGCGGTGCTGGTGGACTGTCCCCGGGTCCGGGTGGTGGACGCGCCCGACGTGCTCACCTTCGAGCTGGCCTGCGACGGCCAGCCGGTGGGCGTCGGGCTCTGGCGCAACCTGGGGGGCTGGCCCGAGGCGGCCCCCTACCGCAGCGTCGGCGTGGAGCCGATGCTCGGCGCCGCCTTCGACCTGGCCGACGCCGGGCCCGAGGACGCGGCGCTCGTCCCACCGAGCGGGGAGGTCGCCTGGCGGCTGACCGTCTCCGCGCACCGACAGAGAGGTCCCCGGTGAACCTGACCGACGCCCTGCGTACCCACCGGCTGCTCGCCATCGTGCGCGGCCCGGACCCGGAGGCGGCGCTCGCCGCCGTCCTGACCCTCGCCGACAGCGGCGTGGCCCTGATCGAGGTGTCGTTGACCAGCGCGGACGCTCTCGGCACGCTGCGTCGGGCCCGGGCCGCGCTCGGTCCCGACTTCGGCCTCGGCGCGGGCACCGTGCTCAGCGTCGCCGACGCTCGCGCGGCCGCCGACGCGGGGGTGTCCTTCCTGGTCACCCCGGCGCTCGCCGAGAGCCTCGACGAAGCGCCCCGGCTCGGGCTGCCGGTCCTCGCCGGTGCGCTCACCCCGACCGAGGTGCTCGGCGCCCGGGCGGCCGGCGCTGCCGCGGTCAAGCTCTTCCCCGCCTCGATCGGCGGGCCCGGCTACCTCGGGGCGCTGCGCGACCCGTTGCCGGACGTCCCGTTCGTGCCCGTCGGCGGGGTGGACGCCGAGAGCGCCCGGCAGTACCTGGCTCGGGGCGCGGTGGCCGTCGGGGTCGGCTCGCCGCTGCTCGGCGACGCGGTGCGCGGCGGTGACCTCGACGCGCTGCGCGCCCGGGCGGCCGCCTTCCGCGCGGCGGTGGCCGACGCGCCGGCCGTACCGTCCCCGCGCTGACCGAGGCCGGACGCCGACCACCGACCGAGGAGGAGAGATGGAGCTGACCGAGCCGACCGCGTGGAGCGCCGACCGGCTGGAGCTGGGTGAGGGCGCCCGCTGGGTGGACGACCGGCTCGTGCTGGTGGACCTGCTCGCCGGGCGTCTGCTCGGCACCACCGGCGACGGCCCCGCGCCGCTGGCCGAGCTGTGCCGGCTGGACGTGCCGCTGGGTGCGGTCGCGCCGGTGGCCGGAGAGCCGGGGGAGTGGCTCGCCGCCGCCGGCACCGGCGTCGCCCGGCTCGGCGCCGACGGCGGGCATCGCGTCGTCGCCGAGCTGGAGGGTGGGAATCCCGAGCCGGCCCGGATGAACGACGCGGTGGCCGACCCGCACGGTCGGTTCTGGGCGGGCAGCATGACGTACGCCGGAACGCCCGGCGGCGGCTCGCTCTACCGGATCGACCCGGGGGCCGCGCCGGTGCCGGTGGTGACCGGGCTGACCATCGCCAACGGCCCGGCCTTCGACGGCGCCGGCACCACCATGTACCTGGCCGACACCCCGCGCGGGCACGTCGACAGGTTCTCCGTGGACGTCCGCACCGGCGCCCTCGGGGAGCGGACGCCGTTCCTGCGGCTCGACCCGGCCGAGGGCGCCCCGGACGGCATGACCGTCGACGCCGAGGACCACCTCTGGGTGGCGCTCTGGGGCGGCTCGGCGGTGCGCCGCTATCGGCCGGACGGCGTGCTGGACCGGGAGATCCGGCTGCCGGCGGAGCAGCCCACCAGTGTCTGTTTCGGTGGCCCCGGGCTGCGCCGACTCTTCGTGACCACCGCCGCGTACGGCCTGACCGACCCGGGGCCGCTCGACGGTGCCCTGCTCGCCGTCGACGTGCCGATCGCCGGCCGGCCCGCCGCGTCGGTCCCGGCCGGCTGACGGGGCCACGCACCCGGACGAGGTCCGGGCTTGGTTGATCGACTCGGGTTCCTTGATGTCGGGCTGTTCCAGCCGTGCGACACCCCGACTTCGTGGAACCCGAGTTGACCATCCACAGCAGTGACGAGCGCCCGGCGGGATCGCCGGGCGCTCGTCCACGTGGGGCCTACCCGACGAAGGGTTGCCATTACGTGATCTTCGGCGGGCTCGACAGCCGGGCGATGATCCACAAGCATTGGCGTCCGGGCGAGTTATCGCATTGACAGTGCGAAAACCGCCGCACGGATCCTCTTCGGACAGGGCGCGTTCCCGGCTGCTGCGAACCGGCCGGTGGCGTGCTCTGCCGCCATGCAAAGGAGCACGCATGCGAATACGCCGTTCGACCCCTTACGGCGCGCTTGCCCTCGTGACCGTCGCCGGGCTGCTGATCGGGGGCGGCCCGGCCAGCGCCGGCCCCACACCACCGGCCCCCGCCGCGACCTCGGCCGAGGCACCTGCCGCGACCTCGGCCGAGGCGCCGGCGGTGGCCGAACCCACTCGGCAACCGACCCGCACCCTGACCCTGATCACCGGCGACCGGATCGAGTCCTCGTCCGGCCGGATCGCGGTCGTCCCGCGCCACGGCGTGCAGTTCCTCCGCTACCAGCACGGCGACGACCAGTACGTGGTGCCCTCCGACGCGCTCGGGCTGCTGCGCCAGGATCGGCTCGACGAGCGACTGTTCAACGTGACCCAACTCCTCGCCGACGGCTTCGACCGACGCGGGGAGCTTCCCCTGATCGCCTCCGACCTGACCGGCATGCGCGGACTGACCGCGCAGCGACGCCTCGCCTCGGTCGACGGCTTCGCCACCGAGATCCCGGTCGCCGACCTGGCGCGCAACTGGCCGACGCTGCGCGGCTCGCTGCGTACCGGAAAGCTCTGGCTGGACGGCATCCGCAAACCCGCCCTCGACGTGAGTGTGCCCGCCAGCGGCGCCCCGGCGGTCTGGGCCGCCGGCTACGACGGCTCGGGCGTGACCGTGGCGGTGCTCGACAGCGGGATCGACAACACCCACCCCGACTTCGCCGGGCGGGTGCTCGCCCAGCGGAACTTCGTCACCGACTACGAGACGACCGACGACGACCTGGCCGGGCACGGCACCCACGTCGCCTCCATCCTGGCCGGCACCGGCGCCGCCTCCGGCGGTCGCTACCGGGGCATGGCGCCCGGGGCGAACCTGCTGGTCGGCAAGGTCTGCTTCAGCTACCAGGGCCTCGGCGCGGCCTGCCCCGACTCGGCGATCCTCGAGGGGCTGCGCTGGGCGGCCGAGTCCGGCGCGCGGGTGGTCAACCTCAGCCTCGGCGCCGACGACCAGCCCGGCATCGACCCGATCGAGGCCGCGGTCAACGACCTCACCGCCCGGTACGGCACCCTCTTCGTCGCCGCCGCGGGCAACAGCGGCTGGGTGCCGCAGTCGGTCGGCTCACCGGCCTCGGCCGACGCCGCCCTCGCCGTCGGCAACGTCGACAAGACCGGCGCGCGCAGCTGGGACTCGGGCCAGGGCCCCCGGCTCGAGGACTACGCGGTCAAGCCGGAGATCACCGCCCCCGGTACGGCGATCACCGCGGCCCGCTCCGCCACCGCCGACGTCGCCCCGGCCGGCGAGCAGTACGTCTCGTTCAGCGGCACCTCGATGGCAAGCCCGCACGTCGCGGGCGCGGCGGCGCTGCTCGCCCAGGCGCACCCCGACTGGCGGGCCGGCCAGCTCAAGTCGGCGCTGATGGGTTCGGCACGGCCCAGCGCGACGATCGAACTCTTCGGTCAGGGCGCCGGCCAGCTCGACGTGGCCAGGGCCTTCACCCAGCCGGTCGCCGCCGACCCGCCCGTGGTCAACTTCGGCTTCCGGTCGTACCCGCACGACGCCCAGGACGTGATCAGCCGGCCGGTGACGTACCGCAACGACGCCGACGCGCCGATCACCCTGCGGCTGGCCGTGACCGGAGACCTGCCGGCCGGCGTGATCACGTTGGAGAGTGGCACCCTCACCGTGCCCGCGCACGGGCAGGCCTCGGTCCGGCTCACCGCCGACACCCGGGCCGGCGGCGCCGCGTACGGCACCTTCGGCGGTCGGCTGGTCGCCACCGCGGACGGGGTGAGCGTCCAGACGCCGTTCAGCGTCTTCCGGGAGCAGCCCTCCGCCGACGTCCAGCTGAAGGTCACCGCCCGGACCGACGCCCCGCAGGAGGTCGTCACCCAGCTCGGCAACCTCGCCACCGGCGAGTTCGTGGTCAGCTACGACAGCACGGAGACGCTGCGGGTACCGATGGGGGACTACGTGGTGCTCAGCATGGGCATCAGCGCCGACGGCACGGGCACCGTGCTGGCCAACGGCCGGATGACCATCGACCGGTCGACGACGCTGGCGCTCGACGGCCGCCGGGCCCGGCCGGTGGACATCCGGCTTCCCGACCGGGACGCCGCACCGGTCATCGGTGAGGTCGAGGTCCAGCAGACCGGCGCGCCGCAGCTCTTCGCCATGAGCCTCACCGGCGATCCGGGCTCCATCTACACCGCCGACCTGGGCCCGAAGAAGGTCGCGGGGCTGATCACCTCCGTGACGGCGCTCTTCGCCCGCCCCGACCGCAACGGTGACTTCACCGCCAGCCCGTACACCTACCAGACCGGGTGGTACCAGACCGGTTCGTTCGTCACCGGCTTCACCCGCCACCTCGACCGACGCGACGTGGCCGAGGTCCGGGCCGGCTACGCGGCGGCGGCGGTCGGCGGCGTGGGTACCCGGGTCAACTACCCGGTGATCCCCGGCGTCGACTACCCCGACGGCCTCGTCCTGCCCCGTACGACGCTGCCGGCGCAGCGGACCGAGTACTACGCCGGCAACCTCGGCTGGGAGTCGACCTTCGAGGAGGGCGTCGGCGCGGGGGCGGACTACCGTCGTCTGTCGGAGCTCACCGCGCAGCGGACCGAGTACCGGGCCGGGAAGGACTACACCGAGCGGTGGAACTACGGGGTCTTCACCACGCCGATGACCCCGGCGTTCCCGGAGTACCCGGTGGTCGAGCGGCGGGGCAACGAATTCCTGCTCCGGCTCGACGGCTACGCCGACGCCGCCGGCCACCGGGGCTCCGCCGACCCGGCGGGGCTCACCGGGAAGCTGGCGCTCTACCGCGGTGACACGCTGGTCGAGGAGCGGGCCGGGGCGTACGCCGGAATCGACGTCGGTGAGCCGGGACGGTCCCGCTACCGGCTCTCGTACGGCTTCACCCAGCCGGCGCCGACGCGGCTCTCCACCCGCGTGGAGACCGTGTGGGAGTTCGACTCGGCGTACACCGCCACCGGCACTGCGCTGCCGCTGACCGCGGTCGGCTTCGCACCTCGCCTCGACGGCACCAACACGGCGAAGAAGCACGGCCTGGCGGCGGTGCCGCTGACCTTCACCCGACAGGCCGGCGCCGGCAAGATCGCCAAGGTGGAGGTGGAGGTCTCCTACGACGACGGCGCCCACTGGGCCAAGGCGCCGGTGCTCTCGCTGCTGGGCAGCCACACCGCGGTGGTCGGGCACCCGGGCCGGGCCGGCTTCGTCTCGCTGCGTGCCCGCGTGGCCGACTCGGCGGGCGCGGTGGTGACCACGACCGTGATCCGGGCGTACGAGCTGCGGTAACCGCCGATCGCACGCTGGTGGGGCCGTCCGGTGTCGGACGGCCCCACCACCGTCTCCGGGTCCCGCGCCGAGGTCGGAGCCGCCCGCCTTCGGGCGTCGGCCGGGGAGTCCCGGTGTGGGGGTAACAACTGCCGACGTGTTGGGGTTCTTTAGCGCTCTTTGGGTTGCTATGGTGCTCGTGTGAATTTGAAGGAGTGGGCGGCGTCGACCGGCATCGCGTATATCACCGCGCGGCGGCAGTATGCGGCGGGAACGCTGCCTGTTCCGACGTACCGGGTTGGCCGGCTGATCATGGTGGGGGAGCCGGTAACCGGCGTCACCACCGGCACCGGGCAGACCGTGGTGTACGCCCGGGTGTCGTCGGCCGATCAGCGGCCGGACCTGGATCGGCAGGTCGCTCGGGTGACGGTGTGGGCCACCGGGCGGAAACTCGCGGTCGATCGAGTGGTGACTGAGGTCGGCTCGGCCCTCGACGGGCACCGCAAGAAGTTCCTCGCCCTGCTGAGCGATCCGGCGGTGACCACCATTGTGGTCGAGCGCCGAGACCGGTTCGGCCGGTTCGGCGCTGAGTACGTGGAGGCCGCTCTGTCCGCGCAGGGCCGTCGGCTGCTGGTGGTTGATCCCGCCGAGGTCGATGATGACCTCGTTCGGGACGTGACCGAGATCCTGACGTCACTGTGCGCCCGCCTGTATGGTCGCCGCGGTGCCGCGAACCGCGCCCGCCGCGCGGTCGAAGCCGTCACCGAGGACGGTCCTGCGTGAAGACGATCCAGGCGTACCGGTTCGCTCTCGACCTCAGCCGCGGCCAGGAACGCGCCGTCCTCGCCCACGTCGGCGCGGCCAGGGTCGCGCACAACTGGGCTCTCGCCCAGGTCAAGGCCGTGATGGACCAGCGGACGGCGGAGCGTTCCTACGGTGTGCCAGACGAGCAGTTAACGCCGTCGCTGTCGTGGTCGCTTGCCGGGCTGCGTAAGACGTGGAACGCCGCGAAGCCTGAGGTGGCGCCGTGGTGGGCCGAGGTGTCCAAAGAGGCGTTCAACACCGGCCTGGACGCTCTCGCGCGTGGCTTGAAGAACTGGTCCGACTCCCGTAAGGGCAGGCGGGCCGGGCGCCCGGTCGGATTCCCTCGCTTCAAGTCCCGCCGCCGCACCACACCCAGCGTGCGGTTCACCACCGGCGCGATCCGCGTCGAACCCGACCGCATGCACGTGGTGCTGCCCAGGCTGGGCCGGTTGAAGCTGCACGAATCCGCCCGCAAGCTCGCCCGCCGTGTAGACAACGGCACCGCGCGGATCATGTGCGCCACCGTGCGTGGTGAAGGCGGCCGCTGGCACGTGTCTTTCACCGTCGAGGTCGAGCGTGCCGAATGCATCCCGGCCCGGCCGGACACGGTGGTCGGCGTGGACGTCGGGATCAAGCACCTCGCGGTGCTCTCCACCGGAGAGCTCGTACCGAACCCGCGCCACCTGGTGGCCGCGCGGCAGCGGATGCTCTCACTGGGCCGGTCCCTGTCGCGTAAGAGCGGCCCGGACCGGCGCACCGGACGGCGGCCGTCGAAGCGGTGGGAGCGGGCGGCGGCCCGGCTCGGCCGCGCGCACGCCCGGGTGGCGAACGTGCGCCGCGACGGTCTGCACAAGCTCACCACTCGACTCGCCACGACGCACGGCACGATTGTGGTCGAAGATCTCAACGTGGCCGGGATGATGCGCAATCGGCGGCTCGCCCGGCATATCGCCGACGCCGGGTTCGCCGAGATCCGTCGACAGTTGGCGTACAAGACCTCGTGGAACGGTGGCCGACTGCTCACGGCCGACCGCTGGTACCCGTCCTCGAAGACCTGCTCGGGTTGTGGCGCGGTGAAAACCAAGCTGGCCCTGTCCGAGCGCGAGTACGAATGCGAGGCGTGCGGTCTGGTCATGGACCGTGACCGCAACGCCGCGCTCAACCTGGCCGCCTTGGCGGCTGAGTTCGACACCGCCGGGAGTGGCTCGGTGGCAGCACGTGGAGCCGACCAGAAGACCCACGCGCGCGGGCAGGTGGCTGTGAAGCGTGAACCCGGCACGGCGTCAGCCGGCAAGACCGGGACCGTCCCACCGCAAGGCGGGACAACCGATCGTGCGCTCACCAAAGCGCGCTAAACGGTAACGGTGACGCAGGTTATCGCCGCTCGGGCCCGCGACCGGTGCGGTCCGGTCCGGTCCGTACGATGCGCCGGTGATCCTTCGTGGCAAGATCCGGTCCGATGCCCCGCTGCTCGTGCTCGCCCTCGAGGAGGAGGCCGCGCACCTCGACACCGACCTGCCGGTGCTGGTGACCGGGATGGGCAAGGTCAACGCGGCGACGGCCCTGGCGGCGACCCTGGCCGGCGGCGTACGGCCGAGCCTGGTGGTCAACCTCGGCACCGCCGGTGCGCTGCGACCCGGCTGGGACGGCCTCCACGAGATCGGCAGCGTCTTCCAGCACGACCTCGACACCGAGCTGCTGCGCAACCTCACCGGGCACATCTGCGGCGCGCCGCTGACGCTCGGCACGCAGCCGACGGTGCTCGCCACCGGCGACACGTTCGTCGCTGACGACGCGACCCGGGCCCGGCTCGCGCAGCGCGCGGACCTCGTCGACATGGAGGGGTACGCGATCGCCTCGGCCGCGGCGCAGGCGGGGGTGCCGTGCCGGCTGATCAAGCGGGTCAGCGACGAGGCGGGCGACGGTGCGGTGCGCAGCTGGCAGGAGTCGGTGGACGCCTGCGCCCGCGACCTGGCCACCTGGCTCCGCAGCGAACTCTCCTGACCCCCTCCCGCCCCTCCCGGCCGGTCTCCCGCGTCGATCATGACGTTTGCGGGTGGCGCGTCGGCGGGTCGCGCCGGTCAACCTCATGATCGACGACGGGGGAGTCGAGGGGCGTAATCTACTGCGGACCGTCGGGTGGGCAGGGGGTACGGGCGTGGGGGTGCGGACGATCGATCGTCGGACGGCCGCCGCAGCCGGTGGCCGGGCCCGGTGAGCGGGGGACGACTGCTCGCGGTCAGCGACCTGCACGTCCGGTACGCCGAGAACCGCGAAGTCGTCGACGGGCTGCGCCCCGGTGCGGACGACGACTGGCTGATCGTCGCCGGTGACGTGGCCGAGTACTTCGCCGACGTCCGCGCGACGCTGGCGCTGCTGCGCGACCGGTTCCACACCGTGATCTGGGCGCCCGGCAACCACGAGCTCTGGACGCTGCGCGACGATCCGGTCCAGCTGCGTGGCGAGGCGCGCTACCGGGAGTTGGTCTCGACCTGCCGCGAGCTGGGCGTGCTCACCCCCGAGGACGCGTACCCGGTCTGGCCCGGTCCGGACGGCCCGGTGACCGTCGCGCCGCTGTTCACGCTCTACGACTACTCGTTCCACGCCCCCGGCACGGTGAACAAGGAGGAGTCGCTGCGCCGGGCGTACGACGCCGGGGTGGTCTGCACCGACGAGATGCTGCTGCATCCCGACCCGTACCCGGGGCGCGACGCCTGGTGCGCGGCCCGGGTGGCGTACACCGAGCGGCGGTTGGCGGCGATCGACCCGGGGCGGCCGACGGTGCTGGTGAACCACTTCCCGCTGGTCCGCGAACCGACCCGGATCCTGCGTCATCCGGAGTTCGCCCAGTGGTGCGGCACCACCCGTACCGCGGACTGGCACCTGCGTTTCCGCGCGGCGGCGGTGGTCTACGGCCACCTGCACATCCCGCGCACCACCCGGTACAACGGGGTCCGCTTCGAGGAGGTGTCGCTGGGCTATCCGAGGGAGTGGCGGCCGCGCGGCGTCGCTTTCCTGCCGCGCGTGGTGCTGCCCGCCGCGCCGGCCTGACTTCGCCGACGAGCGCGGCGCGATCCGCTCCCCGGTGGGGCTTGAAGGCCGCCCGAACTCGGCGGATGCTGGATGCGCATCGACAATCACCGATTGGATCGGAGGCTCGGATGCGTCGTCTCCCGCTCGTCGCCCTCGTCCTGACCGCCCTGCTGCTCGGCACCCCCGCCGCCGCGCAGGCAGAACCCGACGCCGGACCGGCCCGCGCCGACGCGGCCGCCCGCCCCGACCACGGCGCCGCGGCGCGCGTGCTCAGCGAGGTGCGTACCGCCGGTGTCACCTGGGGGATCGACCCGGCCACCGGTCGGATGACCCTCACCGCCGACGAGACCGTGACCGGCCCCGCGCTGGCGGCGCTGCGCGCCACCGCGGCCCGGGCCGGCGCCGAGCTGCGCCGGGAACCCGGCCGGCTGAGCACGCTGATCGCGGCCGGCGAGGCGATCTACGGCGGCGGCGGGCGATGCTCGCTCGGCGCGAACGTCCGCAGTGGCAGCACCTCCTACTTCGTCACCGCCGGGCACTGCACCAACGCGGCCGGCACCTGGTACGCGAACGCGGCCGGCACCACCGTGCTCGGCGTCCGCACCGGCACCAGCTTCCCCGGCAACGACTACGGCGTGGTGCGCTACACCGGCACGATCCCCCGCCCCAGCGCGGTCTACACCTACCCGGGCCTGCTCCCCGTCCCCGGCACCGCCACCGCCACCATCGGCCTGGCGGTCTGCCGCAGCGGTTCGACCACCGGCGTGCGCTGCGGCACTATCACCGGGCTGAATCAGACGGTCAACTACTCCACCGGGGTGGTGTACGGCCTGATCCGCACCAACATCTGCGCCGAGCCCGGCGACAGCGGCGGCCCGCTCTACGTCGCCGCGACCGGCCGGATCGTCGGCGTCCTCTCCGGCGGCAGCGGCAACTGCACCAGCGGCGGCACCACGTTCTACCAGCCGATCGGGGAGATCCTGGCCGCGTACGGCCTGACGATTCCCTGACCCGCCCGGTGACCGGCCGGTGGCGCGCTCGCCGCCGGCCGGCGTCCGGCCGTCAGCGCCCACGGGCCGCCGTCAGCGCCTACCGGCCGGCGTCGCGCCAGCAGTGCCCGCCCGGAAGTCGGCCCGCCGTCAGCGCTCGGCGGCGGTCGGCTCGTCGCCGGTGGCGCTCGGCCGATCCTCGGTGGACGGCCTGTCGAGGAAGAGTAGCCGGGCCCGCTTCTCCGGCTTGTCGATCAGCGGCCCGAGCCGGAAGCCGGCACGCAGCAGCCGGGCGACCGCCCGCTCGTTGCGCGCGTCCGGCTCGGCCAGCAGCCGCCGCCGGCCCGGGTCGGCCCAGACGAAGTCGAGCAGCACCCCGAACAGCCGCCCGGTGAAGCCCTGCTCGGAGGCGGGCGCCGGGCCGACGAAGAGGTGCAGGCCGAAGTCCCCGGGCTGGACCGGGTAGCACTCGCCGACCGGGTCGGCCTCCGGCTGGTACGTCTGGAACAGCGCCACCGGCAGCCCGTCGCGGTGCACCAGGTAGGCGTGGTGCGTCGTCAGCGAGTCCAGGTACGCGTAGATCTCCCGCACCCGCTCGCGGTCGGCGTCCAGCATGCCCCAGAACCCGGCCCGCTCCTGCGTCACCCAGCCGTGCAGCAGGTCGACGTCGCCCTCCGGGTCGATGGGGCGGACGGTGACCCGGCCGAACCCGGTGACGTCCCGCTCGTAGCGGTGCGGGTCGGTCCCGGTGATGTCCTGGTCAGTGGTCATGACGCTCCTCGGTGAGCTGGTCCCAGTCGGTCGTCACGGGCAGCAGGTCGCCGGCGAGCCAGGCCGGCGTCTGGTCGTGGTGGTGCGGGTCCCCGCGCACCCCGCAGGCGCCGAAGGGCACCACCCAGCGGCTGCGGTCGCGGTCGCCGAGGTCCCAGACGTAGCGCGCCGCCGGCCCGCGCAGGCAGTCGTGGGTGACGCCCGGCACGCTGGAGGTGGAGAGCACACAGTCGTGGTCCCCGGCCAGGCCCGGCACCGGCGCCCCGTCCGGCTCCGGCAGCGCCCGCCACGGGGTGAGCCGGTGCAGCTCGCCCCAGCGCGGCAGCTCCTCGTCCGACACCTCCTCGACGGCGGCGCGCAGCAGCGCCTCGGTGGCCTCCTCGGGCAGCAGGCCGCTGCCCAGCACCGCCTCGACGGCGTGGGCCACCCGCGGCGCGAGCGCCAGCCAGGGCCGGAACACCTCCGGATACGCCGGCGGGTCGGCGAGCGGGGCGAGCGCATCGTGGGCGGCGAGCCGCCGGACGAGAGCCGCCCGCACCAGCGCGTACGCAGTGGCGTCGCGGCTGCCGGCGTCCATCCGGCGGTCCCAGCCCAGCAGCCGGTCACGCAGGGCGGCGGCGGCCGGAGTGAGCCCGGTGAGCGCCGCCAACCGCCCGATCAGAGGGCCTGCCGAGGCGAGGTAGGTGTCGGTATGGACGGTCGCCATCGCCTCGGCCGTCCAGCCGCCGCCCGCGTCGAGCAGCTCGCGGATCCGGTCCGCCCGGTGCGGTGGGGCGAACTCGACGCCGAGCGGCGTGGCGAGCCCACGGGCGTTCGCCATCACCGCGACGTCGCCCACCTCGGCGCGCGGCATCGGCGCGTGCCAGCCCTCCCAGGCGTGCCGCGCCGACCAGGCGGGGACCACCCGCAGCCGGTTCGCCGGATGCCGCACCGGCACCGCCCCGGCGACCCGGTGCAGCAGCCCACCCGAGGTGTCGGCGGCCTGGAGCACGTTGACCGGCTCGATCCAGCGGTCGACGGCCGCGTCCACGTCGGCGACCGTCCGGGCGCGCAGCAGGGCCGGCAGCGCCCCGAAACCCAGCTCCGCCAGCACCCGGGGCGGATAGCGGAGGCTGATCGCCGTTCCGTCGTCCGGGCCGCCGATCACCACCGGCCCGCGAGCGGTCTCCACCACCTCGACGTGGACCGGCTCACCCCCGGACACCTCGACGGTCTCCGTGTGCGCGGCCGCCGGCTCCCAGCCGTCCGGGCCGTACGCCTCGACGGCCGCGCCGCGGCGACGCAGCCGCTCCGCGTAGAGGTCCTGGTAGTCGGCCATCGCGTTGGTGATCGCCCAGGCCACGCCGCCGGTGTGTCCGAAGTGGGCGAGGCCGGGCACCCCGGGCACCGCCAGACCGACCACGTCGTACTCCGGGCAGGCCAGCCGGATCTGCTGGTACATGCCGGGGTCCTCGATGAAGCGGTGCGGATCCCCGGCCAGCAGGGCGGCCCCGTCGGCGGTGCGCTCACCGGCGAGCAGCCACCCGTTGCTGCCCGTCGTGGCGGGCGCGTCGGCGGCGAAGAGGTTCATCCACCGTTCGCCGAGGCGCTCGGCCACATGCTCGCGCCACAGCTTCGTCGGCAGGTTGGCGAAGAGGACGTGATGGGAGAGCCAGACGGCCAGCGGGGTCCACGGCTCCCACCGGCCGGGCGCCAGCCCGACGGCGGCGAACTGCGGCGCCCGCGCCGCCCCGGCGGTGAGGCCGGCGTTGACCCCCTCGACGTAGGCCCCCACCCACGCGGCGGTGGCCGGATCCAGAGCGGCGTGGCAGCGGCGGGCGGTGTCCGTCAGCCGCGCCTGCCGGGCGAACCGGTCCCAGCCCAGCTCGTCGGCGCCGAGGAAGGCCGCGCTGGTGCCCTGGGCCCGGTGCCGCTCCACCTCCAGTTGCCAGGCCCGGTCGTACGCGGTCACCCGGCCCTGCGCCGCCGCGAGCGCCGTCTCGTCGGCCGCCCGCAGGTGCGGGACACCCCACGGGTCGCGGAAGATTCGGGCGGTCACGCCGGCTCCGGGGCGAGCTGTGCGGCCGGTCGACGCGCGGCCGGCACGACCAGCGGGGTGCCGGTCTCCGGGTCCTCGATCACCCGGCAGGGCAGCCCGAACACCTCCTCGACCCGCTCCGCGGTGACCACCTCGGCGGGTGGCCCGGCGGCGACGACCCGACCGTCGCGCATCGCGATCAGGTGGGTGGCGTACCGGGCGGCGTGGTTCAGGTCGTGCAGCACCGCGACCAGCGTGCGGCCCTGCTCCTCGTGCAGCCGGGCGCAGAGGTCGAGGATCTCGATCTGGTGGGCGATGTCCAGGTAGGTGGTGGGCTCGTCGAGCAGCAGCAGCGGGGTCTGCTGGGCCAGCGTCATGGCGATCCAGACCCGCTGGCGTTGACCGCCGGAGAGCTCGTCGACGGCCCGGTCGGCGAGGTCGGCGACGCCGGTGGCCGTCATCGACTCCTCGACGACCCGCTCGTCCTCGCGCGACCACTGCCGCAGCAGGCCCTGGTGCGGGTACCGGCCCCGGGCCACCAGTTCGGCCACGGTGATGCCGTCCGGCGCGATCGAGGACTGCGGCAGCAGACCGAGC
Organism: Micromonospora musae; assembly: GCF_003626545.1. Lineage (NCBI taxonomy): Bacteria > Bacillati > Actinomycetota > Actinomycetes > Micromonosporales > Micromonosporaceae > Micromonospora > Micromonospora musae. The sequence goes on from NZ_RAZS01000002.1 coordinate 819,953, forward strand.
GTACGGGCGACCTGGCGGGCCGGCCGGCGGTGGATGTCCTCGCCGTCGAGCAGCACCGCGCCGGTCGTCGGCTTGAGCATCCGTGACAGCGCCCGGAGCAGGGTGGACTTGCCGCACGCGTTGGGCCCGATCACCACCGTGAAGGAGCGGTCCGGTACGGCGACGGTCAGGTCCTCGGCGATGGTGCGCCGGTCGTACGCGAGGGTCATCCCGGTGCCGCTGAGCCGAGGAGGGCCGGCCTGCATGGATGGTGCTCCGTTCTCGTCGCTGGTGTTCGGGGCGGTTTCGCCGTCTGCGGGACCCGCGGAAATGCTCACAACCGGCCCGCCCGCCGCTGCACGGCCAGCAGCCAGACCAGGTACGCCCCACCGATCGCGCCGGTGATCGCGCCGGCCGGGAGCTGGTGACCGGTGAACGCCCGCTGGGCCAGCAGGTCGGCTCCCACCAGCAGTGTCGCGCCCACCGCCATGGCGGGGAGCAGGTTCGGCCCGGGTGAGCGGGTCAGCCGTCGGGCCAGGTGCGGTGCGGTCAACGCCACGAACGACACCGGCCCGGCGGTCGCCGCCGCGAAGGAGACCAGCAGCACCGCCGCGGCGAGCAGCACCATTCGTAGCCGCCGCACCGGGACGCCGAGCGCGGCGGCGGTGTCGTCGCCCATCTCCAGCATCCGCAGCGCCGGACCGCAGCCGAGGAGCACCAGCGGGGCGAGCACCGCCAGCACGATCAGCAGCGGCAGCGCCTCGGACCAGCCCCGCCCGTCCAGGCTGCCGGTGAGCCAGAGCACCGCCCGGGCCGCGTCCATCAGCGGCGCCCGGGTCAGCAGGTAGCCGTTGACCCCGGTGAGGATGGCGGTGATGCCGATGCCGACCAGGATCAGCCGGTAGCCGTGCACGCCGTTGCGCCAGGTGAGCAGGTAGACGACGAGGCCGGTGGCGAGGCCGCTCGCCACGGCCGCCCCGGAGAGGGCGAGGCTGCTGCCGCCGAGCACCACCACGACCAGCGCGCCGGTCGACGCGCCCTGGGTGAAGCCGAGCATGTCGGGGCTGCCCAGCGGGTTGCGGACCAGTGACTGGAAGACCGCCCCGGCCAGCGCCAGGGCCGCGCCCACCAGCAGCGCGGTGACCAGCCGGGGCAGTCGCAGCTCGTGGATGATGAACTCCTCGGCCGGGGTGCCGCCGCCGAAGAGGGTGCGCAGCACGTCGGCCGGGGTCATCGGGTAGTCGCCGCCGGCGACCGCCAGCACGCCGAGGCCCGCGGCGAGCAGGGCGCAGCCGGCGCCGACGGCGAGCGCGCGGGGGCGGAACCGCAGGGAGAGCCCGCCTGGGGTACGCAGCACGGTCACGGTCGGGCCACCCGCCTGCGCAGCACCAGCCAGAGGAAGAGCGGCCCGCCGAGCACGGCCGTCACCATGCCCACCTGGAGTTCGCCGGGGCGGCCGAGCACCCGGCCCAGCACGTCGGCGCCGAGCAGCAGCGCCGGCGCGAGCAGTGCGCAGTAGGGCAGCAGCCAGCGCAGGTCGGGCCCGGTGAGCGCGCGGACCAGGTGCGGCACGAGCAGGCCGACGAAGACGATCGGCCCGCAGGCGGCGGTGGCGGCCCCGCAGAGCAGGGTGACCGCCGTGATGACGGCCGCCCGGATGAGTGTGGGTCGCGCGCCGAGGGCCCGGGCCGCGTCGTCGCCGAGGGCGAGCGCGTTGAGCGGGCGCGCGGTGACGAGCGCGACCAGCAGGCCCGCCCCGATGAACGGCGCCACCCGGCTGACGGTCGCGGTGTCGGCGCTGGCCAGCGAGCCGACGGTCCAGAAACGGAGCCGGTCCAGCGAGGCGGTGTCGAGCAGCATCACCGCGCTGACGTACGAGTAGAGGGTGGCGTTGAGCGCCGCGCCGGCCAGCGCGAGTCGGGCCGGGGTGGCGCCCCGCCCGCCGCCGACGGCGTAGACCAGCGCGGTCACCGCCGCCGCGCCGAGCAGCGCGAACCACACGTACCCGTTGAGGGCCGTCACGCCGACCAGTGCGGCGGTGGCCACCGCGGCGGAGGCGCCCGCGTTGATGCCGAGCAGACCCGGGTCGGCGAGCGGGTTGCGGGTGAGCGCCTGCATGACCGCGCCGGCGACGCCGAGCGCCGCGCCCGCGAGCAGGCCGAGCAGCGTACGCGGCAGGCGCATCTGGTGGACCACCGCGTACTCGGCCGAACCGCTGTCGCGTAGGCCCGACCAGACGTCGGCGAGGGGTAGTTGCTTCGCCCCGACCGTGATGCTGAGCACGATGACGGTCGCGAGCACCGCCACGGCGGCGACGAGGCCGACCGCCCGTACGGTGGCCCGCCCGTGCCGGGTCGGACCTGGTGCGGTGGCCCTCGCGGTGATGCCGGGCGGTGATGACTGGACGACGGACAGTGTGGGCTCCGGTGGGGGTGAAACGCCGAACGAGACTTGACAGCGAATTAGGTTAGGTTAACCTAACCGCGCTGTCCATGCTCACTCTGGACCCCGATCGAAAGACGACACCATGCTCAGTTCCACCTCCGCCCGTCGCCTCTCCCGCCGCGGCCTCCTGGCCGGCGGGGCCGCCGCCTTCGGCCTCCTGCTGACCGGCTGCGGCGACGGTGACCCGGCGGCCCCGTCCAGCGGCGACGGTGGCCCTTGGACCTTCACCGACGACCGAGGCGAGAAGGTGAGCGCCGAGAACCGGCCGGCCCGGGTCGTGGCCTTCACCGGCACCGCCGCCGCGCTCGTCGACTTCGGACTCGACAAGCAGATCGTCGGCGTGTTCGGTGAGACGAAGCGGGCCGACGGCACGACCGACCCGCAGGCCGGTGACCTGAACGTGGAGAGCATGGAGATCCTCGGCAACGTCTGGGGAGAGTTCAGCGTCGAGAAGTACGCCGCCTCGCGCCCCGAGCTGCTCGTCACCCACATGTACGACCCCGGGGCGCTCTGGTACGTCCCGGACGAGAGCAAGGACAAGATCCTGCCGCTCGCGCCCAGCGTGGCGATCACCACCGCCCGGGTGCCGATGACCACGCCGATCGAGCGCTACGCCCGACTCGCCGAGTCCCTCGGCGCGGACCTCTCCGCGAAGAAGGTCACCGACGCCAAGGCCCGCTTCGAGGCGGCGGCCGAGTCGGTCCGCCAGGCGGTCAAGGCGAACCCGGGCATCAAGGTGATGGCCGCCTCCGGCAGCCCGGACCTCTTCTACGTCTCCAACCCGAAGGTCAGCACCGACCTGATGTACTTCGCCGAGCTCGGGGTCGACATCGTGGTCCCCACCAAGCTCGAGTCGGGAGACTACTTCGAGGCCTTGAGCTGGGAGAACGCCGGCAAGTTCCCGGCCGACCTGATCCTGCTCGACAACCGCAGCACCGCACTGCAGCCCAAGGACCTCGCCGCCAAGCCGACCTGGGCGCAGCTGCCCGCGGTCAAGGCCAACCAGGTCACGCCCTGGGACGCCGTGCCACGGTTCTCCTACGCCGGCGCCGCGCCGCTGCTGGAGCACCTCGCCACCGCCATCCGCTCCGCGAAGAAGCTGAGCTGACGCCGCGGGGCGGAGCCCCGACCGGGACACTCCACAGTCGACCGGCCTCGTCCTGACACCCGCGGCACCCGCCGCCCCGCTCCGGCACCCCGTCCGCCACGCCTGCCCACCCCGCCGTCCTGCCGCCCCACCCGGGCGGCGGGTTCCGGCTGCCCGAGATCAGCTCCGTCCGCAACCGAGTGTGGAGGACCTTTCCATGAGTCTGCCGGCGTACCCCGTCGAGGCCGTTCCGAGCCCCTCCGGTCCGCCCGCCCCGACCCCGCCCGGCCCGGCCACCCCGGCCCCGGTCGAGGCCCGGCCCGGCTCCACCGCCGCCCGGGGGCATCTCTTCAACGGCGGGACGACCGCGCGGTACCGCGCGGTGCTCGCCGACGGCGTCGGCCGGGTCGCGCGGCGGGCCGCCGGTGTGGAGCGGCCGTTCACCGGGATCACCCCCGCCGAACTGGCGCCCCGGGTCTCCGGCATCGACCTGGACCGGCCGCTCGACGACACAACGGCCGCGCTCGACGAGCTCGACGAGGTCTACCTGCGCGACGCGGTCTGGTTCCACCATCCCCGCTACCTGGCGCACCTGAACTGCCCAGTGGTGATCCCGGCGCTGCTCGGCGAGGCGGTGCTGACCGCCGTGAACTCCTCGCTGGACACCTGGGACCAGAGCGTCGGCGCCACCCTGATCGAGCGACGGCTGGTCGACTGGACTGCGGAGCGGATCGGCCTCGGCCCCGCCGCCGACGGGGTCTTCACCAGTGGGGGCAGCCAGTCCAACCTCCAGGCGATGCTGCTGGCCCGGGAGGAGGCGAGCCAGGCTGCGCCGAGCCCGCAGGCCCGCGCCGAGCTGCTGCCCCGGCTGCGGGTGCTCACCTCGACGGCCGGCCACTTCAGCGTGCAGAAGTCGGCGAAGCTGCTCGGGCTCTCCCCGGACGCGGTGCGCACGATCCCGACGGACGCGCAGCGGCGGATGATCCCGGCGGCGCTGCGCCGGGAGATCGAGCGCTGCCGCCGTGACGGCCAGATGGTGATGGCCGTGGTGGCCACCGCCGGCACCACCGACTTCGGCTCGATCGACCCGCTCGACGAGATCGCCGGGATCTGCGCCGCGGCCGGCGTGTGGCTGCACGTCGACGCGGCGTACGGCTGCGGCCTGCTGACCTCGCCCACCCGCCGGCACCTGCTCGACGGGATCGAGCGGGCCGACTCGGTGACCGTGGATTACCACAAGTCCTTCTTCCAGCCGGTCAGCTCCAGCGCCCTGCTGGTCCGCGACCGGCGGGTGCTGCGCCACGCCACCTACCACGCCGACTACCTCAACCCCGCCCGGATGGTCGAGCAGCGCATCCCCAACCAGGTGGACAAGAGCCTGCAGACCACGCGGCGGTTCGACGCCCTCAAGCTCTGGCTGACCCTGCGGGTGATGGGGCCGGACCAGCTCGGTGAGCTCTTCGACGAGGTGGTGGAGCGGGCCGCCGGCGCCTGGGAGCTGATCAGCGAGGACCCCCGGTTCGAGGTGGTGACCAAGTCGCCGCTGAGCACCGTGGTCTTCCGCTACCTGCCCACCGGGCCGGGCCGGGGCCTCGCCGACGGGGCGAACCTGTACGCGCGGGAGGCGCTCGCCGCCTCCGGGGCCGCCCTGGTCGCCAGCACCACCGTCGACGGCCGGCACTTCCTCAAGTTCACCCTGCTCAACCCCGAGACGACCCTCGACGACGTCGGCCACGTGGTGCAGCTCATCGCCGAGCACGCCGGCCGGTACGTGCACGAGCGGACCACCGCCGACCTGGCCTGCCGGGTCGGCTGACCACCGAAGGCCTGCAAACCGCCCCGGGAGGGCCGTCATGTCCACACACGACTTCATCGCGATCGGCCTCGGCCCCTACAACCTCGGCCTGGCCTGCCTCACCGCGCCGATCCCCGAACTGGACGGGGTGTTCCTGGAGGCCCGGCCGGGCGTCGACTGGCACCCCGGCATGCTGCTCTCCTCAGCCCGCCTGCAGACGCCGTTCCTGGCCGACCTGGTCAGCCTCGCCGACCCCACCTCGCCCTACTCGTTCCTCAACTACCTGAAGGAGACCGGGCGGCTCTACCCGTTCTACATCCGGGAGAGCTTCTATCCGCTGCGCAGTGAGTACAGCGCGTACTGCCGGTGGGCCGCCGCGAAGCTGCCGAACCTGCGCTTCAACCACGAGGTCACCGACGTCGAGTACGACCCGACCGACGGGCGCTACGTGGTGCGGGCCCGGATCGGCGCGGGACAGGAGGGCGGTGACGCGGGGGAGACGGTCACCTACCGGGCGCGGCACCTGGTGCTCGGCACCGGCACCCCAGCGCACCTGCCGAAGGCGTGCGAGGGGCTGGGCGGCGACCCGGTGCACACCTCCCGCTACCTGGAGAACCGCGCGGCGCTGCGGACGAGGCGGAGCATCACGGTGATCGGCAGCGGGCAGAGCGCCGCGGAGATCTACCACGACCTGCTCGGCGACATCGACACGTACGGCTACCAGCTGAACTGGGTCACCCGCTCGCCCCGCTTCTTCCCGCTGGAATACACCAAGCTGACGCTGGAGATGACCTCACCGGACTACGTGGACTACTTCCACGCCCTGCCGGAGGCGACCCGCTACCGGCTGGAGTCCGAGCAGAAGGGGCTCTTCAAGGGCATCAGCGCGGACCTGATCGACGCGATCTTCGACCTGCTCTACGAGCGGAGCGTGAGCGGACCGGTGAACACCCGGCTGCTCACCAACACGGAGCTGGAGAGCGCCGGGTACGACCCGGCCACCGGCACGTACACCCTCGGGCTGCGGCACGTCGAGCAGGAGCGGGACTTCGCCCTCCGGACCGAGGCGCTGGTGCTCGCCACCGGCTACGGCTACCGGCCCCCGGCCTTCCTCGAACCGGTCCGGGACCGGATCCGCTGGGACGCGCACGGGCGCTTCGACGTCGCCCGCAACTACAGCATCGACCACACCGGCCGGGAGATCTTCCTCCAGAACGGCGGCACCCACACCCACAGCGTCACCTCGCCCGACCTCGGCATGGGTCCGTACCGCAACTCCTGGATCATCCGGGAGCTGCTCGGCCGCGAGCACTACCCGATCGAGAAGAGCATCACCTTCCAGGAGTTCGGCGCACCGGCGGGAACGGCGTCGTGAGCAGCCGGGACGAGCCGGGCACCGCGGAGCCGCGCACGGCCGGCGAGGTCGTCTTCAGCCGGCTCGACGCACGGTTGGGTGAGTTCACCCTGCGGCCGGTCGAGCCGGAGGCCGACGCCGCGCTGCTGCACTGCTGGGTGACCCACCCCAAGGCCGCGTTCTGGCTGATGCAGGACGCCGACGTGGCCGAGGTGACGCAGGAGTACCGGCGCATCGCCGAGCACCCGCACCACGAGGCGTACCTGGGCCACTGGCGCGGCCGGCCGGCCTTCCTGGCCGAGCGCTACGACCCCGCGCGCGTCGAGCTGGTCGGCCTGTACGACGCCCACCCCGGCGACGTGGGCATGCACTTCCTCTGCGCGCCCGCCGACGCCCCCGCGCACGGCTTCACCCGCGCGGTGATCACCACGGTGATGGCCTGGCTCTTCGCCGACCCGTCGACGCGACGGGTGGTGGTCGAGCCGGACGTGCGCAACACCGCCGTGCACGCGCTGAACGCCGCCGTCGGCTTCGACGTCGTCGGCACCGTCACGAAACCCGAGAAGGACGCCCTGTTGAGCATCTGCACCCGCGCCCGCTTCCACACCACCACCGGCCTCGGCTCGGCCAGCCGCCCCGGCCCCGCAGCCGTCACCGGCGTACCCAGCACGGACGGAGCCTCGGCGTGACCGTGTTCGACCCCGTCGCCCACCTCGCCCCCGCGCACTGGGCCCGAGCCAACCGGCTGCTGGTGCGCAAGGCCCTCGCCGAGTTCACTCACGAACGGCTGCTCGCCCCGGAACCCACGGCCGCGCCCTCCGGCGCCACCGCCGCGGAGCCGGCCGGCTCCGGCGACACCCCGAAGTGGTACGTGCTGCGCAGCGACGACGCTGCGGTGACGTACCGCTTCGCCGCCGTCGTGCGTAGCCTCGAGCACTGGCAGATCGACGCCGCCAGCATCACCCGGCACCGCGGCGACGACGAGTTGCCGCTGGACGCGGTCGACCTGATCATCGAGCTGCGTGCCGCGCTCGGGCTCTCCGACCAGGTCCTCCCGGTCTACCTGGAGGAGATCACCTCCACGCTGGCCGGCATCGCGTACAAACTGGACCGCCCGCAGCCGACCGCGAAGGAGCTCGCGGGGGCCGACTTCCAGACCATCGAGACCTCGATGACCGAGGGGCACCCCTGCTTCGTGGCGAACAACGGTCGGCTCGGTTTCGGCATCGACGAATACCACCGTTACGCCCCGGAGGCGGCCCGCCCGGTCCGGCTGGTCTGGGTCGCGGCGCACCGCGACCACGCGCAGTTCAGCCACGGCGCCGACCTCGACTACGACGCCCTGATCACCGGCGAGCTCGGTGCCGAGACGCTCTCCCGGTTCGAGGCCGTTCTGGCCGGCTTCGGCCTCGACCTGGACGACTACCTGCTGATCCCGGTCCACCCGTGGCAGTGGCAGAACCGGATCGCCGTCACCTTCGCCGGCGAGGTGGCGCAGCGTCGCCTGGTCTGCCTCGGTCCCGGGCCCGACGAACACCTCGCCCAGCAGTCCATCCGCACCTTCTTCAACCTCACCGACCCGCACCGGCACTACGTCAAGACCGCGCTCTCCGTGCTCAACATGGGGTTCATGCGGGGGCTCTCGGCCGCGTACATGGCGGGCACCCCGGCCATCAACGACTGGCTCGCCGACCTGATCGCCGCCGACGAGGTCTTCACCGCGACCGGGCTCACCGTGCTGCGGGAGCGGGCCGCCGTCGGCTACCGGCACCAGCAGTACGAGGCGGCCACCGACCGGTACTCGCCGTACCGGAAGATGCTCGCCGCGCTCTGGCGGGAGAGCCCGGTGCCGAGCCTGGGGCCGGGGCGGCGATTGGCCACCATGGCCTCGCTGCTGCACGTCGACCACGACGGCGGTTCGCTCGCCGCCGCCCTCGTCGCCCGGTCCGGGCTGACGCCGCAGGCGTGGCTGCGCCGCTACCTGGACGCCTACCTGACCCCGCTGCTGCACGCCTTCTACGCCTACGACCTGGCCTTCATGCCGCACGGCGAGAACGTGATCCTCGTCCTCGACGACCAGGACACCGTCGAGCGGGCGATCTTCAAGGACATCGCCGAGGAGATCGTCGTGATGAGCCCCGACCGGCCGCTGCCGCCGGCGGTCGAGCGGATCCGGGCCGACGTGCCGGAGGAGGAGCGGCTGCTCGCCATCTTCACCGACGTCGTGGACTGCTACCTGCGGCACCTCTGCGCGGTGCTGGCCGAGGCCGGCACGCTCACCGAGGAGACCTTCTGGCGCACGGTGGCCGGCTGCGCCGCCGACTACCTGGCGAGCGTCCCGCACCTGGCCGAGCGGATCGCCCGGTACGACCTGTTCGCGCCGGAGTTCGCGCTCTCCTGCCTGAACCGGCTCCAGCTGCGCAACAACCAGCAGATGGTCGACCTCGCCGACCCGTCGGCGGCGCTGCAGTTCGTCGGCACGCTGGTCAATCCGCTGGCCCCGTACGCGCCCGCGCGCTGAGGCCGACGCCGTCGGGGCGACCGGGGTGGCCCGGACGTCCCGACGGCGCGTCTAATGACCCGATGACCATGCTGCGCACGCTGAGCCTGCTCGCCGCGACGGTGACCACGGGCCTGATGGCCGGCCTCTTCGCCGCGTTCGCCTACTCCGTCATGCCCGGCCTGGCACGTGCCGACGCCCGCACGCTGGTCCTCGCCATGCAGCGGATCAACGAGGCCATCCTCAACGGCTGGTTCCTCGGCTGCTTCTTCGGCGCGCTGCTCCTCACCGGCACGGCCGCGGCCCTGCACGCGAGCGGCGACTGGAGCGCGGCGCTGCCCTGGATCGTGGCGGCGCTGCTGCTCTACCTGGTCGTCCTGGTGGTCACCATGGCGCTCAACGTGCCGCTGAACAACGCCCTCGCCCAGGCGGGTGACCCCGACCGGCTCGCCGACGTCGCGGCGGTGCGGGACCGGTTCGCCCCGGCGTGGATCCGCTGGAACCTGGTGCGCGCGGTCGCCTCGACCGCCGGCTTCGTGCTGCTCACCTGGGCGCTGGTGGTGCACGGGCGGATCGCCGGCTGAGCCCGGCCGGGAAAGACCGGCCCGGTCAGAACTCGCAGTACATGACGTGCAGGCCGACCCGGCCGAGGGTGGGGTGCCGGAACGCGCCCGGCACGGTGCCGACCACCGTGAAACCCTCCCGCAGGTACACCTCGACGGCCGCCCGGTTGGACTCCACGACCGCGTTGAACTGCATGCCCGCGTACCCCTGCCGCCGCGCCCAGTCCAGCGCGTCCCGGCAGAGCGCGGTGCCCACACCGCGACCGCGCGCGTCCGCCGCCACCATGAAGCTCGCGGTGGAGACGTGCGAGCCGGGCCCGGGGCGGTTGGGGCCCATCTTGGCCGTACCGAGGACCCGCTCGCCGTCCACCGCCACCGCGGTACGTCCCGGCGGGACGTCCACCCATAGGTCGTACGCCTCGTCGGCGGTCAGCGCCGGGTCGTAGACGAAGGTCTCCTCTGCCCGGACGACGTCGGAGATGATCGGCCACACCTGCGCCCAGTCCTGCGGGGCGAACTCCCGGATCCGCACCCCGGCAGGCTAGGAGCGCCGACCCGGCGAGGCAACCGGGTTTCCCGCCGGGCGGCCGTCGAGGGTGCGGTGCCGGTGGCTCGGCCGTCAGGGGCGCCCGCTGTCGGTGCCCGACCCTAGACTCCGCGGCCATGGTGATGGTCAAGTTCATCGACGAGACCACGAGCGGCGCCAAGGCCGACGCGTGGCACCTGGAGATCTTCGAGGAGCGGCTGGCGCTGCGGGAACTCATCCGCCGCCGGGTCTTCCAGGAGGTGGCCGAGTACAACGCCGGGCAGCCCGAGGTCTTCCGCGGCCTGGTGCAGCCCAGCGACGCCGAGCGCACGCTCAACGGCTACCGGTTGCGCGAGCCCCGCCGGGTCGACGCCGAGCAGCAGTACGATCGCGCGATCGAGGCGTTCGGACGGAACGGTTTCGTGGTGCTCGTCGACGACCGGCAGGTCGACCACCTCGACACGGAGGTGCAGCTGCGCGCCGGCACCGAGGTCTGCTTCCTCAAGCTCGTCCCGCTGGTCGGTGGCTGATGAGCGCCCACGACAAGCACGTCGCCAAGCTCCGGCGGCTCGCCACCGGCGACGACCTCGCCGCGATCGTCACGGAGCTGGCCTGGCTCGCGCGGCACTTCCACGGCGGCTGGTACTACGAGGGCCCCCGGATCGCGGGTGCGCTCGACGCGCTGCCCGACGACCGGCGGGCCCGGCTCGCCACCGCCCTGGTCGACCGGCTCGCGGCGGGCGACCCGTCGGACGCCGACGGCGAGGCCGAGGCCGAGGCGTTGACCACGCTCGTGGCGTTGCTGCTGCGCAGGTTCGGCGAGGCGGTCGCCGTCGCCGACCTCCGGCGGCTGCTCGACCACGCCACCGGACGGTGGATCTGGTGGCTCGCCGACGAGTACGCCCAGCTTTGCCAGGTGGTGTACGAGACCGACGGAACTCTGCCCGGGGAGGTCGTCGCGGTGCTGCGCCGCACCGAGGTCACCGGCTACGGACCCACCGGTCTGGTACGGCAGCTGCTCCAGCGGGTCCGGGAGCCGGTGCTGAACCCGGGTGAGGCGTGGAGTGACCTTCTGCTGGCCGAGCTGCCCGCGCTCGGCGCCGACTGGCCGGAGCTGGTGGCGCACGCGCGGAGCGCGACCTCCGCCCGCCCCTCCGACAAATGGGATCGGCAGGCCCGCGCGCTGCTCGACCGGGTCGGGGCTGACCTCTACCGCAAGACGGCGCTCACCTGGCTGGCGCAGGTCGGTCGCCCCCGCACCGTCCCGATCCTCGCGCGCGCTCACGAGCAGGACTTCTCCCAGGCGTACGACCCGTACAACTCGACGGCCCTGCGTGGGCTCATCTGGCTGCTCGCGCTCGCCGCCGAAGGCGCGGACGCCGAGGTCGCCCGGGAGCTGGGGCGGCTGGTGGAGACTTCGCTGCGCAAGGTTCCGGGGATCGGCCCGCGCAACCCGAAGGTGGCCAACGCCGCGGTCCACGCGCTCGCCCGCCTCGACGGCGAGCCGGCCCTGGCCCAGCTCGCCCGGCTCTCCACCCGGGTCACCTTCAAGGGCACGCTCAAGGAGCTGCACAAGGCGCTCGACGCGCGCGCCGCCGCGCTCGGGCTGTCCCGGGCCGAGGTCGAGGAGCTGGCGGTGCCGACGTACGACCTGACCCGCGTGGGCCGGCGGGTCGAGACGTTCGGCGACGTCACCGCCGAGCTGGTGGTGCAGGGCGCCGACGTCGCGCTGCACTGGCGCAACGCCGCCGGCCGTCCGGTGCGGACGGTGCCCGCCGCGGTCCGCCGCGAGCATCCGGAGCGGTTGCGGGAGCTGAAGGCGGCGGCGAAGGACATCGAGAAGATGCTGGCCGCGCAGGCCGAACGGCTGGACCGGCAGTTCCTCGCCCGACGGCGCTGGCGGTACGCGGCGTGGCGGGCGCAGTATCTGGACCACCCGCTGGTCGGCACGCTCGGGCGGCGGCTGATCTGGCTCGTCGACGGCGTGCCGTGCGGCTACGCCGACGACGCGCTGCGCACCGTCGACGGCGCGCCGGTCACGGCGGCCGACGACGCCGAGGTGACGATCTGGCACCCGATCGGCCGTGACGTCGCCGAGGTGCTCGGCTGGCGCGAGTGGCTGGAGCGCCACGCCGTGGTGCAGCCGTTCAAGCAGGCGCACCGGGAGGTCTACCTGCTCACCGCCGCCGAGGAGCGCACCGAGGTCTACTCCAACCGGTTCGCCGCGCACGTGCTGCGCCAGCACCAGTTCCACGCGCTCGCCGCGGTGCGGGGGTGGCGCAACCGACTCCGGTTGATGGTGGACGACGAGTACCCTCCGGCGACCCGTGAGCTGCCCGAGTGGGGGCTGCGCGCCGAGTACTGGGTGGAGGGGGCCGGTGACGACTACGACACCGGCGCCACCGACACCGGCACCTACCTGCGGGTGGTCACCGACCAGGTCCGCTTCTACCCGCTCGGCGCCGCGGAGAACAGCGCGCACGCCGGCGGTGGCGGGTACGCGCAGTGGATCCCCGGGGGCAGCGAGCCGACCGGCCCGCTGCTGCTGGAGCAGATCCCGCCGCTGGTCTTCAGCGAGGTCATGCGCGACATCGACCTCTTCGTCGGGGTGGCCAGTGTGGGCAACGACCCGACCTGGCAGGACGGCGGGCCGGAGGGCCGCTACCGGGAGTACTGGCAGTCGTACAGCTTCGGTGAGCTGTCGGCGACCGCCGAGACCCGGCGGGACCTGCTCACCCGGCTGCTGCCCCGGCTGGCCGTCGCCGACCGGTGCCGGATGGAGGGGCGCTTCCTCGTGGTCCGTGGCGACCTGCGCACATACAAGATCCACCTCGGGTCGGGGAACATCCTGATGAGCCCCAACGACGAGTACCTCTGCATCGTGCCGCAGCAGTCGGGGTCCGCCGGCAACGGTGAGCTCTTCCTGCCGTTCGAGGGCGACCGGATGCTCGGTGTCGTGCTCAGCAAGGCGCTGCTGCTCGCCCGGGACACCGAGGTCACCGACCCGACGATCGTCTCCCAGCTGCGCCGTCGCTGAGTTCCCGCCGTGCCGCCGGCGGCCCCGCGACGGGCCGTCGGCGGCACGGTCCGGCCCCGGACGTCCAGGGTGCGAAACCGGGTGGCCGGGGCGGCCCGCAGGCGACATGATCGGCTCGTCCCGACCCTCGATCAACCACGGGAGTGCCGTGTTCGCGCTGCGCCTCACCTCCGATGTCGAGCTGCGTCCGCTCGAACCCTGGCGGGCCGAGGAGTTCCTCGCCCACCTCGACCGCGCCCGGGAGCACATCGCGCCCTGGGTGGGACCGTCCTTCGTGGCCACCGACCTCGACTCGGCCCGGGCGGTGCTGCGCCGGTACGCGGACCGCTGGGCCCGCGACGCCGGCGGGATCTGGGGGCTGTGGCGGCGCGACACGCTCGTCGGCGGCGTCATGCTGGTCTCGTTCGACGTCTCGCTCGGCGTCTGCGAGGTGGGTTGTTGGCTCGAACCGTCGGCCCAGGGCCATGGGCTGGTCTTCCGGGCGGTACGCCACGTCGTCGACTGGGCGGTGCGCGAGCGCGGCGTCCACCGGGTGGAGTGGCGCACGAAGCCCGACAACGTTCGCAGCATCGCTCTGGCCCGTCGGCTGGGGCTGCGGCACGAGGGCACACTCCGCGCGGTATACCCGGGACCGTCCGGCCGGATCGACATCCAGGTCTGGTCGGTGCTCGCCGACGAGTGGCGAGCGTCGTTCCCCGTCGAGGGTGGCGAGCCGGAAAAGGATCCGCGCCCCGTCGGGTGACCGGCGAGGTCCGGTCCGTGACCGCACGCCATCCGTGTCGCGTCGCGGCGGTCGACGCCTTTCTGTCGTACCCCCGCGGCAGCATGCATCCATGGCCGTCTCCGCGCTGACCCCCCACCCCGATCAGCCGCGATCCCTGCCGTTGCGCGAGGTGCGCACCCGGCTCACCCAGCTCGTGGCGCTCGCCGAGTTGACCGGCGCGGTCACGGTCGTGACCCGCGACGGTGATCCGCGCCCGGTCGCCGCGATCGTGCCGGCCGGTGCGGCGCGCACCCTCGCCCAGACCACCGCCGACGCCGACCGGCTCGCCGCGGTCACCGCCGGTTGGGCCCGCCGCCTGGAGGAGCAGCGCCAGCAGAGCAGCCGTCGGCACGCCGCCGAGCTGCGCGCGGTCCGGGCCGCGTTGGCACAGGCGTGGGCCGAGCTCGACCGGCGGGCCGAACCCGGCGACCGAGCCCTGGCCCGGCTCCGGGCCGCCCACGCCGACCTGCTCGCCGACTGATCCGGCTCGGGCGATCCTTCGCGTCGTCGAGCTCGGCGTGCCGAGTCGCGTCGGCGCGCCCTGTCCCGGCCGACCCGTGCGCTGCTGACGGAGGCGACGATCGCTCACCGTGGTTCACAGCCAACTCGCGGTGCTACTGGCATATGCTTCTCGGTATGACCAAGCCGGTGAGGAAGCTGTCGATCTCTGTTCCGCCGGACGTCGCCGAGCGCCTGGAGCAGGAACCCAACGCCTCCGCCTATGTCACCCAGGCGGTCCGTGACCGGATGCGCCTGGACGCCCTGGACGCCGAGTTGGCGCACACCGGTATCGAGATCAGCGAGCAGGGGGTGGCCGAAGCCCGCGCCCGCCGGGCCGCCGTCGAGGCCGAGTGGCCGGCCGAGCGCCGCCAGTCCGTGCGCGACCGGGTACGCCAGCACCTGCTCGACGAGGCCGACAGCACCCGCCAGCAGCCGGCCGCGTGAGCCCCGACGACGACCGGCCGGTCCGGTTGCTGTTGGACCGGTCGGCGCTGCTTGCCTACGTCGCCGGCTCCCTGCACGTCGGCGAGCCGTTGCACGAGGTCATTGAGGATCGCAACCGCTTCGGCGTCACCGCCATCACCGCCGTTGAAGCCCTGGCCCTCGTCGGCGACCCGAAGGACCGGGCCGCCCTGCACCGGCTGCTGGCCCTCGACGCCTGCGCGGTGCTCTCCACCAGCGGCCACTCCTGGCAGGAACTGAGCTACTGGCGCAGCTACACCGGCCGCGTCGACCTCGCCACCACCGTCATGGCCAGTTTCGATCACGACGCATCGATCCTGACCCGCGAGACCAGCTACGGCGACGGCGAACTGCCCGTGATCTACATGCCGGAGTGACATCGCCGAACCGGGTCTCGGCGGAGTCAGCAGCTCGCTGTCTCGAAGGTCTGCACCGGCCCCTCCGGCCTCGGGTCCAAGGCCGGCGAGGGCGCGGCGCGCCGCCGCCCGGACCATCCGGCCCGGGCAGCGGCTCGGGTCAGCAGTTGCGCAGCTCGGGTGACTGGTTGAGCAGTTGACCGCGCGGCGAGACGAACTCGCGGTACGCGGCCGAGTCGACCGCCGCTGGTCGGAACGCGGCGACCCGGTGGCAGTTCTGGAACGCCAGCTTCACCTTGAAGTGCCGCTCCAGCCCGGCCCGGATGGCGTCGCTGGCCAGCGCGCGCAGCAACTGCCCCCGGTCCGCCTCGGTCGGCGGCGGCACCAGGTTGTCGGCGCGTTCGGCTCCGCCGGCGTCGAGGTCGGCGACCACGCGGCTGACGGTCTCCCAGGCGTACGGCAGGGAGGCCCGTACGCAGGCGACGAAGTCGGCGTCGTCGACCGGGCCGCGTTCGGCGGCGTCGAGCAGGGCCGGTGGGACGGTGAGGGACATGCTCATCCTCCATTCAGCAATGACAACCGTTTCCATTAACGGTTGAGAGTCGAGCACAACACGGCGTGGGGAATCAGTCAACGCGCCACGGCGTGCCCATTCCGGACACGCCGCACCGGAGCTGTCCGCCTGCCCTGGTCCCACCGCCGGCCTCGGCCGGGTGCTACCGGTGCTCGGCGGTCCCGGCGCCCAGGGCGGTCACCGGTGACGGACGCGGGCCGGCGTCAGGCCCGCTTCGTGCGGCCCTTGAGGTGACGGCTGAACTCCCGGGCGATCTCCCGGTTGGCGTCCCGCTCGGCCAGGGCCTGACGCTTGTCGTACGAGCGGCGGCCCCGGGCGAGCGCCAGCTCCACCTTGGCCCAGCCGTTCTCGAAGTACATCGACAGCGGCACGAGCGTGATCCCGCCCTCCCGGACCTTGGCGAGGATGCGTTCGATCTCCACCCGATGCAGCAGCAGCTTGCGGGTGCGCCGCGGCTGATGGTTGGTCCACGTGCCGTAGCCGTACTCGGCGATGTGCAGTCCGTACAGCATGATCTCGCCGTCGCGCTCCTGGGCGAACGCGTCGACCAGCGACGCGCGCCCCTCCCGGAGCGACTTCACCTCGGTGCCGGCCAGCACGATCCCGGCCTCGTACGTCTTGAGGATCGTGTAGTCGTGCCGCGCTTTCTTGTTCGCGGCGATCAGCCGGCGCTCGGGCTGCTTCGAGGCGTTCACCCGGCCGAGGATAGCCGGACGCGGGCGCGCTACCCGCCTCGCTTGCGGCGAGCCCCCAGCGGCCGCCGCACGACCGTCCGCCGGACCTCGCCGCCGCGCGACCGTCCGCAGGGCCGCGCCGGTGCGCGACCGTCCGCCGGGCCGCGCCGGGGCGGGCCGCGCCGGGGCGGGCGGCGGCGAGCGGTCGGGTCGGGTCGGGTCGGGTCGGGTCAGAGCGTGGCGGCCACCTCGGCCAGGAGGGGGAGCAGCGCGGCTACGGCGGGGGGTCGGTGGCGGTGGGCGACCACGGCCGCGTAGACCTGCCGGGTCGGCGCGTCGTCGGGGTGCAGCCGGAGCAGGGCGAGGTCGGCGGGGGCGGCCCGGACGGCCAGTGCGGGGATCAGCGCGACGCCGAGCCCCGCGCTCACACAGCCCAGCTTTCCGGTCCAGTCGGCGGCGACGATGTCGATTCGCGGCCGGAAGCCGGGCGGCATGCTGGCCCGCATGAGCGGATCCGCCTGATCCGTGGAGCCCGCGATGAAGGACTCCTCGGCCAGCTCGGCCAGGCGTACCGTGTCGCGCCCGGCGAGCGCGTGCCGGCGGGGGACCGCCACCAGCAGGCGCTCGTCGAGCAGGTGACGCAGGTCGAAGCGGGTGGTGTCGAGGGGTTGGTCGGGTGGGGCGCTCACCACAGCGAGATCCGTGTCGCCGGCGAGCAGCCGTTCCAGCAGGGCGGGCGTCCGGTCCTCCACCAGGGAGACGCCGACGTCGGGGTACGCGGCGCGGAAGTCCGCCAGGGCGCGTGGCACGAGCGCGGCCACGGCGGTCGGGAAGGCGCCCACCCGAAGGCGGCCGGCGCCCAGCCCACGCAGCGCGTCGAGCTCGCGGCGAGCGGTGGTCAGTCGGTCGAGCACCGCCTCGGCGTGCGGGAGCAGGTGGCGTCCCTCCTCGGTCAAGGTCACGCCGCGCGGCAACCGGTCGAAGAGCACCACCCCGAACTCCGCTTCGAGCGCGGCGATCTGCCGGGACACGGCCGACTGGGTGTAGCGGAGCTCCCGCGCCGCTGCCGTGATCGACAGGTGCCGGGCGACGGTCCGCAGCACGTCGAGCGCCTCGATCTGCATGCGGCGAACGTTAGCCGCTGACATGCCGTATGGGCATGGCAGGCATGTCGATCATTCGCTGGTCGCATGCCGAGCGGCCGCCTACGGTTCCAGTCATGTTGAAGATCGCCGTACTCGGCACCGGGCGGATGGGGGCGGCCATGGCCCAGCGCCTCTTCGCCTCCGGCCACTCAGTGACGGTCTGGAACCGCACGGCCGGCCGTACCGAACCGCTGCGCCGCGCCGGCATCGCGGTCGCCGACTCGCCCGCCGACGCCGTCGCCGGGGTGGACGTCGCCGTCACCATGCTGGCCGACCCGACGGCCGTGCACACCGTCCTGTTCGGACCGGCCGGCGCCGCGGCGGCGCTCGCGTCGGGTAGCTGTCTCGTCGAGATGTCCACCATCGGCCCGGCTGCGGTCCGAGCCGTCGTCGACCGGCTCCCGACCGGGGTGCACCTCGTCGACGCCCCGGTCGGCGGGAGCGTCGCCGCCGCGGCGACCGGGCGGCTCCGGGTGTACGCCGGTGGATCGGCCACCGCCGTCGAGCGCGTCCGCCCGCTGCTGGAAGCTCTCGGCACCGTACGCCATCTGGGCCCCACCGGCAGCGGCGCGGCGGCCAAGCTGGTGCTCAACACGGCGCTGCTGATCGGGGTCACCGGCGTCGCCGACGCGCTCGCCGTCGCCCGATCCGTCGGCCTGGACCGGGACGTCGCGCTGAACCTGCTCGGCGACGGTCCGCTCGGCGCAGCGCTCGCCCGGGCCACCACGACCGACGCCGACTTTCCCGTCACGCTGGCCGAGAAGGATCTCGGCCTCGTGCTCGACCAGCTCGCCGGGGCTGCCGCGCCCCTGGTCGGCGCCGCGCGGGCGGCGCTGGCCACCGCACCCGACGTGGGGGCGGACATCGCCGCCCGCACCGCCGAGGAGCCTTCGTGAGAATCGTCCTGGACAACCCGCACACCGTGGCCGCGCCCTTCCGGGACCGGTTCGCGCACGTGGCCCGGCTCGATCTGACCGGTGGTGCCCTGCTGCTGCTCGCCGGCCAGGTCGGCGTCGACGACGACGGCCTGGTGGTCGCGCCGGGTGACGTCGTCGCACAGTCCGAGCGGATCTTCGAGATCGTCGACGGCGTGCTCGCGGCGCACGGCGCCGGCCTCGCCGACGTGCTGCACATCCGCAGCTTCCTCACCGATCTCGACGATCTGCCCGGGTACGCGGCCGTCCGGCGGCGACTCTTCACCGGGACGCCGCCACCGGCCAGCACCACCGTCGAGGTGAGTCGGCTCTTCCTGCCCGGCGCGGTGATCGAGGTCGAGGTCACCGCCGCAGTGCCGGCCGGCCCACCCGGCTGACCCGCCCGCGCCCGGTCGAGCAGCCGGGGCGCGCCGCGGCGGTCAGGAGGTCTCGGTGCGCAGCCGCCCGGCGAGTTCCCGGACTGACTCGGTGAGCCGGTCGTCGGACTCGCCCGGCCAGTGCCCGAACATCGGTGGTGGCACGCTGTCGCTCGGCGGCGCCACCACGTCGCGGGGGTCGATCTGCCGCCGATCCACCGAGGCGGCCGGGTCGTCCGCCGCTTCCGGGTCGCCCTCCCGGTGCGGGGAGAAGATCCAACTGCCGATCTGGTCGGTGTCCCGCCAGATGTTGATCCACCGCCAGCCGACTCGCCTGCCCACCTCCCGCAGCACCTCCTCGTCGACGTAGGCCGGGAAGAGGTGGGAGTAGAGCCGGCGCAGCGGTGAGCCGTAGGTGAGCAGGGCGACCCGTTCGCCCACCCCGTCGGGCAGCTGCAGCACGGCCGCCGCGAGCAGGACCGACCCGTGGCTGTGCCCGGAGAGCAGCACCCGGTTGCCCCGCCCGACCAGGTAGGTGATCCGTCGGGCCAGCTCGGGCACCGCCCGCTCCGCGTAACAGGGTGGTGCGAAGGGGTGGCTGCCGCGCGGCCAGAAGGTGCCCAGATCCCAGATCACCCCGACGTACCGGCGGAACTCGGCGGTCCGGTAGGCGAAGATGCCGCCGATGACCAGGCCGAGCAGGATCGCGGCGATCACGTAGCTCCCCGCGCCCAGGAAGAAGTTCACCAGGTCGCCCGGGATCCCGAGGTAGCCCTGGACGATGTCCGCGGGGAACCGCCCCATCAGCCCGAGGACGCTGGTCGCCAGGCCCAGCCCGATGAGGCAGGCGTACACCATGGTGATCGGCTCCAGGTGCTCGGTGAACCGGGCCCGGGCGATGGTCCGCTGGACCTGCCGCAGGCGCGGCCCCGCCTCCGGCGGCGCGTCGGGGAAGTCGTCGGCGACGATCCTCGCGGCGATGCGGTACCTGCTCCGCCCGGAGACGAGGATCACCACCCCAGCCATGATCAGCGTGCCGAGCACCGCCAGCCCGAATCCGAAGATCGCCCACTTGTACGCCGGCGGCGGGCTGATCATCAGCCGCTCGGCCGTCGGCTGGTCCCGATTGAGCAGGTCCGCCACCCGGTAGACCAGCTCGGAGGAGAACGCCACCGCCAGCCCCGTGGCGACCGCCGCGATGACCGGCGCCCCCCACCCCTGCCGCGTGCGGTGCAGGCCCCGGCTGCGCAGTACGACGAGACCGATGCCGGCGAGCAGCAGCGTCTGGGCGACGAAGACCCACGCCAGGGTGGCGCCGTAGCGGGGCAGGCCGAGCCCCGCCGGCCACGGCGCCGGGTCGACCAGGATCACCACCACGACCAGCACGCTCAGCCCGCAGGTGACCGTGCGCAGCGCCCGCGTGGCGAGATCCGCAGTCGGACGGGGCCCTGGATGGTCGATCAGGTTCCGGGCGCAGACCATCGCCATGCAGGCCACCAGGACGGCCGCCACCAGCACCGCCAGCACCAGCGACACCAGGGAGGCGCCGGGCCCGAGACGGGCGGCGAGCAGGCTCGCGTCGAGCGTCGCGAACGCGGTCGCGACGTGGATCGAGCGCAGCCGCCCACCGAGTGGCGCCGAGTCCCATTTGCCCACCTCGCCGAGCCGGTACGTGCCGGCCCCGGCGGCCGCCGGTGGCCGGAAGACGTTGAACGGGCGGCCGGGCCGCGCTCCGAGCCACCAGATCAGGGCGATGGCCCCGGCCGGAACGAGACTGAGCACCGCCAGGCGCAGCCCGATCGGCTGGGTGCCGAGCCAGGAGAGCCAGTCCCGGCCCCGGACACAGCGCGGCGCGGCCATGCACTGCCAGGCGACCAGATCCAGGGCGGCCCCGACGATGGAGAGCACGTAGAGCCCGGTCAGGGTGAGCCCGAGCAGCCGGCACAGCGCCTTCATCAGGGTGTGCGAGCCGGTGGGGTTCGGACTCATCCAGGCCGACACGTTGCAGAGCATGAACGGCAGGAGGAAGACCAGCGACAACGTCCGCACCGCGGTGCCGGAGGGCAGATCGCTCCAGCGGTACGCCTCGACCGTGACGCCGCCCGGGCCGGCGCTGTCCGGGTAACCGGGCCGCGGGCGGAAGAAGCCCCCGTTGCTGTCCCCGGCGACCTGGTACGCGTGCGGCCGGTCCAGCACCTGCTCGGCGCCGGCCCCGGAGACCCCGTGCACCCGTAGCTCCACGACCTCGCCGGCCCCCGCCGGCCCGGCCGAGGGCGCTGGCGTCTGCGACATTGGCCCCCCGGAGGTGTCTACGGCAGCCCGGGCCGCGGCGCCCCGCCGGCGCCCGGCCCCGGTTACCCGCCCCGACGCCTGCCATTCGTGCGACACCGCGGTACCACGCCTCTTCCCGGGTACGCCTCGCCGAGGTGCCGGTGACCGACGCGGCGGGAGGTGGTTTCATGGGCGCCATGGCGAACCCGGTGATCCTGACCGTCGACGACGACCCGGTGGTCTCCCGGGCGGTGGCACGCGACCTGCGTCGCCGCTACGGCGAGCGGTACCGGGTGGTGCGTGCCGGGTCGGGCCCGGAGGCGCTGGACGCGCTACGCGAGATCAAGTTGCGCGGGGAACAGGTGGCGTTGCTCCTCGCCGACCACCGGATGCCCGAGATGACCGGAATCGAGTTTCTCGAGGCGGCGATGGACCTCTTCCCCGCCGCCCGCCGCGTGCTGCTCACCGCGTACGCCGACACGGACGCCGCGATCGAGGCGATCAACGTCGTCGACCTGGACCACTACCTGCTCAAGCCCTGGCACCCGCCGGAGGAGAAGCTCTACCCGGTCGTGGACGGTCTGCTCGACGCCTGGGCGGCCACCCCGGACGCGGCGCTGACCGAGATCCGCGTGGTGGGGCACCGCTGGTCCGCCCCCTCGTTCAAGATCCGCGACTTTCTGGCCCGCAACCTCATCCCGTACCGCTGGCTGCTCACCGACGACCCGGAGGGCGCCCGGTTGCTCGCCGCCGCCGGTGCCGGTGAGACGGACGTGCCGCTGGTGGTCACCGCCGAGGGCAAGACCTTGATCGCGCCGTCGGCGGCCGAGCTCGCCAGCGTGGTGGGGCTCGCCGTGGAGCCGACCACCGACTTCTACGACGTGGTGGTGGTCGGCGGTGGCCCGGCCGGTCTCGGCTCGGCCGTGTACGCGGCGTCGGAGGGGCTGCGTACGGTGCTGGTGGAGCGGCGCGCCACCGGCGGGCAGGCCGGGCAGAGCAGCCGGATCGAGAACTACCTGGGCTTCCCCGACGGCGTCTCCGGCGCCCAGCTCACCGACCGGGCCCGCCGGCAGGCGCTCAAGTTCGGCGCCGAGCTGCTCAGCACCCGGGAGGTGGTCGGGTTGACCGAGGCCGGCGGCGCCCGCCTGCTCCGCTTCGGCGACGGCACCGAGATCGCCGCGCACACCGTGGTACTCGCCACCGGCGTCTCCTACCGGGTGCTCGACGCCCCCGGCGTGGGTGACTTCACCGGTCGGGGGGTCTTCTACGGAGCCGTCTCCACGGAGGCGCCGAACTGCGTCGACGAGGAGATCTACATCGTCGGCGGGGCCAACTCCGCAGGTCAGGCGGCGGTCTTCTTCTCCCGCTACGCCGCCCGGGTGCACCTGCTGGTTCGGGGCCCCGACCTGACCGCCTCCATGTCGCGTTACCTGATCGACCAGCTGGAGCAGAGCGACCGGATCACCGTGCATCCGCACACCCAGGTGGTCGGCGCGGCCGGCGGCGACCACCTCGAACGGATCACGATCTGCGACAGCCGCACCGGCGAGGTACGCACCGCGCAGACCTCCTGGCTCTTCGTCTTCATCGGGGCGGAGCCGAGGACGGAGTGGCTGGACGGGGTGCTGGCCCGGGACCGGCGCGGCTTCATCGTCACCGGCCCCGACCTGGTCACCGACGGCAGGCCGCCGGCCGGCTGGGCGCTGCAGCGCGACCCGTACCACCTGGAGACCAGCCTGCCGGGGGTCTTCGCCGCCGGCGACGTGCGCTCCCAGTCGGTGAAGCGCGTCGCCTCCGCCGTGGGCGAAGGGGCGATGGCCGTGTCGCTGGTGCACCGCTACCTGGAGGCGCAGTGAGCACCCCGACCGACCGGCTCACGCCGGAGCAGCTGCGCACCCTGTTCCTGTTCGAGTCGCTCGGCGACGACCAGCTGGCCTGGCTCGCGGAGCACGGCCGGACGGAGCAGCGCGCCGGCGGCACTGTCGTGTTCGGCGAGGGCGAGGCCGCGACCTGCTTCTTCGTCCTGCTCTCCGGCTCGGTGACGCTCAGCCGGCGGGTCGGCGACGACGAGGTGGAGCTGAACCGGACCGCCCAGCGGGGGGTGTACGGCGGGGCCACCCAGGCGTACCTCGACGGCGAGACCGAGCAGGTCTACCGCAACACGATGCGCGCGAACACCGACGCCGAGTTCTTCGTGCTCCCCGCGGAGAGCTTCGCGCAGGCCGTCCGCACCTGGTTCCCGATGGCGATGCACCTGCTGGAGGGGCTCTTCATCGGGATGCGCAACACCCAGACCCTGGTGGGGGAGCGGGAACGGCTACTCGCCCTCGGCTCGCTCTCCGCCGGCCTCACCCACGAGCTGAACAACCCGGCCGCCGCGGCGGTGCGGGCGACCTCGGTGCTGCGCGACCGGGTCGCCGCGATCCGGAGCAAGCTCGCGATGATCGCCGACGGCCGCCTCGACGGCAGTGGCCTGCACCGTCTCGTGGAGTTGCAGGAGGAGGCGGTGGCCCGGGTGGCGGGCGCGCCGAAGCTCAGCCCGATGGCCGTCGCCGACGCCGAGGACACGCTGACCGACTGGCTGGACGAGCACGGGGTTCGGGCAGCCTGGGACCTGGCGCCGATCCTGGTCAGCGGCGGCGCGGACACCGAGTGGTTGACCCGGGTGCGCACCAGCGTCGGCCAGGCCGACCTGGAGACGGCGATCCGGTGGCTCACCTACACCGTCGAGACCGAGCTGCTGATGCGGGAGATCGGTGAGGCGGTCACCCGGATCTCCGGCCTGGTCGGCGCCGCCAAGCAGTACTCCCAACTCGACCGCGCGCCGTTCCAGGTCGTCGACGTGCACGACCTGCTCGACGCCACGCTCGTGATGTTCAAGGCGAAGATCCCCGCCGGGGTCCGGCTCGTCAAGGAGTACGACCGGAGCCTGCCGCCCGTGCCCGCGTACGCCGCGGAGCTGAACCAGGTCTGGACCAACCTCATCGACAACGCGTTGGGCGCGATGGGGGAGACGGGGACGCTGACGGTCCGCACCGAGCGGGCGGGTGAGCTGCTCGCCGTGGAGGTCGCCGACACCGGCTCGGGCATTCCGCCGGAGGTGCGCCCGCGCATCTTCGAGCCGTTCTTCACCACGAAGCCGGTGGGCAGCGGCACCGGTCTGGGGTTGGACATCTCGTACCGGATCGTCGTGCACAAGCACCACGGCGACATCCGGGTGCGCAGCGAGCCCGGCGACACGGTCTTCCGGGTGCTGCTGCCGCTGACCGTCGAGCGCCCGTCCACGCCGGATCCGCTCCCCGCGCCCTGACCGTCCCCGTCGGTCGCCGTCACCGAGCCCGGTGCGGCGATCCCACTGTTGACCTCCAGAGCACTCGAACTCCTACCGTGAGCCGCACGCCCGCCGGGTCTCCCGGCGGGCATCGGTACGACGACGGGGAGTTCAGTCATGCGTTACCGCGTTCTCGGCGGCACCGGCATCCAGGTCAGCGTCCACGCGCTGGGCGCGATGATGTTCGGCGCGGTCGGCAACCCGGACCACGACGAGTGCGTCCGGATCATCCACTCCGCCCTCGACCGGGGGATCAACCTCGTCGACACCGCCGACATGTACTCCGCCGGTGAGTCCGAGGTCATCGTCGGCAAGGCGTTGCGGGGCCGGCGGGACGACGTCGTGCTCGCCACCAAGGTCCACTTCCCGATGGGGGAGGGGCGCAACCGCAGCGGCAACTCGCGGCGCTGGATCGTACGGGCCGTCCAGGAGAGCCTGCGGCGGCTGGGCACCGACTGGATCGACCTCTACCAGGTGCACCGGCCCGACCACACCACCGACGTCGAGGAGACCCTCGGCGCCCTCACCGACCTGGTCCGGGACGGCACGATCCGGGCCTTCGGCTGCTCCACCTTCCCGGCCGAGGAGATCGTGGAGGCGCAGCACGTCTCGCAGCGGCGGGCGCTGGGCCGGTTCCGCACCGAGCAGCCGCCGTACTCGCTGCTCGCCCGGGGCATCGAGGCGGACGTGCTGCCGGTCTGCCAGCGGTACGGCATGGGTGTGCTCACCTGGAGCCCGCTCGCCTCGGGCTTCCTCTCCGGCCGGTACCGCGACGGTCGCCCCGCCGACCTGACCAGCGGCCGCGCCACCCTCACCCCGGCCCGCTTCGACCCGGCGCTCCCCGGCAACGCCGCCAAGTACCGGGCGGTCGAGGAGCTGGCGGCCCTGGCCGGGCAGCTCGGCTGCACGCTGCCGCAGCTGGCGGTGGCGTTCCCCGCCGCGCATCCGGCGGTCACCTCGGTGCTCATCGGGCCGCGCACCATGGCGCAGCTCGACGGGCTGCTGGCCGGCGCCGAACTGACCCTCGACGACGCCGCGCTCGACCGGATCGACGAGATCGTGGCGCCGGGCACCGACCTGTACGCGGCCGACGGGGTCTGGCGTCCGCGGGCGCTCACCGACCCGGGGCGTCGCCGCCGACCCGTCGTCGACCGCGCCGCCGCCTGACCGTCAGCGGGCGGTGCCGAAGCCGGGCGGTGGGTGGCGGTGCCGGTGGCGGCGTCCCCGGCGTCGCTGCCCCGCGCGGAGACGGCACGCGGCGCGGCCGGCACGCCGCCCGGCGTCGCTGTCGACGCCGGGCGGGACGCGTTTCAGCCGGCGCGGTGGGCGGCCAGGAAGTCGGCGAGCACCCGGGTGTGCGTGTCGAAGGCCAGCTCGACCGGCTCGGTGAGCACCAGCCACTCGGTGGCCTCCTCGGTCGGCGCCGACGCGGGAAGCTCTTCGGCGCGTTGCTCGGGCAGCACGCCGAAGACCATCATCGTGCCGCCGCGGGGCGCGGAGTGCACCGCGAAGAGCGTGGCGTCCCGCGCCGACGCGACCAGGCCGGTCTCCTCCCGCAGCTCCCGGACCAGCGCCTCGTCCCACTCCTCGCCGTACTCGATGAAGCCGCCGGGCAGGGCGAGCTGCCCGCGGGCGGGCTCGATGTCGCGCCGGACCACCACCACGCCGACGCCGGCCGGGGTGCGTACCGGGAGCACCGCGACCGCCACCGGCAGCGGGTTGCACCAGACCGTCTGCCCGCAGACCGCGCAGACCCGCGGCCAGCCGGCCGCCGCCGGGTAGCTCGCCCCGCAGAAGGAACAGTGAGAGTACGGCGCACCGGTCATGCCGCAGCACGTTACCCGCGTGATCGACCGATGCCACAAGATCCACTCGACATCCAGGAAGTCGGGCTGTCCGAGTCGCCCGGACAGCCCGACTTCCTTAAAGACGAGTCGATCAAGTGCCGGTGGTGTCGCGGAGGGTGTCGCGGGCGTCCATCAGGGCGAAGCCGAGCAGGTTGGCGCCGCGCCAGGCGCCCGGGTCGTCGGCGTGCGGGTCCGTGGCGGCGAGCCCGATGCCCCAGACGCGATCCATCGGGCTCGCCTCGACGAGCACCCGGTCGCCGGTGCCGAGCAGGAACTCCCGCAGCTGCGGGTGCTGGCCGAACTTCGCGACGTTGCCCGCCACCACGATGTCGTAGCGGGCGGCCGCCCATCGGGTCTCGTCGAAGCCGCGGACCTGCCGGCCGAGCGACTTGGCGCGGTGCGGGTGGGCGGCGGCGAGGATGCGCTCGGCCGTCTCGACGTCGCCGAAGAGCCGTGCCTTCTGCCACATCATCCAGTGCTCCGCGGTGGCGAAGCTGCGGTCACCGTCGCCGAACGGGGCGGGCCACCACTGGCTGAGGCACCCCGCGCCGACGCTGCCGTCGCGCTGCGGCCGGTGGCCCCAGAAGAAGAGGTAGCGCACGCGCTGGCCGGCGCGCACGGCGGCGGTGAGGTCGTCGACCGAGCGGGGGGAGGGCATGGACGCAGTGTGCCGGAGAACACCGACAAGAGCGACTCGGTATCCGTGAAGTCGGGCCGTCGGGGCGTGCCGGAGAGCCCGACTTCCTTGACTCCGAGTCGATCACACCGCAGGACCGCGCCGCGCCCCGGTCGGCCGGGACATCCCGCGCCGCCCCGCCCAAGTCGGGCCGGTCGTCCGCGACGCGGTGGCTCAGGCCGAGACGCCCGTGTAGAAGGCGGTGACCTGCTCGGCGGCGGCGCGGGCGGCCTCGGGGTCGGTGCCCGCGGCGACGCTCGCCTCGCGCCAGCGCTCGCTGGCCAGCGTCATGAAGGACCGTCCCTCGGCCGAGGCCGACCACGCCTCGGCGTCCTCCGGGCGGACGCCCGCGCCGGGCGCGCCGAAGTACGTCGCGAGGCCGAGCAGCCCGAGGTCCCAGCCGATGCCGACCGCGCCCGGGCCGAACTGCGCCCACCGGTCGTCGTCGACGTGCGCGATGTGGTGCAGCTCGAAACGGGTGCGGTCACCGTCCTGCGGGGTCAGCCGGACCTCGATCCAGCTGACCTCACCGCCGTACTCCCACGTCGCCGTGAAGCTGTGCGGCGGGTCGCAGGTCTCGACGACCCCACCGGCGTTGCCCTCCAGCTGGTATCGGCCGCCCAGCCTCAGCTCGCCGGAGATCGGCAGGAACCAGCGGGGGATCCGCTCGGCGTTGGTGCAGGCGTCCCAGACGTCCTCGACCGGCGCGTCGTACGTCTGGCCGATGGTGGTCACGCGGGCCTCGCCGGCCTCCAGCGTCCGGCTGCCGACCTGCCGCCGGACGGCGTTGATCTGCTCGGTGGCGTCAATCATCGTGCTCTCCTGTCATCGGGGACTTCCGTGGCTCGCCGCCGTGGCCGCTGGCCCTGGTCGGTGGACGGTTGCCGCCCTGGCCGCTCGCCCCCGCCGGTGGGCGCCGGCCGGCGCGGCCGTTCGTTCGGGTCGGTGGTGGCCTGCGGTGGCGGCCCGTCGGGGGTGTCGCCGGACTGGTCCCGCAGTCGCCGTTCCCGCTTGCCACGGGCGAGCTCGGTGGCGAGCGCGCTCAGCGGTGGGGTCCAGAACCGGCGGAAGTGGTCGAGCCACTGGTCGACGTCGTGCAGCGGGCGCGGGTCGACCGCGTAGAGCCGGCGCGTGCCGTCGGGCCGGACGGTGGCGAACCCGTTGAGGCGCAGGACCTTCAGGTGCTGTGAGACGGCCGGCTGGGAGATGCCGAACTCGCGCTGGATCACCGCGCAGATGTCGCCCGCGGTCGTCTCGCCCCCGGCGAGCAGCTCGAGGGTGCGGCGCCGCACCGGGTCGCCCAACACGTCGAAGGCATGCACCCAGAAGTTATATCAGCGCCAGGTTAATTAAGTAAAGGATGATGAGCCGGCGAGCTTCTCCAGCCGGATCGGCAGGTCGCGCACCCGTACGCCGGTGGCGTGCCGGACGGCGTTGGCGATCGCCGCCGCCGAACCCACGATGCCGATCTCGCCGAGCCCCTTCACCCCGGTCGGATTCAGGTCGGAGTCCTCCTCGTCGACCCACTCCGCCTCGATCTGCTCGACGTCCGCGCACCCGGCGATGTGGTACGTGGCGAAGTCGTGGTTGACCCAGTCGCCGTACCGCTCGTCGAGCAACCCCTCCTCGTGCAAGGCCATGGAGATTCCCATGGTCATGCCCCCGATGAGCTGACTGCGCGCGGTCGTCGGGTTCACCACCCGGCCGACCGCGAACACGCCGAGCATGCGGCTCACCCGGACCTCACCGGTCTCCGCGTCCACCCGTACCTCGACGAAGTGCGCGCCGTACGCGTAGCGGGCCATCGGCTTCTGGGCCCGGATCTCGTCGGCGGTGCTCGCCGCGACGGTCAGCCCCTCCGGCGGCAGTGAGCCCGAGTGGTGGCCGAGCCGGTCGCGCAGCTCCTGGCAGGCGCGGGTGAGCGCCCAACTCCACGAGGCGGTGCCCATCGAACCGCCGGCCACGCCCGCCGGGGGCAGGTCGCTGTCGCCGATCCGGATGGTCACCCGCTCCGGTGGTACGTCCAGCGCGTCCGCGGCGATCTGCCACAGCGCCGTACGGGCCCCGGTGCCGATGTCGGTCGCGTTGATCCGGACCAGGTAGCCGCCGTCGGGCAGCGCGGTGGCCGTGGCGGCCGACGCCCGCGCCCGAGCGGGGTAGCTGGCGCCGGCCACCCCGGTGCCGACCAGCCAACGTCCCTCGCGGCGGGCACCGGGACGCGGGTCGCGGTCACCCCAGCCGAACCGGCGTGCGCCCCTGATGAGGCAGGCGACGAGGTTGCGGCTGCTGAACGGATGCCCCTGGTCGGGGTCGACAGTCGGTTCGTTGCGGACCCGCAGCTCGATCGGATCGATCCCGCAGGCGGCGGCGAGCTCGTCCATCGCCGACTCCAGGGCGTACGCGCCGGGGCACTCGCCCGGCGCCCGCATCCAGAACGGGGTCGGCACGTCGAGGCGGACCAGCCGGTGCGTGGTGCGCCGGTGCGGCGCCGCGTACATGCTGCGGGTGTAGACGGCGGTCTGCTCGGCGAACTCGGTGATGGTGGAGGTCTGGCTGATCGCGTCGTGGCAGATCGCCGCGATCCGACCGTCCGCGTCGGAGCCGAGCCGTACCCGTTGGATCGTCGGGGTGCGGTAGCCGATCGGCCCGAAGAGCTGCTGCCG
Source organism: Micromonospora musae (assembly GCF_003626545.1). Lineage (NCBI taxonomy): Bacteria > Bacillati > Actinomycetota > Actinomycetes > Micromonosporales > Micromonosporaceae > Micromonospora > Micromonospora musae. The sequence goes on from NZ_RAZS01000002.1 coordinate 849,793, forward strand.
GGTGAGGGCGAGCCGAACCGGCCGGTCCACCTGCCGGGCCGCGAGCGAGGCGAGCACCACGGCCGCCTTCGGGTAGCCCTTGCTGCCGAACCCGCCGCCCACGTGTTCGCTGATCACCCGCACGGAGTCGCGGGGAATTCCGAACAGCTCGGCCAGGGCGGCCTGCACAGCCGTCGAGCCCTGGTTGGAGTCGTGCACGAGCAGCCGCCCGTCGCGCCACTGCGCCGTGGTGGCGTGCGGCTCCATCGGATTGTTGTGGTACGCCGGAGTCCGGTACGTGGCGTCGACCCGCACCTCGGCGGCGTCGAACGCGGCGTCGAAGTCCCCCTCGCTGGTGTCCGTGGGATAGCTCGGATTGACCTTCTCCGGTCGGTACAGGCCGGGGTGGTCGGCGGTGAGCACCGTGCTGTGCGGCTCGGTGTCGTAGTCGATCCGGACCTGACGCGCGCCCTCACGGGCCGCCTCGATGCTCTCCGCCACGACCAGGGCCACCAGTTGACCGCGGTAGTGCACCGCCGGGTCCTGCAGCAGGTACAGCTCCGGTTCGACGTCCGACGAGAGCCGCGGGGCGTTGCCGTGGTGCAGGACCGCCAGCACGCCCGGCACCGCGAGCGCCGGGTCCGGGTCGATCCGGGTGATCCGCCCGCGCACCGCCGCCGCGGGAACCGCCCAGCCGTACGTCACGTCCTCCAGCGGGTACTCGACCGCGTACCGGGCGGTGCCGGTGACCTTTTCCGGGCCCTCCAGACGGGGGTGGGCCCGGCCCACCGCGCCCGCGCTCACGGCTCCGCCCCGGTCCGCACGCCGAGCCCGCCGCTCATCGCCGCGACTCCGCCAGCTCGGTGAGGGCGCGGACGGTGACGGCGCGGATCAGCGGCACCTTGAACCCGTTGTGCCGCAACGGGCGCGCCGCCGCGAGCTCCGCGTCCGCGGCCTGCCCGGCCAGCTCCGGGGTGAACGGCCGGCCGCGCAGCTCCGCCTCGGCCCGGTAGGCGCGCCAGGGTCGGTGCGCGACCGCGCCGTAGGCGAGCCGGACGTCACGCACCACGTCCCCGTCCAGGTCGAGCACGGCGGCCACCGAACCGACCGCGAAGGCGAACGAGGCCCGATCCCGAACCTTGAGGTACGCCGACCGGCGCGCGGCCGGCAGCGGTGGGATCCGTACGGCGGTGATCAGCGCACCCCGTCGGAGGGTGGTCTCCCGCTCCGGGTGCTCGCCCGGCGACCGGTGCAGCTCGACGAAGGGCACGTCCCGGGTTCCCTCGGGCTCCGCCACCTCGACCACCGCATCGAGGGCGGCCAGCGCGACGGCCAGGTCCGACGGGTGGGTGGCGACGCACTCCTCGGACCAGTCCAGGATGGCCAGCTCGCGGTTCTGCCCGTGCCGGGCCGCGCAGCCGCTGCCCGGATCCCGTTTGTTGCACGCCTTGCCGGTGTCCTGGAAGTAGAAGCACCGGGTGCGCTGCAACAGGTTGCCGGCGGTGGTCGCGATGTTCCGCACCTGACCGGAGGCGGCGGCGAGCAGCGCGCGGGCGAGCACGGGGTAGTCCCGGCGTACCACCGGGTGGGCGGCGAGTTCGCTGTTGCGTACGGTCGCACCGACGCGCAGGCCGCCCTCGGGCAGCGGCTCGACGCCGCCCAGCGGCAGCCGGTTGACGTCCACCAGCAGGTCGGGGCGCTGCACGCCGAGTTTCATGAGGTCGACGAGGTTGGTGCCGCCGGCCAGGTACGCCGCGTCGGGGTCCGCGTCGAGCAGCGCCACGGCCTCGTCGACGTCGGTCGGGCGGCGATACCGGAACTCCCTCATCGCTCGCCCGCCGTCTCCCGGATCGCGGCGACGATGTGCGGGTACGCCCCGCACCGGCACAGGTTGCCGGCCATCCGTTCGCGGATCTCCGCGTCGGTCGGCCGTACGACGCCGGTGAGGTCCTCGGTGACCGCACTCGGCCACCCCTCGGCGAGCTCGTCGAGCACGCCGCGCGCCGAGCAGAGCTGACCCGGCGTGCAGTAGCCGCACTGGAACGCGTCCTGCGCGACGAACGCCTCCTGCAGCGGGGAGAGCCGGTCGGGCCCGGCCAGCCCCTCGACGGTGGTGATCGAGCAGTCGTCCAGGGTGACCGCGAAGATCAGGCAGCTCTTCACCCGCCGCCCCTCCAGCAGCACCGTGCAGGAGCCGCATTGGCCGTGGTCGCAGCCCTTCTTCGCGCCGATGAGGCCGAGGTGCTCGCGCAGCGTGTCGAGCAGCGTCGTGCGGTTGTCCAGCGTCAGCTCGCGGCGATCGCCGTTGACGGTGAACGCGACCCGGGACGACCGTTCGTCGCCGGCGATCGAGGCGCTACCGGAGCGATTCTGCACCCGCTCATAGTAGCTTTGTTCACACTAATCGGGAGAAAACCGACAGCTCTTGTCTGGCTGGGGGACGCGTGGCGAAGGGCAGGGTGGCCGGGCTGCTGCTCGCCGCCGGCGCGGGGCGTCGGTTCGGCCGGCCGAAGGCGCTCGTCGAGTTCGCCGGCGAGCCGCTCGTCCGCCGTGCCCTGCGCCTGCTGGCCGCCGGGGGCTGCGCCCCGGCGCACGTCGTGGTCGGCGCCGGGGCGGACGACCTGCCCCCGCTGCCGGAGGCGGTCCTGGTGCACAACCCCGACTGGTCCCGGGGGATGGGCCTCTCACTGCGCCTCGGGCTGGCGTCGCTGCCCGAGGACGTGGCGGCCGCCGTGGTGGTCCTCGTCGACCAGCCGCTGCTCAGCCCGGCGGCGGTGCGCCGGGTGCGGGCCGCGTACGCCGGCGGCGCAGTCGTCGCGACGGCCACCTACGCCGGGCGTCCCGGCCACCCCGTGCTGCTCGGGCGCGAGACCTGGCCGCTGCTCGACCGGTACGCCACCGGCGACCGGGGCGCCCGCGACCTGCTGCGCGCCCGGCCCGACCTGGTGGTCCGGGTGCCCTGCGACGGTGTCGGCGTTCCGCTCGACCTCGACACCCCGGCCGACCTCGCCCGTGCCACCCCGCCGTGACCGTGCCGGTCAGCGGCGCCACTTCTGGTTGGGGCCGCCGGTGCACTCCCAGATCTGCAGCCGGGTGCCGTCGGCTGAGCTCGCTCCGGTCGCGTCGAGGCACTTGTTCGCCTGCGGATTCACGATGTCCCCGGCGGCGCTGAGGACCCAGCGCTGCGCGGCGCTGCCGTTGCAGTCCCACAACTGCACGGGTGTGCCGTTGGCGGTGCCGCCACCGGCCACGTCGAGGCACTTGCCCAGCGCCCGCACCGAACCGTCCCCGGCCCAGGACCAGCGCTGCGCCGCGGTGCCGTTGCACGTCCAGAGCTGCACCGCGGTGCCGTTGGCGGTGCTGGCGCCGGCCACGTCCACGCACTTGTTGCCGTAGCCGACGATCGGCGCGCCGCCGCCCCCGCCGCCGGTGTCCCACGCCTGCACCCGGACGTAGTCGACGACCATCTGCTGCGGGAAGACCGTCGTCCCGTCAGGGGAGCCGGGCCAGTTACCGCCGACCGCGACGTTCATGATCATGAAGAAGGGGTGGTCGAAGACCCATCGGTTGCCGCGCAGGTCGGCCGGGGTCTTGCGGGAGTACTGCACGCCGTCGAGGTACCAGGTGATCGAGTCGGGCGCCCAGTCGACGGTGTACGTGTGGAACGCGTCGGCGAGTGCCTGCCCGCCCGGCAGGGAGGTCTGCCCGGTGACCGCGTTGCCGCCCGAGTAGCCGGGCCCGTGCAGGGTGCCGTGCACGGTGGAGGGCTCGCGCCCGACGTTCTCCATGATGTCGATCTCGCCCCGGTCGGGCCAGGAGTTGCTGCTGGTGCCGAGCATCCAGAAGGCGGGCCAGAGCCCCTGGCCGCGTGGGATCTTGATGCGAGCCTCGAACCGGCCGTACGCCTGGGCGAACGTGCCGGCGGTCAGCAGCCGGGCCGAGGTGTACTGGCAGCTGCCGTACCAGCAGTTGTGGTTGGCGGGGTTCTCCCGGCGGGCGGTGATCACGAGGTTGCCGTTACCGTCCAGCGCCGCGTTGCGGGTGCTGCTGGTGTAGTACTGCAACTCGTTGTTGCCCCAGCCGCCACCACCGATGTCGTACTTCCACTTGTTCTGGTCCGGCGGTGTGCCGGCGGGCCCGTTGAAGTCGTCGGACCAGGTCACCGCGCCGGGTGCGGCGGCGGCGGGTGCGGCGGTGGGTACGGTCAGCGCGGCGCTGAGCCCCACGACGGCGAGCGCCAGTGCGGCGACGGCACGAAGTCTGCGCATGGGAGGCCTCCCTGCGATCTCGGATGTCCGGACCCTCAACCCGTCCGGCGGACGGGAACTGTAAGGAAACCGGTGAAATAGACTGTCAACAATCTATGAACGCTCCGCCCTTGTGTCAAGAGAGCGCTCTCCCCGCGCGGGACTCCTCGGCGCCGCCCGTTGATCATGACGTTGACGGGGGAGCCGATCTCCAAGGCCCCGCCAACCTCATGATCGACGGGGAGGGCCGGGGGTGGGGAGGGTCGGGGGTGGGAATGGGGAGGGCCCCGGGTGCCGTTGGTGCGGCACCCCGGGGCCCCGGGAGGTGGATACGGGCTCAGGCCACCGGCGTGGTGGTGGCGCCGGCCGCACCGGCGAGCCGCTGGTGGGCGCGGATCAGTTCGGCGTAGCGGTGCCCGCTCGCCTTCATCGTGCGCCGCTGCGTGGCGTAGTCGACGTGGACCAGCCCGAAGCGCTTGTCGTAGCCGTACGCCCACTCGAAGTTGTCCAGCAGCGACCAGACGAAGTAGCCGGCGAGCGGAACCCCGCGGGCCACCGCCGACGCGCACGCCACCAGGTGCTCCTCCAGCTGGTCGGTGCGCTCCTTGTCCTCGACCGTGCCCTCCGCGGTGACCGTGTCCGGCCACGCCGACCCGCTCTCGGTGACGATGATCTTCGCCGGCCGGTACTCCTCGTGCACCGAGACCAGCAGCTGCTCGAGCCCGGTCGGGTAGACCTCCCAACCCATCGCCGTCTCGACCGCGCCGGGCACCGGCACCTGCCGGGCGTACGGCGGGGGCCCCGCCGGGTCGTCGACGACCAGCTGACGGAAGTAGTAGTTCACTCCGAGGAAGTCGGTCGGGGTGGCGATCACCGCGAGGTCGCCGTCGCGTACCGGCGGCTCGATCCCGTAGGTGGCGATCATGTCCGCCGGGTAGCCGCGCCCGTGGATCGGGTCGAGCCACCAGCGGTTGACGTGGCCGTCCATCCGGCGGGCCGCCGCGACGTCCTCGGGACGGTCGGTGGCCGCCTCGATCGGACTGAGGTTGAGCACCAGCCCGATCGACGCCGGGCGGGCGGCGTTCGCCCGTACCGCCTGGGTGGCCAGGCCGTGTCCGAGCAGCGTGTGGTGGGAGGTACGCACCGCCCGGTCGAGGTCCCGCTCCCCGGGGGCCATCTTGCCCTCCAGGTGGCCGATCCAGGAGACGCAGAGCGGCTCGTTGACCGTGTTCCAGTCGGTCACCCGGTCGCCGAGCCGGGCCGCGACGATCGCCGCGTAGTCGGCGAACGCCTCGGCGGTGGAGCGCTCGGGCCAGCCGCCCCGGTCCTGCAGAGCCTGTGGCAGGTCCCAGTGGTAGAGCGTGGCGAAGGGCCGGATGCCCTCGGCGAGCAGCCGGTCGACCAGCCGGTCGTAGAAGTCCAGTCCCGCCGCGTTGACCGCGCCGCCCCCCTCGGGCAGCACCCGGGGCCAGGCCACCGAGAACCGGTACGCGTCGACGCCGAGCCGGCGCAGCAGCGTGACGTCCTCGGGCCAGCGGTGGTAGTGGTCGCAGGCGACGGCACCGGTGTCACCGTTGTCGACGTTCCCGGGAGCCGCCGAGAAGGTGTCCCAGATGGACGGAGATCGTCCGTCGACGTCGACGGCCCCCTCGATCTGGTACGCCGCGGTGGCGACGCCCCAGAGGAAGTCGGGCGGCAGCTTGGACAGGTCCGGCACGGGTTGGTTCTCCTCTGCGGTGGATCGAATCACTTGACAGCGCCGGCGGTGAGGCCGGCGACGAAGTAGCGCTGCAACGCCAGGAAACCGGCGACGACGGGCACGCTCACCACCAGCGAGGCGGCCATGATCTGGTTCCAGTAGACGTTGAACTGGGTGGAGTAGCCCTGGAGGCCGACGGCGAGAGTACGGCTGCCCTCGTCGGTCATCACCGAGGCGAAGAGCACCTCACCCCAGGCGGTCATGAACGCGTACACGGTGACGGCGACCACGCCCGGTACGGCCGCCGGCAGGATCACCCGGAACAGGATGCGCAGCGGACCGGCGCCGTCGACCTGCGCCGCCTCGTCGAGCCCGCGCGGGATCGAGTCGAAGTAGCCGACCAGCATCCAGATCGAGAACGGCAGCGAGAAGGTCAGGTACGTGATGACCAGGCCGGTACGGCTCGCGTACAGCTCGATCCCGGTGGCGTTGCCCAGGTTGACGTAGATGAGGAAGAGCGGCAGCAGGAACAGGATGCCGGGGAACATCTGGGTGGAGAGCACGGTCACCGAGAAGAGACCCCGGCCCCGGAAGCGGTACCGGCTCACCGCGAACGCCGCGAAGATGGCGACCGCCACCGAGCAGACCGCAGCGACGCTGGACACCACCAGGCTGTTCACCAGGTAGCGGGCCAGCGGCACGGTGCTCCACATGTCGACGAACGGTTGCAGCGTCGGCCGGCTGGGCCACCAGGTGAAGCCGTTCTGCACGTCCTGCAGCGGCTTCGCCGCCGAGGTGACCATCACGTAGAGCGGAATGACGACGAAGAGGGTGAGCAGGGTCAGCACGATCCGTCGGCCCCAGCGCTCACCGGCGGTCTCACGCATGGTCCCTCCGGCGGTTCGTGATCAGCAGGTAGCCGGCCGAGACGACCAGCAGGAAGAGCAGCAGCGCCACCGACATGGCCGAGCCCGAACCGAAGTCCCAGGTCTTGAAGGAGCTGCGGTAGATGTGGATGGAGATCAGGTCGGCCTGCGCCGGCGCCGAACCGCCGAAGAGCACGTACGGCGTGTTGAAGTCGTTGAACGTCCAGAGGAAGAGCACCAGCAGCAGGACCAGGTTCACCGGGCGCAGCATCGGCAGGGTGACCGAGCGCAGCCGCCGCCAGAACCCGGCGCCGTCGATCGCGGCCGCCTCGTAGAGCTCGTCCGGCACGTTCTGCAGGCCGGCCATGAGGCAGAGGAACGCGAACGGCCAGCTGCGCCAGACCGAGACGATGAGCAGCGACCAGAAGCTGTTGTCGCCGATCAGCCAGAACGGCTTGTCGTCGAGCAGCCCGAGCTGGTCGACGAGGACGTGGTTGACCAGGCCGGTGTCCCGCTGGAGCAGGAAGCTCCAGGTGATCACCGCGGTGTAGACGGGCAGCGCGTACGGGGTGAGGAAGAGCGCCCGCAGAATTGCCCGGCCGCGGAACGGTCGTTGCAGCACGACCGCGCCGGCGATCCCGAGCAGCCAGGCCAGCCCCACCGAGAGCAGGGTGTAGACCAGCGTGACCCAGAACGAGTGCAGCAGCTCGCGGCCGGCCACGCTGTTGAAGTCCAGCGTCGCCTTGTAGTTCTCCAGTCCGATGAAGGGTGCGGTGGACCAGTCCCGGATGTGGAACTGGGTCAGCTCCAGCAGGCTCATCCAGACCCCGACCACCATCGGGATCACGTGGATGGCCAGCTCCAGGACGACGGCCGGAACGAGCAGCAGGTACGGCAGGAGCGAACGCCGGGGGCGGCGGGGCCGCCGGGCCGGGGCCGGCGCCGCGGTCGCGGCCCCGGGGTCGCGCCGGTCGGGGCGGGCACCCGACGCGGTGGTACTGGTTGCCATCAGGATCCTCTCGGCAGGTGGTGGCCGTGGCAGGGCCGGTGGGGCGCCCCACCACGGCCACCTGTGACGCCGGGGTCAGCGCATCTTCTGCTGCGCGTCGCTCAGCTTCTTCTTCACCGAGTCCTCGGTGACCGGGCGGCCGCTGGCCGCGTCGGCGAACAGCTCCTTGATGGCGGTGCCGACCAGCGTCTCGAAGGTGCTCTCGTCAGGCACCTGCGGCAGCGGGGCCGCCGAGGTGGAGAGCGTCTCCTGGAGCACCTTCTGCTCCGGGGCGCTGAACGCCGGATCGGTGCCGACGGTCTTCACCGCGGGCAGCGAGCCGTACGTCTTGTTGAGCAGCGTCTGCTCCTCGTCGCTGGTCATGAACTTCACGAAGTTCAGCGACGCGTCCTTGTTCTTGGTGTGCTTGAAGACCGCCATGTTGATGCCGGCGACCATGCTGTTGACCTTCTTGCCGCCCGCGGGCGGGCTGGCCAGGAAGGGCACCGGTGCGATCCCGTACGCGTCGGGGGCCATGTTCTGGGTCTTCAGGTTCGACCCGGCGGCCTGCCAGAGCAGCATCGCCGCCTTGCCGTTGGCGAAGTCGGAGACCGACTGGTTCTGCGCGTACTCGGCGTTGCTCGGGTTGGTGATCTTGTCGGTCGCCATGAAGTCGACGTACCGCTTCACCGCCGAGACGTTCTGCGGGGTGTCGAACGTCGGCTTGCCGGACGAGTCGAACCACTCGCCGCCGTACTGCTGGCCGAAGGCGAAGGCGTGGTGGGCGTTCTCGTTCGGGTTGGCGCCCTCGATCGCGAGCCCCCACTTGCCGCCGGTGGTGAGCTTCTTGCCGTACTCGGCGAGCTGCTCCCAGGTGGTCGGCGGGGCGGTGATGCCGGCGTCGGCGAACGCCTTCTTGTTGTAGTACAGCGCGTACGCCAGGCTGTAGAGCGGCACGGCGGCCGGCGGCTTGCCGGGTGCGCCGGCGGCGGCCAGCGCGGCCGGGACGAAGCGGTCCTTGCCGCCGACGGCCTGCAGCGTCGCGTCGTCGAACTCGACGAGCGCGCCGGTGGCCTGCAACGACGCCGACCAGGTGTTGCCGATGTTCACCACGTCCGGGCCCTGACCCGAGGTGGCGGCGGCGAGCAGCCGGTTGAGCAGGTCCGACCAGGGCACGACCTCAAGGTTGACCTTGATGCCGGTCTGCTTCTCGAACTTGTCCAGCTCCGGCTGGAGGATGGCCTTGTCGGCCTCGAGACTGGCGCCCTGGTTGCTGGCCCAGTAGGTGAGGGTCTTGCCGGAACCGCCGGCGTCGTCGCCGGAGCCGCCGCAGGCGGTCAGCGAAGCGGCCGCCAGGACGGCGGCGGTAAGTATCCCGAGTTGACGTCTCGTGGACACGATCAGCCCTTCCGATGCAGTGGTGGGGGTAGGGGGGTTACATCAAGGCTTAAATTATGTCGTCATTAAAGTGTCTGCTGGTGGGGTCGTCAAGCACGGGGAGCCGTACAGTCGCTCGGGACGACCGACGGGATCGAGGTGCCGAGTGGAGCTGGCGAGAGCCACCAACCGGAGCGTGCGACTGCGCAACCGGGGTTCCCTGCTGACCAAGCTCTTCCTCGACGGGCCACTGACCCGGCAGGATCTGGTGCGCAGCACCGGCCTGAGTCAGCCGGCGGTGAGCAACGTGGTCAGCGACCTCATCGAGGAGGGGCTCGTGGCCGAGGCGGGCGCCGCCGAGTCCGACGGCGGCCGGCCCAGCATGCTGCTCCGGATCGCCAGCCGGTTCGCGTTCCTCGTCGGGGTGGACGTCGGTGAGACCCGGGTCCGCGTCGAGTTGTTCGACTTCGCCATGACCCTGCTGGCCAGCGCCGAGTACCCGCTCGACCCGGCCCGGACCGAGCCCGCGGAGGTGGCCGGCCACGTGCTCGCCGGGATCGACGCGGTGACCGGCGCCGCCGGGGTCCGCCCCGCGGACGTGCTCGGCGTCGGCATCGGCGTCTCCGGCGTGGTCTCGCAGGGCGAGCACGCCGTGGTGCACGCCCAGGCGCTCGGCTGGGACCGGGTACCGCTCGAGCAGCTGATCGCCGCCGGCACCGACCTGCCGTTGCACATCGACAACGGGGCGAAGACGCTCGGCCAGGCCGAGATGTGGTTCGGCGCCGGCAAGGGCGCACGGCACGCCGTCTTCGCCCTGGTCGGCTCCGGTGTCGGCGCGGCCGTGGTGGCCGGCGGCGCGACCTACCGCGGCGCCTCCAGCAGCGCGGGGGAGTGGGGTCACACCACGCTGGTGTACGGCGGGCGGCCCTGCCGCTGCGGCGCCCGCGGCTGTCTCGAGGCGTACGTCGGCGCGGAGGCGATCATCGACCGCTACCGCGAGGCGCGCGGTGGCCGCCCGGTGCCGGGTGAAGATGAGGAGTCCCAGCTCAACGCGCTGCTCGACGCGGCGGCCAGTGACGCGACAGCACGCCGGGTGCTCGACGAGACGGCCGCCTACCTCGGCGCCGGCGTCGCCAACCTGATCAACCTGTTCAATCCGGAGCGGGTCGTGCTGGGCGGCTGGGCGGCGATGGCGCTCGGTGATCTGCTGCCGGCCGTACGCGAGGCCGCCGGCCGTCAGGCGCTGCGCCAGCCGTACGAACAGGCCTCGATCGAGCTGTGCCGGCTGGGTGTGGACGCGGTCGCTCTCGGCGCCGCGACGCTCCCGGTCGCCCGCTTCCTCGCCGACGGAGGCGTACGCCGCTGACGCCCCCGCCCGCGTCGCCCCCGCCCGCGTCGCCCCCGACCCGCGTCGCCTCTGCCCGCGTCGTCGCCGCTCGCCGGTCGTCGGATGTCGGTCGTCGGCCGTCGCTCCTGCCAGGGTCGTCGCAGGTCGCAGGTCGCAGGTTGGCGTGAGGTCGTGCCGACGCTGGTGACGTCGCTGCTTGCGTCTGCCGTCTGCCGTCTGCCGGTCGCTGGTTGACGCGAGGTCGTGCCGATGCCGGTGACGCTTTCGTCGGCGTCGTCGGGCGCGCCACTCACCAGTCTAGGTAAGGTCGCGCCGACGCTTTGGAGCTGAGTCAACAGCGACATCGGGCGCCGGAGCCCCGGGAAGCCGAGGCCGCGCCAAGGATGCGTGCCATGGGTGGTCGTTTCGATCGTCACGCCCGCCCGGGACGAAGCCCCGCGGTGACGCCCGGGCGCGTCGACCCGCCGCCACGCGACCTGCCGAACCGCCGACGATCACCGTGAAACGGTGCGGCCGAGCCCGGTCGACACCGACATGAACCGAACTCTCTGCCCACGCCTCAGCCCGTCGATCATGAGGTTAACGCGGATTTTGATCTTCCCGACCCCCGCTAACTTCATGATCATCGCCGGAAGCCCGGAAGCCCGGAAGCCCGGAAGCCCGGAAGCCCGGAAGCCCGGAAGCCCGGAGGCCCGGAGGCCCGGAGGCCCGGAGGCCCGGAGGCCCGGAGGCCCGGAGGCCCGGAGGCCCGGAGGCCCGGAGGCCCGGAGGCCCGGAGTCGGAGCCGGAGGCGGGACGGGGCGGGTCGGGGCGGGGGTGGGACGGAGGTGGGGTAGTGGGGTTTCCCTGCTTGGTGCCGTGGCCTTCGTGCGTCGTTGGGTCGACTCGTTCGCGACATCAGCTCTAAAGCCACCGAAGGGCACTACCCGCTCCCGTCGGCCGGGGCGCCGTCTCCCGCCGGCCGGGGCGCCATCCCCCGCCGGCCGCGTGCCGTCTCCCGGGGGTGGCGCATCGTCCATAAACGACCTTCGGGATAAATAACAGTGTTATAGATCGATGTCTTGACGTCGTCGCGACGCCCCCGTAACACTCCATCGAGAGCGCTCTCTCGACCCCCCGGCGCCGCCTCGGCGGCATCACCCCGGCGCCGGCGGTCGTACCGGTCCCTTCCCGTCTGCCCAGCGTCCGCAGCCCTCTACCGACAGGGAACGTCATGACATCTCGTGTTTTATCCGTGCCAGCTTCCCGCTGGCGGCGGCGCGCGCTCATCGGGCTCGCCGTGGCGCTGGTCGCGGCGCTCAGCCCGGCGGGCGTCGCACCACCCGCGCAGGCCGCCCCCACCCTGCTGTCGCAGGGCCGCCCCGCCACCGCCTCGTCCACCGAGAACGCCGGCACCCCGGCCGCCGCGGCGGTCGACGGCAACACCGGCACCCGCTGGTCCAGCGCGTTCAGCGATCCGCAGTGGCTCCAGGTCGACCTCGGCACCCGGGCCACGATCAGCCAGGTGACCCTGGTCTGGGAGGGCGCCTACGCCCGCGCGTTCCAACTCCAGACCTCCGACGACGGCGGCACCTGGACCACCGTCCACAGCACCACCACCGGCGCCGGCGGCACCCAGAACATCACCGTGACCGGCGCCGGCCGCTACGTGCGGATGTACGGCACCGCCCGGGGCAGCGCCTACGGCTACTCGCTCTGGGAGTTCCAGGTCTACGGCGAGACCGGCGGCACCACACCGACCTGCGGCAGCGCCAACGCCGCGCAGGGCCGACCGGCCACCGCCTCCTCCACCGAGAACGCCGCCCTGCCCGCCTCCGCGGCGGTCGACGGCGACGGCGGAACCCGGTGGGCCAGCGCCGCGAGCGACCCCCAGTGGCTGCGGGTGGACCTGGGCGGCACCCAGACGATCTGCAGGGTGGTGCTGACCTGGGAGGCCGCGTACGCCCGGGCCTTCCAGCTCCAGACCTCGGCCGACGGCAACGCCTGGACCACCGTCTACAGCACCACCACGGGCACCGGCGGCACGCAGAGCCTGACCGTCAACGGCAGCGGCCGCTACCTGCGGATGTACGGGGCCGCCCGGGGCACCGCGTACGGCTACTCGCTCTGGGAGCTGCAGGTCAACACCACAGGCGGGGGCGGCGACCCGTCGATCCCGCCGACCGATCCGCGCAACCCGAACTTCGGGCCTAACACCTTCGTCTTCGACCCCAGCACCCCGACCGGCACCATCCAGAGTCGGTTGAACACCCTCTTCGACCAGCAGGAGGAGAACCAGTTCGGCCCGCAGCGGTACGCGGTGCTGTTCAAGCCGGGCACCTACACGGCCGACGTCAACCTCGGCTTCTTCACCCAGGTCGCCGGCCTGGGGATGAGCCCGGACGACGTGAACCTCAACGGCCACGTCCGGGTCGAGGCGTTCTGGATGAACGGAAACGCCACCCAGAACTTCTGGCGCGCCGCCGAGAACCTCTCGGTGACCCTGCCCGCCGGCGTGACGGTGGAGCGGTGGGCGGTCTCGCAGGCGGCCCCGTACCGCCGGATGCACCTGCGCGGCGGGCAGAACCAGATCCAGCTCTGGAACGGCGGTGACGGCTGGTCCAGCGGCGGCCTGATGGCCGACACCAGGATCGACGGCCTCGTCGTCTCCGGCTCCCAGCAGCAGTGGTACTCGCGCAACAGCGAGTTCGGCAACGGCTGGACCGGCTCGGTCTGGAACATGGTCTTCCAGGGCGTCGCCGGCGCACCGCCGCCGCACTTCCCGAACCCGTCGCACACCGTCATCCCGCAGTCCCCGGTTGTGCGGGAGAAGCCCTTCCTCTACGTCGACGGCACCGGCGAGTACCGGGTCTTCGTACCGGCACTGCGCAGCAACACCACCGGCACCAGCTGGTACGGCAAGACCCCGGCCGGCTCGTCCATCTCGCTGTCGCAGTTCTTCGTCGTCCAGCCCGGCACGGGCGCGGCCACCATCAACGCGGCGCTCGCCCAGGGCAGACACCTGCTCTTCACCCCGGGCGTGCACCACGTCACCGAGCCGATCCAGGTCAACCGCGCCGACACGGTGATCCTCGGTCTCGGTCTCGCCACCATCCAGGCGGACAACGGCACCGTGGCCATGCGGGTGGCCGACGTGGACGGTGTGAAGGTCGCCGGCATCATGTTCGAGGCGGGCACCACGAACTCGCCCGTGCTCATGGAGGTCGGCCCGGCCGGCTCGTCGGCCAGCCACGCGGCGAACCCGACCTCGCTGCACGACGTGTTCTTCCGCATCGGCGGGCCGCACGTCGGCAAGGCCACCAACACGCTCACCGTCAACAGCGACAACGTGATCGGCGACCACATGTGGTTGTGGCGGGCCGACCACGCGGCCTCCGGCGTACCGACCGGGTGGACGCTGAACACCGCCGACACCGGGCTGACCGTCAACGGCGACAACGTCACCATGTACGGCCTCTTCGTCGAGCACTACCAGAGGTACCAGACCGTCTGGAACGGCAACGGCGGGCGGACGTACTTCTATCAGAACGAGATGCCGTACGACCCGCCGAACCAGGCCGCCTTCATGAACGGCTCGACCCGGGGCTACGCCGCGTACAAGGTGGGCGACGGGGTGACCAGCCACCAGGGCTGGGGCATGGGCAGCTACTGCTACTTCAACGTCAACCCCGCGGTCGTCGCCGAACGCGCCTTCGAGGCGCCGACCAATCCGAACGTACGGTTCACCAACCTGGTGACCGTCTCCCTCGGCGGGGTCGGCACCATCAACCGCGTGATCAACAACACCGGGGGCACCGCGAACACCGCCAACCAGCAGGTGTACCTGACCGCGTACCCGTAGCACCGACTGCTCGCCCGACGGGCCCGGCCGGACTCCTCCGGCCGGGCCGCGAGCGTTTGCCGACCCCGGCGGCGGGAACGCGGAGGCGGCCGGTAGTGCGACGCCCGGCGCGTCGCCTGACGAAACGGACGCCGAACGCATGACGTACCGTCCGACGATCGCCACCGCGGTGCCCGACCTCACCACGCTGACCATCGGGGTGGAGGAGGAGTTCCTGCTGCTGGACCCGCGGACCGGGGAGAACCTGCCGGTCGCCCAGCGGGTGCTGACCGGGCTGCGCGGGGCGGCCCGCGACCAGAGCCGGCAGGAGTTCCGGCACAGCATGGTGGAGATGGTCACCCCGGTCAGCGTCGACCTGACCGAGCTGCGGGCGCACCTGGTGGCACTGCGACGCTCCGCCGCTCAGGCGGCCGAGTCGGCGGGCGCCCGGCTGGTCGCAGTGGGCGCGACCCCGATGCACGAGCCACATCGGACGGTGCCGGACAAACCGCGCTACCACGCCATGTCCCGCCGGTACGGGCCGGTGGCACACGACCCGGCGGTCTGCGGATGCCACGTGCACGTCGGGGTGCCGGACCGTGACCTGGCCATCCAGGTCTGCAACCACCTGCGCCCCTGGCTGCCCGTGGTGCACGCGATCGCCACCAACTCGCCGCTGCACGACGGCGCCGACACCGGGCACGCCAGCTGGCGTTCGATGCAGCTGGAGCGCTGGCCGAGCCTCGGCCCCACCCCCTACTTCGACTCGGCTGCCGACTACGACCGCACGGTCGAGGAGTTGATCGCCGCGGGCGTCATGCTCGACGCGGCGATGGTCTACTGGTACGCGCGGCCGTCGGCCGCGTACCCGACTGTGGAGATCCGGGTCGGGGACGTCTGCCCGACGGTCGACGACACCGTGCTCGTCGCCGCGTTGCTGCGCGCCCTCGTCGCGACGCTCGTCGACGAGGTGCGCGCCGGGGTGCCGGCGTCGCCCGTCCGCGACTGCCTGGTCTCCGCGGCGCACTGGCGGGCCGCCCACGAGGGGATGGACGGCACCCTCATCGACCTGCGACGCGGTGGCGCCCGGCCGGCGTGGGAGCTGGCCGACGAGCTCTTCGCCACGGTCTCCCCGGCGCTACTGCGCCACGGCGACCTGGGGTACGTGCTGGATCAGCTGACCCGGCTGCGCGGGGAGGGCACCGGCGCGACCCGGCAGCGGCGGATCCTCGACGCGACCGGCGACCTGCGCGCCGTCCTCGCCGAGCTGGCCGCCTGGACCACCGCCGGCTGACCCCTGCCGGGCTCGCCCCGGCCAAGATCAGGTGACGCCGTGGGACTGGAGCCAGAGCTCCAACAGGCCGAGCTGCCAGAGCTTGTTGCTGCCCGCCGCCGCGGCCGCCCGGTCCGGCTCGGCGAGCAGGTGCGCCACGTACTCGGGCCGGAACAGGGCCCGCTGCCGGGCGGCCGGCGACTGCAACGCCTCGACCACCAGCTCGCGTACGGCACCGTCCACGTTGCGCAGGGCGGGCACCGGGAAGTAGCCCTTCGGCCGGTCGACCACCTCGGCCGGCAGCACCTCCCGGGCCACCTCCTTGAGCACCCCCTTGCCGCCCCCGGCCAGCTTCTGCTCCGGCGGGCAGTGCGCGGCGAGGGTGACCAGGTCCTGGTCGAGGAAGGGGGTACGCACCTCCAGGCCCCAGGCCATGCTCATGCTGTCGACCCGCTTGACCGGATCGTCGGGGAGCATCAGGTGGGTGTCCAGCCGCAGCACCGCGTCGACCGCCGTCTGCGCCCCGGGCGCCGCCAGGTGCGCGTCGAGCAGGTCCCGGCTGGCGTCCCGGTCCAGCGCGTACGCCGGCCCGACCACCTGGTTCAGCTCGGCGTGGTCCCGGTCGAAGAACGCCGCCGCGAACTCGTCGGCGGCGCCCTCCCGGGGCACCCGCGCCAGCGGCTGGTGGTAGGCGTAGCCGGCGAACACCTCGTCGGCGCCCTGCCCGGACTGGGCCACCTTCACGTGCTGGGCCACCTGTTCGGAGAGCAGGTGGAAGGCGACCACGTCGTGGCTGCCCATCGGCTCGGTCATGGCGAGCACGCTGCGGCGTACGGCGGGGACGAGGTCGTCGTCGGTGAGCCGGATGCGCTGGTGGTCGGTGTCGAAGTCGCGCGCCACCAGGTCGGAGTAGTGGAACTCGTCGCCGGACTCGTCGCCCCGGCTGTCGAAGCCGATGCTGAACGTCCGCAGGTGCCGCTGGCCGGCCTCGGCGAGCAGCGCCACGATCAGGCTGGAGTCCAGGCCGCCGGAGAGGAGCACGCCGACCGGGACGTCGGCGACGAGCCGTCGGCGGACGGCGGTGCGCAGCGCCTCCCCGACGGCGTCCTGCCAGTCCCGGGCCCCCATGGCCGCGTCGGCCGGTTCCCGCACGTAGTCCGGCTGCCAGTACACCTCGTCCCGGCTGCGCCCGTCAGCCTCCAGGATCCGCAGGGTGGCCGGTGGCAGCTTGCGGACGCCACGCAGGATGGTCCGGGGCGCGGGCACGATCGAGTGCCAGGAGAGGTAGTGGTGCAGCGCCACCGGGTCGATGCCGGTGTCCACGTCGCCGGCGGCGAGCAGCGCCGGCAGGCTGGAGGCGAACCGTAGCCGGCCGGGCGTCTCGGCGAGGTAGAGCGGTTTCACCCCGAGGCGGTCGCGGACCAGCACCAGTCGCCGCCGCGCCCGGTCCACCAGGCCGAAGGCGAACATGCCGACCAGGTGGTCGACGAAGCGTTCACCCCAGTGGGCGTACGCCACCAGGATCACCTCGGTGTCGCTGGTGGAGTGGAACGAGTAGCCGGCGTTGCTCAGCTCCTCGCGCAGCTCGGGGTAGTTGTAGACGCAGCCGTTGAAGACCAGCCCGAGCCCGAGGTCCTCGCGGACCATCGGTTGGCCGCCGGCCTCGGAGAGGTCGATGATGGTGAGCCGCCGGTGCCCGAGGGCCACCCAACCGTCGGTCCAGAGCCCCTCGCCGTCCGGGCCCCGGGAGCGCATGAGCTCGGTCATCCGGGTCACCGCCGCGACGTCCGGCGTCGACCCGTCGAGCCGGGCCTCCCCGGCGATGCCGCACATCAGCGCCGGCCGCCGGTCGCACCGCTGAGCAGGCGTACCACGAGGCCCTCCCGTCACCCGCCGGTCCCGTCGATCGGACGGGCTCGGCTACCCGGCGTTCCGGTGGCCAAACCCGGGCGGGCCGGGCCGGGCCGTTCCGGGGGCACGGCGGGTCGGGCCGCGTGGTCCGGGGCCGGCTCCGCGCCGGCCGGTCAGCCGTGCAGCGTACGCAGGATGCGGGCGAGCTCTGCGCGGTCGCCGGGGGTGAGTTCGGCGAACAACCGCTCCGCCTCGGCCTGGCGGCTGGCCCGGATTCCGCTGCTCGTGCGTACCCCCTCGGGGGTGAGCGCGACCAGGGTCGCCCGCCGGTCGTTCGGGTCGGGGCGGCGCTCGACCAGCCCGCGTCGCTGGAGGTCGTCGACCACCTCGGTGGCGGAGCGGGCCGCGATGCGCAGGTGTTCGGCGAGCGCGCCGGGTCGCAGTACGCCGTGCCGGGCCAGGACGCCGAGCGCGCGCGCCTGGCTCGGGCTGACCTCCCACGGGGCGAGGGCGTCCCGGGTGCGGTGCCGCAGCAGCCGCGCCACCTTCCAGAACGCCTCGGCCAGGCTGTCGTCGTCGCCGTCGACCTCGATCACGCGGAATACGGTAGCAGGATGTACGGTTGTTCCCTCATGATGAGGCAACCTCAGTAAAATTCGATCGGAAGGTGCCCGCTTTTGGAGCCCAACCCCCTCGGCCGCGACCGCGGCCCCCGTACCGTCAGCCCGACGGAGAAGGCGCAGGCCCGGCAGGTGTCGCTGCGGCGCATCGCCGGGCTCTTCCGCCCGCACCGGGCCGCCCTCGCCGTGGTCACCACGATCATCGTGGCCTCCTCGGTCCTCGCGATGGCCTCGCCGTTCCTGCTCCGGCACGTGATCGACCAGGCCCTGCCGGGGCGCGACCTGCCCCTGCTGGCCTGGCTGGTTCTCGGCATGGTCGGGGTCGCCGCCGTCACCGCCGTGCTCGGGGTGGTGCAGACCTGGATCTCCACCCGGGTCGGGCAGGAGGTCATGCACCGCCTGCGCACCGACGTCTTCACCCACCTGCAGCGCCAGTCGCTGAACTTCTTCACCCGCACCCGCACCGGCGAGGTGCAGTCGCGGATCACCAACGACATCGGCGGCATGCAGTCGGTGGTCACCTCCACCGCCACCTCGATCGCGTCGAACCTGACCACCGTGGTCGCCACGGTCGCCGCCATGGTCGCGCTCTCCTGGCGGCTGTCGCTCGTCTCGCTGCTCATCCTCCCGCCGGCCATCTGGCTCACCCGCCGGGTCGCCCGACTCCGCCGGGAGATCACCGCCCGACGCCAGCGGGAACTCGCCGACCTCAACGTCACCGTCGAGGAGAGCCTCTCGGTCAGCGGGGTTCAGCTCGCCAAGACCCTCGGCACCGCCCCGGCACTGGTCGAGCGCTTCACCGCCTCCTCGGCCCGCCTGGTCGACCTGGAGCTGCGCAGCGAGCTGGCCGGACGCTGGCGGATGGCCTCGATGAGCATCGTCTTCGCCGCCGTTCCCGCGCTCATCTACCTCGGCGCCGGCCTGCCGGGCGCCGCCGGCACCCTGAGCATCGGCACCCTGGTCGCCTTCACCACGTTGCAGAACGGGCTGTTCCGGCCGCTGATGATGCTGCTCAACGTGGGCGTCTCACTCACCTCGTCGCTGGCGCTCTTCGCCCGGATCTTCGAGTACCTGGACCTCCCGGTCGAGGTGGCCGAGCCGGTCGAGCCGGCGCCGGTCGACCCGCGCCGGGTGCGCGGACACCTGCGCCTGGAGGACGTCACCTACAGCTACCCGGGCAGCGACACCACCGCGGTCGCGGGGGTCACCCTCGACGTGCCCGCCGGCACCGGACTCGCCCTGGTCGGGGAGACCGGCTCGGGCAAGAGCACCCTCGCCGCCCTGGTCAGCCGGCTGCACGACCCGACGAGCGGACGGATCACCGTCGACGGGACCGACCTGCGTGACCTGCGCCTGGCCGACCTGGCCGCGGTCGTCGGCGTGGTGAGCCAGGAGACCTACCTGCTGCACACCACCGTGCGGGAGAACCTGCGCTATGCCCGGCCGGACGCCACCGACGCGGAGATCGAGGCGGCGGCCCGCGCCGCGCAGATCCACGACCTGATCGCGAGCCTGCCCGACGGGTACGACACGGTCGTCGGCTCCCGGGGCCACCGCTTCTCCGGCGGCGAGAAGCAGCGGCTGGCGATCGCCCGCACCCTGCTGCGCGACCCCCGGGTGCTGATCCTCGACGAGGCCACCAGCGCACTGGACACCGAGACGGAACGGGCCGTGCAGCGGGCCTTCGACGAGCTGGCCAGGGGGCGTACCACGATCACGATCGCGCACCGGCTCTCCACCGTCCGCGACGCCGACCAGATCGCGGTGCTCGACCACGGCCGGATCGTCGAGTGCGGCACCCACGACGGCCTGCTCGACCGCGACGGCCGCTACGCCGCGCTGGCCGCCTGAAACCCCTCAGGACACGACACGAGGACGGCCGCGGAGGTTCCCGCGGCCGTCCTCGGCTCTGCGTGGATTCAGTTCCCGCGCAGGTGCGCCAGCGCGCTGCTCCAGGCGACGACCTGGTCGAGCATGGTGTTCAGGGTGGGCTCGTGGGACGGGCTCGGCTTGAAGACGCTGTAGTTCTCGAAGTCGTTGACGAACGAGAGCGCCACCTGGGCCCGTACGTCGGCCATCATGAGCTCGCCGGCGATGAGTCGCAGGTGCTCGACGGCCCGGGCGCCACCGGCGGAGCCGTAGCTGACGAAGCCGACGGCCTTGTTGTTCCACTCGGCGAAGAGGTAGTCGATCGCGTTCTTCAGCGCGCCCGAGGTGGAGTGGTTGTACTCCGGGGTGACCATCACGAACCCGTCGTACGACCCGATGGTCTTGGCCCAGCTCTTGGTGTGCGGCTGCGTGTACTGGCCGAACGAGGGCAGGTTGGTCTCGTCGAGGTGTGGCAGCGGGTGGTCGAGCAGGTCGATCAGCTCGAACTGCGCGTCCGTGCGCTGCTTGGCGTGCTCGAGGACCCAGTGGGCGACGGCCTCGCCGTTGCGGCCGGGGCGGGTGCTGCCGAGGATGATGCCGATCCTGGTCATGCGGATGGTGCCTTCCCGAAGTCGTTGCCTGACGCCACCACACGCTAGACAGATGTTGATTGGTCAAGCAAACACCGGGGCCGTGGCCGCCGTCACAGCGCCCCCGGCTGGGCGCTCCGCCGCCGGAACTAGGATGGGCGGCATGTCCGGCGTCTCCGGCGAACCGCGCAAGCCCCTCGACCGCGACGAGGAGGCCTTGGTCCGCACCCTGTTCCGGGTGATGTACCTGCTGCCCCGGGCCATCGACGCCGACATGGTGTGCGACCGGCAGCTGCCGCTCACCGAGTACACGGCCCTGATGCGCCTCTCCGAGGCGCCCGAACGGCAGCTACGGATGAGCGAGCTCGCGTTCGCCTGCCACCTCTCGCTGAGCGGGATGACCCGCACCATCACCCGGCTGGAGACGCAGGGCCTGGTGCGCCGGGTCCGCAGCCTGGAGGACGCCCGCGGCTGGAACGCCGTGCTCACCGACGCCGGCTTCGCCCGGCTCACCGAGTCCTGGCCGAGCCACCTGGCCGCCGTACGCCGACGGTTCCTCGACCACTTCGAGGGCGTCGACCTCGCCCGCCTGGCCGACGTCTTCGCGCACGTCGGCACCGTGGTGGAGCCGCACGACGGTGACGGCCGCTCCGTCGCGGAACCGTCTCGAAACTGTCGCTAAATCGTCTCGTTACTCTCGCCGGCCGGTGCCAGGTGGCGGTAGACGGTGGCCCGGGAGACGTTCAACGCGGCCGCTATCGCGTCCACCGAGTGGTCCCCGGCGGCGTACATCCGCCGCGCCGTCTCGACCTGCTCGCGATCGAGGGCGCGGGGTCGGCCCGGCCGCCGTCGCGGCCCGGCCCCGCCGTGGTCGACGCCCACCCGGGCCGCGCCGATCACCGACGGCGCGGCTCGCCCGCTCCGCTTCGGCTGCCCGGCCGTCACGCCGGCGGAGAGTCCGGTGTCCACTGTCGCCGTCAGCAGGTGACGCACCCCGTCGAGCATGTCGGCGCGGAGCACCTCGTCGGGAACGTCGGCGAAGAAGACGACCGGGTCGCTGCACATGGCGACCGCCTGCACCGCCCGCACCCGCTCCCGGCGTCCGGCCTGCGGACCGGCGATCAGGTCGTTGGCCCGCATGGCGATCCGCATCAGCCGGTGGTAGGTGTCACCCCGGGTGATCAGGGCGATGTCGTGGAAGAGCATGCCGAGGGGGCGGCGGTGGGCGAGCATCGTGTCCACCCAGCCCTCCAACACCACCGCACGGGCCCGCTCGGTCGGCAGCCCCTCCGCCGCGTCGAGCAGCCCCTCCAGGTCGCCGAGCAGCGGCTCGACCAGGGCGGCGAGCAGGTTCTCCTTGGCGGGGAAGTGGTAGAGGATGGCGGCCTTGGTCAGCCGCAGCCGCTCACCGATCTGCCGGAGCGAGGTGCGCTGGTAACCGTGCTCGGCGAAGAGGTCGAGCGCGGCGCGCAGGATCCGGGACCGGGTGTCGTCCACGGGCTCGGCGGTCATCCCGCCAGCGTAGTCGCCCTTCTGACCGACGGGCGGAAGCCCGTTGATCCGGCTGACCGTCGGTCAGTACAGTGAGGACGTCGAGGTGTCATCCGCCGGGAGGGGCCATGGCCGTCATCGCGATCGACAAACTGGTCAAGACGTTCGGCGCGGTTCGCGCGCTCGACGAACTCGACCTGCGGGTCGAGGCGGGGGAGGTGCACGGCTTCCTCGGCCCCAACGGCGCCGGCAAGTCCACCACCATCCGCATCCTGCTCGGTCTGCTCCGCCGCGATGCCGGCGAGGCGCGGGTGCTCGACGCCGACCCGTGGCGCGACGCGGTACGCCTGCACCGCCGGCTGGCGTACGTGCCCGGCGACGTGAGCCTCTGGCCCAACCTCACCGGCGGAGAGGCCATCGACCTGCTCGGCAAGCTGCGCGGCGGGCTCGACCGGCACCGCCGCGACGAGCTGCTGGAGCGCTTCGACCTCGACCCGACCCGCACCTGCCGCACCTACTCCAAGGGCAACCGGCAGAAGGTCGCCATCGTCGCCGCCTTCGCCTCCGACGTGGAGCTCTACGTGCTCGACGAGCCGACCTCCGGCCTCGACCCCCTCATGGAGTCGGTCTTCCAGGACCAGGTCCGGCGCATCCGCAGCGCGGGCGGCACGGTGCTGCTCTCCAGCCACGTGCTCGCCGAGGTCGAGGCGCTCTGCGACCGGGTCAGCATCATCCGCGAGGGGCGCACCGTCGAATCCGGCACCCTCACCGAGCTGCGCCACCTCACCCGCACCGCGGTCACCGTGGAGACCGCCCGGCCGCTCACCGGCCTCGCCGAGCTGCCCGGCGTGCACTCCGTACGGGAGGCCGACGGGCGCACCCACCTGGAGGTCGAGCCGGCCCACCTCGACGAGCTGCTCGGTCACCTCGTCCGCTTCGGCGTGCGCGCGCTGAGCAGCGCCCCGCCCACCCTGGAGCAGCTCTTCCTGCGCCACTACGGCGCCGACGGAAGCCGGGTCGCCGAGCAGCGCGCCACCGAGACCCCGGCGGCGCTGCGGTGAGCGCCTTCACCGGCACCGGACGGCTCACCCGACTCGCGCTGCGCCGCGACCGGATCCGGCTCGGCATCTGGATCTTCGGCACCCCCCTGCTCGGCTACGCCCTCGCCGCCAGCGTCGCCGGTGTCTACCCCGACGAGGCGGCCCGGCACGGCTACGCCACCACCTCGGCGTCCAGCCTGGTCGCCCGCGCCTTCAACGGCCCCATCGCCGGCACCGACCTCGGCGCGGTGGTGGTCGCCGAGACGTACGCGACGCTGGCCGTCCTCGTCGCGCTGCTGAGCACCTTCGCGGTCGTCCGGCACACCCGGCAGAACGAGGAGACCGGCCGGGCCGAGCTGCTCGGCGCCTCCGTGGTCGGCCGGTACGCGCTGCTCACCGCCGCCCTGCTGGTCGTCGTCGGGGTGAACCTGCTCGCCGCCGCGCTCCTCGCGGTCGTCTTCGCCGGCGCCGGGCTGCCGCTGGCCGGATCCCTCGCCGCGGCCGCCGCGATCGGCGGCGTGGGAGTGGCGTTCACCGGCGTCGCCGCCGTCACCGCCCAGCTCACCGTCACCTCCCGAGGCGCCAACGCGCTCGCCGCCGCGGCCGTCGGCCTCTCCTTCCTGCTCCGCGCCGCCGGCGACGTCTTCGGTGAGCAGAGCGCCGACGGCACCCGGGTGGAGAGCGCCTGGCCGTCCTGGCTGAGTCCGATGGGGTGGGGCAACCAGGTACGCGCCTACACCGGCGAGCGGTGGTGGACGCTCGCCCTGCCGGTCGCGCTGCTGATCGCCGCCGTGGCGCTCGCGTACGCGCTGGCGCAGCGACGGGACCTCGGCGCCGGCCTGCTCGCCGCCCGCCGCGGACCGGGGCGCGCCGCGACGTGGCTGCTCAGCCCCGCCGGGCTGGCCTGGCGGCTGCAACGCGGCACGCTGCTCGGCTGGGCGATCGGTGTGGGCGTGCTCGGCATCTCGATGGGCGTCGCCGCCGACGAGTTCAACGCCATGATCGCCGAGAACCCGGCCGCCGCCGAGGCGATCGCCGCGATGGGCGGCGGCGCCGAACTGGTCGACGGGTACCTCGCCGCCATGCTCGGGCTCTACGCGCTGGCGATCGGCGCGTACGTCGTGCAGGCCCTGCTCCGGGTACGCGCCGACGAGGCCGACGGGGTGCTGGAGGCCGTCCTCGCCACCGCCGTGAGCCGCGGCCGCTGGCTCGGCACGCAGGTGGCCGCGGCGCTGCTCGGCGCGACCGTGCTGCTGCTCCTCGGCGGAATCACCACCGGGATCGGCTACGGCCTGGTCGACGGCGACCCGGTGGGGAAGGCGCTCGCGCTTTGCGGCGCCGCTGCGCTGCGCCTGCCGGCCCTGCTCGTCGTCGCCGGGGTGGTGACCGCCCTGTTCGGACTGCTGCCCCGCTGGTCGGTGGCGCTCTCCTGGGCGGCGCTCATGGTGTTCCTGCTGCTCGGGCAGCTGGGCGCGGTGCTGGAGCTGCCGCAGGGCGCGCTCGACCTCTCGCCGTACACCCACGTGCCCGCCGCGCCAGCAGTCGACCCGACGGCGCTGCCGCTGCTGGTCCTCGCCGCCGTGGCGGCGGCCCTGCTGGCGACCGGCGCCGCCGCCTTCCGCCGCCGTGACACCCCCCGCTGACCGCGCCGCCTCGGACCGGCCGTGCTCATGATCCGTACAACTTCAGGGAAGTTGTCCCCTCCACCGCCCCCGGAGGCCACAACTTCCCTGAAGTTGCGCTGGGCTCGCACTGCATCTCAAACAGCGGACGCGCTGGGTCCTCAGAGGCTTCGGTCCATCCATTGCTGGCTGCTGTCAGGCATGTGAGCGAGACGTCGAAGGGCGGCCAAGTCTCTCACGATGATCTGTCGGTACCCGGTTTGGAGCACGTCGGCCTCGCGGAGTTCGCGGAGCGCCTTCTCCACCGTGGGCTCTGCTGCACCGCACAAGGATGCTAACTCCTGTTGCGTCAGCGCGATCCCGACGGTACGTCCGGCGTCGACGACCTGGCCATGGGCCGAGGCCAGTTCCGCCAGGATCCGTGCCAGCCGCACCTTGGCCGGATACGACGTGAAGTCGATTCGGCGCCGATTTGCCCAGCGGAACCGAGCCGCAGTGGTGCGAGCCAGGGCGAGGGCCGCTTCGGGTCGACGATGCAGAAATGGTGACCAGTCACGTTTGTAGATGACGCTGATCGAGCCTGCCCCGCAGCTCGTTACCGTGGCCGTCCGTGGCGTGTCGTTGAGCGCGGAGATCTCGCCAACCAGGTCACCCGACACCCGGATGGCCAGGAGAGCTTGTCGCCCGTCGACCAGATTGACCGTTACTTTCACCACCGCCTCACGAAGGAGGACCAGGTGGTTGCCCACCTCACCTTCACGCAGGATGCGATCTCCGGGCTTGATCGGGATCGTGGTTCCTAACCGGAGCATCTCGGTTCTGATGTCGGGATCCAGACAACCGAGCAGTGTGCCGACAGGCCAGTCCCGATCGATCGTCGGTCGGTGATGCTGATGCCCCATCGCAGCCCCCGTTCATCAAGGTCATCTTGCTGCTCAAAGATGACAGCGACCAGCCGGTGGGTGGATTGTTTCCGATGAGTGAGCTCGACAGAAGATGACCGGGGCACGGGTTAGCCCATGAAGACGGTGAGGACGAGCCATGCGGCCGCGGCGCAGCCAGCGGCGAAGGTCCACGGCAGGGCGGCCCTTACTCGCTGGTGCTTCTCCTGAGCGATGCCGGCCAGCAGGGTCACCAGTGTCCAGGCTTCCCGCGGCTCGCCCTGCTTGTGGTGGAGTGCCGCAAGCGCTGACGTCGAGGTAGCGGCCGGGAATCCGAATCTGTTGGGAAGGGCAGGTCCAGACGCTCTGGGCTGAAAGCCCAGCGCGAGGTGGCGGGCGGCAACGAGAAGCGTGAGCAGGAAGAGCACCGCGACTCCGCCGGCGACCGGAGCGGCCGGTGAACCAGAGACGAAGGTGATCGGGGCCTGCGCCGTACTGATCATGAGTGCTGCCAACGCGCCTTGGAAGCCGGCCAGCCGAGCAATCTTCATGTCGGCGTGCTGGATCGACTCCTGATGCAGGCGCACAGCCTGGAGCGCTGTCTCCACACTCGCGTCGGGCCACTCGTCGCGCAGTCGGTTCGGCAGAGGGATCGTCATATCTCGAGTGAAGCTGTGTGGACAGCGCCGTACCTCGTCCAAGTACGGTTTCCCGTTTTTCCGACAGCCCCGACGATCAAGTTCCGGACACCCCGTACTTTGATGGCTTTCCCATCGGCAGCGATCGCTATAAGTGACATGGCCTCAGGGTTCGAGTGTCAGGAGGAGCGAGATGGCGATATCGCAGCCAAGCCGGCGGTTGATCATGGCCGTGGACATGGAAAGCTACAGCCGCCACGACGACGCCGGGCAGGCGCGAGTCCAGACCGATTTCCGGCACCTCATGCAGCGGGCGGCCGAGCAGTGTGGGCTCCAGCGCACCGGGTGGGAGATCCAGCCGACCGGAGATGGCGAGCTCGCGCTCTTTCCTCCGGGTACGTCCGAGCCCCGGGTCATCGCTGACCTCGTGCCCGCCATGGATCGGATCCTGCGCGATCACAACCGCGACGTTGCGCCTCATGCCAAGGTCCGGCTACGCGTCGCGATCCACCAGGGCCTCGTCACGAAGACGGAGAATGGCTACGCCGGGTCCGCTGTGGTGGCTGCGGCCCGCTTGGTCGACGCGGACCCCCTGAAAGATGCCTTGAAGCGGTTTCCACAGGCGACCGTTGTCATGATCGTCTCCTCCACGATCTTCCGAGAGGTGGTGAGCCAGTCCTACAGCGGCATCCGGAAGGAGCGTTACGGCCGGGTTGACGTTCGCGTCAAGTCCTTCGCGGAGGATGCCTGGATTTTCGTGCCAGATGAGGACTTCAATCTGGCGGCACCGTCCCCGTCGCGCACGTACGATGCCTCCCCCTGCGGCGACGCCGAGGAGGCGCCGCAGCCGGCGCCGCCGGCGACGAGCGGGAGCAGGTTCAGCTTCGGCACCGTCACGAACCACGGACCGACGGTCTTCGGTGACCATGCTCGGATAGCGGGGGCCGCGGAATCACCCCGCGGTGATGGGGCTTCGTGGCGATGACAGACAGTCCGCAATCGCCTAAGAACGTGCCACCAGCCGCTTCGGAGAGCGCGCCGAGCGAACGGGACGGTGAGGCGGAGCGAAATCGTCCCGCCGCCCGCTCGGGCGGCCCCAGTGAAGAACCGTCTGAACCCACTTGGGGGCCGCCAGGAAGAGTCGGAAGTGCAACCTGCTGTGCCCATTGATGATGAGAACGATCCGGAAGAGGGCGTTGGAACGCGGTCGGTCTACGACCATCCCACGTTGCGTCGCCTGCTCTCGCCGCCGCGCAGCAGCTTTCGAATAGACGACCTGACGAACGCAGGCCCGAGCGCGTTCGGCGACCACGCGACCGTGATCGGCAGCATAAGCTTAGATCGGAGCGAGCGCAGGAAGGAGTTTTTCTCTGACCGGGTTTCTGATCTGACGCGTAGATGTCGGACGTTCATCCAACCGCAGTATTTCGCCGACCTGCAGCAGCGCCTGCGACGCAACCGAATAGTTGGCATCGCCGGGCTTCCGAAGACCGGCCGGATGACTGCGGCGTGTATCGCGCTCGCAGAACATCGGTCAGCCGACCTGGTTAGAAGGATCTTCCCGCGGGGGGCAGACATCGTAGCTCACCTGCGAGAAGATCCCGAGATCATCGAGAAGGGGTCCTGCTACATAATCGAGATTGCTGACAGGCAGTTGACCGATGTGCTCCGATCTCTTGAGCCGATCTTCGAGGGGCGGGACTCCAGCGCTATCATCATCCGAGACCTCAGATCATCCGAGGACGAGCTGCATCGGGCAGAAGTCTTCCACGAGCCCCCGGATGCGTCTCTGGAGATCTTCCGCCGACATCTCGCGCTCTACCTCGATGGCAAGTGCGTGGCGGATTGCGGGACCTGTGCCGGGAACTGCCATGAGGCGTACGTCTCCGAACTGCTGACTGAGCCGGTCAAGCGGTCGATAGGTCTCATGCGTTCTCCGAGAGAGTGCGCCCACTACGCAGAACGAATTGCGGCAGAGTTGCCGAGAGGCCAGGCGATCGCGGCCATCCTTCCGTCCGAGGCTCGGCGGCGCCGGGAAGAGGCGCGACGAATCCTCTTGCTGACCGAGCGTCCGGACGAGGGCTACCACAATCGGTCGGTGCAACACCGCCGTGCACTCCGTATCGCCTACGCCGTTTTTGCCGGTCAACCCATGGCCAGCGTCTCTGAAGGTGCCGGTCTGTTGCTGGAGAAGCTCGACCACCTCTTCGCCGAGCCCGTCATCGGGCGACCTGCTCTGCTGAACGACCTGCCGAGCCTGCTCGGGAGAGAGCTCTGTTCGGACTGGCACAGGCCTGTCGACGAGGCATGCTCGACGCAGCGGGTGACCAGGGTTGCGCAGGTCGACGCAGAGGTGGTCACGGCAATGCTCGACGTTGCCTGGAACGACTTCGACAACACCCGTCCAGCGCTGATCGAGTGGGTTGACGAACTCGCGTCTCATCCAGAGCTAGGTTTCAGCGAGTGCGCTGCGGTCGCCGCGGGAATTTTCGCCACCCATGACTTCGACCACGTCTACTCACGCGTGATCCGGCGTTGGGCTCGTGACCGGAGGTGGCGGGTGCGGCGGACCGCAGCGGCCGCCATGGTGTCAACGGCGAACCTTGACGGCGCTGATCAGCTTGGCCTGGCATCGAACCGCCACGTACGGGCCCTCGTCAATGCCGAAATCGAAAACCTGGCTCGCTCGACCTCTCCGCTCGAACGGGATACGGCAGCGATGGTCTGGGGATTGGGCTACATCTCACGTAACCCCAGCCAGGCGGCGCGAGCGCTCACCGTCGTGGCAACCAATGCCACTGGGTGGCGCACGCGCAACGTGTCGGACGCGATCGAGAGGTTGTTCGGAACGATCGGTAACTCCTGGACGATCGGGATGCTGTCGTGGTGGCTCGACAGCAGCAACCCGGCCCTGCGTAGGCACGCGGCACAGGCATTCTTCGACTGGGTCGACCGCCTTGCGCCCACCTCGCGCCGCCGGGAGTTGTTTGCGCTCCTGGACGCCGGACCTACGCAGGTGGACCACATGGCCTCACTCTGGCGAGTTGTTCTGCTCGATCCGCGATTCTCCGTCACGGCGTGGCAACACCTCGCCGAGTGGTTGAAGACCGGCGCCAGCGACCCTCAGTTGAGCGGACCGATTCGCAGCCTGATCCGCCGGCTCGCCGCCGATCCGGCTATCCGTTCCCGGCTCACCTACTGGCTTTCGCGAGGCTCGGCGACCACCACCTCCGCCGCGTGATGGGAGTGAAGATGACCACCGATAATGCTGGCCCCATGAACTCGGATCGGCCCCACATCGTGCCCAAGTTTCGTCAGCTGGCGGATCGCGTCCGTGCTGCCGCCGCTCGTTTCCAGGGCCCACCCGCCCCCGACCTCACTCAGCGTCGACGCCATCCTCGACCGATCATCGTCCCCGCCCGGGGGTACGTCTTCTCGTTCCACATCGATGTGATGTTCACGTGGTACTCGGAAGGGCTCCGCGAGGACCAGCTCGGGGCGTGGTCGGTGCACTTCGCCGACCTCGCTCGCCGCGATGTCGAGCACCAGGCGGCGGATCTTGCCCGGCATTTCCACCCGCACCAGCCCGGCTCGCTCGAGATCCAGCTCAACCGGCTCCTGTCCCGCGCGCATCGTCGCTACGAGCGACGTGACGTCGTCCTGCACTGCAAACCGGAGGTGCGCGTCCGCCTTGACGAGGACGTGAAGTCAGAACTCCGCCACGCCCACGTACAGCGACTTCGCGCTGAGAGCGATCACGAGCTGACGCTGCGCCGGATACAGCTGACCGACCAGATCACCCAACGCTGGATCGCGTTGATCGACCGCCTCCGTCGCGACCCACTGGCTCACGCGGCCCTCCTACTCAGCGACCAGCAACTCGCCGACGTCCTCGACCAGCATGTGTTCAAGGAAGAGAGGTCGAAGGTCGAGGACCTGGCCGCGCGGCTCACGGACGCTCTCAGCCGTAGTGGTCGAGTCGGTGAACCACTCGAAGAGCACGAGGCGACAGAGATCATCAAGCTGCTGAACGACATCCTCAAGGATGGAGGAGAGACTCCGCCGGATGTCGGAATCAACGGGAATAGCCGGCATGCCTCCCGCTCATCGGGAGTCTCCTGACAATGCGGTGCCGTCTCCGGTGATGACGCGCGGTGGTGCAGGTCAGAGTGAGGAGCCCATCACCCCTAGGATCTCTGACATGCAGGAGGGCCGGTGGACGACGATCACGCCGTCGCAGTTCGCGCACGAGCGGGAGGCGCTGGCGCACGTCCAAGCGCTCCTACCCGATAGTGAGCCGTACCGGGCCTGGTCGAACTTCACCTTCACCGCCCAGACCGGTCACCCGTACGAGGTCGACCTGCTGGTCGCCGGGCCCGGCGGTCTCTACCTGATCGAGATCAAGAGCCTGAACGGGCGGCTGACGTCCAGTGGCTCCAACTGGATCCAGCAAGCTCCGAACCGAACTCGCACCTTTGACAACCCCCTCCACCTTGCGGACGCCAAGGCCAAGAAGCTGAAGTCCTTGCTGCAGGTCGCCGCGTCCCGGCGGCGGGGACGAACAGTCAAGATCCCGTTCGTGCAGGCAGCGGTGTTCCTCTCCAAGCCCGGCTTGCGCGTCGACCTCTCCGAGCACCATCTGCACGGGATTTACGGCCCTGAGACAGCACCCGGTCACCAGCCCGGCCCGCTGCCGGCGATCAGCACCCTGCTCCGGCGCCCACCGCAGGACGAACGCCAGCGGGTCACGAGGGAGGTCTCAGCGGCGCTGCCCGACCTGCTGGCGGATATCGGCATCGCTCGCAGCCGCCGGCACTACCAGATCGGCTCGTGGGAGCTGGAACCGCGACCGTTCGACCTCGGGCCCACCTGGCAGGACCACCACGCCCGCCACCGTGACCTGGAGCGCGAGCACCGGCGAGTGCGCATCTACCTCGTCGAGCGCAACGCGGTGCAGGACGAGCGGGCCAGCATCGAACGTGCCGCCCGGCGCGAGATGCAGGTGCTGCACGGAATCAGCCATCCCGGCATCGTGCGGGTCGACGCAATGGAGCAGCATGAGGCCGGCCCCGCGCTGATCTTCCGATACGACCAGCGGTCGATGCGCCTCGACCACTACATTGCCCAGTACGGCGACCGCCTGGATCCGCTCAGCCGGCTCGCGATGATCCGCCAACTCGCCGAGACGGTGGCTTACGCGCATCGCCGGCGGCTGCACCACCGAGCTCTATCGGCCCGCAGCGTGCTGGTCAGTCCGGGACGGCGGAGGAGGGGCGGCAGCGAAGACGAAGCGTGGTTGACCCCGCAGCTACAGATCAGCGACTGGCAAGCGGCGACCCGTGGTGTCGACAGCACGGGCGGCACGAGCGCCGAACCCGTGGCCCTCTCGTCTCACGCGGCCACGCACATCGAACTCTCGGCCGAGGCATATCTCGCGCCGGAGTTGAGCACTACGCAACCCGACCCGGTCGCGATGGACGTCTTCGGCCTCGGCGCGCTGTCGTATCTCGTGCTCACCGGCCAGCCGCCCGCGGCGAAGCGACCGGAGCTGCTCGCCCGGCTCAGCCGAGACAACGGCTTGCGGGCCGCCGCGGTTGCCGACGGGATCAGCGAGTTCGCGGACGAGATGATCCAAGCGGCTACTGCTCCGGTGCCCGGCCAGCGGCTCACCACGGTGGCCGAGTTCGTCGAGATGCTCCAGGTTGTCGAGGACGAGCTGACGGCACCGCCGCCCGGCTCGGTGCATCCGGAGGAGCCGGAGCAGGTCGATCCGCTGGAAGCCCGCGGCGGCGATCAGGTTGGCGAATGGAGAATCACGAAGAGCCTTGGCACGGGTTCGACCTGCCGGGCGTTCCTCGCACGCAACGAGCGCACCGGCAAGGACGAGGTGCTCAAGGTCGGCCTCTCCGACGAGAAGGCGGCCCGGCTCGCGCACGAGGCGCGCGTGCTCGCCCCGCTCACCGACTCCCGGGTGATCCGGCTGGCGCGCCCCGAGCCGCTGCAGCTCGGCACTCGCACCGTGGTCGTGCTCGAACACGCCGGCGACCACACCCTCGCTCGAAAGCTGCGCGACGACGGCCGGCTCACCGTCGACGAGCTGGAGACCTACAGCGACTACCTGTTCGGCGCTCTCGACTACCTGGAGGGCGAGGGCGTATATCACCGCGACATCAAGCCGGACAACATCGCCATCCGGATCCGCCCGAACCGCACACGCCAGCTGGTGTTGTTCGATTTCTCCCTGGCCGGCGTGTCGGTCAAGGAGATCAACGCTGGGACGCCCCGCTACCTCGACCCGTTTCTCGGCACCGCCAACCGCCCTGTCTACGACAAGCACGCCGAGTGGTACGCCCTCGCGGTCACCCTGCACGAGATGGCCTCCGGCGAGCTGCCTGTCTGGGGCGACGGTGGCACCGAGCCGCAGCTCACCGACGGCCCGCCGGTCCTGGCCGTGGAGGCGATCGACCCGGCGATCCGCGACGATCTGGTCGCCTTCTTCGGGCAGGCTCTGCACCGCGACCACCGCAGGCGGTTCGCCTCGCTGAAGGACATGCGCGACGCCTGGCACCAGGTCTTCCGCCGCTCCGACGCGAGCACGCCTGTCGGCACGGACCACCCAGAGACCGAGGCCGACGAGCTTGACGAGACCGTCGCCGAAGCGGCCAGAGACGACGCGGCTGGCAAGGCAACTCGGGCGACCGCGCTGGAAGCCGCAGGTCTAACGCCCCGGGCGGTCTCCGCCGCCCACCGCCTCGATGCCAGCGCTGTCGGCGAACTGCTCACCGTGGCCAACCGGCTCGCCACCCTCCCCGGCCTCGGCGCGAAGACGCGCCGAGAGCTGCAGCGCCGGGTCAAGGAGTGGCGCACCCGACTCGGCGAGCGGGAGACCATCCCCACCACGCCCGCCGCGCGCAAGGCGGCCACCGCCGAGGCAGCGACGGAGACCGGCGACGCCGATCTGGTACGTGTCGGCCTCGACGCGATCGCCACGCTCTTGACGCCCGCAAAGAACGGCCGCAACGGCACCGAGATCGAGGCGACCCGCCTGCTGCTGCACCTGCCCGACGAGTCCGGTGCGCTGCCCGAGCTGCCGTCCTGGCCGCAGCAGCCGCAGGTCGCCGCCGCGCTCGGTGTCACCGCGGCGCGAGTGGCTCAGATCCTCGGCAAGCAGCGCAAACGCTGGGACGGAATTCCGGTGGTCGGGAGTGTGCGTACTCAGCTCGTCGAGCTGCTGCGCGACGGTGGTCGGGTGATGGGGGTCGGCGAGCTGGCGACGGCATTGTTGGGGAGCCGAGGATCGGTCCGCACCGGTGATGCGCTGCGCCATGCAGTTGCGCTCGCCGCCGTGCGTGCCGCAGTGGAGGTCGACGCCCTCGCCGACGAGCCCCGGCTACTGCTCCGCCGGCATGGCGAGCGACTGCTCGTGGCGCTAGAGGCCGGGGAGGACGACGGCCCGGAGACGCCAGCCGCGCCGGCGTTGCTCGACTACGCCGACGCGCTCGGAAAGGCCGCCGACAGGCTGGCCGCCAGCGAGGTGCTGCCGAGCCCGGCGACCGTACTGCGTACCCTCGCGGCGGTGACCGCGCCCGGCGGTGCGGCCGACGCGATCGACGAGCGCCGGCGGGTGCTGCTCGCCGCGGTTGCCTCCGAGCGGGCCGCTGCCACCGCGCGGCTGGAGCTCTACCCACGAGACCTCGACCCGGTGCGGGCGCTGCGACTCGCCCAGGCCGGCGTGGTGCCCCCGGCAACCACTCCTGAGGGCCGGCGCGGTCTGACCCCGGAGCAGGTCGCCCAGCGGGTCACCACACGTTTCCCGGAGCTGACACCCTTGCCGGCGCACCCGAAGCTCGACAGGCTCCTCGCCGAGGCGGGGTTCGAACTGCGGTGGGACCGTGACCGCTACGTACCACCGCCACCCCGTAGTGGGTCATCGTCGATGTCGATCGTGCAGCGTCGGCCGTCAGCCACCGCGCCGCCGAGCCGGTGGGCGGCGGAGTCGCCCGAATTGGCGGCGGCGATGCGCTCCGAGGAGCGGCTGGCTGGCGCACTGTCCGGCGGCGGCTTCCGGGCCCTGACGGTACGGCTCTCGCGTTATCCGCTCGCGCGCGAGGAACTGGCTCGGCGCTTCCATGCCCGGCCAGTGAACGTCGCCGCGCGTTTCCTGCATCATCTGCGCGTGCTCGTGGACGAGACGCCGAAACCGACCTGGGAGACGGTGCTCGGGGCCGACAACGCGGCGCCGAACACACGGCCCGCAATCAAACTGGGGGAGTACGTCGAGCGGGCTTGGCAGCTGACCGTGCCGGCGTTGCGCGCCGAGTTGGGCGACGGTGACGGTCCGCTGCTGTTGCACGACGCGGCCGTGCTGGCCCGCTACCGAGCAATGGAGCGGCTCTTCGAGTTGGCGGATGCGGCGCGGGGTGGCGGGGGACAGCTCTGGCTGCTCTGCCCGATGGAGGACCCGGCGCTGCTGCCGAGGCTGGACACGGCGGTGGTGCCGGTGGGCGACAACGAGTGGATCCCGTTAGCCGACGCCTGGATCGTCAACGCCCACCGCAGCGCGGTCACTGCCTGACGCCACAGGTGGAGTGACCTTCGGCGGCCGGCCATCGGCCGTTCGCGCGGCGTCGTTGCCGACTGCCTGCAGGCCACTGCGCGCGTATGCGGGCGCCTCGTGGGCGAGCACGTCCATGCTTTCCGGTGGGCGGGCGACGGCGAGCGCCGGTGAGCCGTGCAGCTCCCACACGCCGGCCTCGACCCAGCAGAGCTGCCGGTACTTCTCCGGCGCCATGGCCTGCGAACCGAAGTCCCAGCCGACGGCTGACACTGGTCGGCCGTCGAACTGCCGCCGGGCTCGCTCACGGTAGGTGTCCCTCGTGACTGTCTCGGGATGCAGGAACGAGAGATCGAAGCCATTCTCGGCCAGCCCGAACGCGGCCAGACCGAAGAGCATCGTGCAGTCGATGCCGCTGCCGGCGCAGTAGTCGGCGATTCGTGCCGCGCCGTTCACGGCACCCGCGAAGGACAGCACGTACAGGCGGCGGACCGGATGGAATCGCTGGTACTCACGTAGTGCCGCCACGATGGTCGCGCCGGAGGCGACGGTGTCGCCGATCAGTAGCGTCGATCCGCCGGCGTCGAAACGCGCGTAGGAGACCTCGACGGTGGCGTCGTCCGACGCGACAGCCACTCTGCTGGTGGAGACGATGTTCGCCGGGAGGTTCCGGCCCGCTTCGAGGGCGACCGCTTCTGCCAGCTGGTAGATCAGACCCTTGCTCAAGATGGTCAGCTCGGCGAGATCCGCACCGTCGAGTTCGTCCCGGATATGTCGGATGAACTCCCGGCTACTGGCGAGGCAGACCCGCCGGAACGGTAGCTCCAGGAGGTTCCGGTCGAACAGCAACGCCTCCAGATTCTGGTTGTGAACGAGGTGGAGACCCGTGACCCCCGTCCTGGCGTCGACCGGTTCGACGATGCTCGACCCGGTGTCCTCGATCATGCCGTCGTGCTGGTCGCTGCCGGAGCGGAGGATTCGATCTTTCGTAGTGCCTGAAGCATTGGCGCGTCGATGTCGAGCACGTGGTCCTTGTACTCGGTGAGGGCGGCGGAGAGCCACTCGGGGCGAGGTTGAGAGGCCTTGGGCCGGTGGGCCAGCGCCACGAGGGCGCGGCCGGCCGCGGTGAAGTCTTCGACCACCTCGGTGGCCAGAGCCGCCACATGAGGATGCACGTAATCAGTCACCCGCACACCCCGATATTCCAGGACGTCACTGCGGTACTGCGAATTGCGGGGCGCGACCACGATCACCGGGGTACCGAGCGTCACTGCCGCCGCCATCTCCACCCCGATGCCGATTCCGCGGCGCACTCGCGCATCGACGACGACGGCCGTGGCAACCATCACCTGGTACATGTCCCGGCCGAACTGGCCGAGCGTGTTGCCGGCGTCCGGTATCGGGTCATCAGGGTTGAGAAAGACGACATCGCAGGGAGCCGCGCCGCTGACGACCTCCTTGCGCTCCACGTCCGTCCAGCAGAGACGCTGCTGATCGGCGGCACCCTTCATGATCGATCCAGAACAGTAGACGGAAACCAGCATTAGCGAGTCCTTCGGTCGGGGTCTGTCTGATTCAACGCGACATCGAGTCTGTTGGCGACGACCGATACCACGGTGTGTGCCTGCGGAATCGTCGTCGCGTTCTGGAACCGGATCTGTTTACGACCGCGGATCACCGCCTCGCGCAGCCGAGCCCGTAACACCGGGTGCTGTGTGGCTGTCGCGATGGCGCCGAACTCAGGCGTCGCACGTAGCGAGAGCAGGTCGCGCCAGCGGGTGCCATGGTGGACGAGATCGTGGATGCCGAGCCAACTAAGGCCGAGGTCGAACGCGCGGGCGGAGAGCACCCGATCCGCGAGGGACGACCGCAGCTGGCGGATCCCGCAGGAGAAGTCGCCGAAGTCGAAGTCGGCGACGATGGCGGCGTCGAGGTCACGGAGGTAGCTCGCCAGGTATTGACGAGACAGAAACATGTCGACTCGAGAGCGCTCCTCGGCCTCCAACGGAACCGGAACCGTGGCGCGGACGAACCTTCCGACGAACGCCTGCCCTTCGAGCCGTTCCGGTACCTCCCGCAGGTGCGTCTCGACGTCGCCGGCTCGATCGGGCCACCTGCGCGAGACGCTGACGAGCGTGCTGGCCAGCTGGCCGTGGGAATC
This sequence comes from Micromonospora musae, assembly GCF_003626545.1. Lineage (NCBI taxonomy): Bacteria > Bacillati > Actinomycetota > Actinomycetes > Micromonosporales > Micromonosporaceae > Micromonospora > Micromonospora musae. The sequence continues at coordinate 886,707 of NZ_RAZS01000002.1, forward strand.
CAGCGCGTCACGCCAGCTCTGTGCGATGTCGGAAGCGGTGTTCTGCGCGTAGCGGGGCCGCCAGACGAGCCCGTCGATGAGCCTGCGGTGCGGAGTCAGGTCGTAGGGGTTGCGTGCGTCGCCGCGGTATTCGACGGCCTTGTGCTCGACGTACGAATCGAGGTCAGCGATGTGCGAGGAGTAGTGGACGACGCCGCGCACGACGAGGGGCCTGATCCGGGTGAGGAAGACCGACAGGACCGGCACTTCGAACAGGTACGAGGCGGGAAGGACCAGCTCTTCGTCGGTGGCGAGCACCGCCAGCCGCGTGGCGTGCAGCGCCTGGGACAGGTCGGTCTCGGTGAAGCGAGCGGTCGGCGGTCGGCCGTAACAGGACCGGATCTCGGGGTTCAGGTATTGCAGGAAGATGGGCCGCGCGCGGTCGTACGTCAGAGGTGTGGTGAAGCGTTCCTCCGGATAGAGGCTGAGCTGCTGCGCGGGCAGATGCAGGTGCAGGTCCCGGCCTGCGACGTAGCCGTCACGACGCGGGTTGATGTCCTGCTGGTGCATCGTCACGTGTCGCTCATGGTGCCGCGTCGGGCCGGCCGACGGTGAGGTCGCGGCCCGCGGTGTATGCATCCCGGCCTGCAGTGATGTTCTGCCGCACGGTGGTCGACCTGTCGCCGGCGACGCCGGACTCCTCGATCGCGGCGACCAGGTCCCGCACGGCGTCGGCGAAGCTCGCGTCGTCGTCCAAGCGAGCCTGCAACCAGCCCGCCCACCGCGCTGTCTCCAGGGCGGACGCCTGATCCCTGTGGTCCTGCGCCGCGCTGAGGACGCGCTCCCGTGACTCCTCCAGGGCGCGGTCGAGCCGCACCGTAGCGCCCGTCTTCTCACGACCGAGGACCCGCGCCGCGCGATCCTTCATGCCGAGCCACACGTCCGAGACCATGGCCTGGATCAGAGCCGCGCTCGCTGCGGCGGCCAGGCCTGCTGCCGACAGGTCGTCCATGGATCACCGCATCTGAAGTGAGGGCGCGCCGAGGGGGAGCGGGCACCGCCAAGTATGCCAATGCGCGAATGTGTGTCAAGGACGGGCCGAAGCCAGCACCATTGATCAAGAGCCCACGAAGATCGCCTGGCTTGATATCGATTCTCTTTCTCGCAGGACTGCGCGAACCGTGAGGACAGCGCGTTCATCCGCCACCGGGCGTCCTGGCACATCCCGCTAACTGGTGCAACTTCTTCCTCACACGGCGGATTCTTCGATGTACACACTGGTATGACCGGTGACCTGTCGATAACTTCGCATCATGACGACCACCGTGCGGGATCGCGTCGCGGCGTTCTGGGACCGCCCATCCCCAGGGCCGCGGCCCTTGTCGAGCAGGTGCCGACCCTGTCTGCAACGCGCATGACTTTGGCCTCTGACACCGCGGCCACCGCCACCCGCATCGAGAGACTCGGTCAGTACATGACCGAACATGTCCTGGGGCCGTCCGGGAGCTGCGTCTGCCGAAGGCTCGGCAGCTGCCGGCAGAGCGTGCTGAGTGTGCGTCGAGGGACTTCCCCACGGACAGCGACCTTCGCCGCGGGCCAGCTCTCTCACGTCGGCCACCACTACGACCTGATGCTCGACGGTGTGCCGATGCGCACCCTGGTCATCGCCATGGAGACCGGACGGGCGCGAGAAGGCGTGACGCTCAAACAACGTCACGCCGAGGTCATGCAGTCCGCCAGTCTGGCGTTCACCGCCCGAAACCCGCACATGCGGGGTGTCACGAGCGCCCTCCGGCTCGCCCTCGGACAGGAACCCGGGCCTGACCGGGCCGGTGAGTTGCTTCGTCTGAACAGCACCCGTTCGCCGGTGCATCTGTTCGACGCCTTTGCCATGGCCAACATGCGCCTGTGCTCCGCCGTCGTCAGCGGCACGAGCAAGTCCCTAGGCAACCCGACGATGAGCCGGAACTGCGCCCCGCATCTGGTGGCCACGATCAAGATCCTCGAGCCGACCCTCTGCATCGTCCAGGGCGTCGAGGTCTACAAGGCGCTCACGACGCTCATGACCCGCCGCCGCCAAGTCGCGCCGAGCCTGGAGAGGGCACGTATCGCCGGCGTCGACACGCTGGTCGCGGCGTTCACCCATCCGTCCGCCATGAGGTTGACCGACCACTGGGGGCGGCTGACCAGCGCGCCGTACCTGTACGGAACGGTCGCTCCGACGCTGCGGGCCGCGCACCAACTCATCGCGACCCCAGGTGTGCAACGCAGCAAACCGGTCGGACCGCAACGGCGCCCCAGGGGTCTGAACCGTCAACCGCCGACGTAGCTGGAAGTCGCGCTCTACGGATGGCGCGACGCCTCGGCTTGAGAGAGCCCAAGGGCGTTGGTCGCTCCGTCGATCAACTGCTTGTAGGTGATCACCTCGATCCGGGCGAGGTGGCTGCTGTAGGTCCGCAGAACCTCGTTCATGTCGGCCTCGTCGAAGTCCGGTTGGAAGCGGGGATGGCCCACCACCACCGTTGCCGCAGCTCGACGTACATCCACGCCGTGTTGGTCGAGGATGCGCGAGCGGTCTTCGTCGAGTGCGAGAAGGTAGTTCATCACCTGCCCCACCGCACGGTGCACCTCTCCGTTGGGGATCAGGCCGTTGCGCTGGTGGGTCATGATCCGCACGTTTGCCCGCTTCAGCTCCACGACGTGTAGCGAGCCGTCGGGGCGGAGCAGAGGGATGTCGAGTTCACTCCCGGCGACGAGGCGGCGGCGGCCGAGGCCCGAAAGAAACGACCCACCGAATATCCAGAGATTTCCTTGGAGCTGGTACTGGAGGTCGGCCTCGGTACTGTGCGGGTTCTGAACGGCCGTCGTCAGCTGCTGGAGAGCGTCTGATCGCAACTTGAGCTGGGCGAGGTGAGCCAGCTCCTCCAGGCTCAGCTCCTCAGTGCTCGTGGGCCGGCTCACGTCGGCGTCAGCCTGAGCCGGGCGCTCCTGGAGCGTCAGCCGCCTGGTCAGCACCTCTAGCAGCCATGCAGAGGACTCTCGCTGGCCACGAAGCACATAGTGTCCGGCTTGTTCCTCGTCTTCGGAGATGGCGGACCCGGACTCGAATACACCGACAAGGTGCTTCTGAATGTCGGTGACGGTGGCGGACGGGTTCTCGGCGAGGAACGCGCGTATCGACGACAGGACGACATTGCCGAAGGCCTCTGTGGTGCGACGGATGAGCCCTAGCAGGCTGTGTCCAGTTCCCGGGAAGAGCTGATACTTGATCTCCACGTCGGGGCGGAGCATGGTGTTCATCGCGTAGGCCAGCGCATCCTCGATGCGCTCACTCGCGAGCAGGTCCTCCTCTTGCCGTGCGGCGCCCTCCGCGTAGCGGAGCAGGGACAACAGTTCCTTGCCGCCGCGGTACGAGCTCCGATCGCCCATGTGTCGTAAGGCGTCTTCAAGGAAGCCACGGACATGGTCCGAGACGCCGAGCTCCATGATCTTCCCGATCAGGATCCGTAGGGTGAAGTCAGACCTTGTTCGCACGTGATCCGGCACCTCATCAGCTCGAGCCGTAGAAGAGGCACCGATCATGCAACGGACCCCCGACATGCAGGCCTGCGCCATTGCCAATCGGTGGGGCGCGCGGATGGGTGGAAAAGTCGTGCATATTGGCGACGTACCGAAGACCCGCCAGTTGGACGTAGAGCTCGCGTTTGGCGGTCGCCTCACCGCGTCGGTTGAGCACGTAGCCAGTCAGCCAGATCCATCCGGGGTATGTCGGCCGGTCGCAGACCGAGACGATGCGGACGGTCAGTGCGCGTTCCCCGGCAAACTGCACCGACGCCCGACCGTCGACGATCAGCAGGTCACCGGAGGAGGGCAGCGCGGTCACCAGTGACCGGGGTTGGGGCGGAACTCCTGCACCGGCCGGCACTCCCGCGCGTGCATCGTCTGCCAGTCGCGCAGTGCCCGCTTGACCCGGTCGTTCTCCTGGCTGAGCAGCCGTACCGTCTCGTTGAGGGTGGCCAGCTCGTCGGCCATGCGGGCCTGGAACTCGCGTACCTCATCGGGGTCGACGCCGCGCCGGCGCGCGGCGAACTCGCGGGTCCGCACCTCGTGCGGCGTCAACCGGCCCGGGTAGCCGGCTGGGTAGGGCTGGCCACCTCGATACACCTGAGCCACGACGATCCTCTCCAGAGCAGACGGGAGCGCGGAAGGTCCCGGCGGTGGGGTTTGAAAGGGCGGGTCGCCCGCGCGGGGGCCGCGGGCGACCCGCCCGCTCTGCCGCCGCAGCTCGATTGAGCGGTACGACAGCAGAGCAGTCCGGTGGGTCGGGACGGGCATACGCACCCGCCCCGACCATGGGGATGCCTCTCGTTCTTGTTGCCACGCAAGGGTGGAGGCGGTTCCCAACTTAGCTGTCCCAGTCACCCTAGTCAAACTGCGAGTTGTTGCACGGTGTCGTTGCGTGATCGAATTGGCGTGCCACGCAGGGGGAGTCATGCCGATCACCGCCGACTACATCCGCATCGCCGACGAGATCGTCGCCGACATCAGAGCCAAGAAGCTCAAGCCGGGCGACAAGCTGCCCTCCATCACGCAGCTTGCCGCAGCGCATAAGGTCAGCCCGTCCACGGTCAAGCAGGTCTACGTGCGGCTCGAAGCCCTTCGGGTGATCTGGCGGCATCAAGGCAAGGGTGTCTTCGTGAACGATCCCAAGCTCTGGATGCGGGAACCGTAGGTAGCGGCCCGGCGACGGAAACGGGCCTTACGGGTAACCCCGTCCTGCCGCCGCGACGACTAGAGTCGTCGCGTGATCGACCGGAAGCTGCTCTTGTCCGACCTGCAGAAGCAGGTCAAGAACCTTGAGAAGGACCTGCGGGAGCAGGCCGAGTCGGTCGAGGAGGTACGCCTCAATCTGCGTGGCGAGTACGACCACGCATTCAAGGTCGGGCGTACCGCCGCCACCTGGGCAGCCTGGCGGGACGAGCGGGTCACCCAGGTCGCCGTCGCCTGGGTGCTCGGCACCGTCTTCGTACGCTTCTGCGAGGACAACGGCCTGCTGCCCGACCCCTTCCTGGCGGGCCCGGGGGACCGGCTAGTCCTTGCCGAAGAGGCTGAGGCGCAGTTCTTCCGGGAGCAGCCAGACAAGACCCTCCGCGACTGGCTGCACCAGGGCTTCGGCGCCATCGCCGGCACCCAGGCCGGCAAGTCGCTCTTCGACAAGCGGCACAATCCGCTCTACCAGATCCCGCTGTCCCACGACGAGGCGAAGAACCTGATTGCCTTCTGGCGGCGGCGCAGCGAGGCCGGCGGCCTGGTGCACGACTTCACCGACCCGGAGTGGGACACCCGCTTCCTCGGCGACCTCTACCAGGACCTCTCCGAGGCGGCCCGCAAGACCTATGCCCTGTTGCAAACGCCGGAGTTCGTCGAGGAGTTCATCCTCGACCTGACGCTCACCCCGGCGATCGCCGAGTTCGGCCACGACGTGGTCAAGATGATCGACCCGACCTGCGGCTCGGGCCACTTCGTCCTCGGCACCTTCGATCGGCTCCTGAAGGAGTGGGAGCAGCACGCCCCCAACCGCGACCCTCACGAGCGGGTACGCCTCGCCCTCAACGCCGTCCACGGCGTCGACATCAACCCCTTCGCCGTAGCCATCGCCCGCTTCCGCCTCCTGGTCGCCGCCCTCCGCGCCAGCGGCATCAAGACGCTCGCCGACTCGTTGGGGTACGTCTTCCCGATGAACCTCGCCGTCGGCGACTCGCTGATCAAGCGGCGACAGGCCATGCTTTTTGGTGAGGACCCGATGACGGAGTTCGCTTACGCAACGGAGGACGTGCACGAGCATCCCGGTATCCTCAGCCCCGGCCGCTATGACGTCGTTGTGGGCAACCCGCCTTACATCACCGTCAAGGACAAGGGCCTTAACGAGGCCTACCGCGAGATGTACGACGCCTGCGCCGGCAAGTACGCCCTGTCGGTGCCCTTCGCTCAGCGATTCTTCCAGCTCGCCAAGCCCGGCGACGGGGACGGCAAGGGTGCCGGGCAGGTCGGGCAGATCACCGCCAACTCGTTTATGAAGCGCGAGTTCGGCAAGAGGATGATCGAAAAGCTGTTCGCCATCGACGTCAACCTGACCCACGTCATCGACACCTCCGGTGCCTACATTCCCGGCCACAGCACCCCGACCGTCATCCTGATCGGTCGCAGCACCAACCGGAACCGCGGGGGCACGATCCGCACTGTGATGGGCATCCGCGGCGAGCCCAGCGCCCCGGCGACCCCCAGCCAGGGGCTCGTCTGGCAGGCAATAGCCGAGCAGGTTTCCCACCCAGGATCACAGAGTCTGTGGGTGGATGTTCTGGATATCCCGCGGGCGACGATGGCCTCCTACCCTTGGAGTTTAACCGGTGGTGGTGCATCGCGCCTTATGTCCGCCATCGAAGATGCTTCAGCCGAATTTCTAGGACGGCAGGTCCCCGGACAGGTCGGCCCTGCCAGTTTCGCAGGCATGGATGCCCCGTTCTTTTTGACGAGAAGCTGGCACAGGCGAGCCAACACCCCTGGTGTTATGGCCCGTCCTCTCGTCACGGGCGAAAACCTGCGCGACTGGGAGTTCGTCCAATCGGACGTTGCCCTGGTTCCTTATGATCAGCGGGGCAACTTGATCAGCTTTGACGATAAAGCTGCCTGGGGACGGCACCTTTGGCTTATGCGTCGCGCACTTCAGTCCCTTACAGGCTTTGGAGGAACTACCCGGCTCGACTCCGGCGAGCCATGGTGGAGCTGGTATCGGTGGATTAAAGACCGGTACCTTTCTCCGCTCTCCCTAGCCTTCGCTTCTGTTGCAACCCACCCTCATCTGGTGCTCGACCGTGGTGGAAAGGCATTCAACCGTCATGCGCCGGTGATCAAGTTGGCGGAGGGAGCGTCCGAGGACGATCACCTGCGGCTGCTCGGCGTACTGAACAGTTCGACCGCCTGCTTCTGGCTCAAGCAGGTCAGCCACAGCAAGGGCAACGCGACGGCATCGAGCGGGATGCCCGACCAGCCTTGGTCATGGAACTGGGAGTTCACGGGTACCAAGCTGCAGGAGTTTCCGCTGCCGGCTGGGTACCCCCTTGAACTTAGCCGGGAGATCGATGGCCTGGCGCAGCGGCTCGCCACGGTGGCCCCGGCGGCCGTCGCGGCCTCTGGCGTGCCCACCCGCGACCGGCTGACCACCGCTCGGGACGAGTGGCGCTCGGTCCGCGCGCGGATGGTCGCGTTGCAGGAGGAGTTGGACTGGCAGGTCTATCCGCTCTACGAGCTGCTGGACGAGGAGTTGACAGCCCCGGCCGGCTCGGCGCCGGAGCTGACGCCGGGGCAACGGGCCTTTGAGATCGTGCTCGCTCGCAAGGTGGCCGCCGGAGAGATACAGACGAAGTGGTTCAGCCACCACGGGCATGTGCCGATCACCGAGCTGCCAGCGCACTGGTCGGACGAGTACCGGGCGGTCGTGGAGCGGCGGATCGCGGTCATCGAGGGCAACCGCAACATCGGGTTGATCGAGCGGCCCGAGTGCAAGCGGCGGTGGGCCAGTGACGGCTGGGACGTGATGCAGCGCAAGGCGCTGCGCGACTGGCTGCTGGACCGGTGCGAGGCTCGCGAGCTGTGGTATCACCACGTCGACGGCCTGGAGCAGCCGCGCCCGCTGACCACTGCCCAGCTCGCCGACGAGCTGCGCCGCGACGCCGACGTGCTCACCGTCGCCGGCATCTACGCGCCCGGTCAGGATCTCGGCAAGGTGATCGCCGATCTGGTCGCCGACGAGCACGTGCCGCACCTGGCCGCGCTGCGCTACAAGGACTCCGGCCTGTCCAAGCGCGCCGACTGGGAGCAGGTGTGGGATCTTCAGCGGCAGGAGGACGCGCTGCCCGACGAGGCGGCGAAGCGGGAACTCCGCAAGCAGATCCCGGTGCCGCCGAAGTACACCTCGGCGGACTTCCTCAAGGGCAGCTACTGGAAGCACCGGGGCAAGCTCGACGTGCCCAAGGAGCGGTTCATGTCGTACCCGGGTGCCAGCCGCGACGGTGACCCGTCGCTGCTGGTCGGCTGGGCAGGCTGGGACCACCGCGAGCAGGCCCAGGCCCTCGCCACCCTGATCGTGGCTCGTGAGCAGGAGGACGGCTGGGACGGCGACCGGCTGCTTCCGCTGGTCGCGGGGCTGCGCGAGCTCCTTCCCTGGGTACGCCAGTGGCACGGCGAGTTCGACCCGCTCTGGGGCGCTTCGCCGGCGGACATCTACGCCGGCTTCCTTGCCGAGACCACCAACCGGCTGCACCTCACGGACGAGGCGCTGACGTCGTGGCGCCCGGCGAAGGCGACCCGCGGTCGTAAGGCCAAGGCGTGACGACCGAGTCAGTGCCGACCGGCTTGTGGTCGGCGGACGACGTCGAGGAGCTGACCGAGATGCTGGCGGCCCGCCGGTCGCGGCTGTGGCAGCTCACCCAACCGGCCGACCTCGCGGCTTGGGTGTTCGCCGACCCGGAGCCGGCACCGCTCGATTCGGCGCCGGCTGCCCTCGACGGTCACTGGGCCGACGGGCTGGATGAACCGCAGCGTGCTGCGTGGGCCCTCGCCGGATGGGTGGCCCGGATGACGGTGCCCGACGCGGCACCGACCGCCGGCCGGCACTGGCTGCTGTCGCGGGTGAACGAGGGCCACGGTCCGCTGCTGCGACTGACCGTCGGAGTGCTGGAAACCCTCGGGGTGTACGAGTCCGGTGAGGAGGTGTGGCTGCGGGTGGCGGGGGCACCCGTCGTGCACGCCATGGATGCGGGTGCGGCCGACCTGGAGGAGTGGGGACGGCGCGGCATCGACATGCAGGAGGACCGGACGAAGACCCTCGCCGAGGAGAAGCTGCTCCTCACCTGCCCGGACATCGACACGGCGCTGTGGTTGCTCCGGCAGCCGCCGGTCATGGCCGCCGCCCGGATGCTCAATGCCTGGGTGGCGGCCGGCCCGTTCCCGTTCCAGAGCCGATACCGGGCCGAGGTCGCCGGTCGAGCATGGCAGGCCGCCGAAACCCTGCTCGCCGGTGCGCCACCCGCCGAGACCGGCGCTCGGGGCTTCGATCGGGAGTACGCAGGGCCGGCGGTGCCGGCCGACCTGCCGGCGCAGCGGTCGTTCGACGCGGCCGCCTACCGGGCCGGAGTGAGTGAGCACGATCGGCTGTGCCGGGCGCTGATCAACCACCTCACCGCCGAAGGTGTACGGGTTGGTGCGGGACTGCACGGCGTACCGGTGGATCTGGCCTGGCGGGACGCCGACGGGCGGCAGTTCATCGCCGAGGTGAAGAGCTTGGTCGGGGATAACGAGATCGAGCAGCTTCGGCTGGGTCTCGGCCAGGTCCTCGAATACCGCCACCGCCTCGCGGCACGCGGAGTCGTCGCGACGCCGGTCCTGTTCGTCTCGAGATGCACGGACCGTTCGTGGCCAGCCATCTGCAGAGACAACGGCGTCATCTTGCTACAGGGTCAGGGTGACTCGGAGTGGATGGCGGCGCTGACGAAGGTCCACCGTCCCGGGGCCGCTCCTATCCGGCCATCTTCACCCGACTGAATGTCCGAAGTGCCCGACAAGGAATAGCGGCGACAATTTGGTCAAGGTCGTCTGTGTGCGGCCCGAGGCTGTTGTTGGTATCGCAACCACTGCCTAGGGTGATGTCAGTTTTGGGGGAGGGGCAGGCGTGACCACTGATAACAATGTGCCCGTGCCAGTGTGGACACTCGCTACAGAGGCCGTGGATGTGCCGGACGTGCTGGGTGATGAGGGCATGACGCCGGGTCGACTCGCTGAGTTGAGAACAGTCCTAGCAGCACTTGCGGATTCTCCCGTCGCCAGCCTGGAAGCGCATCCGGTGTCAACCACACGCGATCGGAGCGGTGGGATACCGCTTCATGCGGCCAGTCCGCTCGCTCAGCAGTTGTCGCACCTCGTGGCTCAGACGGCGAGGTCAGCGCCTCCGACGTTGAACGTCGCCGCTACCGGTGACGTGCTCTACAGAATGGTGGTGCCGGCGAAGGTCGCCGCACAGGTCGGCAAAGGACTTGTCAGACCCATGGCATCGAGGGCATCCGCAGGAGGTATTCACAGTGCGCTGGTCAACTCCACCGGCATCGCAGCCCAAGCCACGTTCGTGCCCGTCGCTGGCAAGGCTGCTGTTGCAGGTGCGGCAACCGGCTCGGCCACCACGGCTGGTGTGGCAGCGGCCAGCGCCGGAGCGTTGACAGTGGCCGCACCGCTCGTGCTGATGGCCGTCGCGGTCGGCGTCAGCGCCTACGCGGATCATCAGCGCCAGAAAGCAATCGAGCGAATCACCGACCTCCTGGAGCAGCTGCACGAGGACAACCTGGAGAGCGAGCGAAACGCCCTGGACGGTTGTCGTGACGCGATCGACAAGGCGACGTCGGTTCTCCTCGACCAGGGCCGAGTCGGCCTGTCGTTAGGGCTGGATTCCTCGTCGTACGCGATCAACACGGCGATCGAAGGAATCAAGCGTCGGCTCATGAAATGGCAACAGGCGCTAGCTGCGCTGCCCGACGGCCCGGTGGAACTCGGCACGTTGACGAAATCGTTCCCTGGTGTCAACGAGGAAGGTGGCACATTCCGCGCACACGTGGAGCTTGCCCGACTCGCCATTGCTCTCAAACGCCGAGTGCTCGTCCTTCAAGCAGTTGAACACGCTCAACAGGGGGATACGGGCAATCCGTTCAAGAGCTTTATCGGGAGCCTCCGCGACGACGAGCGTCGCGTGGACGAGCTGGAATCAGGCATCACCTCAATCCTGCTTCGACTGTCGGCTCTCGAGCTGAAGCGTCCCGGCGGTTTCCGCAGCATCATGTTTACACAGGGTGAGGTCGACGACCTGCTCAAAGCCGCATATCGGCTGCGCGCCTTGGGTGACGGCCTCAACCTGGGAACCCACCAAGCTGACGTGGCGATCGAGATCGAACGAAGCGGTGACGGGTCGCTCGTAGTATTCCCTGCAGTCGCCGCCTAGGGCGTGTCCTGTCGATCTTGTAGTGGTTGATGGTTGACGATGTGCCGGTGGTGCGTCGTGGTGAGTTGACCGATGAGGCGTGGGTGGTGATTGCGCCGTTGCTTCCGGAGCCGGGTGGTGCGCGGGGGCGGTGGCGGGATCACCGTCAGGTCATTAACGGGATTCTGTGGAAGCTGCGCACGGGTGCGCCGTGGCGTGACCTGCCGGAACGTTTCGGGCCGTGGAAGACCTGCCACGAACGGTTGCGCCGGTGGACCGCTGACGGGACGTGGGATCGGATCCTGGCCGCGGCGCAGGTGCATGACGACGGGACACCGGTGCAGTGGACAATCAGCATCGACTCGTCGATCGT